>NZ_CP010803.1:1030000-1660416 GCF_000960975.1 Martelella endophytica | reverse complement strand
TCGTCTGGCAGAAGAGATCATAGCACGCGGCGAAAAAGGACAGGTCCTGCTGCCAATGTATTCTTGGCTAGAAGGTCAATTGGAGAAGCGGGAACAAAACCGAGCTGTGATGGCATCAGTGCGCGCCCGGGCTGAAAAAAGAGCACATCAATAAAGCGGCTGGCCCAGAAAATTCGCCAAGTCATGCAAACATGCTCGCTGCCCCCCATTCAGAGACAGCTTTCATCGAAGCTGAGCGTGATCCTCTCAAGCTCCTGACGCCTCCATTCCAGCGACCCACCAGAACCATACTTCGGCCTGTCAATCGCATGCCCCATGACCATCATACGCAGCTCTGTATCCAGCCCCGCTTCCTTCATACGATCCTCAAACGCATGGCGGATTGAATAGATCTTGTGCTTTGATGTCGGAAACAGGGAACGGGCTCGAAAATACTTGTTCAGCGTCTGGGAGAGTGTTTCCTCGCGGTTCTTGTACCTGGGAAAGCCGTCCGGATGAAATCGCATGGCTGCCAGTGCGACACCCGTAAGCGGCACAAGCCGGATCGACGAGGTCGTTTTGATTTCTCGCGGATCGGCCCGATCAGCCCGGGGCGCTATCGCTATGTGGGGAACTTCGTGATCAAGGTGAATCTGTTCAGTCACCAGATTACAGATCTCAGACGGCCTAGCGCCCGTTTCGATCAGAATCTGTACGATATGACGTGCTTCTTCGTTCAAGCCTGATAGCGCGCCCGGTGCCA
Source organism: Martelella endophytica (assembly GCF_000960975.1). Lineage (NCBI taxonomy): Bacteria > Pseudomonadati > Pseudomonadota > Alphaproteobacteria > Hyphomicrobiales > Aurantimonadaceae > Martelella > Martelella endophytica. The sequence continues at coordinate 1,659,674 of NZ_CP010803.1, read as the reverse complement.
ATACACACCTCTCAAGCCATTCAGCAGAGAATGGAGGCCGCTGGGCGCTGTTCTTGTCGCGGAATGATAGGTTAGCAAACGGATTATTGTCCGACGATACACCCTGATAGCGTTGATAGGATCGCCAGATGTTGCGAAGGCAGCCGATATCCTTATTGCCGGACGAAGCGCTTCTTTGGGCGGGGCCGTCAGCCGGTGCAATCTTCTCCCGCCAGTATCGGTAGAGTTTCAGAGCATCCTGGCGATCGATTTCATCGAAATACTTATCTCCGGCAACCGCAATGAAATTTGAAACAGCCCGGCGCCGCACCTTAGTCCAGTTGCGCCTCTGTGTAGCGCTCTTGCCTGCAACTTCCGGTGCGGCAATTTCTGTCAGATATAGCTCGAAGGCTTCGGACAATCGAACGCGCGGCCGAGGTTCAAGCCCCAAAACCGCCGTGGCGTCCATGCTCTTTGGCGGTGAAGTCGACAATGCATCCAGTCGCAACATGATCTGATCGCCGGTCTCACTTGCCATCACATCGGCTGCCGGACGATAGGTGAAATCCAGAGCACGCGCTCGCGCCACGGCTGCGCGGTAGCGTGCGTCCGCATTACTGCGATCATCCCCCCCTAAATATGCGCCCCACAATGCGTTGTCAGCCTCTTCGTAGGCGTCACGTTTAATCCGAGCCATCGCAAGATCACGAGTCCCGAGCGAAATTCGAATAGCCGGCGCTCGGGGATCAAGGTCTATCGCAAGTTTCGGCACCCGCCGAACGTACATGTAAATACCTTGTCGCGTGGTCAGAAAGCGGTCAGGATTCTTTCCTTTGGACGTGGTTCGCATAGCGCTCGTTACCCAATTTGCTGCACACTTTGTTGCACGCAAAAGGCATTGAGCGCAATATCCAGGGAAGGGATTTCCTAATTTTCAGTTGAAAAACAAAAGCTTAATGAAGAGCGACGGTAAGAAATTTGGTGCCCCCTGCCGGAATCGAACCGGCACTCCTCTCGGAACCTGATTTTGAGTCAGGCGCGTCTACCAATTCCGCCAAAGGGGCCCTTGTGGCTGGAAATACAGGGACAGGGCGCTGACCGTCAACACGTTTTGACCGAGGTCATGGAATTTTTGCTGTGTTCCCTCACTGTTGAATGGACAAGGCGGGTGGGATTGACCATCCTCCGGCGCAACGGACCGTTTTCCATCACCCAATCATTTCCGGAACCAACATGCTGCGCCGCCTCTACGAATGGACCCTCTCCCTCGCCGCGACCCGCAACGCAGAACGCGTGCTCTTCGGCGTTTCCTTCGCCGAAAGCTCGTTCTTTCCGATCCCGCCCGACGTGCTGCTGATCCCGATGGTGATCGCCAAGCCCGCAAAATGGGTGCGCATCGGCGTCATCTGCACGCTCGCCTCGGTGCTCGGCGCGATCGCCGGCTATTTCATCGGCATGTTCCTGTTCGATCAGGTCGCCGAGCCGATCCTGTCGTTCTACGGCAAGCTCGATTCCTACGACAAGATCGCCGCCTGGTATAACAGCTGGGGCGGCTGGGGTGTGCTGTTTGCCGCAATCACGCCGTTTCCCTACAAGGTGCTGACGATCTTCTCCGGCGCGACCGGGCTGAACTTCGGCATATTCCTGCTCGTCAGCGTCATCGGCCGGTCGTTCCGGTTCTTCCTGATCGCCTGGCTGCTCAGCCGCTACGGCGCGCCGATCCGTGACTTCATCGAGAAATATCTCGGTCTTCTTTTCACCCTGTTCGTCGTGCTTCTGGGCGGCGGATTCTATCTGGTCAAATACGTGTTCTAGGACGAAGCATGCTGCCTCACGCCATCACCCGCCAACGCCTTCAGATCGGCCTCGCGCTCACCACGCTCGGCATGGCCGTCTCCGTCGGTTCCGCCCTCGGCTTCGAGCATATCGGCGGCTACATCCCGTGCCACCTCTGCCTGCTCGAGCGCATTCCCTATTATACCGGTATCCCCGTCGGCGTGCTCGGGCTTCTGGCCGTACGCTTCGGCCTGCCGCGCTTCGTCGGCCGGCTGGCGCTTCTGGTGATTGCCGGGCTGATGGTCTGGGGCATGGTGATGGGTATCTACCACTCCGGCGTGGAATGGAAATGGTGGGCCGGCCCGACCGATTGTTCGGGCGCGCTCGACAGCGTCACCAACAACGTCAACACGCTGCTTTCCGACCTCAACACGGTGACCGGGCCGAAATGCGATGAGGCCGCGCTGCGTGTCCTCGGCCTCTCCTTTGCCGGCTGGAACGTCGTCGTCAGCATCATCCTCGCCGCAATCGCGCTCTGGGGCTTCCGCAAGAACTGAGCAATCCTGGCCGACAAATCTCGACGGCGCCCCTTGATTGTGACAGGCTGCTCCCGTCCAGACTGGGCGGGGCAGCAAAGGGGAGCGCAGACATGGCCGATCACCACCACGGTTCGCACGACCATGGAGGCCACGACCATAGCGCCCATGCGCACGGCGCGCATGGACATAGCCATGCGCCGGCCAATTTCGGCCGGGCTTTTGCCATCGGCATCAGCCTCAACATCGTCTATGTCGTGCTCGAAGCGATATTCGGGGTCATGAGCGGCTCACTCGCTCTCATCGCCGATGCCGGCCACAATCTCTCCGACGTTTTCGGCCTGCTGATCGCCTGGGGCGCGATGTGGCTTGCGGCCAAGCCGCCAACCAGTGTGCGCACCTATGGCTTCAAGCGGGCGCCGATCCTGGCCTCGCTCGCCAATGCCATCATCCTGCTCATCGCCGTCGGTGCGATCAGCTGGGAGGCGATCGGCCGCTTCTTCCAGCCGGAACCGATCGCCTCTGTCACCGTCATCTGGGTGGCGGCCGCGGGCGTGCTGGTCAACGGTTTCACCGCCTGGCTTTTCGCCTCCGGCAGCAAGGACGACCTCAACATCCGCGGCGCCTTCCTGCACATGGCAATCGACGCCCTGGTGACGATCGGCGTCATCTTCGCAGCGCTGCTCATCATGTGGACAGGCTTCGACTGGATCGACCCCGCCGTCAGCTTGATCATTTCCGCCGTCATCCTGATCGGCACCTGGGGTCTGCTGCGCGATTCGGTGATGATGGCGATCGACGCCGTGCCGAGCGGCATCGACATCACCGCCGTGCGCAAGCATCTGGAAAGTGCCGATGGCGTCGAGGAAGTCCACGACCTGCATATCTGGGCGCTGAGCACCACCGAGACCGCGTTGACCGCCCATCTGGTATGCCGCAACACTGACCCGAAGCATCTGCTGGCCAGCCTGCCCGAAGAGCTGAAGCACGACTTCGGCATCGGCCACACGACATTGCAGATCGAAACGGCCGAAGCTGCCGAGAATTGCCACCTCAGGCCATCGCACGTCGTCTGAAGCGGATTACGGTTCCAGTTCGCTGTCCCAGTAGAGATAATCGAGCCAGCTTTCGTGCAGGTAGTTCGGCGGGAACAGGCGGCCGTTGTTGTGGAGGTCCTGGACGGTCGGCTGGTAGGGCTTCTGGAACGGGATCATGCCAGCCTGTCTCGGCAGCTTCGACCCCTTCTTCAGGTTGCACGGCGAACAGGCGGCAACGACATTGTCCCAGGTCGTCTCGCCGCCCTTGCAGCGCGGGATGACGTGGTCGAAGGTCAGCTCTTCCCGGGTGCCGCAATACTGGCACTGGAAACGGTCGCGCAGGAACACGTTGAAGCGGGTGAAGGCGGGGTTGCGCGAGGGCTTGATGTAGGTCTTCAGGCAGACGACGCTTGGCAGCCGCATCGAGAAACTTGGCGACGACACGGCCTGATCGTACTCGGCGATGATGTTCACACGGTCGAGAAAAACCGCCTTGATCGCGTCCTGCCAGGACCATAACGACAAGGGGTAGTAGCTCAGGGGCCGAAAGTCGGCATTCAGCACGAGCGCCGGCAAGGCCTGAGGCGAGACTGCAATCGTCAAGTGACTCTCCTGATCGATTCGGCATCTTCCTCCTGTATATTAGGCCCGTTGTTACAGTATTGTGAAGCCTGATTAATTCGGCTTTGCAAAGTTGCGGCAGACATGTCGAAAGACTTCAGCCGACGGGCAGAACATTCCGCTTCATCACATTCGCATAATAGGCCCAGAGCAGCCGCGCGGCGACCGAACGCCACGGCCGCCAGGTCTCGGCGCGCGCCCTGAGCGCGGCAATCTCCGGCCTTTTCTCCATGGCGAAGGCATGGGCGGCGGCAGCGCGCAAAGCAAGATCGCCCGCTGGAAATATATCCGCGTGACCTTCGCAGAACATCAGATAGACTTCCGCCGTCCAGACGCCGATGCCGCGATAGCGGGTCAGGGCCCTTGTCGCTTCGGCGCTGTCCATCGTGCCGAGTGCGGCGAGATCAAGCTCACCGGAAAGGATCGCCTCGGCTATGCCGGCAAGGGCCGCCTGCTTGGCGCGCGTCAGGCCGATTGCGGCATGCGTCTCCGGGGAAAGCGCCAGATAGGTCTGTGGCGAAATCGGCCGGGCCTCCTGTTCAAGCCGCGCATAGATTGCCGCCGCGGCCTGCTTTGAAATGAGTTGGCCAGCGACCACCTCGGCAAGGCCGGCAAAGCCCGCCGGCATCAGCCTCAGCGGCGGCGGGCCGCACGCCGTCGCGATTGCGGCAAGATCGGGCGCCTGCCGAAGCAGGGCTTCCGTCGCGATTTTGAGGTCATCGGCGTTGCACATGCGCTGCATCGGTTCTACCCCTGAACGTCTCAAGATGATCAGGGAACCTTCATGGCATGTCTGAAACTTCCGGGCGACCCACTTTCCGCTTCGCGCCGAGCCCGAACGGCCTGCTTCATCTCGGCCATGCGCTCTCGGCCTTCGAGAACCGCCGGCGCGCGGATGCCATGGGTGGCCGGCTGCTGCTGCGCATGGAGGATATCGACAGGGCCCGCTGCACGCCGGAAAACGAGGCCGCGGCCATTGAGGATCTCGCCTGGCTCGGCATCGGCTTCGACGGCCCGGTGTTTCGCCAGTCGGAGCACTTTGCCGAATACCAGGCCGCGCTCGACCGGCTGGTTGCAGAAGGCCTCGCCTACCCCGCCTTCATGACCCGCGGCACCGTTCGCCAGATGGTGGCGGATCACGAGGCGGCGGGCGCGCGCTGGCCGCGCGATCCGGACGGTGCGCCGCTTTATCCGGCGCGCGATCGAGCACGGCCCGCAGACGAGCGGCGGGCGCTGATGGCCGCCGGCCATCGCCACGCATGGCGCCTCGACATGGCGGCGGCGCTCGCGCGCATCGGTGCGCCGCTTTCCTGGCAGGAGGGGACCGGGGACCGCACAGTGGAGATTGCAGCTTCGCCGGCAGATTGGGGGGACGTCGTGCTGTCGCGCTCCGATGCGCCCTCGAGCTACCATCTCTCGGTGGTCGTCGACGATGCCGCGCAGGGCATCACCCATGTCGTGCGCGGGCGCGATCTTTATCACGCCACCGCCGTCCACCGCGTGTTGCAGGTGCTTCTCGGCCTACCGCAACCGCTCTACCACCATCACCGCCTGCTTCTGGGCCCGGATGGCCGCAAGCTGTCAAAATCGAACAACGATACGGCGCTCAGGCAATTGCGCGCCGAAGGCCGCTCAGTTGCGGACATTCGGGTCCTTTGCGGCATCTGAGATATGCGCCTTGCGGCCGCGGTGGCGGCTCCAGGGCGCATGCTTGATCACCTTGTACTTCAGGAGCCCGGCATTCACTTCAGCGCCGAGAAGCAGGATCACGCCGATCGAATAGAGGAAGACCAGCAGGATCATCGGTGTCGCAAGGCCGGCATAAGTGGCGCTATATTGCGCGAAGGTGCCGAGGTAATAGGCAAAGCCCGAGGCGAAGATCGACCAGACGATGAGCGTCAGGATCACGCCCGGCAGCACATCGACAAGCCGGCGCTTGCCGGCAGCGAGGTAGAGATGGGCGATGGTCAGCCCGACAAGCAGCAGCAGGAAAGTGCCCAGCAGCCTGAGCTTGGAAAGCTGCTGCAACGCGGCCGTCAGCCATGGGAACCAGCGTTCGGCGAAATGCAGAGCGATCGGCACGGCCACGAACATGATGCTGAGAAAGGCGAAGATGATCGAGGCCAGCAGGACAAAGCCGAGGCTGCGGATGCGAAGCCACCACCAACTGCGGTTTTCCTCCACCCGGTAGGCCCGGTTAAGCGAAAGCCGCACGGCCTCCACGCCGTTCGAGGCGAAGTAGGCCGCCGCCATGACCGAGACCGTCAGCAGCCCGCCGCGCGGCACGGTCAGCACCTGTCGGATCTGGTTTGCCACTGGTTCGGCAATCTCCTGGGGCCAGGCGCCGACGATGAAGTTGATGGCGACTTCGGCGAACTGGTCGGCGCCGAGAAAGCCGGCAAGCGTGGTGCCGAAGATCAGGAATGGAAACAGCGCCAGCAGCGTCGACAGCGCCACATGACTTGCCATCGCCCAGCCGTCATCCTCGCTGAAATGGTAAAGCGCATCATAGGCCACACGCAGGGTTGTCCGGATCGGCTTTTTCATTCTGTCTCCAAGAGGCATTCTGGCGGCGGCGGACAGGCGTCACGTTTATCGCGGTCCTTTCGATCTTATATAGGAACAACAATGTATTCGTGTACCGGAGGAAGCCATTGGAAAAGAAATCCACGATAATCGTCACCGGCTGTTCGAGCGGCATCGGCGCCTACTGCGCCCGCGCGCTCGCCCAGAATGGCTGGCGGGTATTCGCCACCGCCAGGCGGCCGGAGGATATCGCGGCGCTTGAGGCCAATGGCCTTGAGGCCTTCTACATGGATTATACCGACACCACCTCGATTACCGCCCTTGTCGAGGCCGTCAGGGCGCGGACCGGCGGTGGCCTTGACGCGGTGTTCAACAACGGCGCGTACGGCCAGACCGGCGCCGTCGAGGACGTCTCCACCGATGTGCTACGCGCCCAGTTCGAAGCCAATGTCTTCGGCGTTCACGAGCTGACGCGTCAGGTGGTTCCGATCATGCGGGCTCAGCGCCATGGCCGCATCGTCCAGTGCTCCTCGATCCTCGGCCTGCTGCCCTATCGTTTTCGCGGCCCCTATTCAGCCTCCAAATACGCGCTCGAAGCGCTGTCGCTGACGCTGCGCATGGAACTCGAAGGCAGCGGCATCTTCGTCAGCCTGATCGAGCCGGGACCGATCGCCTCGAAATTCACCGCCAATGCGCTGAAGCACATCCGCGCCAATATCGACATCGAAGGCTCGGTCCATGCCGAGGATTATCGCCGCCAGCTCGCCCGGCTCGACGGTTCCGGGCCGCCGAACCGCCACAAGCTCGAACCCGATGTCGTCTATGCCGTTCTGACAAGAGCACTGACAGAAAAGCGGCCGCGCCCGCACTACCCTGTCACCACGCCGGCCAAACAGGGCATGATCCTGAAGCGGCTGATGCCGGCCGACTGGTTCTATCGCCTGATGGGCCGGATGAGCTGAGGTCCGAGCCGCCTTGCCCTTGCATGCCCCGGCAAATTGTCGTCAGATGCGCGCCCAAACGCGGAGGAAAAGCCATGTCGACATTTCTGACATTCGTGACCGTCATCGTCATGCTGCTGGTCGTGTTCTTCCTCGGCCGCGGCCTCGTCAACATGATGCTCGGCGGCAATCCGCGCTTTTCCAACAAGATGATGCAGGCCCGCATCGCCTTCCAGGCACTCGCCATCATCCTCATCATGCTGACGCTGTGGCTTGCCCAATCCGGACATTGAAATGGTCAAACTGAACAAGATCTATACCCGCACCGGCGACGACGGGACGACCGGGCTCGCCGCCGGCCCCCGCCGCAAGAAATCCGATCTGAGGCTTGCCGCCATCGGCGATGTCGACGAGACCAATGCAGCGCTCGGGCTGGTACGGCTTGCAACGACCGATGGCCTCGCCGGCGCCATCGAGCGCATCCAGAACGACCTCTTCGACCTCGGCGCCGATCTCGCCACGCCGGAGACCGGCGAGAACCTTGGCTACCAGCCGCTGCGCATCGTTAGCGCCCAGGTCACATGGATCGAAGGGGAGATCGACCGGCTGAACGGGAAGCTCGCACCGCTCAACTCCTTCATCCTGCCCGGCGGCAGTCCGCTCGCCACACATCTTCACATGGCCCGCACCATCTGCCGCCGCGCCGAGCGCGCCATGGTGGCGCTCGGCGAACGCGAGGCCGTCAGCACGCCGGCGCTTTCCTATATCAACCGGCTCTCCGATTTCCTGTTCGTCGCGGCCCGTCACGCCAATGACAACGGCGCGGCGGACATTCTCTGGGTGCCCGGCAAGAACCGATGATTTGCGCAAAATCTGCGCCCTTTGGGCAATGATTCTTTGCGCATGGCGGCAAATGAAATTATTCATGTCGCCCATTGGCAAGTGATCGCGCCGCAAAGGCCGCATCGTTGCATGAAATCACGGCCGGTTCCGGCCGGGCCCTTCCGGGCCGCAATCCAGGAGGTTGAGTATGAAGGTTCTGGTCCCGGTCAAACGGGTTGTCGACTACAACGTCAAGATTCGCGTCAAGCCGGATGGCACCGGTGTGGAGCTCGCGAATGTGAAGATGTCGATGAATCCCTTCGACGAGATCGCCGTTGAAGAGGCGCTGCGACTGAAGGAAGCGGGCATCGCTTCCGAGGTTGTCGCCGTTTCCATCGGCCCGGCCAAGGCCGAGGAGACCATCCGCACCGCGCTCGCCATGGGCGCCGACCGCGGCATCCTGATCGAGGCCGAAGGCACCGTCGAGCCGCTCGCCGTCGCCAAGCTTCTGAAGAAGGTTGCTGAAGAGGAAGAACCTGGCCTCGTCATTCTCGGCAAGCAGGCGATCGACGACGATAGCAACCAGACCGGGCAGATGCTTTCAGCCCTTCTCGGCTGGGGCCAGGCCACCTATGCCTCGAAGCTCGAGATCGGCGATGGCCTTGCCACTGTCACCCGGGAGATCGACGGCGGGCTGCAGACCATCACCGTCAAGCTGCCGGCGATCGTCACCACGGATCTGCGCCTCAACGAGCCGCGCTATGCCTCGCTGCCGAACATCATGAAGGCGAAAAAGAAGCCGGTCGACAAGAAGACGCCCGCCGATTACGGCGTCGATACCGCCCGCCGGCTGGACGTGCTGAAGACCGAGGAGCCGGAAGCCCGCAAGGCCGGCATCAAGGTTTCATCCGCCGCCGAACTGGTGGACAAGCTGAAAAACGAAGCCGGCGTGCTGTAAGGAGACCGATCGATGACCATTCTTCTTCTCGCCGAACATGACGGCGCCACCATCTCCGACCAGACCGCCAAGGCCGCGACCGCCGCCTCCCGGATCGGCAGCGACATTCATGTGCTCGTCACCGGCAGCGGCGTTTCCGCTGCCGCCGAAAGTGCCGCAAAGATCGCCGGTGTTGCCAAGGTGCTTGTTGCCGATGACGCTAGCCTTGCCGAAGACCGCGCCGAGCCGCTTTCCGCCACCATCCTGGCGCTCGCCGATGGCTATGACGTGATCATGGCGGCGGCCACCTCGACCGGCAAGAACGTGCTGCCGCGCGTTGCCGCCCTTTGCGACGTGATGCAGATTTCCGAAATCACCGAGGTGATCGCGCCGGACACCTTCAAGCGCCCGACCTATGCCGGCAACGCCATCGAGACGGTGAAATCGCACGACGCCAAGAAGGTGATCACAGTGCGCACCGCAAGCTTCGAGGCCGCCGCGATGACCGGCAGCGCCCCGGTGGAAGCCGTTTCCGCCGCTGCCGAACCGGGCCTTTCGACCTTCGTCAAGAACGAGATCGCCAAGTCCGAGCGTCCCGAACTGACGTCGGCCAAGATCATCATCTCCGGCGGCCGCGCGCTCGGCTCGTCTGAGAAATTCCGTGAGGTAATCCTGCCCGTTGCCGACAAGCTTGGCGCTGCCGTCGGCGCCTCGCGTGCCGCCGTCGATGCCGGCTACGCGCCGAACGACTGGCAGGTCGGCCAGACCGGCAAGGTTGTCGCCCCAGACCTCTACATTGCCTGCGGCATTTCCGGCGCCATCCAGCATCTGGCCGGCATGAAGGATTCCAAGGTGATCGTCGCGATCAACAAGGACGAGGAGGCACCGATCTTCCAGGTGGCCGATTACGGCCTCGTCGGCGACCTGTTCGAGATCCTGCCGGAGCTTGAAAAGGCGCTTTGACGCGGTTCGCCGCTTGCCCCGATTCCGTTCTCCGCTTGCGGAGGACGATCGCAAATGGCGTGGCAGCTCGCTCCCAATACTCTCTCGCCTCCGGGGCGAGAAAGTTTTGAGGGTTGGGCGGCGCGTTGCATGCGATTGCCCCGCCCACTGGGGCAAAACTTTGCAAAAACGCCCCGGATGACGACGCCCGACCGGACAAGGACCAAGCCATGCCCCAGACCCGCCTGACGATATCGACCCGTGGCCAGGGCCTCTACGAATTCACCGATGAGGCCGCCCGCTTCGTTCGCACGGCAGGCATGGAGGAAGGTCTCCTCACCGCCTTCGTGCGCCACACGTCCTGCTCGCTGCTGATCCAGGAAAACGCCGATCCGGACGTCAAACGCGACCTTTCAGCCTATTTCGCCCGGCTGGCGCCACCGGCGGACGACCCGTCGATGGACTACCTCGTCCACCGGCTGGAAGGCCCGGACGATATGCCCGCCCATATCAAGTCCGCCCTCACCCAGGTTTCGCTCGGCGTGCCGGTTTCCGCCGGCCGACTGGCGCTCGGCACCTGGCAGGGTCTCTATCTCTTCGAACACCGCGACCGTTCCCACCGCCGCGAGATCGTGCTGCACCTTTCGCCGTGACGAGACTGAACAGGACTGCGGCAAGCGCCGCGGTTTCCCGACGGCAATCTCCCGCTAATCAGCGGTGCCCCTGAATTTCGGCCGAAGGCTCGCCCGCAGCTCGTCGCGGCCGGCGACCGCTGGCGCGGCATCGGCCCTGCCGGACACGGTTCAAGGATCGAATGACCGACACAGACCGGATGACAGGAAGCGCTGGGAACGGAGGAAGGGTCCGCCGGCCAGACCGGCCGGCGGCAAGGGGCTGCGTTTTGTTTGCGCACCAGACAGCCTCTGCCTGGCCGGACGACATTACTGGCCGATGCCGAACGTCATGTTGACGTTGACGCTGTAGGTGTTTTCGCCAGCGGCAACAGGAACGGCGCTGTCTGCCTTCGCCATTGCCATGGCCCGGAACATCACCGGCTGCGGGCTTGAACTCTGCTCCGAAATCGACAGCACGTCGCCGAGCGTCACGCCTGCGGCCTCGGCCAGTGTCTTGGCCTTGGCGAGCGCGTTGGCGACCGCCTCACGACGGGCTTCGTCTTCAGCCTTGGAGGGATCGCTGTTGGAGAAGCTGATGCCACCGCCGGAATTCACCCCGAGCTTGACCGACTGGTCGAGCACGCTGCCGAGCTTGGAGAGATCGCGGATCTTCACGGCAAGGCCGTTATGCACCTCGTAGCCGGTGATCCGGCTTTGCGTGGTGCCGTCATCCGCCTTCACCTGGTCGTAGCGCGGGCTCACCGAGAAATCGGTGGTCTGGATGTCGGTCTCGGCGATGCCGCTCGCCTTCAGCGCATCGATCACCTTGGTCATCGCCGCCGAATTGTCGGAAAGCGCGGTTGCCGTGTCATCCGCCTGGCTGACGACGGAGAGCGAGACGGTCGCCATGTCCGGCACCAGCGTGGCATCGCCCTCGGCAGAAACATTGATGGCCGCCTGTTGCGGCGGCTGCTGGGCGAGGCTGGCGGTGGCAAAGAGCGGCGCCGCCACGAGGATGCCCGCTGCGAGAATACGGGCCGGTGAATACGCCCCAGTAAGATAAGCCATGGTGTCTCCCTTTTCTGATGTGAACCGGCAGTTATCATGGCAATTGTGAAGCCAATACGGCAAGACTTGCCGCATCCCTCGATTTGGTTTAGTTCGAAAGTCCGCGCCGGGAGCCATTGCCCGCGCCGGCCGACGCCTGCCGCCGGAAGGGCCTGTAGCTCAATGGTTAGAGCCGGCGGCTCATAACCGCTTGGTTGGGGGTTCGAGTCCCTCCAGGCCCACCACCTCTGAATTTGTACAGTTGTTGTTGTCGTCCGACACGGAAACGCCGACTTTGCGACAAAAGTCGGTTTTTCGATTCGCCGCTTGCGGCGATGCCTTGAAGCCCTCGCGGCCTGCCCAATCGGGCGCCTGCTGATTTCGCCCCTTACCCATGAATTGAAAAATAGATGCCGCGCAACGCCGCCCAGCCGGTGCTAAGCTGCCCGCGCCAAGAGACCGGCCTTGTCTGTGTCAATCTGCCCCCGCAGCAACACATGCGCTTCCGCACCAGCTCTGACGTTTTCCGGATACCCGAAAGAAACGTTCACGATCGGCGTCCTTCCGACTTTTCCGCTCAGGTGTCGGTGCGTATGCCCAAACAGCCATAGGTCGGGACTATGCTGCAAAATCCATTCATCCAGATCGGAAGCGAAACAAGGCGTCAGATCATCGACAGGTCCCGCCACACATGGACTGGGCGCATGATGGCTGACGATGACGGTCCGCCCGTCAAAAGGTTCCTGGACTTTTCGCGTCAACCATTCGAGATGGCCCGCATGAACTCGGATCGAATCATCGGGGCACACCATTCTCCCGTCGACTCGGATCCGATCATAATCGGTCATACGATAGCTTGCCTGCCGGGTAGCAGCTCCACGATCCCCGGTCAGACAGAGATCGGTCCAAAGCGTGCAGCAAAGGAACCGGATACCACCGAGTTCCAGCGCCTCCTTCTGGATAAAGCGCATACCGGCATCTTCCACCAATGACTTCAGCTGCTCGTCGCCGTCGAGTTGCCACTGATAATAGTCGTGGTTGCCCGGCAGGATAAATACCTTTGCCGGATCAATCAGGCGTGCCAGCTGCTCCAGGCCTCTCGGCCAGTTCAGCAATGGGTTGTTCGCGAGATCACCCGCCAGCACAAGGGCATCAAGCCCATCGAGAATCGACCTGAACGTCGCAAAAGGATCGCGATAGCTTCGCCACCATAAGTCCAGGTGCCAATCGGCTGTGACGAGTATTCGCATCAAGCTTGCTTTGCTTCAGAATAGATCCGACTTTGTGGCTAAAGCTACCTGATATCACTCGAACGACGCCTTTGCTATCATGCAAGGAGAAATCGGAAGGTCAGGAATGCGCCCCCATTTCAGCCATTGAGTGGTTCGTGTCCGGAATCCAAAGCCGGACATTCGGTGAGTGACAAACAAAAGGGCAAGATGGGGACAAAACCGACATTGGAGAACTGAAGCGCGTCTGCCGAGATGAGCGCTCCATCTCATGGCGTTACGATAGAGACTAAGCGCGCAAAACGTCACAGCTTCCAGGTGTCATTCGGCGTGGTACCGGGACTGACACGCTTTACATCTTTGAAAGACTTAAAGCGACGATCAGCGTCGAACGCCCATGCCGAATTACAGCCGGGACTCTACAGCCATGGGTACAATACGGGAGTCTTTGTTTGGCTGTCTCAAAATGGCGGCATATTGACATCGTTTAAACATGACTTTTAAAGGAAGGTTTAAGGCTTCTGAGGAGCCTCCGAGGTGGGCGCCCCGCGGAGACTGCGATGAAGATGATTGCGGGAAAGAGCCTCCAGAGTGTTCGCGATGAACGGACGGGTAGTCAAAACGTCATGTCGATGAGTTGGGATATTCAGGGGCTTTTCCGGCTCCACGCCAAAGGTATCGCGCGGTCTTTGATGCGAAGGGGAATGTCCGGCGAGGCTGCGGCGGATATTACGCAGGACACTTTCGAGCGTGTTCTCGTGAGACAATCGACGTTGGAGGGAGCTACCAATCATAATCCCAAAGCCTATCTCTATCGGGTTTCTCGCAATCTCGGTATCAATCAGATTCGCCGTGATGCGCTGATCCGAACGGTAGACCTCGACAGTGAGGAGGCGCGGGAGCAGCCCGATCCTTCTCCGTCTCCCGAGCATATCGTCTATTCGCGGCAATGCCTCCTGCAAACCTTCCGGGCGCTAGAGCAATTGCCGGCGAGAACCCGCACAGCCTTTGAAATGCATCGCCTCGGCGAACGCACGATTGCCGAAGTGGGGGAAGAGCTGGGCATTTCCACGACCCGGGCGTGGACGCTGATCCATCAGGCCTACCGTCATCTCCTCAGCGCGACGGAAGAAGAATGAGTTTTTTGCCGATCCTGAAGGGAAAATTCTGCGCTCCCGATTGTACTAGAGGCAGGAAATATGCGCAGGCCGTTGCCGCGCCGAGGGATATGAGATGAACGACGCCGCGCCGGATGAGGAGCGCCTGCTGGACGAAGCCATCGACCTGATGATCAGCCATCAGAGCGATCCGGACAATGCCGGGATTATTGACAGGATCGTGGCATGGCGCGCGATGAGCGATGCGCACGAGCGGATATGGAACCGTGTCGCGAAAATTCACGGGGCGTCCGGGCGCATTCTTTCCGAAAAGAAGCGGATTGAACGGCGTGATGCCCTGCAAACGTCCCGGCGGAATTTCATGATCGGCGCGGCGGCGACCGTCGGGACAGGGGCGACGGCCTATCTGTTCGGGCCCGGGCTTCTTCTTGAGGCCCGTGCCGACTATCTGACGGGAAAGGGCGAGTTCCGGCGTATCGAATTGGCAGACGGCAGCGTCGCGATCCTCGGTCCGCAAAGCGCTTTGGCCGTGGATTTCGGCGAACAGCAGCGGACGATCAGGCTGCTGGCGGGCATGACCTTCCTGTGGGTTGCGCCGTTGCCGGGCGCACCGCTGTTCGTCATGGCCGGGCCGTTGCGTGCCGCATCGTCCAGTGGCGCTTTTGATATCAGCAACGATGGCGACTATGTGACGGTGGGTGTCGATGACGGCCGAGTAAACCTCTCTTCCCAACGTCGGCAGTTTTCCGATGACGAACAACTCCGGCAGGGAGACTGGCTCAGTTTTGACGCATCCTCCGGCGCCATCGGGCGCGGCAGACGGGAGCGCGCCATGATCGGATCGTGGCGCGACAATCTCATCATTGCCGAAAACGAACCGGTCTCGGCGCTGGCGCTGCGCATCGGGCGCTGGATACCTGGGCGGATCGTGATTGCCGATCCCTTTATCGGCAGCCGTTATGTCAGCGGCGTTTTCGATCTCGACAGGCCTTTCAGCGCGCTGGAAGCCGCAGTCCATCCGGCCAATGCAAAGGTTCGGCGTATCTCCTCGCTTCTGACCATCGTTTCGCCTGTCTGAAAAAAAGTTGAGTAAACGGGGAATATTTTGTCGGCCCGTTTGTACTAGCTTTGAGGACAATGGGTCGGATCGCTGCCCGTTGCCGCGAAATTCAATGCAACGGAGTGGTTGACGCATGGGGCGCATCAACGAAAAAAATATGACATTCAACAGGTTGAAGAACGGAACTGCAGCAGTAGCTCTGGTCTTGGCCGCAGGTGGTCTGCTGCATGTGAGCGCGCCCAGCCCGGCCGCGGCGCAGGTGCAGGCGCAAACCGGTTTTACCATTCCGGACGGATCGCTGAGTGCGGCGCTGACGACGTTCGGTCGCCAGGCCGACCTGCAGGTGACCTATCTTGCATCGGTCGTGGCCGGAAAAGCCTCTCCCGGCTTCAGCGGAACCGCCAGCCCGCAACAGGCGCTTGTTGCGATCCTGCAGGGATCGGGTCTGGTCTACACCTTTACCAACAACAGAACCGTGGCCATTTCGGCGCCCGAACCAGTTTCCTTTGGCGCTGGCGGCGGTGATGCGGGTGACCTGACGCTTCTGGAGCCAGTCAATGTGACAACCAGTGCCGGGGGCAATGTCGGCATCGTCGCAACAGCGAGCGGGACCGGAGCGAAATCCGGCCTTCCGATCAAGGACACGCCGCAGGCCGTCAATGTCGTGACCCGCGACCAGATGGATATTCAGGGCGCGGAAACGGTGGTGCAGGCGCTGCGTTATACGCCTGGCGTCGTGGCGCAATATGGTGATTCCGATGCGCGGGTGGATTGGTTCTCCGTGCGTGGGTTCCGGCCGGGGCGCTATCTCGACGGGCTGCGATTGCCGTTCGGCGCGCGCGGTTACGCCCAGCCAAAAATCGAACCCTACGGTCTGGAAAGCGCCGAGGTGCTGAAGGGGCCGACATCGGTGCTCTACGGCCAGAACCTGCCGGGTGGCCTGATCAACATGGTCAGCAAGCGCCCGCGCGACGAGGAGATCCGCGAGGTCGAACTGCAGGCGGGCAGTTACGACCGCTTCCAGACCGCGTTCGATTTCGGCGGACGTCTCAATGATGAAGGTACGATCCTGTACCGCCTGACCGGGCTCGGGCGGATTTCCGACACGCAATATAACTACGTGGATGAAAAGAAGGGGTTCTTCGCGCCGTCGCTGACTTTCGCGCCCAATGACGCGACGTCGCTTACGCTTTACGGCCAGTATCAGAAGGTCGATTCCAATGGCGGCGGCGGGTTTCCGGCTCTGACTGCCAATGGTACGCTCTACACCGACGTCTATCCGGAATTGCCGCGCAACACTTTTGTCGGCGAGCCGGATTACGACAAGTTCGAACTGGTGCAGACCTGGGCCGGCTATGAGCTTGACCACGAGTTCAACGACACCTGGGCCGTCAAGCAAAACCTGCGTTACGCCTATGTGAACGCCGACACCCAGCGCGTGGCGCCGGTATGCCTTGCCGGCATGGTTTGCGATCCCGCCGCCCTTTACCGTTATGCCTGGGCGTTTCCGGAGCGATCAAACCTGTTCACCATCGACAATCAGGCGATCGGCACCTTCGCGCTTGGCGAAACCGAGCATTCGCTGTTGCTTGGCCTCGACTATTCCTACGAGACCAGCCATTTTGAAGAATCACAGCTGACGATCATAACGACGCCGTTCGACGCCTATGATCCCGTCTACGGCGCAACGCCGATCTCCCGTCCCCCCACTGCCATGTGGGTCGATCAGGAGCGCTCGCAGCTTGGCCTTTACGCTCAGGACCAGATCGAGTGGGACAATTTCGTCTGGACGCTTGGCGGCCGGTATGACTGGGCTGACACCAAGACAAACACCCGCACTGCGACCAGCGATGCAACGATCGACCAGAACGACGGAAAGTTCACCTGGCGGACCGGCCTTGTGTATAATTTCGACAATGGCATCTCCCCCTATGCAGGCTACTCCACCTCGTTCAATCCGCAAAGCGGAACCGACCGGGACGGCAAACCCTTCGACCCGACCACTGGCGAGCAGTTCGAAGTCGGCCTGCGTTATATGCCGTTTACCGAGGACATCTCGATCAGCGTTTCGGCCTATCAATTGACGCAGAAGGACGTGCTGACGCCCGATCCGGTCAATATCAACTACAACACCCAGACCGGCGAAGTGCGCCTGCGCGGCATCGAGGTTGAGGGCAAGGCGGAGCTGAGCGACGGTCTCTCGCTTATCGCTTCCTACGCCTATACCGACAGCAAGATCACCGAGGATAATCCTGATGCCGCAGGCCTCAGCGATGTTGGCAACCGGCTGGCCTTCGTGCCGCGCCATCAGGCCTCGCTGTGGCTCGACTATACGGTTCAGTCCGACACCGCCTGGGGCGGCCTGAGCTTCGGCGGCGGCGCGCGTTACATGGGCCAAACCTATGGCGACAATGCCAATGTCTACGACATTCCCGACTACACGCTGTTCGATGCCGCTCTCCGGTATGATTTCGGGGCGATCGATCAGAAGTATGACGGACTGACGGGGTCGCTCAACGTTTCCAACCTGTTTGACAAGAAATATGTCTCGACCTGCATCGCGGCCACGGGCTGCAATTGGGGCGACGGGCGGACGATCTACGGCACGCTGAAATACCGCTGGTAGTCGTTGATGCCATCATCTGCAAAACATGCCCTGACGCGGCGGCAATTCGTTGCCGCGTCACTGCCGGTCCTGTTGATGGGAAACGCGGCCTTTGCATCTCAGCAAGGGCCGCGTCTTGCCGTGCTCGACTGGGCCTGGGCGGAAACTGTTCTGGCGCTAGGTGCAGAACCTTATGCCGTCGCCGAGGCGCCGCTTTACAACGAACGGGTGGTGTCGCCCGCATTGCCGGCCACCACCATCGATCTCGGCCTCAGGTCATGGCCGAATATGGAACTGCTGAAATCGCTGCATCCCGGCCTCATCATCACGCAGGCCGGTTACGGCGTTCCTGAAAGCCGGCTCGAGACCATCGCCCCGACCATGGCGCTACCGCTTTTCACCGAGGACAGAACGCCGCTCGCCCTTGCCGAAAGCGGCATGAGCGCGATTGCCGAACGGCTGGACCGCAAGGCAGAGGGCGATGCTTATATCGCACGCTTTGACGAAGCCCTTTCAAAGATGCGCGACACGCTTGCAGGGGATGACGGAAGGCCGGTTCTGATCGTCAAATTCGCCGGTGAAAGACTGGTCGATATTTACGGGCGAGGCAGTCTGTTCGACGATGTGCTGCAACGGCTCGGGCTTGAGAACGCCTGGCAGGAGGTCGGCAATCGCTGGGGCTTCTCCACCGCAGGCCTGGATGCCATTGCCCGCCACCGCGATGCCCGGCTGGTGATCATCGAACCGGGCCCGCCGCCAAGCCTTGCGCAAAGCCGCCTGTGGAACACGATACCCTCCGTCGGCGCCGGGCGGGTCTTCACCATTCCACCGACCTGGGTGTTCGGCGGCCTGCCATCGGCCCTGAGGTTCGGCCGTATTCTGACGGAGGCACTGACGCCCGCATGAGAAATTCTGCCCTAGCACCCGTCGCCGCGCTTTCGATCCTGATCGTTTTCGCGCTGGCGCTGACAGTCTTCGGCTATGCCGGACATGTCGCGCCGGGCCGGCTCCTGTCGGCGCTGATGGCGCCCGACCCGGAGATCTTCGGCGAGGTCTATCTGCATTACGGCCTGTTTCCGCGGCTGTTCGTGGCGCTCATTTGTGGCGCTGCGCTGGGTCTTGCCGGGGTGATCTTCCAGCAGGTGCTGAAAAACCCGCTGGCCGAACCGGCAACGCTCGGGCTTCTCTCCGGCGCGCAACTGGCCATCATCATCGTCTCGCTGGCATCAGCCGGTGCCGGCGGCCTGTGGGCGCGGGAACTTGCCGCGCTTGTCGGCGCGTTTGCCGCCCTCGGGCTGGTCGTGGCGCTGGCTTCGAGCCGGAATTTCTCGCCGGTCACGCTGTTGCTGGCGGGCATGGTCATCAGCTTCCTCGCGGGCGCAACCATTGTCGTGCTGTCGCTGTTTCATCATGAATATCTGCGCGCGGTCTTCATCTGGGCCAGCGGCTCGCTGTTACAGAACGACTTTTCCGCCGTTCCCGCATTGGCGCTCCGGCTCATCATTCTTGTGCCGCTGGTCCTGCTTCTGGTGCGGCCGCTGACGATTGCGGGGCTTGACGATGCCAGCGCGAAAAGCCTCGGCCTGCCGGTGAAGACCATTCGCCTTGCCGCCCTGTTGCTGGCCTCGGCCATCTCCGCCGTCGTGGTGGCGCGCGTCGGCGTGATTGCCTTTGTCGGACTAGCCGCGCCGCATTTCGCCAGCCGTTTCGGCGCGCAGCATTTTGCCCGGCGTCTGCTGCTTGCGCCGCTTTTCGGCGCGCTGCTTCTGGCCTTTGCCGATGGCGCGGTGCTGACGATGGCGCGCTTTATCGGCGAGGTGCCGACAGGCACGCTGACGGCGATTTCCGGTGCTGTCCTGCTGCTCATCCTGCTGAAGCGACTGCCCGCTGCCGCCCCGCAGGCCAGCGCGCCGCAGATCGTGCAAAGCCGCCGGTTTCCCGCTTCCGTGGTGCTGATCATCAACCTGCTTGTGCTTGCAGGCATTATCGCCTTTTCGCTGAGCGAGACAATCTTCATCGATGGGCTCCCCGTTTCCGAACTGGCCGCCGGGCGCTGGCCGCGCATTGCCGCATCCTTTGGCGCTGGGGCCATGCTGGCGCTGGCGGGCGTCGTCATGCAGGCGATGACCGGCAATCCGCTTGCCAGCCCGGAAAGCCTCGGCGTCAGCGCCGGTGCAGGGCTTGGCCTCATCGGCGCAGTGTTTCTGGCCGGGTCGTTCTCGCCGCCGGTGATGCTGGTTGGCGGCGTGGCCGGGGCGGCGGTAACCTTTGCCTTCATTCTCGCCGTCGCGCGCGCCTGTGCCTGGTCGCCGGGGCCGGTGTTGCTGGCGGGCGTGGCCGTCGGCACATTTGCCGCGGCGCTGATCTCGCTGGTTCTCGCCAGCGGCGACCCGCGCGCGGCCTATATTCTCGCCTGGAGCGTCGGCCCGACATTCCGCGCGACAGCGATCACCGGGCTGATCGCGCTGGTGCTCTCCCTGTTGTCGCTGCCGTTTGTGCCGCTGTTTGCGCGCTGGCTGGAAATCCTGCCGCTCGGCAATGAAAGCGCCCGCGCGCTTGGCGTCTCTCCGGGCCGGGCCCGCGCGGTGATGCTGACATTTTCCGCCTTTCTCACGGCCGCCGCGACGCTGGTGGTCGGGCCTCTCAGCTTCGTCGGGCTGATGGCCCCGCATATGGCGGCGATGCTGGTGCCGGGGCGTCCGCTGGCGCGCGCCTTCTGCGCAGTCATGCTCGGCGCGCTGTTGATGGTCACAGCCGACTGGCTCGGCCGCAGCGTCGATTTTCCCTATGAAATCCCGGCGGGCGTTCTGGCGGCCTTTGTCGGCGGCCCCTATTTCCTCTGGCTGCTTTATCGGAGGCCGGCATGAGCGACGATGCCGACCGACTGATGGCGATGCTTGACGGCCCGCTTGCGCTGGTGCGCGCCAAACTCTCGCTTCACCCCGACCCGCGCCCGGCTGAAACGGCCACGGAGCTTCTGGACGAAAAACGCCTGTCCGCCGTTCTCGCGCGCCACGGTAGTCATCACGGCGTGGCGCCGGAGGCCTTCCTGCTGTCGCTCTGGTCGCAGAAATATCTGGCGGTGGCGATCATTCCCTATATCGCGCTGTCCCTGCTTGCCGGGCGTCCCTTGCGCATCGGCATGGACGAGGCCGCCTTCGTGCTCGATGCGATAGGCGAGCCGGTGGCGCTTCGTCCCCCGAAGGGCAAGTTGACCTTCACTGAAGGGCAGGCGGAAGACATCGTGCCGACTCTTTATTCCGCCCATCTCGAACCCGCCATTGCACGGCTGAAACAGGCAAGCCGCCTTTCCGAAAAGGCACTGTGGGGCAATGCCGCGCATTATCTGGAATGGACCATCCGCCAGATGGAAAGGCATCCGGCCGTTGACCGGCAGGCGGCGGCCGACGCGCTGGCCTTTCTGGCGCGGCCGCAGCTTGGCACCGACAAGACCAATCCATTGAAGGATGCGATCCACTATATCGAAGAGGCGGGACGGATAGTCCGCCGCCGCAAGGTCTGCTGCCTGCGCTATCGCGTTCCCGGCATTGAAGGCTGCGGCACGCTTTGCCCGGACAGTAAGATAAGAGAAGCTTCATGCATGACGACCAATTGACGTTTTCGCTCCGCGACGTGTCTTTCGGCATTGGCGACCAGACGATCCTGCAACCGCTGACCCTCGATCTCTCGCTGAAGGGCCAGGTGGCGGGTCTGATCGGCCATAACGGCTCGGGAAAATCGACATTATTGAAACTGCTGGCGCGGCAATTGTCGCCGCTGGACGGCGCGATCCAGCTCAATGGCGAACCGCTTGAAAAACTGAAGGACCGGGCATTGGCCCGCCAGCTTGCCTATCTGCCGCAAAACCCGCCGCCTGCCGCCGGCATGACTGTGCGCAATCTGGTAGCGCTCGGGCGCTATCCCTGGCACGGCGCGCTCGGCCGGTTTTCAAGAGCCGACCGTGACGCAGTGGACGAGGCGATGACGCTGACGCGGGTGACGGCCATGGCCGACCGGCTGGTCGACACGCTGTCTGGCGGAGAGCGGCAGAGGGCATGGCTTGCCATGCTGGTTGCCCAGAAGCCGCAATGCCTGCTTCTGGACGAGCCGATTTCCGCCCTCGATATCGCCTATCAGATCGAAATTCTGAAACTCGTCGGCGATCTTGCCCGCAACCACGATCTCGGCGTCATCGTCGTCCTCCACGACATCAACATGGCGGCCCGCTTCTGTGACGACATCATCGCGCTGCACAGCGGCAGGCTTCTTGTGAGGGGGACGCCGGACGAGATATTGCAGCCTGAAATTCTCCAAAGCATATACGGCATCGAAATGCGAGTCACGACACTGCCCGGAGCCGCTTGGCCGATAGCGACTCATGTTTGAGGCTTTCGTGTATGTAGGTGTGGAGCTTCAAAAGGTTGTCCCGGTTAAGGCCAAGGCGACTGATCGGTTTTTTTGACTTTATGCCGTCTTGCGTACGGTGCCGATTGTCCATGCAATTTCAGTTCGGCAGATGCTGTTTTCGGTGCTTTGAGGATGGATAGACGACGCGCGCGTAGGCCCGTTCGAGCAATGCCGTTTGTATTTGTGGCATACAGGATGTGGTGCAAACGCTGGAACGGATTTGCAGGAAAGGCGGCTACCCGAAGACGATACGGGTCGACAATGGCAGCGAATTTATCTCCCGTGACCTCGATCTCTGGGCCTATGTGAAAAAGGTCACGCTGGACTTCTCGCGGCCTGGCAAACCGACTGACAACGGCTTCATCGAAGCCTTTAACAGCAAGCTGCGTTCGGAATGCCTGAACGCGAACTGGTTCATGACCCTTGCGGATGCGCGCGAAAAGTTGGAGGATTGGCGTAAGCACTATAATGAGGATCGTCCTCATTCGGCGATCGGATACAACGTCCCGATCGCGTTGCATAATCCCGGTGGCGCTGCCAGCCCGCCATCGTGATCAGAGCCGGAAAAATCTAACATCCGGCGGTCCAATAAATGGGCGCACTGCACTAACCCGCAGACTCTCAAATTGAACGAGGGACGCAAGGGGTGCAGGTCAATGGTGGAGTTTCGCGAAAAGTTGCTTACCGAAGGGAAGAGACTGTGAACGCCTTGAGGGACATGGGGCCATCTGCGACGCTTCTCACCTCCATCATCTCGGTTTCAGAGCCTCTGCTCCCATGTTCCGATCCGCTCATAGATCCGGTTGCGCAGTTCGGTAATCTCGCTGTTCAGCCGCGCCAGTTCCTCAGCCGATTTTCCTGAGGCTTCGAGAAGAGCGTCGCCGAGACAGCCCGCCCGGCCCCGCAGGGCGCGGCCGCGGTCGGTCAACTTGATCAGCACCTGACGCTCATTATCGGGATTGCGGACCCGGTGCAGGAGTTCTGCGGCTTCAAGGCGCTTCAGCAGGGGTGTGACTGTGCTCGATTCCAGCGCCAGCCGGCTTGCAATGGCGCCGACGGTCAACGGGCTTTCGAGCCAAAGCACATTCAGTACCAGATATTGCGGATAGGTCAGCTCAAGCTCATCAAGCAGAGGCTTGTAGAGACGCTGGATCGCCATGCTCGCGGTGTGGACGGCGAAACAGACCTGTTTGTCCAGCGCCACCGGCGGATTGCTCTTGGGTGCATTCATTCCAGGCTCCTTGCAGGGCAGATGACGTGTTGGCGCATCGACCATGCGCTGCTCGCAAATCGGGCTCTCTGTCTGCCCACCTTTTAAATATCGCAATAACACTTACGTTTTACAACCATTATCCCTGGATGATACGGGCAGATGTAAGAATGCCGGCGCCGCGCAAGGTATTTCATGGCGCGCTGCCGATCAGAAGCGCCCTCGCGGCAAAGATCGCCACCCGTCTATTGTCCGGAAAAACAAGACACCGCATGCCGGTTTATCCTGATTATCGAAGCGACGAGCTGCCGGTAAAACGATCTTCGACGAAAAGGATCGTCCCCATCAACAGTTGAAGATCGAGAGGTAGCCATGAACATTCTCTACAAGACCAGCGCCACCGCCACCGGTGGCCGCACCGGCACAGCCACCGTGGATGACGGATCCCTGACCCTTTCGCTGGCCACGCCAAAGGAACTCGGCGGTTCCGGTGGCCCCGGCACGAACCCGGAGCAGCTTTTTGCCAGCGGCTATGCAGCCTGCTTCCTGAGCGCTCTCAGTTTCATCGCCGGCCGCCAGAAGCTCGCGCTGATGGAAGAAAGCAGCGTGACGGTTTCCGTCGGCATCGGTCCACGTGCCGACGGGAAGGGCTTCGGCCTCGATATCGCCCTGACGGCGAAACTGCCTGGCCTCGATGAGGTGACAGCCCGCAAGTTGGTCGAAGACGCGCACGCTACCTGCCCATATTCGCACCTCACGCGGGACGGCGCGGAAGTCCGCCTGAGTGTCGTTTAAGGCGAAACAGGCCAGCACTACAGAAAACCGCGCGCGGCCGGAGTATCACCGGCCGCGCGCCGAACGCGCCAGTTCGCGCGCGAGATCGACGAACACCTTGAAGGCCGCCGGCGGATTGCGCCGGCTCGGATAATAGAGGCAGAGCGGCGAAAGTGGCGGCGTCCACTTGTCGAGCACCCGCACCAGCCGGCCGGCCTCGATGTCTTCGCGCACATCCGATTCCATGAAAAAGCCGATCCCCACCCCTTCCAGAACCGCCAGCCGCGCGAGACTGGCCTCATCCAGGGTGATCGGGCCATGCACATCGACATGCACCGGCTGCCCCTCAGATTCGAACTGCCAGCGCAGCATGGCGCCGTTGGGCAGCCGCGTGCGGATGCAATCATGCGCCATCAGGTCCGATGGATGCAGCGGCAGCGAGCGGCTCTCAAAATAGGCCGGCGCGCCGACAACCGCGTAGCGCCGGGGCGGGCCAAGCGGAATGGCGATCATGTCGGTCGGCACCAGCGGCTCGCTGCGCACCCCGAAATCGAATCCGTCGGCGACGATGTCGACAAGATTGCCCTCGGTTACAAGATCGATCCGGACTTCCGGAAACCGTCGCATGAATTCCAGGATCAGCGGCGACAGGATCTCGCGGCCGGCGGTCGCGAAGGTATTGACGCGCAACACGCCCGTCGGCGTCTCCTGTTGCGAGCGCACGGTATCGAGCGCCTGGTGCATGTCCCTGAGCGCCGGGCTCATCTGATCGACAAACTTCCGCCCGGCATCCGTCAGCGAAACGCTGCGCGTCGTGCGGTTGAACAGGCGCACGCCCAGTTGCTCTTCCAGCTTTGCAATCGCGTTGCTGAGCGCGCTCGTCGACATGCCGAGATCAAGGGCTGCGGCGCGAAACGAGCCCCTGCGGCTGACGGCCAGAACAGCATCGAAATCACTCAGCTTGTAGATCGCCATTATCCCGAAACCCGCAATTCCTCGTCTCACTTTATCCCGCTTATCCGTACGCCGTCAAAGCCATACATTGAGGTCGAACAGCAACGGAGTGGAAAAAATGCAGTATTATCAGGTTTTCATCAGTGCCGAACAAACCGCGCAGGCTTACCGCATCCTTGATGCGCTGATCGCCAAGCAATTGATCTTCGGCGGCCCGGTGGTTGGTGGGCCAGCCAAGTTCCTCTGGAACTTCAAGGACAGCGACGTGCCCGCGAGCATGCGTGAGCCCAAGCTTTACACCCTCGATCAGGATTACAACTACATCATCAGCTACACCCGCGAGGATCTGAAGGAAGAGCTCATCGAGGTGGCGGAGAGCGCCTCGCTCGAAGAAGTGTGCATGATCTCCTTCCTGCCGATGGAGACCAACAGGTCGCTTCGCAACCTGCTCGATGCCTCTTTCGAGGGACGCGGCGAACTCGCCGATCCCGACCCCGTCGACGCGGTGGCCGCTCTCACTTTCGTACCGAAGGCCCAGATTTCCGCCAGGACCAAGAGCTCCAGCGGCGACGTCGGCAGCCGGCGCTGATCCTGCGCCTTTGTTTCAACCCACGTGCGGCCGGGAGAAGCCTCCCGGCAAGACGCTCCAACCACGTAAAAGGAGAACCATCATGAGTATCGAACTACCGAAGGTCATCGAAACCTATTTTTCGGCCGACAAGAAGGGCAATGCGCAGGCGATTTCGGAATGCTTCACGGAAGACGCCACCGTCATCGATGAAGGCAACACCTACACGGGCCGCGATGCCATCCGTCAGTGGATGGCCAATGCCTCCACGAAATACACCTACACCGTCGAGCCTTTCTCGATGACCGAAGAAGATGGGCGCATCGTCATTACCAGCCACCTCGTCGGCAATTTTCCCGGCAGTCCGGTCGATCTGCGCTACTTCTTCGTCCTCAGCGGCGACAAGGTTGCCGAACTGGAGATTGTCCCATGACGGCATTCGTTACCCTGGAAGGGAAACGGGCTCTCATCACCTCCGGCACGCGTGGTGCCGGAGCCGCCACCGTGGCCCTGTTCAAGGAACTGGGCGCGCGGGTCCTGACAACAGCGCGCAACAAGCCGCCGGAAATGCCGGAAGCCGAGTTCGTTGCCGCCGATCTCATGCGGCCGGAAGGCTGCAAGACCCTGGCGGCGGCCGTGCATGAGCGCCTCGGCAGTGTTGATATCATCGTCCACATGCTTGGCGGGTCGTCGGCTCCGGCCGGCGGTTACCTGGCGCTTGACGATGAAGAGTGGCGGCGCGAACTCGACCTCAATCTCATGGCCGCCGTCCGCCTCGACCGGGCGCTGCTTCCGCTGATGGAAGCGCAGGGCTCCGGCGTGGTGATACACGTCACTTCGATCCAGCGACAATTGCCGCTGCCGGAGGCGACGACGGCCTATGCAGCCGCAAAGGCCGCGCTGTCGACCTATAGCAAGAGCCTTTCGAAACAGGTCTCGCCGAAAGGCGTGCGCGTCGCGCGGGTCTCGCCCGGCTGGATCGAGACGGAATCAGCGATCGAGCTCGCAAGGCGTCTGGCTGCGGAACACCACGTCGATGTGGAGGAAGGCAAGCAGATGATCATGCGTTCGCTTGGCGGCGTGCCCATCGGCCGGCCATCCAAACCCGAAGAGATCGCAAGTCTGATCGCTTTCATCGCGTCAGATCGCGCGGGCACCATCACCGGCACGGAATACGTGATCGACGGCGGCACGGTGCCCACGGCCTGACTTCAGGCCTCTCCTGCCGTAGCACCAGCAATCGCAGGAGAGACCCGGTCGAACACGTTTTCGTTATCGCAATAAATATTACGTAGACAACCGACGAAATCCGGGTTAGCAAATAATTATTGCGATAAACATTATTGCGATAACATAATTGGCGCTTCAGCAGGTGCCGCGCAGTTCATCACTTCAATCGAGCCGGTCAAGGCCGGGAAACAAGGAGAAAGACAATGACAAATCGCATTCGCAAGTCCATCGCCGCCG
The DNA here is from genome assembly GCF_000960975.1 of Martelella endophytica. Classification (NCBI taxonomy): domain Bacteria; kingdom Pseudomonadati; phylum Pseudomonadota; class Alphaproteobacteria; order Hyphomicrobiales; family Aurantimonadaceae; genus Martelella; species Martelella endophytica. Next base: position 1,632,504 of record NZ_CP010803.1, on the reverse strand, counting down.
CCGCAGCGGGTGCCGCCATCACCGGCGCTGCCATCGCTTCCTCGAGCACAGCCTCGGCACAGGAGCAGGTCAAGAACATCGTTCTCGTCCACGGCGCATTCGCCGATGGTTCAGGCTGGCGCGGTGTCTACGAAGACCTGACCCAGCGCGGCTACAAGGTCAGCATCGTGCAGAACCCGCTGACCTCGCTGGCCGACGATGTTGCCGCCACAAACCGGGTTCTCGATCGTCAGGACGGCCCCACCATTCTCGTTGGCCACTCCTGGGGCGGCACCGTCATAACCGAGGCGGGCGTCCACCCGAACGTGACCGGCCTCGTTTATGTCGCAGCCCTTTCACCGGATGCCGGCGAGAGCACCGGCCAGCAGTATGAAGGCTTTCCCGCCGCCACGGAATTCGTGCTCGACATCCAGGATGATGGCTTCGGCTTCGTGAAGAGCGAGAATTTCAAGGCTGGCTTTGCCGGCGATACCACGGAAGCCGATGCCGCGTTCATGCGGGATTCGCAGGTTCCGATCAACATGTCCGTCTTCGAAACCAAGCTTGAAAATGCCGCATGGCGTATCAAGCCGAGCTGGGCCATCTACGGCCTGCAGGACAAGGCTTTCGGCGAAGGCATGCTGCCAGCGATGGCCGAGCGCATCGGCGCCGACATCACCACGGTCGATGCAAGCCATTCGATCTTCATGACCCAGCCGCAGGCCGTCGCCGAGGTCATTGACCGAGCCGCAAACGGCGTCCGCAACTGAGCACTGGACGCCCGCATCGTTCCCCGCAGTCTGGAGCCTTGCCGCTCCGCCTGCGGGGATCATCGTTCATAGCCAGCGATGTTGGTTTTCATACCCCATCATCAAACCTTGTGACGACGAACGACCTCGACATCGGCCGCAAGCATATAACCTACTCCCCGCTCGGTCCTGATCAGCCTCGGCCTGGCGGGGTCGGCCTCCAGTTTCCGTCGCAGGCGCAGGACAAGGACGTCGATACTGCGGTCAAAAACCTCTTGGTTGTGCACGCGGCTTGCCAATAGAAGCTGCTCGCGCGAAAGCACCTGTCGCGGGGCGCGAAGAAAGGCGGTCAGCAGGTTGAACTCGGCGGCCGTCAACCTCCTCTCCACGCCACCGTGGACGAGCCTTCGAAGCCCGACGTCGAGTTCCCAGCCTTCAAAACGAAAGATGGTCCTGTCTTTTCCTGTCTGCAATGCGGGCCGGCTGCGCAGCGATACGCGCACGCGCGCCAGCAATTCCCGTATCCCGAAAGGCTTTGCGATATAGTCGACGGCACCGAGCTCGAGGCCGATGACCTTGTCTGCCTCTTCCAGCCGGTCGCCGCTGATGATGATGATCGGGCGATCCGAGGTGCTTGATAGATGTCTCACGATGTCCAGCCCATCTTCGCGCCCGAGGTTGAGATCGATGATGAAGAGGTCGACCTCATCCGTGCTCAACACCCTTTGCAGGCCATGACTGTCGCTGAGGCCAGTTACTCTGAGGGCATGCTGCGAAAGATATTCCGTCAGCAGATCGCGAATGGCCGAATCGTCATCGATGACCAGAACGTGCTTCACGACAACGGTCCGCACTGCGCATGCCGGCCGATCAGTGCGGAGACCGGAAGCCGACGATCCGGGTCGATCAAGGCTGCGGTGGTGCGGCACATCACGACCGAGCCTCATCGTCATCCGGCGAACCCTGTTCTTCCGGAACATCGTCCTTCGACAAGAAGCGGTCGGGAAAATGATGGACGGATGCTGCCGCTACGGTCCCGAAAGCCAGAAACAGCTCGGAAGCAAAGCGTTGGTAGTCGATCTCGGCGAGCCTTCGAAAAGGGATGAAAATCAGGCTGACGGCCTGCGCGATCACTCGGAACATGGCAGAAAATCCATGATGGCGGAAAGGGAGGGATCGGACGCCGTGCGCAATGCCTCCTGGCTGCGGTGGCCCTATCCCGATGGCGAGACCGCGCCGGTCAGAGCGGCTTCCTCAGCAGGCTGTAATTCCTGCGATAGATCGCTCCGCCGCCAAACCGCAGAAGCGCATTTCTGACGGCCGGTGGCAGACGACGCATCTTGTCGCGCGCGGCGCATTGCCTATGAACCCAATCCGCCCTGACCTTCTGTCGTTGCTCGTAGAAGGAAAGGGCAAGATCCACGCGCGCTCTGGCGGAAAGCTCATCGGCGAGCACCAGGGCGTCCTCGATTGCCAGGCACGCCCCCTGGGCCATGCTGGGCGGAGAAGCATGCGCGGCGTCACCGATCAGGACCACGCGGTTTTCCACCCACCGCGACAGCTTCAGACGCTCGAGCGCGGCGAAATGGACGACGGTATCTCGGGAGAGCTCCAGCGCGTGCCGCAGCGGGCCCGCAATGCTCCCGAACAGTGGCAGCAGCGGAGTCTCATCGGAGTAATTGCCAATCGCCGTTCGGGCGGCGGACATATCGGCGTAGATATAGAGTTCGGACTTCGAAATCGGCTTCGCCAGAAGACTGCGATCTTCGCCGAGCATCACGGACCACTCATCGACGGAGCAGGTCTTGGGGACGATGAAGCGCCAGCAGACATTGCCAACATATTCCGGATCCGGCGCCTGCGGAAAGGCGAGCGCCCGCACCGAGGAATGAATGCCGTCTGCGCCGATTACCAGATCGACATTCTCGGTGCGACCGTCCGCATAAGTAACGCGGCATCCGAGGCCGGTGTTCGAGAGATCGATGACCTGACCGCACTCGGCAGGCTCCATGCCGTCATCGAGCAACTGCCAGAGGTCGGACCTTCTGATTGCGCGGCATGGCGCGACATCACGCCAGTACCGATTGGTGTCAACGGATGTCAGCAGCCGCCCGCGCTCATCGTGAAAGCGCTGGGCATTGACGGCGTGCGACAACCTGAAAAGCTCTGCGCCGAGGCCGAGGCGGCAAAGTGCCCTGACGCCATTGCCCGGCAGGAAGAGCCCCGCCCCGCCAAGACCGGCGGAGGGGTTGCGTTCGACAATTTTGACTGAGAAACCGCGCCGGACCAAAGCCCGGCGGGCGGCGAGCCCCGCAATGCCAGCGCCGACGATCAGGATACGCATGGCGCCATCACTCCCAACACACCCAGCATTCGCCGACCGATCTCACGAACATGTGCCCATGAAACGCCGGCAGTCCATCGATGCGAAGCCAGGGAAGGCGTTCGACGAGCGCCAGGAGCGCTTCCTCGAGCTCGATCCGTCCCATCACGTCTGCAACGCATCTGTGCGCCCCGCCGCCAAACACCAAGCGCGACAATTCGAGATTTGGCCGCGATATGTCGAATACGTTCGGCCGGTCGAAGACCGTTTCATCCCTGAGCGCCGACAGCGATGACAGCAGGACCAGCTGGCCTGCCGGCAGGGTCAGGCCGTCGATCTCGATTTCCGCGACGGAAACGCGGATGGCGCCCGCAATCCCGGGTTCGAAACGCAAGCCCTCCGAGACGGCCTTTCCGACAAGCGTCGGGTCGACGCAGACCGCCCGCCATTGGTCACGGTTCGTCATCAGGTGCGCGATCTGGGCAACCAGCGCGGTTCGCACGGATTCCGTTCCGCCAATGATCAGCTGGACGATCTGGACCAGCGCCTCAAGCCGGCTCAGCCTCTCCTGACCGGCAAATTCAGCGTATCGGGCGAGAAAGCCGTGCGATCGGCCACGCTCCGCGTCGGCAAGAAGCCCGTCGAGATAATCCCTGATCCACGAGCCAGCGGCTTCCGCCGCCGCAACTTGGTCCGCAGTCGGCTTTGGCCGGAAGAACGCGTTCATGGCATAGACGTACTGCATGAAGGCAAGGAGATCGGCATCGCCGACGCCCAGGAGGCTGGCAAGGGCCATCACCGGCAGCTTTTCGGCATAGCCGGATACCAGCTCCAGCCGGCCCCTGGCGTAGCAGTCTTCGATCAGTCCCTGCGCTGCCCGCCTCATATGCTGCCGGAACTGCTCCGATACCTGGCCTGCGAGCGCCCTTGAGACGGCCGATCTACGGCGCGCATGCGCCTCGCCATTGGCGGTCAGCATACCGTGCGCGAAAATATCGAAGAGTGCGCCCTGCGTGATCCCGGCCTGCGCTGGCATCGCAATCTCGGTCGCCTGCAGGCGCGGATCGTGCATCAGCCGCGCGACATCGCCGTGCCGCAGCACAACATATCCGCCCGTGTCGAGCGCGATGAAGGGAAACGACCGGCGATACCAGGCGAATGTCTCATGAGCGTCCGCCTCCAGGTCGCACGCGGCAACGACGGGCACATTTATGCTGCTGCTGAACATAGGCATTCCTTTCTGAAAAAGATCAGGATGTAGGATTGGAGCGGCGCACCCGGCGGAAGCCGGCTGCGCCAAGGTCTGTCAGAACCGATGTTCCGCGCGGATCATGTCTGCCGCCCTTTCGCCGATGACGACGCAAGGTGCCATGGTGTTGCCGGTCGTGATCCGCGGCATGATCGAGGCATCGGCGATACGCAGGCCCTCGACGCCATAGACCTTGAGCTGGTGATCCACGACCGACATGCCGTCTCGCCCCATCTTTGCCGTGCAGGACTGGTGCCAGTAGGTGACGGCGGAACGGCGGATGAAATCGACAAGGCCGTTGCGGTCACGCAGGCCAGGCGCGGTCTCGGCACTCACCAGCGGATCGAACGCCACACCATTGCCGATTTCTCGGCAAAGCTCCACGGCGGTGATGGCCGTCGCCATGTCTTCCGGTTCGCTCAGCGCATTCGGCTCGATCAGCACGGCATCATGCACATTCGCTCCGGAAAGCCTCAATCGTCCCCGGCTTTTCGGCTGTGCCAGTCCCGCAAACATGGTCCAGCCATGCTCAGGTGTTGCAAGACCCGTCTCTGCTGGCGAGGGAACTGGGAATTCGAGCTGGCATTGCAGGATATCGGGCTTTTCCAGCCTGGAATCGCTCTTCCAGTAGAGCGTTGCCTCACAGCCGCCACCGCCCACGCCTTCGGGCTTGCGATAGGCCCATGTGCAGCCGAAGGCGATATGATCCTGATGATTGCGCCCGACGCCCGGCAGATGCTGGACCACCGGAATGGCGTGTGTCGCAAGCTCATCCTCCGGGCCGATGCCGGACTGCATCAGGACTTTCGGCGTATTCACGGCCCCGAGCGAAAGGATGGTCTCGAAGCGGGCCTTGAACCGCGCTGGCCGTCCGTCGATGAGGACATCGACCCCAACCACCCGCTTGCCATCAAAGATGAGGCGTGACACCAGCGCGCCGGTGACGACGGTCAGGTTGTGCCTGCCGGTAAGCGGCGCAACATAGGACTGATAGACCGACTGGCGCTTGCCGTTCAGGATCCGGAGCTCAGCAATCGCGGCGCCACCATCGCTTTCCATCATCGCGCCATTCGGACTCTCGAAGACCGGTATCCCGAGCGCCGAAGCCGAGGCGAGCATGGCATGGGCGACAGGCTGCGGCGCGTCGGGCTGGGCGACATGCGCCGGGCCGCCCACACCGCGGCGGCTCGGATCGGGCGCGCCGCGCCAGTCCTCGATACGGCGGTAGTAGTCCAGAACCGACTTGTAACCCCAGGCATCGTCGCCGGCTTCGGCTGCAAAATGGTTCCAGTCTTCCCGGTGCCCCCGAGCCCAGACCATGACGTTGATGCTGGAGCCACCCCCAAGCCCCTTCCCCATGCTGAGGGGCAGCTGGCGGCCTTCAAGGGTGGAAGAAGGCTGCCCGACAAAACCCCAGTCCCGCGAAGATCCGAGATTGAGTGGCCACTGCGCCGGCTCGCGAACGCTCTCGACCGCATCGTCCCCGCCGGCCTCCAGCAGCAGGACCCGGGCATCTCCGCGCTCGGCCAACCGGGCGGCCACGACCGATCCGCTGGATCCAGCACCGCAAACGATGAAATCGTACTCTCCCCCACCTCGTGCAAACGGGGTGTCTTCTTCATGATGATCTGTTTCGTGCGGAGTGGGCCGCATGGGACTTACCTCTTGCAGATTGGTGACGATCAAATCGTTATCTGCAAAAATATCAAATATCAACGTTTTTATCAAATTTATCATTTTTACGAGTTCACGTCGTCGTGAGCGTTCCTCGCGGATTATTCAGAGACGCAAGTTCGTTAAGGAAAATGAGGGGTGACAGCCGTGAGCAAGCCAGGCCTCCGGGGCACAGCGCATCACGTTACAGGCCGTCAGAATCCGGCTGCTTGCCTCAGAGAGGAAAAGCGGCGCGAATAATAGCCGCGCCGAAGATACCGGCGAATATCCGGAGAAGGATCAGGAACGATACGAAGACGACGAGGGCAACCAAGCCGGCCTGGAGCAAGTCTGGTTCACGCTCTCGCGCAGCGGCAACCAGCTCCACCGCCTTGAGGCGCAAGACCCTGCCCACATCGCCGTCAGGGACGACGCGCGCCGTTTCGCCCCCGGAACGACGGTCGTCTGGCCCTGCGGGTCGGGTCGACAGGTAAACAACGACATGGTCGTCCCTCGCGTCACCGCGAGCTCGCTCCTTTGGACACCAGTGCTCGTCAACTTCCATGATCACGTCTTTGAGCTGACCGCATGCGAGCCGTCGCCTAGGCGACATCTGCAAGAAAGGCGGAAAGCAAACCGTTGAAGGCGATCGGCGCCTGAAGGAAGGGCGCGTGGCCCGCATCGGCAACGCGAAAACATGTGCCGCCCCAGAGCCGGGAAAACGGAACGCCATCAATGTAGTCCAGGTTCACGATCCGGTCGTCACGGCCATTGACAACGGCGGTGATGACCTCGGTGTGGCTGACGACCTCACGCTGGTTGCTTTTCTCCTCGAAGCGATACCTGGAGAAGAGCGTGCTGCGGAACGCCTCGTCGGTTCGCGCGGCGGCCTGCTCCATAAACGGCTCCGCCGCCGTCGCGAAGACATTGCGGACAAAGTTGGCCGCGTCTTTGGCTGACATGCGCCCCTTGCCGGCCAGCCCGCTCATCAGGTTGCCGCGAAAGCCCTCGGAGATCTCGGGGCCGACCGGCGGCGCGCCGGTGATGAAAAGTCCCGATGCATTGTAGGACTTTGACAGCATCTCCATGGCGACGTGACCGCCGAGCGACCAGCCAACGAGCACCGGCCTGCTGACCTGCAACTGATCGAGAAGCTCGGTCACCGCTTCCGCCAGCCCGGGCAACGGATAGGTTCGGGTCTTGTCGAAAGCATCGCTTGATTGGCCATGTCCGGGCAGGTCAAAGCTGATCAACCTGTAATTCTTGAAGACCTCACTGTTGAACTGCCGATGAAACACCTGCCGCGACGAGGAATTGCCATGGATGAACACGACATCGGGGCCATCGCCCGGAGTGATTTCAACGGCCATGAGGGCATGAGACGTCCATACTTCCTGACTGATTGTTTGCATCTGAAGGGTCCTGAAATCGGGAAAAGGGAACCGCCACAGCGAGCGCTCACGCGCTGCTTGAAAGGCGGCGGGATGTCCGGCGCGCTGGCCACCGTCAGTGCGTGTTGGCGAAACGCGTACCGGTAAACGGCACAGTCGATATAATCCCTGAAACGGGAGAGCATGCGCGCGTGAACGTACCGGAGACTTGAGCCGGCGCTGCGCGCCATCGGGAGATGATCATGGGGGAGAAGCCTTTCGCTGAATGAACGCTTCACCCGCCCTAGCGGGACAAGATGCCAGCTTGATTTCAAAGCCGGCACAAATTGTTACAAATGAAACCGATCCATACCTCTGGGGCCGTTCGTGACGGCGACCGACGCCGGCTCAGCCGCCAAGGGAAGCGAAGGCCGATTCAGCCGATGTCCGTGGCTGATCCTCGGTTCTCTCCATCAAGGTGAGCCGGATCAATGTGGAGATCGCTTCTGCAATCGTGATCAGGGCGTCACGCTCCTCGCGCTTCAGGGTGCGCGGTACGGTGTCGATGACACAGACCGATCCGAGAACGAAGCCGCGCGGATCGCGAACGGGCGCCCCGGCATAGAAGCGGAAGCCATAGGGTTCGGAAAGGGTGGGATTGCTCTGGAGGCTCTCCCTCTGCGTCATGTCCTCGATGACGGTCAACTCATTGGCGACAAGTGTTTCGTTGCAGAACGCCCAGTCGCGTGGCGTGCTCTCGCCGTCGAAACCCACGCGCGACTTGAACCACTGCTGGTCCCGGGTAATCAGCGTGAACATGGCGATCGGAGCACGGGTGACGAAAGCCGCAAGACGCACAAGCCGATCAAACCGGCTATCCACGCCCGAGCCGACCAGCTCCGAACGCCGGACGGCCTCCAGACGCGCCTTTTCATTCAGCGGCAAGGCGAAGGAAGGCGTTTGGGCCTCATCGGACATGCGCACCTTCAGATAGTCTATGACGGCAGCACTCATCTCCGAGACGCTGGCGCGTTTCTGCATCTGGACGCGGTTGGCGCCGCGGGTGGCAGGCGTCGCCGCAACCTTGTCCGTAATGGTGAAGATTAGCGTCTGCCTGTAACGCGGATTGCTGGCAACGGCAGTGACGAATTTCTTACGCTCCGCGGCCTCGGCGTTCTCCACGATCAGCAGTGTCGGCGGGTTGGGCTCGAGGAACTGCCGCAGCGCCTGCACATCCTCGGCGACATCAACCATAAGCCCAGAGCCCGGCAGGCCGACATCGGCCCATTGCGCACCCCGTCCCTTTCCGGCGAGGATGACGGCGTTCGCAGTGAGATCCACTGGCGCCTGCGCGGCGTCCTCGACAAGATCTAGCACGGCCTGACGCGGTATTCGGCGGTGACCGCCAGGTGTCTTCCAAGAGGGGAGCTGGCCGCTTTCCACCCAAAGCTGCACGGTGCGGATGGAAACGCCAAGCAATTCTGCGGCATTCGCCGTCGTCAGGATATCTTTCATCACTGTTCCTATGACAATGACGAAAATATAGGAAAATCTAGAAAATTTGCAATAAATCAACATCCGGCCGAGCTACGCAATCGCCGGCGGCTTGCGAGGATGGGCAAGCGAAGGCTCGTCAGATTGCCCTTGACCCTGACACTAACGTCAACCCGCTAGGAACGGTGCGAAGCGCTAGAACGCGCACGTTCACTGGAAAGGACAATCAAGATGAATGAAGACTGGCAGGGCAAGGTTGCCATCGTGACGGGCGGAAGTTCGGGCATCGGAGAGGCCACGGCATTGGCTCTCGCAGCGCAGGGCGCCCATGTGATTATCACCGGTCGCAATGAAGCGAAGCTGGCCGGCGTCGCCGAAAAAAGCCAAGCCGTCGCGACCGTCAGGGCCGATGCCGCCGACCCCACGGGCAGCCGGCGCATTGTCGAGGCCGCGCTCAGCCGTTGGGGTCGGCTCGATCTGGTCGTCAACAATGCCGGGGCCGGCAGGCCGCTTCCGATCGACGCCTATGACGGCGAAGCGATCGCCGCAATCTGCGCGGTGAACATCACCGGGCCATCGCTTCTTTTGAAGGAGGCGCTTCCGGCGCTTAGGGAAACCAGAGGCGCAGTCGTCAACATCGGCACGGCCGTCTCGCAGAATGCCGCACCGGGGCTTTCGCATTATGCGGCGACCAAGGCCGCCCTCGAACACCTGACGCGATCCTGGGCCATCGAGCTTGCTGGCGATGGCATCCGCGTGAATGCCGTCGCGCCCGGGCCGGTGAAGAGCGGTGCATTGACGGGAATGATGGGGCTTACCCCGGAAATGGCGGGCGCGATCGAAGAGGCCGAAGCCGCTGAAATCCCGCTCGGCCGTCGTGGGATAACCACCGACCTCGTGCCATGGATATTGCGGCTCGGCAGCACCACCAATGAATGGCTGACCGGTCAGGTCATAGCCATTGACGGCGGATGGTCGCAGCGACGCTGAGGCGCTCATAAGGCGTTGCCTCCGGGCAGAGCGGCCCCGGCACCCCTGCCCGGAGGTTGCTGCCTTCCTGTATTTTGGGCCTTGAAAAGGCGGGCGCGTCATCTGACATGATCGTCAACGAAGACTTGCCGAAAGGTCCCGACATGCAGATCAAGGAAGCAGCCGAACGGCTCGGCATTACGGAGCGTATGCTGCGCCACTATGAACGTTCGGGCCTGATTGCGGCCCGGCGGCTGGAAAATGGCTATCGCGACTACAGTGAAGCCGATCTGCGGCGCGCCGGCCGGATCCGGGATTTCATCGCGACCGGCTTTTCGACGCGTGAGGTCCAGGCGATGGCGGCCTGCCTTTCGGACGAAGGCGCGGGGCCTTGCACGGGCGGCGTCGCCCAGCTTCTCACCAAGCTTGAACATATCGATCGGCTGAAAGCGGAGCTCGACGCGAAACGCGCGGCCGTAATCGAACGCCTTACGTCTTTTCAGGAGGCGCTTGAGAACCGTGAGCAGGCCGATGGCACCGTCGCACCTGAGCAAGCCGCAAAGACTGCGTTGTCTCCTGAGCACCGCGAAACGCTCTGACAGGCATTTTCGGGCTTAGTGTTCGGGCCTACCATCCCGCCTGTTCAATTCCCGAACGAATGCGATCAAGGCACGCATTCCGGCGCTCATGTGTCGGTTTTTCGGGTAGTAGAGAGCCAGGCCCGGATAGGGCGGCGTCCATTCGTGGAGCAGTTGGACCAGCGTTCCATCCACGAGATCCTCCGCGATCGCCGCTTTGGCGACATAGCCGATACCCGCGCCGGCTCGGGCCGCAATTGCAATCAGCCGGGCATCGTCCAGAATGAGTCGCCCTTGCGTTTCGATGGTGAGCCGCTCGCCATGGCGTTCGAACTCCCAGCGATAACGCGCCGCTCCCGCCAACCGCCACTGGATGCAGTCATGCGCCGTCAGGTCAGCCGGCGTCGAGGGTGCGGAGACATCGCGCAGATAGGAGGGTGCTGCGACGACGACGTGCTGTTGTTCGCCGCCGACCGGAATGGCCACCATATCCTCCGGCACCATCTCGATCAGCCTTAGTCCGCAATCAAAGGCGCCGCTGCCAAGATCCAGCAAATTGTCGTCCGAGCGGACGTCGACCGTCATGTCGGGGTAGCGCCGCAGGAACTCCAGGATGAGCGGCTCCAGCACGAGCTCCGCCGCCCGCGCAGAAGCATTGATGCGGATCGTGCCCCGCGGCTGATCGCTCAAGCCATCCAGAGCCTCAACCGCTCGGCTCAACTGCCTGAGCGCGGGACGCAGCGCTTCGGCGAAGCGTTCGCCTGCTTCCGTCAACGCGACGCGCCGCGTTGTGCGGATGAACAGCTGTGCCTTGAGACGCGCCTCGAGCCCGGCGACGGCGTGGCTCAGCGCCGACGCGCTGGCGCCGCTGGCGCGCGCGGCCGAACGAAAACCGCCATGTTCTGCCACAGCCATGAATGCAGCCAGCTCCGATGGCGGCAGATTGGCGACTGTCCGAAATAGCTCATCATTGCGTTCCATGTTCACCTACTAAATCAAACAGCGAAGGCTTGCTACCTCCTGTAGGCAAACAGGAAAGGAAAATCTCATGAGCAGGCTTAAGACGGGTTTCGATTTTTCCACCACGGCTGCGGACGTGCTTCAGGGCATCAATCTTGAAGGCAAGACGATGATCGTCACCGGCGGCGCGAGTGGCATCGGCATCGAGACGGTGCGCGCCCTGGCGGCAGCCGGCGCTGCCGTGACCATCGCAGCGCGCCGGCCGGATGCGGCCGAAGCTGCCGCGGCAGATTTGCGAAAGGCGACCGGCAACGCGGCGATCACGGTCGAGCCTCTCGACGTGGCCGATCTGTCTTCCGTCCGTCGCTTCGTGACGGCATGGAACAGGCCGGTCGATGCGTTGATCAACAATGCAGGGATCATGGCGCTTCCCGAGCTTCAACGCACCGGCGAAGGTCGCGAGATGCAATTTGCGACCAACTACCTTGGCCATTTCGCGCTGACGCTCGGCCTGTACCCATGGCTGAAGGCGGCGGGCAAGGCCCGTATCGTTTCCGTCGCCTCGAGCGGCACTCTCTGGAGCCCCGTGCTGTGGGACGATATGGACTTCCGCTTTATGCCCTATCATCCGATCGTCGCCTACGGTCAGTCCAAGACGGCCTGCATCCTGCTTTCGGTTGGGATAGCGCGGAAGTGGGCGGAAGACGGGATCACGTCGAATGCCCTGAACCCCGGCGCGATCGCCACCAATCTGCAGCGCCACACCGGCGGGCTGAAAACCCCCGAACCTTTCCGCAAGACACCGGAACAAGGTGCAGCGAACTCGGTTCTTCTGGCCGCCTCGCCACTTCTTGACGGCATCTCGGGCCGGTATTTCGACAATTGCAACGAAGCAGAAGTCGTCGCTGAGCGAAGTGAGCAGCCAGCAGGCGCCGTTCCGCCCTATGCGGTCGATCCTCAGAATGCCGACCGGCTCTGGGCCATGGCCGAAGCCATGCTCGCGGAAGCGCGATAGCCAAAAAATCGGGCGGCGGCACGCCGCCCGCAAACGTCGTCAACCTGCCTCAACGTGCGGAACCGAAGCCGTCCCGAAGCGCGCGCGGTACTCCGCCGGGCGGATGCCGACCAGTTTCTGGAACGTCTTCCTGAAAGCCGCCGGATCCGAATAGCCGACGTCCCAGGCGATCCGGTCGACCGGCAGCAGCGTGCGCTCCAGCAGTTCGCGCGCCTTGGCGATGCGCACCAGCTGCAGATATTCGTTCGGGCGGTGATGGGTCGCCGCCTTGAAACGGCGCAGCAATGTGCGCTCGGTCATGCCGGCGACGTCATGCAGATCGGCCATGCTGACCGGCTCGTGCGCGTGGGCATGGATGAAATGCTGCGCCTTGCGGATGGCGTCATCGCCATGATCGAAGCGGGGGATGAACTGTGCAAAGGGGCGCTGGCTGCCGCGCGGCGGATCGATGAGCAGGAAACGGGCCGTCGAGAGCATCGTTGCCGGCCCGAGCAGCCGCTCAACCAGCGTCAGCCCCAGATCGGCCCAGGCGAGGATGCCGCCCGCCGTCACGATATCCCCCTCGTCCAGCACCATATGTTCCTCGGCCAGCCGTACGGAGGGGAAGCGCTTCGCAAGCTGTTCGGCAAAGGCCCAGTGTGTGGTCGCGCGCCGCCCGTCGATCAGCCCGGTTTCGGCCAGCACGAAGGCACCGGCGCAGACGGAGCAGAGCACGGTGCCTTGATCGTGCTGGTTTCGCAGCCATGCAGCAGCCGCCGGCGCTGGCGCCATGCGCTCCGGCATGATGATGCTCGGCGGCGCGATCGCGTGGCTCAGGCGATGCGGCGAACCGGGATGGCTGTCCCATATGCAAATGACGTCATCTGCCGTCGCCTCCCAGTGCGATACGCGGATATAGCGCGCGTTGTCGCCGGTCCATTCGGCCGCCACGCGGAAGAGATCGGTCAGGCCATAGATCGCCGCGAGCTGGCAACCGGGATAGATCAGCAGCCCGATTTCAGCAACCTGTTCCGCTTTCTGCGCCATTGTCCGTTTTGCCTCGACAAGTGTCCGTTTCGCCACGTCCGTATATGCGCCCGACGACCTATCTTGTCCATGTCGAAATCAAGAGGACACGAAATGCACACCGAAATGACCCGGCGCGCGATGCTGAAGACGGCGGCAACTGTCGCCGCCCTTTCGGCTCTGCCCCGCCTCACCTTTGCACAAACACAAGGAGAATTTACCATGGCTACGATTACCACCAGAGACGGCACCAACATCTTCTACAAGGACTGGGGTCCGAAGGACGCCCAGCCGGTTGTCTTCCATCACGGCTGGCCGCTTTCGGGCGACGACTGGGACAACCAGATGCTGTTCTTCCTCGCCAATGGCTACCGCGTCATTGCCCATGACCGGCGCGGCCACGGTCGTTCGGACCAGACGGACACCGGCAACGACATGGACACCTACGCCGCCGATGTCGCCGAACTTGCGAGCGCCCTCGACCTGAAGAACGCCATCCATATCGGCCACTCCACCGGTGGCGGCGAAGTGGCCCGCTATGTTGCCCGCGCCGAGAAGGGCCGCGTCGCCAAGGCCGTGCTGATGGCGGCCGTTCCCCCGGTCATGGTGCGCTCGGAGAAGAACCCCGAAGGTCTTCCGATCGAGGTGTTCGACGGCTTCCGGTCCGCGCTTGCCGCAAACCGCGCCCAGTTCTACATCGACATCCCGACCGGCCCTTTCTACGGCTTCAACCGCGAGGGTGCCGAAATCAGCCAGGGGTTGATCGACAACTGGTGGCGGCAGGGCATGGCCGGTGGCGCCAAGGCGCAGTATGATTGCATCGCCGCCTTCTCGGAGACCGATTTCACCGAAGACCTGAAGGCGATCACCGTTCCGGTTCTGGTGCTGCATGGCGAAGACGACCAGGTCGTTCCGATTGCCGATTCGGCGCTGAAGTCCATCGACCTGCTGCAAAACGGCACGCTGAAGACCTATCCGGGCCTGCCGCACGGTCTGTTCGCGACCAACCCGGACATCATAAACCCCGAGCTCCTCGCCTTCGCAAAGGCTTGAGCGCGCCAGAAATGAACGGCGGGCTGCGTCAGATGTCGCAGCCCGTCATTTCGACGCTCGCCTTCCAGAGCGCCTCTGCCATTTCGGGATCGATCGCAAACGGACGAACGCCGGCTCTGCGCTCGGTTTCGACGGCAGCGATATCGCAATCCTCGCAATAGACGCCGCCAATACCCGCAAGTTCGGGCGCGGTGGCACACCATACCATCGTCGCGGCACCCTGTTGCGGCGACTTCATGTCGCGCGCGGGATCGATGCGCGGGCTGCCATCGGGGTTCACCGCATCAAACGGCGCCAGCTCTTCCTCGCTCAGATGCCGCGCCAGCGGCCCCAGAACCGATCCGGGATGAACGGTATAGACCCGCACATCCGGCGCACCGCGACGATCAAGTGCCACGGCAAACAGCGCATTGGCGGTTTTCGCCTGTCCATAGGCGAGCCACTTGTCATAGGGCCGCCGCGTGAAGTCGAGGTCGGTCAGGTCAAACCCCGGTATCTGATGACCGCGCGACGACAGGACCACGACGCGGGCACCGCGGTTGATGACCGGCCACAGGGCTGACGTCAGTCGGAAGTGCCCGAGATGATTGGTGGCAAACTGTCCCTCATGGCCATCGGCATCGCGAAACAGCGGGGTGGCCATGACGCCGGCGCTGAGGATCAGCAGATCGAGACGGATGCCCTCGGCCCGCAACTGCCCAGCGAAGGCGCTGATCGATGGCGGGTCCATGAGGTCCATGGCCCGAACATCAGCCAGATCGCCAAGGGCCTCACGTGCGGCGACCACATCGCGGGCCGGCACGATGACGCGGGCACCACGCGCGGCAAGAACCCGCACGGTTTCCAGCCCGAGCCCGGAGGCTCCTCCGGTGATAACGGCGGTCTTGCCGGTGAGATCAATCGTGCCGGCGACATCGTCCGCCGTTGTCGCGGGGCCGTAGGGCGTGTTGAGTGGTGTTTGCATGTAGCGTCTCCTTTTGCGACGTCACTAGCGCGCACAGATAAGACAATCTATATTTCATTTACCTGAATAATATCGAGATCATCCGATGGATCCGCTTTCCCAAATTCTCCGCCTCGCCGGAGCCGAGGCAATGCTGTCGACCGGGCTTGTGGCCAGCGGCCGCTGGGCGGTCGCAGTTCCGGCAACGCAGGCGCTGAAATGCAATGTGATCCGCGAAGGCGAATGCGTGCTGGCGGTTGGGAGCGAGCGCCGGCAATTGTCCGTGGGCGATTGCTTTCTGGTGGCGCCGGACCGGCCGTTCGTGATCGGCACGGATTTCGCGCATCCGCGCCCGGCGGCAGAGGTCTTTGCGGGAACGGACAAGCGTCCCTATGCACATCTCGATGGCGGCGAAGGTTCTCCGTTCCGGGCAACCGGCGGGCGGATGGAACTCGGGCCGGTGACGGGCCTGATCGCGGATGCACTGCCGCCGCTGGTGATCCTGACTGCCGAGAAAGCCGCCAGCAAGCGCATCGGCTGGCTGATGGACAGGCTGGAGGAAGAGCAGGCCGCTGAGCGCGCCGGGGCTTCGGCGATCGCCGGCGCCGCGATGCAGATGATCTTCGTCGAACTGATCCGGGCGCTTCCGGAAGAAAGGCCGCGCGGCTGGCTTGCGGCCCTCGATGATCCCCGCATCGGCCCGGCGCTCCATGCGATCCATACCGATCCGGCTCATCCCTGGCGGATCGAAACGCTTGCAGGCCTTGCGCACCTGTCGCGGTCGCAGTTTTCGGCGCGGTTCCGGGCGGCGGTCGGGCAGGCGCCGATGGATTACGTCCTGCACTGGCGCATGACGCTGGCGCGCCAGGCGCTCACGCGGCCCGGCATGACGGTGGCAAAGGTCGCCGAGGAACTGGGCTATGCTTCGGAGAGCGCATTCGGCGCGGCCTTCCGGCGCGTCATGGGCACAAGCCCGCGCCGCGCCGCATGTCCGCCGGCGGCTGTAACACAGGAGATATCAGCCGACGCTGACATCGGATTTTAGTCCCCGGCCGAAACGTGGATCGGCATCGAGCGCGCGCTGCCCTTGCGACAGGGAGTGCGCGGCGTTGCTATCCTCGGCAAGTCCCTGGACATGAATGAAGCGCAGATTCGTGATGCCGATCGTTGCCAGCACATCGGTGAGATATCCCGTCAGATGATCCGGCTGGGTCGCCTTGCCCGTGACCGTTCCGCCCGAAGCGACAATCACCACCGTCGGGCGATCGTCCAGCAGCCCGACCTTGCGGCCGTCGCGAAAGCCGAAGCTCCGCCCCGCTCGCAGCACAAGATCGATCCACAGTTTCAGAACGGCCGGAACCGTATAGTTGTGCATCGGCGTCGAGATGATCAGTGCATCGGTCTCTTCAAGCTCGCGGATCAACCGTTCGGACTGGAAAAATGCCGGACTGTCATGCGCGACCCGGCTGATGATCGCCCGGGCGTAATCCGGTGTGACACGGCCGAAGTCCGCGGGCGCAAGATCCCGCTCGATGACATCGATGCCGGGATGGGCCGCCTGCAGGTTTGAAATCGCCTGCAGGGCGAGCTGATAGCCGCGGGCATTTTCGCCGAAGGGGCTGGCATTCAGAAGAAGGACGGATTTCATGAGGATATCTCCAGACATGCGGGATCGTTCGCCCGAGAGGGCGCCGGGTCCCGCGCTTCGCATTGGTTTTGCTAGTGCGGCACAACCCTCGACAGCTTGTCGGGATTGCGGGTGACGTAGAGCGCGGTGATGCGCCCGTCGGTGATCTCGATCGCCGTCGTCTGCAGGTTGCCGTCAAGGCGGCTGACGAAACCCGGCAGGCCGTCGATCATGGTTGCCTCCAGAAACCTCATCTGGTCCCCGAACTTGCGCTGCAGGCCGAGTAGCAGCCGGATGAGATTGTCGGCGCCCCTGATGACATTGGGATAGGCGTGAACCTTGCCGCCGCCATCGGAATGCAGCGTCGCGCCCTCGGCAAGCATCGCTCCAAGCGCGGAGGCGTCGCCAGACTTGCAGGCTTCGAAGAAGGCGCGCGCCAGCTCGGCGCCGGCATCGCGCGGGATCTCGTAGCGCGGCCGGTCGACCTGCACATGGGCACGGGCGCGGCTTGCAAGCTGGCGGGTCGCGGCCGGAGAGCGATCGATGGTCGCCGCCACCTCGTCCAGCGGCTGCCCGAAGACATCGTGCAGCAGGAAGGCCGCCCGCTCCAGGGGTGACAGCCGTTCCAGCGCCATCATCAGCGAGAGCGTGAGATTGTCGGGACGAAGCGCATCGTCCTCGGCCTCGATCAGCGGTTCCGGCAACCATGTGCCGGGATAGGTCTCGCGCCGGGAACGGGCCGATTTCATCTGGTCCAGGCAAAGCCGCGACACCGTGCGGGTGAGCCAGGCGGCGGGATTGTCGATGCCTTCCGCCCCGTGCCAGCGCAGGAAGGCTTCCTGCACCATGTCCTCGGCCTCGGCATTGCTGCCGAGCATACGGTAAGCTAGGCGCAGCAGCCGGGGCCGCTGCGCTTCAAAGATTTCGGCGGCCTCAGGCTGCATTGGCCCGCGCCTCTGGAAGCCTGGTGCCATGCGGCACCCTCAGCCCGGCCTGAACCCGGTTCCACAGGTTGATGGCGCCGATCGACAGCGTCAGCCAGGCCCGCTCGTCAACATCAAAGGCCGCCTCGACCTTCGCCCAGTCCGCATCCGGCGCACCGGTTTCGGGAAGCTTCGTCAGCGCTTCGGTCCAGGCAAGCGCCGCACGCTCGCGTTCGGAATAAAGCGGGCTTTCGCGCCAGGCCGGCAGCATGTGCAGGCGAAGCGGCGTCTCGCCGTCCGTCAGGGCCTCGGCGACATGCATCTGGATGCAGAAGGCGCAGCCATTGATCTGGCTTGCCCGCAGCTTGACGAGGTGGATGAGAAGCGGCTCCAGCGTGCTGCCCTGAATAGCGGCTTCGGCTGCAAAAAGCGGCTCAAAGCCGCCCTTGGCGCGTTTCATATGGTCGGTCATACGGGATGTCATGGCAAACTCCTTGGTTATCTGACACCGCGTTGACGAGATGGTCCAGCAGGATGTGACATCCGTTACGGAAATAACCGGGAAATTCCTACCAAAGCTGCAGCTCGCCTTTCCGCTTTTGGCCTGTGGCTTGGTGGACCCCGCAGCGCTGGAAGCGCGACATGTTGTCCCGGCCGGATGAGGGCGATTGACCAGTGCCCATTAAAAGATAGATATGAAATATATCTTTTAATGGGCAAACTCACCGGCTTGCAACAGACAAGGACTTGCCAATGTTTCGCTTGATGGCAGCAGCAGCACTGGCTGCAATCGCATGGACGGTACCTGCGCATGCAGAAGAACATATCGTGCGGATGCTCAACAAAGGTGTCGACGGGATCATGGTGTTCGAGCCCGGCCTCCTTCATATCGCGCCGGGCGACACGGTGCGCTTCATGCCGGTCGACCGTGGACA
This sequence comes from Martelella endophytica, assembly GCF_000960975.1. NCBI lineage: Bacteria > Pseudomonadati > Pseudomonadota > Alphaproteobacteria > Hyphomicrobiales > Aurantimonadaceae > Martelella > Martelella endophytica. The sequence goes on along the minus strand of NZ_CP010803.1, from coordinate 1,613,679 downwards.
CAATGCCGAGACCATCGCGGGAATGATCCCGGAAGGCGCAGCGCCCTTCGAAGGCAGGCTGAACGAGGAACTCGTGGTTTCGCCCGAGACCGACGGGCTCTATGCGATCCGATGCAAGCCGCACTACGCCATGGGCATGGTCATGATCATCGCGGTTGGGGATGCCGCACAAACCGCCGACTTCATCGGCAAACGCGTTCCCCCACGCGCACGACAACGCTTCGAAACCTATCTCAACGCCCTTTGGTCAAACGCCGGAACATGGCCGGCATATCGAGACGAACAATGGCTACAACAACAACGATGAACCAGATGCGTGCCTGGCGCGGCTGGCCGATCTTCAGCTTCGGCTTTCGTCCCTTCTTCTTCTTCGGCGCGCTGGATGCGGCGCTGATGATCGCGCTCTGGGTGCCCTGGTATCTCGGCATCATCGCGATACCGAGCATGTTCGCGCCGGTCTCCTGGCATGTGCACGAACTGCTGTTCGGCTATGTTCCGGCGATCATTGCAGGGTTCATGCTCACGGCTGTGCCGAACTGGACCGGCCGGCTGCCCGTGGTTGGCTGGCCGCTTGCCGGCCTGTTTTCGCTCTGGCTTCTCGCCCGCCTCGTCATCGCCTTCTCGGCGGGCGTTTCTCCCGCCCTCGTTTACGGCGTCGGGCTTCTGTTTCCCCTGGCGCTGACGGCTCTGTTTGCCCGCGAAGTGATTGCCGGCCGCAACTGGCGAAACCTGAAAGTGATTGTCGTCCTGTCGCTGTTCACGGCCGCACAGATATTCTTCTACTATGAGAACAGTCGCTATGGTTCATCGCTTTACGCCGAACGCGCCGGCATCGCGCTCGTGATCATGCTGATCCAGATCATCGGCGGGCGCGTCGTTCCCAGTTTCACCGGCAACTGGCTCAGGAAACGGAAAAGCGAGGCACTGCCTCTCCCCTTCGGCCGCTACGACCGCCTGGTCATGGTGCTGAGCGCCATCGCCCTTATCATCTGGATCATCCTTCCGGCGCTGCCGATGCACACGCCGGCCGCGGGCGCCGTCCTGATCCTGACGGGCGCCCTGAACCTGATCCGGCAATGGCGCTGGCGGCCTTTGAAGACATTTGGCGAGCCTCTGGTTCTGATCCTGCACCTTTCTTTCCTGCCGGTCGGCCTCGGCTTCATTTTCGCCGGCCTCGTTTCTGCGACCGGGCTTTCGGGCGCCGAGAGCGCCGCGATCCATTGCTGGACGGTCGGCGCGATCGGCGGCATGACACTCGCCATCATGACGCGGGCCAGTCGCGGCCACACCGGACGGCCGCTGACCGCGCCGCCCGCGACCGTGTTCATCTACGCCATGATCATGCTCGCGCTCGCAGCACGCCTGGCCGCCGCCTTCCAGCCGGCCTGGACCTTCACCATGATCCCCGTTGCCGGCCTCGGCTGGACGCTTGCCTTTGCCGGGTTCTGCCTCGCCTATGGGCCAATGCTGTTCAGCGCGCGCAGATAGAGCGCCGTGCATCCATTCGGATACACGGCGCTCTATCTTATTGAATCTGCGCATCGTTCCTTTCGAAAACCGATTCCGATTTTCGGGCCGATGCTGTAGCTTGCGAAAGGCGAAGTTCCGTCAGAACCATGCCAGCGGATCGACGCCGATCAACATCCGGTGTCCCTGGAAGAGAAACCAGAAACAGGCGGCAAAGCCCGCCAGCGACCAGACGATAAAGGGTCGATCCGGCCTGAACCGCGCCCGTCCCGCACTGAGCGCTGCGAAGGGAAAGACAGACGTCTCGGCCAGCACGGTCTGCCATGCCGGCTCCCCAAGTCGCCGCCGCGCCCGTCGGTCAAGGACCGCCATGCCCGACAGGGCCAGAAGCGCCATCGCGCCGAACAGGATCAGAGACACGAGATCGCCGTTGGGCGGAACATGCGCCAGCGCCCAGATCAGGAAGCCCCAGAGGACGGGATGGCGGGTGATGGCGACGATGGCGCCCTGCCGGCCGTTGCGGCGACGCAAGGTCACCGACGCCGGATTGTCCGCCGCAAGCCCGGCGGCAACCAGCCAGAAGGCGAAAGGCATCGCCACGACCGGCACCAGCGCCTGCCAGGGCGCCGGATACCAGAGATAAACCACCGGCGCGGAGCGTGCCGAAACGATGATCCAGCCAAGCAGCACCGTCGAGAGAAACGAATAGCCAGTGAGATAGGCCCGGCGGCCGAGAAGCGCGATCAGCCTGTTGCGGACCGGCGGCGCCGGCGGCACCACATGCGCCAGCAGGAACGCCAGAATGGAAAGGAAAAAGTTCGTCATCTGACCTCGAAGTCCAGAACAGGCTGGATGAATAAGATATATCTGCGCTGTATGATAAGCTGGAAAACAGGCTGGTCCGGCTTTCCGCGACAGCGGCTCAAAGGGAAAATGCAATGCGGCTGACGACCTTCTCCGACTATGCGCTTCGCGTTCTGATCTATGCCGCTTCCGCCGGCGACCGGCTGGTGACCATCGAGGAGACCTCTTCTGCCTATTCGATCTCGCGCGCGCATCTGATGAAGGTCGTCAACACGCTCACCAGACATGGCTGTCTGGTGAGCGTTCGGGGCCGTTCGGGCGGGTTCCGGCTGGCCCGGCCGCCGGAGCGGATCAATCTGGGCGCGGTGCTTCGGGCGACGGAGGCAGACTTCGCCCTGGTCGAATGCTTCGCCACCGACAACCGCTGCATCATCACCGGGAGATGCAAATTGCCGCGCGTCCTGAACGAGGCGCTTGCCGCTTTCGTGGCGGTTTTCGACCGCTACACGCTTGCCGATCTCGTCCTCGATCCCGATGCATTCGGGCCGGGCTATCAGATGCCCGCCCCGCTGCCGAATGGTTGAGAACGAGGTTCCGGCGGTCGGCGATCGCAACGCAGACCACCGGCAGCCGTCTCACTCGTCTTCCAGGCCGCGCTCACGCAGCCAGGCATGCATGGCATCGATCTCCTGCTGCTGATCGGCGATGATATGCCGCGCGAGCGCCATGTTCACCGGATCGGAGCCGGCTTCGAGCTGAATGCGCGCCATGTCGATCGCACCCTGGTGATGCGGGATCATGCCGCGCACGAAGGCGACATCGGGATCGTCATTGCGCAGCCCCTCCATCATCTCCTCATGCATGCCCATCATCGACTGCTCGTAGGCTTCGGTAACCGAAAGTGCGCCGCCCTGGCCGCCGTCGCCTGCCGGGACCAATGGTCCATGCGGATGCTCCGTCGAGAAGGAATGCGTCGCCATATCCATCTGGCCGGCGTTCAGTTCCGACATGGTTTGCGCATTCGCGCCATAAAAGGCGGCATGCAGCCCCCAATAGGCGGTGGCGAAGATGATCAGTGCCGAGGCAAGGCCGACCGGGACACCGACAAGCGCGCGCCTGATCCAGCTCCAGAAGTGCAGTTCGCGGTTATGGTCGGCGGCAATCGCCACGATGATCGCCATGATCAGCGCATGCCCGATCAGGTCGATCCGGCCGAAGGGAAAGACGGCGGCGTTGAAGATCACGAAGAGTGCGATGGCCGAGAGCCTGCGGACCAGAGGGGTCGCGAGCAGGCCGAAGCCCATGGTGAATTCGGCAACGCCGGCCATCGGAATGAACATGTCGCGCGGCATGCCGAAGGTCAGGAACGGCCGCTCGATGACCAGCGGATAGAACCATTCCGGATAGGCGAACTTTTCCAGACTCGACCACATCAGGGCGATGGCAACGCCCCAGCGCAGGACCTCGAAGCGATGCTTGCGCCATTCCGGCCGGTTGGACGCCTCAAGGACCAGATAGGCGGCGACGGCGACGCCGAGCGCCAGATAGTCCAGCAGGTGGAACAGCTGGTAGTCGCGCAGCGCCAGTACCCAGAGGAAGATGATACCCGCCGCCGACAGCGGCATGGTCCGGCGCGAGACGATACCGGCCGCGATCAGCAGCTGGAGCCAGCTCACCCATTCCGCCGAGGTCTTGAGATCGGGCGTCAGGTAAACGCCGCCAACGGCAAAGATCGCAACGAAGAAGGCGGCGATCACGATCCTGACGAAACCATCGAGCCGGAGCCACAGCGGCTCGGAAATCCGGTCCATCACGTCAAGGGTCGTGTCGCCGAGAGCGCTGCGTTCGACGAGGCGCGTGGCCAGGAAAAACACGAGAACCAGAGCAAGGCCGGTCCAGAAAAACGGATCGCTCAGCGTCCGCGCGATCGGCGACGGCGCCGCATTGACGATATAGGGCGCGAACCACTTCACATGTGCGAAGGCCGAGGCCGGCGCCAGTGCGGCGAGCGAGCCCGCAACCGCTGCCCAGGCGACCTTTTGGCGATTGAAAGAAAACATCAGATGCCCTCCTTTTGTCAGGCAATTGCCGGCGCACGGGCCGGCAAGGCAATATCGGCGAGCGTGGTGCGATCACACTCGGCCAGAAACGCCGCTTCCGCGGCACGAAGTTTGTGCTTCAGGCGACAGACCGGGGTGACCGCGCAGTCACCGGACGGAGAGAAGCACTCGACGAGAACCTGATCCTGCTCCAGGAGCCGCACGATTTCGCCGAGCCCGATTTCGGCGGCCGGACGCGCAAGCACCGCCCCTCCGCCCATTCCCTTGCGTGTTTCGACAATGCCGTGATGGGCAAGCCGCTGCATGATCTTGTTGAGGTGATTGCGCGAGACCTTGAATTCATCAGCGATCTCAGCCGTCGAGAACACCTGCTCCGGCGCACTCGCCATCCGCATGAGGGCACGAAGCCCATAATCCGTGAAACTCGTCAGTCGCATGATCCTGCCTCGATATAATTGGCATTTAAAATACCAATTATATCGATTTCTATATTCTGGCAACAGGCCTGGACGCCGTGACAGCTATGAACTGAAGACATAGCTACCGGCCGCGTTTAGGTTGCGTCGTCAGGCGTCCAGCAATGATGGGTACAGTCGTCAGCGGATGATGGGCGTCACCAAAAGCGAGTGTCACACTTGCTGTGTAGGAGCTTGGAACCCGCTTTTGTGATAGCTGACAACCAGACGCCGCAATCGCACTTTGTTAACAAGCTCTGTTACCGTTTGCGGGGAGCAGCTCTTTTTCGTGCGTTGTTTGGGCCGGAGGAATAGCCTAAAATTCCAGCACGGTTTTCAGACGTCGGAACACGGACTTCGGGTGCCGAACTCAAAAGTCCGTCTTGTGGCAAGACGACCTAATTGCTTGACTTCATTGAGCTGAAAAAATCGGACAGAGCAACGGGGCAAGTTGAAGGCCATCGACACTTCTAACCAGCAGCGCCAGTCACATTGCAGTTGATGGTTGAGCGAGGACCGCCGATCGCTCCCCCAAAAGAGACACGCTTACTTGCGGCTGGGCCAGCACAAAGCGTACTCCTTGAGAAAAACATCCCCCGAAACCGCAAGGTTCCGGGGGAATTGAAAGGCCGGCTTACCAGTGCATCTGGAAGCGAACCTTGCCGGTCAGGCCGTAGCTGTCGCCGAAATCTTCCAGCCCGGTCGACGCCGTCAAGTCGCCATTGATGCCGAGCTTGCCGTCGAGCCAGGTATAGCTGCCGCCGATACCGATCTCGCCGGTCCAGTCGCCATCGTCGGTCGACATGTTGACGCCCGAAACCCGGACTTCGCTCGGATCATTCGTCAAATCATAGTAGACATTGGCGATGCCGTGGAACGAAGCGCTGCGCGCCTCTCCCGTTGCCGTGGTCCAGCTGGTGCGATGATCGGTCTGCAGCCCCATGCGAACCGCCAGGTCGTCGCCATGCACCAGCGACACGTCTTCATCGTAGACGCCGGTGAAATCATCGAAGTCCACCGAACCCCAGGTGAGCTGGGCCTGCGGCGTGACGGCCCAGCCGGGTGCCACGTCGAAGCGGAAGCCCGTCTCGGCAGACAGCGCGTAGCCATAGGACTGCTGCAAGTCGAGCCCCGGTGTGCCGGCGATCGTGATGCTGTTGTTGATGAGATTGCCGAAAGCCTGACCATCGACATAGAAGCCGTTATTGCCGTACCAGGTCATCGTCGCACCTATGCCGAAGACCTGGGTTGTGAGATCGCCGCCTCCAACGCGAGAGCTGACATCAGCCTCGGCGTTGGCAAACTGGAAGACCAGACCGCCGACGGCAAGGCCGCTTTCGGTTTCGCTGAATTGCGCATCCACCCCCATGCGAAGCCGGATGATATCGGCGTTGTAGGAAGCGTTCAGCGTGCCTTCGGTGCTGTCATAGTGCTCGCGGCCGCCGGTAAAATCGGCCCAGACATAGCCCGGATCGGCAACATCGCCGAGGTTCCAGTAGCGCTCGCCGACGCGATCCTGCAGCGAGTCGGGGCGGTTCAGCGTGAGCATCAGCTCGGGCAGAACCTCATAGACCGGCGTCGCATTGGAGAAGTCGCCGACCAGGACGTACTGGTTGCCCTGCTCGATCAGATCATAGGCATAAGCGCCTGAGACGTTGTAGCCGGGCAGGACGAAGGCCCCGGTTTCGCCGCCATCCAGCGTGATGATCTGGATCGGAGCGCCGGTGGCGTAACCCGTCGACAGCTCGTTGAGCGAAAGCGTGGTGACGCCGCCAAGATAGGCGCCGTTGACCGTGAGCGAATCGCCCAGCGCATTGGCCAGATCGACATCGATCGCCAGCGTACCGCCGCCGGTGAGGTTGCCCGTCACCGTCATGGCATCGCCCGTTGCCCCGTCAACCGACGAAAGCGTCGAACCGGAGTTCAGGAACATGTTGCCGTTGAAGACGGTGCTCTCATTGACCTGAAGCGTCGAACCGTTGAGGTAGATCCCCTGCGAAGCGACCGCGGTCGAACCGACTGTGATCGCGCCGCCTGTCAGCGTCAGCATCGTGTTGTCGAGGCTGAAGGTTTCCCAATTGGCAATGAGCGAGCCCGCCGTCGTCGCCGAAACGCCGTCGAAGGTCAGCGCATCGACGCCGTCACCGCCATCAAACACTTCGGTGCCATCATAGATCGCGCCGCCACCGACATAGGCGGTGTCGTTTCCTGCACCGCCGTAGAAGCCGCTGTTGAGCGCGCCGCCGGTCCAGTTGAAGGCGTCATTGCCGTCTTCGCCCTGAATGTCTCCAGTCCAGGAGCCGCCTGCAAGGTTGAAGGCGTCATCGCCGGCGCCAAGCCATGCCGTACCGACAACCGTACCGGTCGTGGTCACGGTGACCGCGCCATCCAGATCGACAAGCGCCATGCCGTCATGGCCGCCGGCAGCAGTGATCGAGGCATCGGAGCCGATCATCACCGTGCCGGTCTGGCCGGCTTCGGAGTCGGTCTTGATGCCGATAGCAGCCGTCACGGAACCACCGGTGGCATTGACGGCGTATGTCGCGCCCGCACCGCGGGTGTAGGTGCCGAGACCGATCGCCGTGTCGGCAACCGAAGCAGTCGAGGAAATCGAACCGCCGGCCATCGTCACGCTAGCCATACCGCCGTTGTTCACCTCAGCGAGCGCCCCGATGATGTTAAGATCGCCGGTCGAACTGCCGTCCACGACGATGTCGCTTGCGGTTACGACGGTCGCATTGCCGTTTTCAGCAAGCGCGCCGATGCCGATGGACGTAGCGCCGTTGGAGTTGCCGGTTGCGCTGGACCTGATATAGGAGCCGACCTCGGATGAGGAATAAGCATCCCCGGTCCCCTGGGCTTCGCTGCCAACGCCAATCGCGCTTGCAGAGTTGCCGGTTGCAGTTGCCGTTGCCGTGACGGAACTAGTGGACAACAGTTCGGCGGCGGTGTTGCCCCCATCTTCCGTTACGGTTCTAAGGCCGGTTGCTTTGGCTACGCCATTGGCGCTGGTGACCGATGCCGTTACCTTGCCGCCGAACGTCGAGCGGGCAGACCCGCCTTCCACGGCGATATTTTCGGCGCCGATCGCTTCCGCAGAATACGTACCGGTGGAAGCGACATCAATCGAAGCGCCCGCATCAACGACCAGGAGGGTTTTCCCCTCACCGGTCGCGTTGCGCAGGCCCGTTGCTTCGCCGTCGAGGGCGTCAAGAACATCGACCTTGATGACGCTTGTCCCGAGAACGCCCATCTGAGCATCGCCAAAGCGGGCACTGCTCCAGACGCCTACAGCCTCGACCTCGTCGCCACCGTCGGCCCCAACCGAAATCATGCCGCCCACCATGGCGGTCGCCATTCCGCCGGCTTCATTGGCAAAGTTGGTCGCGCTCACTGCCGTTGCGTCATCGCTTGCGGTTGCGCTGGCGAGGAGCGTGCTCTCTGCTCCAAGGTTCAGGAAGGCCTCTCCGGCGCCATGCACCTCGTTGGCGATAGCGCGCGCCGTGGCGTTCTCGCCGTCGGCCTCGGCCGAAGCAAGGCTCGCATCGAGCAGTTCGACATAGGCATCGCCGTCATTGGCAAGGTTGTTGAGCGCCTTGACCTCGGTCGAACCCAGATCGCTGATACCCGTCGCGCTGACGCTTGCCGTATCGGCAAGGTAAAGCGCGGCATTGCCGGAGGCCGAAGCGTTGTTGAAACCGGTCGCGTTGGTATCAAGCGAGCCTTCGGCATAAGCAGTGATCCTGCCCGCCCCCATGACCACACCCCGCGCCAGACCGGCGGAATTGGTGTTGTCCACCGCGACGGCCGTGGCGATGTCAGTTTCGCTGACGCTCTCCGCGATTACCTCTGCCGTTTGCGAAAGCTCGATCACGGCCTCGCCGCCCGCGGCAGCGTTGACGACGCCGAAGACTTCCGAAGCGCCGAAGGCCTCAGCCGTACTCGAAACCAGACCCATGATCGAAGTGTAGGCCAGGCCAAGCGGGTCCTTGGCAGTATTGCTGACACCGGTGATGTAGGCGGTCGTCGCTGCCTGATCGAAGGTGCCGACATCGACCACGCTGCCCGCACCGATTTCAACACCGGCCGTGCCGGCGCCGTTCAGGCTGTTGGTCACACCATAGGCATAAACATCGCTGCCGCTGACATCGGCGGAAACCGTGCTTGCGCCCAGCAGGCGGACGATGGCGTCGCCATCAACCGCGCTGGCCGTGATGCCGGTTGCCGAGGCGCTGCCGGCAGCGCTGTCGGCACTGGCGGTGATGCTGCTGCCATTGTCGAGCACCACCCGGCCGTCGCCACTGTCGGAACGGTTGCGAACGCCTACGGCAGTGGCATCAAGTTCGCTCTGGGCCAGGGCATCCGCCTTGGAGCCGTTATCGAGAACGGTGCGCGCCTCTCCGATCGCGGTGAAGTTGTTGATCGCAAGGGCGCTCGTGTTCCGCGTGGTGCTGTAGGCCTCGGCGGAAACGCCCGACATATCGTCGATGACGGTGGAGGCATCGCCGGCCGCAGAAGCGTTGAGCACGCCGGTCGAGCGCGCGGCAAATCCGCCAAGACCGGCACTTGCCGCACCCGTCGCCGTGCTGGTGATCGTGCTGCCGCCGCGAATGCGAATACGCGCCTCGGTTTCCGCCCGGTTTTCGATGGCGGAAGCAACGGCGTAGCTGTTAGTGCTGGTTGCTTCTGCAGTCACCGTGCTGGCGGTGTCTACATGCACAGCGGCTTCGCCCTGCTCGGAATCATTGATGATGGCGAAGGCCTGAGCATTGCTCGAGCCATTCGCAGTGGCGCTGACCGCGCTGGCTTCCTCAAAGAGGACCTCGGCATTACCCAGAACGGCGAGGTTATCCACGGCCATGGCCAAAGCCTGACCAGCGGTGCTGGTGGCGGAAGCCGTAATCGTGCTGGCGTTGCCGCCGGCACCTGCAAGTCCATCGGCAGCGGTGTTGATCACCGCTGTGGCCGCAGTCTGGCCGGCGGCGTTGCCCGTGGCGGTGACCGTGCCTTCATTCAGAATTACAGTAGCCTCAAGGCCGGCACTGTTGATGACGCCGGAGGCGCTCGTTTCGCCGACGCCGATAGCCTCGGCGTGCACTGCGCTAGCGCCTTCCACACGCACGGAGCCATTGCCCTGTTGCGAGTCGTTGTTGAGGGCAACGGCCTGTGTATCGGTCACGCCATCGGCGAGGGTGTTGACCTCGCTCGCATCCTCGAAAGCGATAGCAGCGTCGCCCAGCACGGCGACGTTATCGACGGCGATCGCTGTTGCCTGACCAAGAGAGCTGGTAGCGGAAACTGTCAACGTGCTGCCGCCAATGCCAACACCAGCGAGCCCGTCAGCAGCCGTGTTGCTGACCGCTGTGGCTGTAGTAAGACCGGTTCCGCCTGCCGTCGCAGTGATCACACTGTCTTCCAGAATAACGGCCGCTTCAACGCCTCCGCTGTTGGTTACGCCTGAGGCCGTAGCGGTACCAAGGGTAGTCGCACTTGCCGTCGCGGTAATCGTGCCTTCATCGAGAACAACGGCCGCTTCAAGGCCGGCGCTGTTGATCACGCCGGATGCACTCGCGTTGCCAAAGGTAATGGCGGCTCCGGAGGCCACGGTTCCGTCTTCGGTAATAAAGACGGCCGCATTCTGGACATCGGAAACATTCCGGATTGCCGTTGAGGAAGCACTGTCCGAGTCGCTAGACGAAACAACGCTTTTAGCCGTTGCGGAAACAGATCCCTCGCGCGTGACGCTGGTTTCTGCCGTGCCACCGGTACTCTGATTGTCGATACCGAAGGCCGTCGAGGTCAACAGAGAAGTCGCGGTAGACGAAAGTGTTGCGTCGTCGACAATGGTATTGACGCCGCCGTCACCGGCCCTATTAAAGACGCCCCTCGACAGCGAGCTTAAGCCCGAATTGGTAGAGGATGCGCTGATATCAGAATCGCCGGACAGGGACACATAACCCATGCTCGAAGCGCCGGAAGTTTCGACGCTGATAGCCGTTACCGTGCTGTTAACCGACACATTGAGATAGGCATCAATGCTGCTGTTCCCGTCCACGAGAACAGTCCCGGTATTTCCGGACCCACTGCCTCTCAATCTAACGCCAAAGGAATTGTTGCTCTGAAGTTCAATGCTAGAGCCGCCTGTGATAACGGCCTCCATGGCCGAACCGTCGGCATTGCCATCAATGCCGACAGCAGTGACGCCGGAGGACAGAAAGCTGCCGAGATCGACGGTTGTACCGTCAAGCGTCACCGTACCACTATGATCAGCAGCACCGCCTGCCGTAAGCGTAACCGCGATCCTGCCTCCCCCGTAGAGCGAGTCGGTTAGCTCACCACCACTAAAGTTAGCGGCGACAGTTCCGTCCCCGCTTACTCTCACAGGGCCATATATGGTGTCATAGCTGTTGGCATTCAGGGTCAGCGCATTGCCGCCGGTCGAGGCGAGCGTTATCCCTGTACCACCAAAGTTGAACGCGCCGCCGCCGATGTTCATGCTGGAGGAATTGAGATTAACCGTCGCGCCCTGCAGATTATTGTAGGTGATACCGTTCGGCTCATTGTCGGTACAATTGATCACCGCATTGGCGCCGCCCGCCGGGCCGCACTCATTCGCCGCAAATGCCGAAGAAGCGCCCGTGCCGAAATAAGCGGCTCCGGAAGAGAGCGCTAGCATGCTCAGCGCAAGCACCGATGCGGTTGAGCGCGGCGCGTAGCTCGCTGCGTTACCCGCGACCTTGGTCATGCGCCCGCCGCGCAGCTTCGACCCCAAAAATGTCATCTGATCCCCCCAAAGCAATGCTAATAAAACAACCCTTAATTTAGTGCGATGACATTAAGCGCGTAAAAATACAAGGGAGTTCGACAGCAGTTGCTAACGTTTGACAAAGCGAGGAGGATAATAGTTGCAAAGCCGCAACAGTTCTCACTCATAGGTGGGTATGGCTAATATCCGCCAGCGCGGGCTGACGGGCACTGGTCCGTCAACCACATCCCTTTCAATCGTTTGATTTCACGGGGTGCTTTTCAGAAAATCGGGTAGAGCATCCGCATGCCTATATCGCGGAGGCAATTCTTCATCATCATTCCTCACTCGTCGCCGTTACCGGCCCCACATGCTTTAAGCTCTCCAGAGACATATTGGGCCGGTTAGCGTCGAACGCCTATGCCGATTTCCGGGCTCGAATCTGCAATACTGATGTCAACTGAGCTTGAAGGACATGATTCATGCTGCCGGACAGCATGAGTCCTGACGGGAATTAAACCTTCGTCCTCTTCGTTCGGCAGTTGTCGCGTTCTCGCGCCTCGGCAACAGGTCGCGCTCCGAGATGAGCTGCTACCGGCTTCGTCATCGGCCCGCTGATCGTGGCGTTTTCGTTACGGTATGGTCGATGATGTCTGACAGCAATTCTTGGCAATAGGTCAATCTCACCAGTCTGGCCGGCTCGAGCGAGCGCGTCATCGAGTGCCCTTCCCTCGCAGCGCCGCGAGGAGCAGCACGCCGATCCGACCCGCGAGAACGGGAAGCAGGCTTGCCGCGGCAATCAGGCACCACATCAACGCCGTCGGTGACGTCAAACCGAGAACGTCGGCATGTGGCGGCGCCAGAGTGGGGCCGATCAGCAGTCCCGAACACAGCAGAATGGCGCCCCAGACCCAGGGGTTTCGGGTCACTTCATTGTTCAGCATGCCGGCCGACGTGCCGGCCATGTCGAAGACATGCCAGAGCTGAACGAAACCGAGCGTCAGAAATGTCACGGTCAACGTGGCCTGATGATCGAGATGAAGCACAAGCCGGGCAATGACCAGAGCCAGGAACACACCAAATGTCATCAGCACGCTTTGAACGATGATGACCGACCATTGCGCCCGCCCCAGAATAGGTTCGTCGGGCCTGCGCGGCGGACGCTTCAAGACGGCGTGATCGCCCTTGCACATGGCCAGGGCAAAAGCCGGAAAAACATCCGTTACGAGGTTCAGATAGAGGATCTGCAGCGGTAGCAGCGGCAATGGCAGCGTCGCAAGCACGGCCAGACCGACGATCAGGACTTCGGCCAGATTGCATGACAGCAGGTAGACGACAAAACGGCGGATGTTGTCGAAGATGATGCGACCCTCGCGGATCGCGCGCACGATCGTCGGGAACGCATCATCCAGCAGGATCATCGCCGCCGCCTCGCGGGCGACATCCGTGCCGCGCCGGCCCATGGCAACGCCGATATCGGCCTGCCGCAGCGCCGGAGCGTCATTGACGCCATCCCCTGTCATCGCGACGACTTCGCCGGCTTCCTGATAGGCGCGAACCAGCGCCAGTTTTTCGGCAGGACTGACGCGCGCGAAGATGCCGAAATCCCTGAAGCCGCTGTCATCGCCATTACCCAGCCCGGCACGATCCGTGCCTTCGGCAGTCGCGGTTCCCTGTTCGAAGAGACCGACAGTTTCACCGATGCTTTTCGCCGTCACCAGATGGTCGCCGGTGACCATGACGACGCGAATTCCCGCCGCCTGGCAGGTGGCAATCGCGTCCGGCACATCGGGCCTTACGGGGTCTTCCAGGCCGATAATGCCGAGGAAAACCAGGTTCTCGAACGGTTCGCCGTCCGGCATGTCCGCACCCTTCATGGCGAAGGCCAGGACACGCAGGCCGCGGCGGCCGAGTTGCTCGACCCTGCCATGCCAGTCCGCGCGGACCGTCCTGTCCATCGGCAGACTGTCGTCTGCGGAAGCGACCCGGTCCGATGCCTGAAGAACGGCCTCCGGGGCGCCCTTGACCATCCAGAAGGCGCCGTCTTCCGACCCGTGCAGCGTCGCCATCATCCGCACATCCGTATCGAACGGCACCTTGCGCAGGACCGGATATTCCCCGATGAGCGCCGATCGCGCCAAACCGGCATCCGCCCCGGCCCGCAGGAGGGCGAGCTCCATCGGATCGCCGGAATCTTCACTCTGGATCTCCGCGAGCGTTGCGTCATTGCAAAGGACGGCCGCCTTCAGAAGGGCAGCGGCGGCAGCGCTGGCGGGTTGGCCCGGAACCGCTTTTCCCGGCCCGCTCTCAACAACGCCCCAATCGGCGTCCGGGGCGAGGACAGCGCGCACGGCCATGCGGTTTTCGGTCAGCGTGCCGGTCTTGTCGGTCAGGATCACCGTGGTGGCGCCGAGGGTCTCCACCGCCGAAAGCCGCTCGACCAGCGCATTCTCGCGGGCCATGCGCCACATTCCGCGCGCCAGCACCAATGTTGCGACGATCGGCAGCCCTTCCGGGATGGCAGCCACGGCCAGGGCGATCGCGGCTTCGATCATCAGCATGGGCTCCTTGCCCGAGAAAATGCCGGCCGCCGCCACAAGTGCGGCGATCGCCAGGGTGACCCAGATCAGCTGACCGGACAGGCGCGCAAGCCGCTTTTCCAGCGGGGAACGACCGGTTTCGGCCTTGGCGACCAGTTGCGATATACGCCCCAGTTCGGTGGAGAGCCCCGTCCCGACGACAAGGCCGACGCCACTGCCGGACGCAACGACGGTGCCCTTGTAGAGCATTGAATGGCGGTCACCGATCCGCGCTTCGCGATCAACCGGCATCACGTCCTTTTCCGTCGGGAGGGATTCACCGGTCAGGGCGGCCTCGTCCGCCGTCAGGTTTATGGCCTCGATCAGCCGCACATCCGCCGACAGCCTGTCACCGGCCTCCACCAGAAGGATGTCGCCGGGCACCAGGGTCTCTGCGGGCACCAGACGCACCTCCCCGCCGCGACGAACCCGCGCATTGTGGGTTCCAAGATCGCGAAGGCTTTCGATGGAGCGCAATGCCCTGCTTTCCGTGATGAAGCCGATCAGGGCGCTGATCGCAAGCACGACCAGAATGGCGGCGGCCTCCTTCCACTGACCGAGGAGGCCAGCCATGGCCGAAGCCGCCATCAGAAGGTAGACGACCGGGCTCTGGAACTGGTGGAGAACAGTCCAGAAAATGGGCACTGTGTCATGGACGGCGATGACGTTGGGTCCGAAGACCAGGGCGCGATCCCTGGCTTCCTCTTCGGAGAGGCCGGCCACAGAAACCGATAGCTCCTGCAACACGCCCACGACAGAACTGGCATGTGGGTCAGCCGGAAGCGAACCACCGGCAAAGGAAGGAAAAGCGCCCTCAGGGCCTGTCATGGAATGCCTCGCGAACTATCCGGCAAATACCGCCCCCCGCGACACTGCCGGCTCCATTGATAGAGGCCCGAACGCGACCCGTTCACGGGCTGTGTCAGTGTCCCATCAAAACAGGGACTTCGGATCTCCTCAGGACCTCCCGCGTGGCGCCGCCAAGCACCCACTCGCGCAGACGCGTATGGCCATAGCCGCCCATGACGATCAGGCCGGCGTTGAGCAGTTCGGCCTCGTCGAGCAAGGTCGCGCCCACGCCCTTTCCCTCCGGCAGTGGATTGAGCTCGACCGAAACCCCGTGGCGATCGAGATGGCGCGCGATGTCATTGCCCTGGGTGACCCGCTCGATCCGCCCGAGCTCATCATCGCCGATCATGCAGACCGAAACGCGATCTGCCCGTTTGAGGAATGGCAGGGCTTCGCCCACCGCCCGCGCGGCCTCCCGCGTATTGCGCCAGCCGAGCACGATGGTCGAAAAATCAAGGGAAGAGACGCATTTCGGAGGCACGAGCAACACCGAATGTCCGGCGCCGAAAAGCACCGATTCCGCGAGCGTAACAGTCTCATGATCGTCTTCCTGCGGCAGCGTCGAGACAAACAGATCGTATAGCCTCGCCTCGGCCAGGAAGGTGTGCAGCCACTGGGACGAGAGCACGTCGAAACGCCGCAGTTCGTGCCGGACACCGAGGCCGGACAGCATGTCTTCCAGCGTAGCGGCAATCCTGTCGCCCTTCTCGCGCGCCTGTCTTTGCATGTCATCGAGAGCGGAAGCCGAATAGCTGTAGACCTCCGCTGCCGGCAAGTCGGGCAAACGATTGACGAAGACGCCGGAAAGGTGGGCATCGAACATCATCGCAATCTGACGCGCCGCTTCAAGACGCTCCTTATCTCCAGTGCTTCCATCGAGGTGAACACACAAATCCTTGATCATGTCGGCCTCCATTCAATGCATCGATCACCGCCAGTCGACCACAGTCCGGTAGCAACGGCGTTGACAGCTATCAACAAAACCATATGTTCAGGCCGCGCGCTGTCAGGGAACGAGAACCGCGGCACCTTGAAAGCGACCGTTCCTGAGATCATCGAGAGCACGGTTGGCAGCTTCAAGCGGATATCGGGTAACAGTGGTCGAAACGCGGGCGGCCTGCGCGATCTTTAAAAACGCATGTCCGTCCTGACGGGTGAGATTGGCCACTGACAGGATATGCCTTTCCTCCCAGAGCAGGCGATAGGGAAAGGCCGGAATATCGCTCATGTGAATGCCGCCGCAGACCACCCTTCCGCCCTTTCGGGTGGCGCGGAGCGCCAAAGGCACGAGTTCGCCCACCGGCGCAAAGATGATGGCGGCGTCGAGCGCGTGCGGCGGCTTGTCTTCCGATGCCCCGGCCCAGGTGGCACCGAGGCGCATCGCATGATCCTGGCTCGCGCGGTCGCCGGCGCGCGTGAATGCATAGACTTCGCGACCCTGCCAGACGAGCACCTGCGCGAGAATATGCGCTGCCGCGCCGAAGCCATAAAGCCCGATGCGCTTTCCCTCACCCGCCATCTTCAGCGACCGCCATCCGATCAGACCAGCGCACATGAGCGGGGCGGCGGCCACCGGATCGTCGAACCCGTCCATGGGAAAGGCAAAATCCGCATTGGCAATCACATGCGTGGCGAAACCGCCATCCCTGGTGCAGCCGGTAAACTGAGGATGGTCACAGAGGTTTTCGCTACCTTCCAGGCAATAGGCGCAATGGCCGCATGTGTGCCCGAGCCAGGGAACGCCGACCCTCTGTCCGATGGCGAGCGACGCCACGCCGTCGCCGCGCTGTTCGACAATCCCGACAATCTCATGGCCGGGAATGACAGGCAGCTTCGCCTGAGGTAGGTCACCGTCAACGACATGCAGGTCGGTCCTGCAGACGGCGCAGGCTTCGATCATCACCCTCACCTCACCCTCGCCGGGCACAGGGTCAGGCCTTTCTTCGAAAACGAGGGGCGTTCCCGACGCCCGCAGGACCATAGCCTTCATTTCATCGCTCCGAGAACGGGCTGGCATTTGTGCCAGCCCGCCACGTTTCAAACAACGGTGATCCGGTCATCCACGTGTCGGACGCCAGGCGCTGCCCATGCCGCGCGCTCCGCGGCCTGGCGCTCGCGATAGGCTTTTACCTTGCCTTCGAGCGTGACCTTGCCGTCCTGGACGCGAACCTTGATGGCATCGGCTTCGATCTCGGCATCTCGCTTGAACGCGTCCTCGATGCGTTTCTTGACGTCCGGGGCAGAAACCTTCGGCACGACATCGATAAGGTTGCTGATGCCGATTATGCCGGCAAGCCCCTTGATCGCGCGCATTGCCGCTTCGCGCTGATACTGCCACTCCACCGCTCCCGTCAGCGTCAGCCAGCCTTTGCTGACCGTGACCTGAAGCTTTTCGTCAGGAACGAGATCATTCCATTTCAGCGCGATAACCGCCCGCCGGGCAATCTCATCATCGGCGGTAACGTTGGCGCCCCGCGGCCGAACCTCGATCTCTTCGGCGATGCCGCGAACGCCCCTGATCCGCCTGACGACCGCTTCGACCGTCGTCTTCTGCGTGTAGGCCGGAACATGGCCGGACAGGGTGACGATGCCGTTTTCAACCGCCACGCCGATATCCGCAGCATCGATACTGGGTTCGAATTCCAGCTCATCGATGATGTTCTGGCGCAATGTCTTGTCCTGCATGACAACCTCCATGAGGGGTTCCGTAGATTGCTGGGACCGAAATCGTGGTCGCGATAGGGATGCGGATCATTGACGGCCATCAATGATGGAGGCGGAAACGCACGACTGAATCGTGCCCTGCTGACCGGGCTGCAACGATCGCTGCAATTGCGCGTTGGCCCGAAGCCAGGGAGTATCCGACAATTGACCTTTGCAAACAGGATTGACGCCGGCAGACGGCTTGCCGCCGCGCTAGCCTATCTGAAAAATGAGACCCCTGTCGTTCTTGCCTTGCCGCGCGGCGGCGTCCCCGTCGCGGCGCAGATCGCCGAACGTCTCGACACATCGCTCGATGTTTTACTCGTGCGGAAGATAGGTGTGCCATTCGCACCGGAAGTCGCCATGGGCGCGCTCTTTCTGATGCCCGATATGGTGGTTGCGCGCAACGAAGACATCATTCGGCGCGCAGGCATTTCAAATACGATGTTTGATCGGGTCAGGGACCAGGAACTGAAGGAACTCATGTGCCGCGAGCGTGTCTATCGCCGTGGAAAAGCAGCCATCGACCTTACCGGCAGGACGGTCATTGTGGTTGACGACGGCATCGCCACGGGGGCCACGATGCTCGCTGCCCTCAAGGGTCTGAAACTGCTGAAGCCGGAAAAGGTCATTGTTGCCGTTCCCGTCGCCCCGGCAGATGCCGCGCCGAAGTTAAGCGCACTGGCGGACGCATTTATCTGCCTTGAAGAACTGGGCGCGGATGACGCAATCAGCTGTCATTATTCGGACTTCAGGCAGCTTGGAGACGGCGAGGTGCTGGCGATACTCGGGACATTCCACGGAGACATGCGCTCACCAAAGAATTGTACCGGCTGACGCGGTCCGGGATTGACAGGCGTCAACGAGGTGAGACGGGTTTCGTGTCTTGATCGGCACCAATATCCGTCAGTCTCGTTTGGAGGTCAGAATGGAAAAGGGTGACCTAATTCCCAATGGCGCTATTGTCGTTGTCGCAGATTTCAGCAAGGCGCTGATCCTGATAAATGCCGCGACAGGTCAATCGCCGAAACTGATCATGCTGAAACATCTGGAGGCGGACCCCAACCCTGCCGCCCATGAACAGGGAGCGGACGCTCCGGGACGTGTTGTCTGGGGCACGCATAAAAGCGCGGTTGAAATAACCAATTACCATGAAGTCGAAGGACGCCGCTTCATTGGGGAGGTTGCCCGACACGTCCACGGGATCGCCGCGAAGGAAGGAGCCGACCGGCTGGTTCTGGTCGCTCCGCCGCGGTCGCTCGCCGCCTTGCGCGAAGAACTTGCCGCCACTGAAGACAGTGCGCGCATCGTGATGACCGTCAGCAAGGACCTGGTCAATTTTCCCGTAGATGAGATCGTCCGCAAGCTGACGTCCTGATACGTGCGCCCGCGCCTGCACCGCTCACCGAACTCGGAATACTGCGGGGCCCTTCCTTCGCCGGGGCCTGGCAAAATCAGACCCGGTTTCCCGATGCACGGCGATGATCTACACCAGCCGGTCTTCGTGTCACTATGTTTTCTGACCTTGCGTCTGCGAAGGCACCGCCCGTTTCGCTCGCGGGCAAGGTCGGCAGGCATAAAATCGATTGCAGCTCGTCGCCGCTGCTGCCAGCGACCCTTCCGAGCGCGCCGACGTTTGTCACGATAACACGACTGCCGCTCACCAGCGTCAGGATATGCTGTCGCGCAAGCCGCTGAAAATTCCGTGACAGCGTTTCCGGCGTGGTTCCCAGAAAGGTTGCGAGATCCTTTCGGCAGACCGGAATGTCGAGAACGATGCCGTCTGGCGCAGACTTTCGGCGCGACGCCACCTGCGCCAGTGCATGCAGATAGCCCGCAAGCCGCTGCAGGGTTGTCCGGCAGTTGAACAGCGTCAGCCATTCCTCCACCTCCTCCGCCTGTCTGGAAATCAGTTCGACCAGCCGGACGGCGATGTCGCTGTCCTCGCGCATTCCCTGAACAAGGGCCGTGCGCGTCATCATGCAAACCCTGACGGGTGAAGCCGCCTCATAGGAAAACCGGGTGCAGGCACCCGCTGGGTTTCCGATGAGATCGGTCCTTCCGAGAAGCGCAATGATCGTTTGCCGACCATCCGCGGCCATATTGACCAACTTGACAGTCCCGCCCAGGATAATCCCGATCCGTTCTGCGACGTCCCCCTGCGGGAGAATTGTCTCTCCCTTGTCATAGCTGACAGAGAACGAATTCAGGAACAGCAAGGACTGAGCAAACGGCCCTGCAGCACCGCAGATACCGCCTTCTCGGGCCGGGCAGGCCGCACATCTAAGCTGCGCATTGCGAATGGCTACCATCGACATGTTGCACACTCCTCTGCAATCTTTTGCGAAGATCACAGCAACCGAATACCCCGCCTTACATGCTCGCAAGGCGTTTATGCGCAATAAATTCTATCATGGGTAACAATATGGCCAAGTAACAAAAAAGCTGTTGCATCGATACGTCGATGACGAACATCTCTGCTTGAGGCGAATTTCGTTTGGGAGTGGCGGGTTTAATGTCCTGAAAGCGCGGGTTTGTCGGTTTTCTGAAAATTCGCTCCGTAAGCTGCGCCAGCTTCAGGCTTGTCCGAAGGACCGGGCACACAATCCGAAGGGTCGAAGCGTGTTTTCGCGCTTCTTCGAAATGCGGAAACACGCTTTCTCATGGTTTTTGCGCAATTGCGGACAATGAACCGGCACCGACTTCAGCTGAACCTGCTCCAATCGGACGCACGGCGCTCCGTGTTACCGAAACGGCGCTTTGATCTGTACTGAAATTCGATTTCGAGATCAGTCCGCTTTGACGGTGATATTCTTGTCCGCCTTTATGGCTTCCGGCAGCTTCGGAAGCGTGACCGTCAGCACACCTTTGGCAAACTTGGCCTCGATCTTGTCGCGATCAATGCCCTCCGGCAGGGAGAAGGTGCGGCGGAATGAGCCGTATTGCCGTTCGGAAAAGAAGAAGTTCTCGTCCCTGGTTTCCGATTTATCTTCCTTCTCGCCCCGTATGATGATCGAGCCATTGGAAAGCTTGATATCGATATCGTCGGCATCCATGCCGGGTAGCTCCGCAGTCAGCTTGAATGCCTTTCCAGTTTCGACAATGTCAACGGCGGGGACATAATTCCAGCTTCCCTCCCGGCCCGACAACCGGGAACGACGGCTGCGGGTAAAGGGCCCTCCCCAGTCGAAAAGGCCGAAGTTGTCGAAAAGGCGATCAATCTCGTTGCGCAGCTGATGTACTGCCGGACTATTCTGCCTTACGGCATTGCCTGCCTCGGACGATTTCGATACCGAAACGGATTTGGATTTGTCGTTCATCATCATTCTCCTCAGCTAACCATTTGAGCCGGGACTGCACGTTATGCCTTAACGGGCTGCGCGCGCGGCGTCGGCCGATCTTCTATGATCGCGGAGGTACCGCCACACGCATTGACGGCTATCAATGTTTCCGCGCTCTTTGGATGCCGAAGTAATATCCGTCCGGCGACGGTGCAGCGTATCGATTCCTGCTGGCAGGCAAGCCTGCAAAAAGCCTCCAGACTGAACGGCTGGCTGTTTTACCCCTTTGTCGAAAGAGGGCTTTTGGGAGACCGCCAACCCTCCGGCATGCCTGTTACACACCTGAGCACAGGACATATTCCGACAAGATCAATCGATGCGGGTGCCGGCCCGCTTCTCCAGAATGGCGATGGCCTGATCGAGCCGGCCAATCCCGGCCAGGCCGCCATGGCTGGCAAAATCCGCGGCGGCCCTGATCTTCGGCCCCATCGACCCGGCCGGGAGGTCGAGCGCACGGGCCTCCCCGGGCGAAAGTTCGGCAATCGCCGCCTCGTCTGGCGTACCGAAACTCCGATAGACCGCGTCCACGTCGGTCAAAAGCAGCAGGGCATCGGCCTTGAGCTGTTGCGCCAGAAGGGCGCTGGCGGCGTCCTTGTCGATCACCGCCTCGATGCCGATCATGCTGCCATCGGGCAGGCGCAGCACGGGAATGCCGCCGCCGCCCGTGCAGATCACGATCACGCCCTGATCCAGCAGAAGCCTCAGCACCCGGATATCCGGGATTTCCTTCGGCGCGGGCGAGGGCACCACCCGCCGCCACTTGTCGCCATCCGCGGCGATGAACCAGCCGGCCGCCTTGGCGCGCGCCTCGGCCTCTTCGCGCTCATAGACCGGCCCGATGAATTTTGTCGGATTGCCGAAGGCCGGGTCACGCCCGTCCACGACAACCTGCGTTAAGAGCGTGGCGACCGGCTGCGCATGATCGAGCGCGTTTTCCAGCTCCTGCTCGATCATGTAGCCGATCATGCCGCCGGTCTCGGCCCCGAGCACATCCAGCGGATAGGCCTCGTCCGGCTTGTAGGCCGCGCCCTGCAGCGCCAGAAGCCCTACCTGCGGGCCGTTGCCGTGGGTGATGACCAGCCGGTGCCCCGCCTTGACGATGCCGGCCAGCGCATGCGCGGCCTCACGGACATTGGCGCGCTGGTTTTCCGCCGTCAGCGGTTCGCCCCGTTTCAGGAGCGCATTGCCGCCAAGCGCCGCCACGACAAGCATGATCAGCCTCCCAGCGTGGCGACCAGAACCGCCTTGATGGTGTGCATCCGGTTTTCCGCCTGATCGAAAACGATCGAGGCGGTGCTTTCGAACACCTCGTCGGTCACTTCCATCGCATCGAGGCCGAAATGTTCGAAAATTTCCCGGCCGATGCTGGTCTCGGTGTTGTGGAAGGCGGGCAGGCAATGCATGAATTTCGTGCGCGGATTGCCGGTCTTCTCCATCACCGCGCGCGTGACCTGATAGGGCTTGAGACGGTCTATGCGCTCGGCCCATTTCTCCTTAGCTTCGCCCATGGAGACCCAGACATCGGTGTAGAGGAAATCTGCGCCCTTCACCGCCGCGTCCACATTCTCCGTCAGCATGATCCGCGCGCCGGTTTCCGCCGCGATCGCTTCAGCCTCCGCGCGGATTTCAACCGTCGGCCAAAGGCTTTCCGGCGCGCAGAGCCGTACGTCCATGCCCATCTTGGCCCCGCCGATCAGCAGGCTGTCACCCATATTGTTGCCGGCGTCGCCCATGAAGCAATAGGCGATCTCGCGCAAGGGCTTGTCGCAATGTTCCTGCATGGTCAGGAAATCAGCAAGGATCTGCGTCGGGTGGAACGCGTCCGTCAGCCCGTTATAGACCGGCACGCCCGACCATTCGGCGAGTGTTAGCACAACCTCCTGACCGAAGCCGCGATACTCGATCGCATCATAGACCCGGCCCAGCACGCGCGCGGTGTCCTTGACGGTTTCCTTGTGGCCCATGTGATTGCCCGAGGGCCCGAGATAGGTGACGGTCGCGCCCTGATCATGGGCCGCCACCTCGAAGCCGACGCGGGTACGGGTGCTGTCCTTCTCGAAGATCAGCGCGATCTCCTTGCCCGTGAGCGTCGGCACCTCGGTGCCTGCATATTTCGCCGACTTCAGATCGGCCGCGAGCTTGAGCAGGAAGGCGATCTCCCGCGGGGTGAAATCACGCAGGGTCAGGAAATGACGGTTCTTCAGATTGTAAGCCATGGCTCTATTCTCCTCAGGCCGGATCGCGCATTGTCGGGCAGGACATGCAGCGGCTGCCGCCACGCCCGCGTCCGAGTTCCGCGCCCGGCAGCTCGATCACCTCTATGCCTTCGGCGCGCAGCGCCGCATTGGTGTCGTCGTTGCGGTCATAGCCCATGACCACGCCGGGTCTCAGCGCCAGCACATTGTTGCCGTCGTTCCATTGTTCGCGCGACTGTTCGAATGGATCGCTGCCGCCGGTGGGAATGACCTTCAGCCGCCTGAAGCCCATCGCATCGGCCACGACCTCGAACAGCGGTCGGCTATCGTGGCGCATGTCGATCGGCTTGCCGTTCTCGCCGGGGTGCAGATCGTAGCAGGTCATTTCTTCCGCAACTTCCTTGAAGCTGGTCACGACATCGCCGCCGCAGAAGGTGAAGACAGTGTCGAGATGCATCGCGGAGCGCTCCTTCGGCATCTGGCAGGCCATCACCCGTTCGGCGCGGCCCTGTCTGAACAGCGCCTCGGCCAGAAGCCCCACGGCCTGCGGCGAGGTGCGCTCGCCCATGCCGATCAGCACCAGACCGTTGCCGACCGGCATCTGGTCGCCGCCTTCCAGCGTGGCAAGCCCGTGATCGGCCAGCGGATCGCCCCAGATGACCTCGACCTTGCCCGCGAATTTCGGATGGTACCGGTAGATCGCCGCGGTCAGCAGGGTTTCCGGGCGGCGCGCCTGCCAGTACATCGGGTTCAGCGTGACGCCGCCATAGATCCAGGCCGAGTTGTCGCGGGTGAACAGGAAATTCGGCAGCGGCGGCAGGATGAAGCCATGATAGCCGAGATAGCTGCCGAACATGCCATCGGCGGCAAACGGCAGGTCGGCGACCGTCAGCCCGCCGATCAGATATTCGGAAAGCGTGGCGCCGGGCAGCGTATCCATCCAGTCCCGCAACTCCTTCTGCATGCCGATGCCGACATGAGTGGCCGAAATGCGGTTGCCGAGCACCCATTTGCGAGCCTCCGGGCTGTCCAGAACCTCCGCCAGCATCGCGCCGGTCTCCAGCACCTCGACGCCTTCATTGCGCATCGCCTCGGCAAAGGCGTCGTGATCCTTCTGCGCCTGCTTGACCCAGAACACGTCGTCGAAAAGCAGTGCCTCGCAATTGTCGGGCGTCAGCCGCCGGTGCGCGAGGCCAGGCCGGCAGATGATGACCTGCCGCAATTTGCCGCTTTCGGAATGAACGCCAAGTTCATGACTGGTCATGAGCGACCTCTCTTTCAAAACAATGCGCCGATGCTCAGCACGACCGAGATGAAGACCAGGAGGATCAGCATCAGCGGCCAGATGAAGACGATCCAGCGGTCATAGGACACCCGCCCGATGGCGAGCCCGCCGATGACCACCGCGAAGGTCGGGTTGATCAGGTTCACCAGCCCGTTGGCGGACTGATAGGCCGTAACCACCAGGTCGCGGCCGACGCCGGCGAAGTCGGAAAGCGGCGCCAGGATCGGCATCGACAGCACGGCAAGCCCCGACGAGGATGGCACGAAGAAGCTCATGCCGAGTTCGATCCAGAACATCAGATTGATGAAAGTGAGATGCCCGAGACCGCCGAGCGACTGTTCCGCGCCGTGCAGGATCGTATCGGCGATCAGCCCTTGTTCCATGATGACGACGATGCCGCGCGCCAGCCCGACCACGAGCGCCACGCCCAGAAGATCGCGCGCGCCGTCGACGAAATTGCCGGTCAACTGCTTCTCGCCCTGCCGCGAGACAAGCCCGATGACAATCGCCGAGCCGAGGAACAGCGCGCTCATCCGCGCCATCCACCAGCCCTGACTGGAAACGCCCCAGATCATTACCGCGAAGGTTGCCGCGAAAATCACCAGAACGCATTTCTGGATACCGCTCATCCGCGCCTCGGCCGCTTCGCCTGTGCTTTTCTGCAGGAAGATTTTCTTATGCGCTTCGAGCTGTTTGGCGACGACCGAGCGCGCTGGATCGGTCCGGACCCGATGGGCGTAGCGCATGACATAGGCCGCGCAGATCGCCAGACCGCCGAGCAGCAGCACCAGACGCAGGATCAAGCCGTCGGTGAAGGGAATGCTCGCCGCGTTGGAGGCAATCACGGTGGCGAAGGGGTTGATCGTCGATCCGAGCACGCCGATGCCCGCGCCGATCAGAATGATCGCGACCCCGGTCACGGTATCATAGCCGGCGGCGATCATGACCGGGATCAAAATGGCGTAGAAGGCCAGCGTCTCCTCGGCCATGCCATAGGTGGTGCCTCCGACGGCGAACAGGCCCATCATGATCGGGATGATCCATATCTGATGCCCCTTCATCGCCGACATCGCTGCCCTGATCCCGCTGTCGATCGCGCCCGTGGCATTCACCACGCCAAGGAAGCCGCCGAGAAACAGGACGAAGAGCGCCACGTCGATGGCGTTGGCCACATAGCTGTCGGGATTGTAGAACCCGGCAATCGGCGCCAGCATCACATCGACGAAGCCCTGCGGGTTCGGAGCGACCTCGTGATAGGTGCCGGCGACGGCGATTTCGCGGCCGACGTCCGCATTCATCACCCGGTCATACTGGCCGGCCGGAATGATCCAGGTCAGCGCGGCCACCAGCACGATCAAAAGAAACAGGATCGTGTAGGCTGTCGGAAAACGGGACGTAAGCTCTGGCGCCGGATCGGCCTGCGGCTTGATTTGATCGGTCATGATGCTTTCTCCAGCTGCAAAAAAAGCAACCCCGATTTGCATAGAAACCGGGCGTGAGGAGAAAGACCTAATCCGATTTTAGGCGTTGGTGCATTGACGGCGGTTAACGCACCGCGATGAGTCGCCAGCGCGATTCCAACCGAGCTCTTCAGGCGCAGACGGAAATTCGCCTGATCAGCGCAACGCTTCCCTCACAGGGCGACAGGACAGACAAGGCGTGTTGCCGACCAGTGCCCGACTTCGTGCTCTGCCGGGACCAGTCAGGCGACCTATTTCACCTGAAAGAAAAAATACGCGGGCCTGCCGCCTGACGGGATGTTTCGAGGCATGTCATTCGCCGCGTCGGTCAGGCCGCTGTTGAACGACGGATCAAGGAAATATGCGAGACACGCGTGCGATTGGTTTACCGGGCATTGCTCTGCCCCAAGCGCGCACCTTGCGCGATCTGGCGGCCAAAGCGGAGACCCGCGCAGCGATGATCGGCCCGCAGACTCGTCTCACACCTGCATCCCGGCTTGCGGGTGAGCTGATTGCAGCAGGAGAGATCAGGCTTGTCGCCGATTAGTCCCTGATTGAGATTTTTCACCGCCAGACTTGACGAACGCCAAGAGCGCTAATCTTTCTTGTTAAAATTCAAATATTTACCTTTATTTTGCGGGATCTTGTCGAGCTTATATAACTGGTATATAAGATATACAACAAACGATGGAGGCGCAGATGGGATACTCATCTGACAGCATGATAGACATCACAGGAAGTGCAAGCCGCGGCGCGACGGCCACTCAGATTGTTCATCGCCGCCTGCGCTACGAGATCGTGTCGCTTCAGCGCCTGCCCGGTGCCCCGATCAGCGAAAAGGAAATCGCCGCCGAGAGCGGTCTGAGCCGCACGCCGGTCCGCGAAGCCTTGCTGCGGCTGGCTGAAGAGCAGCTGGTCGATATCGTTCCGAAATCGGGCACCACCGTTTCGAAGATCCCGGTCGCCTCGCTTCTCGAAGCCCAGGTCGCCCGCACCGCGCTGGAGCAGGTGAATGTCCGCGCCGCCGCCGCCCGCGTTCAGGGCAGCGAGATCGCCAACATGCGGGCGCTTCTGGTGCTGCAGCGCGAGCGCACGGATGCGGGCGACAGCGAGCAGTTCCATGCCGCCGACGAGGCGCTGCATCGGGCGATCGCGGTTGCCGGCGGCTATCCCGGCATCTGGAAGATCATCGAACAGGTCAAGCTGCAGGTCGACCGCTACCGCCGCATGACGCTGCCGCAGATCAACCGCATGGAGCGCGTCATCGTCGAGCACGCCGAAATCGTCGACGCGCTGGCGGACAAGGATGCGGAGCGCGCCGTTGCGGCGATGACCCATCATCTCGAGGGCCTGAGCGCGGAGGACCTGCGTCCGATCCGCGATCTCAACCCTGACTATTTCATCGGAGACATCAACAACGTCTACGAGAAGTGGGGCGATGCGAACATCGCCTCTCAAAGCGAAAGTCGGCCCCGCTAATCTGATCCGGCCGGCAAATCTGAAGTCACTATCCTCATGGGAGGCAATCATGAAGACCGTACAAAATACCCTCAAGCTGGCAGGTGTCAGCGCCATCGCTCTCGGCGCCGTCTTTGGCGCAAGCCCGGCTTTCTCGGAGACCGTGTTCGAAATCGCGTTCAACCAGCCGGAAACCCATCCGCAGTACAAGGCGATGGAACGCTTCGGTGAAGCGCTCGCCGAGCGCACCAACGGCGAATACACCGTCAAGATCTTCCCGAACGAACTGCTCGGCGCCCAGAAGGAAACCGTCGAAATGGCGCAGACGGGCACGATCGCCATGTCGCTCGCCGCCGCCAGCCTCCTGGAAAGCTGGAACCCCGATTTCGTCGTCTTCAACCTGCCCTACGTATTCGACAGCATGGAGCACCAGAAGTCGGTCGTGAACAATCCTGAAATCGTCGGCGATCTCTACAACTCGGTTGCCGATCAGGGCATCGTCGTCGTCGCCGCCTTCACGGCCGGTTCGCGCAACGTCTACCTGAAGGATCGTCCGGTCGAAACGCCTGCCGATCTGTCCGGCGAAAAGATCCGCGTGATGCAGTCGCAGACCAACATCGACATGATGAACATGATGGGCGGCAACGGCATCGCAATGGGTCAGGGCGAAGTCTACACCGCGATCCAGACCGGCGTTCTCGATGGCGGCGAAAACAACGAAGTCACCTATTGGTCGCTGAAGCACTCGGAAATCGCTCCGTACTTCTCCTACACGCAGCACCTGATGATCCCTGACTATCTGGTGATGAATGTCGACATGTATGAAGACCTTCCCGACGACGTGAAGCAGATCTTCACGGAAGAACTGCAGAAGGCCGCCGACTACGAATTCGACGTCTTTGCCGAAGATGCGGCCAAGTCCCGTGCTCTCGCCGAAGAAGCCGGCGCGACGTTCAACGAGGTTGACCTTCAGCCCTTCCGCGACGCCGTCCGTCCGCTGACCGAGCAGAAGCTCACCAGCGACGTCACCAAGAAGATCTACGCCCAGATGCACGGCGAAGCTCAATAATCAAAACACCAACAGCCTGGTGGCGGTCCCGGGATTTCCGGGGCCGTCCGGGATGAGAAAGTAACTTGCTATGCATACGATCAAGCTTTGGGTCGACCGGCTTCTGGCAACGATCTGCATCACATTGTGTGGTCTTCTGACGGTTGTCGTGACCTGGCAGGTGGTAAACCGCTATGTGTTCAGCGGCGCCGGCGCGATGTCGGAAGAGCTGGCGAAGATCATGTTTGTCTGGCTGGTCCTTCTGGGCGCCGCTCTCCTGTTCGGAGAGAGAGGACACATGAATATCGGGCTCTTTGTCGAAGCCTTTTCGTCACCACGCTGGAAGGCAAGCTTCCAGATCGCAACAGATGTTCTGATCCTGCTCTTTGTCGTCGGCATTCTTCTGATTGGCGGTCTTGATGCCGTCGACAGGACGATGCGCCAGACCAACGCAGCCATGCCGTTCCTGAGAACCGGCCAGATCTATATCGCGCTGCCGCTTTGTGGTGCCTTCTCCGCCTTCTACTGCCTCTACAACATCTGGAACGACATTCTCGCATTTCTCCGCCCTGTGAATGCACAGAGCGCCGAAGGGGAGGCCAAATAAAATGGCAAACGCAGCCGACATAGGTCTTATCCTACTCATTTCCATCCCGATCCTGCTGATGATCGGCGTGCCGATCAGTGTCAGCATGGGCATCGGTTCCGTGCTGGCGATGGCCACCATCTTCAGCTTCGACCGCATGGCAATCACCTCCGCACAGCGCATCTTCGCCGGCATCAACTCATTCTCGCTTCTGGCGATCCCGTTCTTCATCCTGGCCGGCAATATCATGACGACAGGAGGGATAGCGCGGAGGCTGATCAACTTCGCAAAGGCGCTGATCTGCTTCGTTCCCGGTGCGCTGATCCAGACCAACATCGTTGCCAACATGCTCTTCGGCGCGATCAGCGGTTCGGGTGTTGCAGCCGCTGCCGCCATCGGTGGCGCCATGGGGCCGCAGCAGAAGGCCGATGGTTACGATCCGAAGTTTGCAGCCGCTGCCAACATCGCCTCGGCGCCAGCCGGCATGCTGATCCCGCCAAGCAACACCTTCATCATCTACTCGCTCGCAAGCGGTGGTTCTTCTGTGGCCGCCCTGTTCATGGCCGGCTATCTGCCGGGCATTCTCTGGGGGCTGGCCTGCATGGTGCCGGTGATCTTCTTTGCCCGCCGGGCCGGCTACAAGGCCGAACGCGTCGCCAACTTCAGGACCAACTTCAAGACCACGATCGAAGCCATCCCGGCACTTGCGATGATCGTCATCGTCGTCGGCGGCATCATCTCCGGCATCTTCACGCCGACGGAAGCCAGCGCGATCGCGGTTGTCTACGTCACGGTACTGTCGTTCGCCTACCGCACGCTGTCGATCAAGATGCTCCCGGAGCTGCTGCTCGGAACGGTCAAGACGACTTCAATGATCATCTTCATGATCGGTGTGTCGTCGATCATGGGCTGGATCATGGCCTATGCGCAGATCCCGAACATCATCGCCTCGTCGCTGCTGTCGATCACCGACAACCCGATCCTGATCATGATCATCATGAACGTGGTCCTGCTGCTGCTCGGCTGCGTGATGGACCCGACGCCTGCGATCCTGATCTTCGCACCGATCTTCCTGCCGATCGCCATCTCGCTCGGCATCGATCCGGTCCACTTCGGTGTGCTGATGGTCTTCAACCTCTGCATCGGCACCATCACCCCGCCGGTCGGTCCGATCATGTTCGTCGGTTGCCGCATCGCCGATCTGAAGATCGAACAGGTCGTGAAGCCTCTGCTTCCGTTCTTCGTCATCCTCGTCGCCATGCTGATGCTGGTGACCTTCGTACCGGAACTCTCGCTGGCGCTGCCGCGCGCAGCCGGCCTGATCCAGTAAAAACCGCAAGCCGGCGACCCCGCCAAGGGGCCGCCGGAACGGCTCCACGCAGATGCCGGACCGCGTGAGAGTTGCCGATAATTGAAGGGTGGCACGACGCAAGTGCCGTCGCCATCCGCCCCGGACCGGCGGGGTTCCAAGGAGATAAGACTGTGATCTACGGACGCCTCGATAATGTCGATCTCGAACAGGCGACGCTGCCGGAAGCGGTTCTGGAAGGACTCCGCTTCCTGAAGGAAACCAATCTCGAAAATGCGCCGGAAGGCAGGATCGAGATCGACGGGGACCGGATCTTCGCCTCCGTGCAGGACTATGACACCCGTCCCGCCGAAGCCAACAGACCGGAATCCCATATCCGCTATTTCGACATCCAGTATGTCGTTTCCGGTGAGGAAGCCATCGGCTTTGCGCCCCTTAACGCCGGAATGCGCGCCGTGGAAGACCACGCCGAAGAACGCGACATTCTCTTCTACGACACGGTTGCCGGCGAGACATCGCTGATGATGCCGGCAGGAAGCTACGCCGTGTTCTACCCCTGGGATGTGCATCGTCCCGGCTGCGCGGTGGCTGAACCGGGCAAGGCCGTCCGCAAGGTGGTTGTGAAGGTCCGGGTTGAGGCGACCCCGTGAAAACCGCGCGGCGGCTGGCTTAAGTCAATGCAAATCAAGGCGCACTGACGCAGCTTGGCCAATGACTTTTCAAATTCAGGAAGCGCGTGCCGCTCGCGGCGGAGCGCTTCAAAACGAAAGAAGGAGACTTGAACCATGGATATTCGCTATTCCGTCAATCAGAAGGACTTCCAGCGCTACAACACCGAGGAAGTGCGCGACGAATTCCTGATCGAAAACCTCTATGTCGCCGACGCGGTGGTTGCCGTCTATTCGCATATCGACCGCATGGTCACCTTTGGCTGCATGCCGGTTTCCGAAACCGTGTCGCTCGACAAGGGTATCGAGTGCATGAAGACCTTCGGCACCAACTACATTCTGGAACGCCGCGAAATCGGTATCTTCAACATCGGTGGCGCCGGTTCGATCGAAGCTGATGGCGAGACCTTCAATCTCGATTACCAGGATTGCCTCTACATCACCCGCGGCACCAAGACGGTGACCTTCAAGAGCGCCGATCCGGCCAAGCCTGCCAAGTTCTACATGGTTTCGGCTCCGGCCCACAAATCCTGCAAGACCACCTTCCTGAAGATGGCTGACGCCAAGAAGGTGCCGATGGGCGACAACAAGACCGCCAACAAGCGCGTCATCAACCAGTTCATCCACCCCGACGTTCTGGAAACCTGCCAGCTTTCCATGGGCCTGACCCAGCTGGAACCCGGCAATGTCTGGAACACCATGCCGGCGCACACCCATGAGCGTCGCATGGAAATCTACACCTATTTCAACCTGCCCGAAGATCAGTCGGTGTTCCACATGATGGGCGAAGGCAAGCAGACCCGCCACATCCTCGTTCAGAACGAACAGGCCGTCATCAGCCCGTCCTGGAGCATCCACGCCGGCTGCGGAACGACCAACTACACCTTCATCTGGGCGATGGGTGGCGAGAACCTGACCTTCAACGACATGGACCAGATCCCGATCAACGAACTGCGTTGATCGTCGTCCTCACTCCAATGAACCTCTAGAACGGAAAGAACCGATCCATGAGTTTTGCAGACAATTTCTCCCTCACTGGCAAGGTCGCGCTGATCACCGGCGCCTCCTACGGCATTGGCTTCTCGATCGCTTCGGCACTGGCCGAAGCCGGTGCGACCATCGTCTTCAACGACATCAACGAAGACTTCCTGGCCAAGGGCGTTGCCGCCTACAAGGAAGCCGGCATCGATGCCAAGGGCTATATCTGCGACGTCACCGATGAACCTTCGGTTCAGAAAATGGTCGCCCAGATCGCCGAAGATGTCGGCCCGGTCGACATTCTCGTCAACAATGCCGGCATCATCGCCCGCACGCCGATGCACGAGATGGAAGCCAAGGATTTCCGCAAGGTCATCGACATCGACCTGACGGCCCCCTTCATCATGGCCAAGGCCGTGCTGCCGTCGATGATGGAACGCCGCTCCGGCAAGATCATCAACATCTGCTCGATGATGAGCGAACTCGGCCGCGAGACGGTATCGGCCTATGCCGCTGCCAAGGGCGGTCTGAAGATGCTGACCCGCAATATCGCGTCGGAATATGGTTCCTACAACATCCAGTGCAACGGCATCGGCCCCGGCTATATCGAAACGCCGCAGACCGCACCGCTGCGCGAGCCCGGCCACCCCTTCAACTCCTTCATCCTTGCCAAGACCCCTGCCAACCGCTGGGGCACGACGCAGGACCTGAAGGGCCCGGCCATCTTCCTCGCCTCGGCAGCCTCCGATTTCGTCAACGGCCACGTGCTCTATGTCGACGGCGGCATCCTCGCCTATATCGGCAAGCAGCCCTGATTGGCTGACCGCTAGACGCTTCGGCCCGGCCGGAGACGTCCCTGCCATTTCGGCAAGGGCGTTTCCGGCCGGGCCTCTTTTTTGCTGAGGGGCGCGAACGCGATCATCTGACATGCGCCAGACCGGCGTCTGCGCTTGCTGCCGGAAGCGTCGAACGATCAGACGCTCGCGTGGAGAACGGCCTCTGGCCAGACTACGGGTCTCGCTTCGGGCGATACCGCGAACGCGTCGACGATCGTGTGTTCTCCGGCCGGAAGAGCGGCAAGCAGATACGGTATCGCCGTTCGGGGCGAAACGACGTTCATGTGCGTACGCAGCGCAACAGATGGCGTCTTGGAATATCCATCGAGACTGCGAATCCCCGAAATCCCGTTCTGGCCCTGAATTGCGACTTCCGCACCAGCTATCGGCGACTTGCCGAGGCGCTCGAGCGGCGGTTCGATGAGGGTGAATTCGCGATACCAGCGGTCCACCGCAAAGCCCGTTTCCACGACCAGAGCAGGCCGATCGAGGATGAAACGGTGGGTTCGGGAGAAAACACCGCCGCCGATGACCGCGATCTCCGTTTCAACACACTGGTCACCCGATCGCCATCGCGCGATCAGCTTGCCGTCACGGATTTCCGCCGCCTTGTTTTCAAGCCGCATCTGCCAGTTGGCGCCGTCGTCGAAGGAGAAGGCGAGAATATTGTCGCCGAATTTACCCATCTCGGCATATTGCAACGCGTTCACTTCCATGCCGAAGCGGGTCGAGTAGGCGAACTTGTTGTATTTGTCCGCCTGCACCTTGCGATGGACGGGGGCCGCGTAGTGAACGATAGCATGGCCCTCAACGCGCTGGGCGATCATCGGTCCGCCGGGCATTTCGACGACATCGTCGCCAAGCGCCAGCGGCGCCTCGTCGGCGGTCCAGAACGGCGAATCCTCCGGAAGCGCCAGCGGCAGGAACGCCTTCATGGCCCAATAGGGAGAGGTCGGGGAATTGTATTCCTCGCAGACGAAAAGGCTTGGATAGTCATAGCCGCGCGACAGGATGCCATCGGCGGAAAAGATCGGCTTGTCGCGCCAGATGCGGATCTGCCGCGCCCACAATCCCTTGATCGTGGCCACCGATAGCGGCGTCTGGCCGGAGACGGCGAGCGCACCCCAGAAAGCGGAGGTTGCGAAGCGATAGGACAGCGATCGACCGACGGCGAGCGTTTCGCCGGTGTCGGCAAACCAGTGCGCGAAGGGTTCGGCGAAGATATCGGCACGCTCGCGGAACAGGGCAGCGAGCCTCTCGTCCGGCTTGTCGGCATAGAGCGCGTAGAGCAGACCGTAGAAATGCATGGCGAAGCCGCCATAGTGATCGACCCCCTGCCCGTCGCCATCGCCATACCAGCCGCCTTCGCGATACCAGCCGGCAAGACGATTGAGGCATTCGGCCTCGCGGGCCGCCTCCACGAGATCGACCCGGCCGACGGATTTCAACGCCTCCTGGACGATGACGGTGAAGAACAGCCAGTTGTTGTTCGGCATCCTCTGATACTGGATGCGCGAAAGCCATCGGGCGAGATTGTTCTTTTCGCTCTCGCTGAAGGGATGCCACCCCTCCCCTGGCACCATCAGCAGCATCAGGCCGAAGGCAGCCATTTCGACGGAGCGCTGGTCGATATCGCCGGGATCGCCCCAGAAGTGCGGATTTTCCGGATCGGTGCCCTCGGCGATCACCCTCCGCACCAGCGGCCAGTGTGCAAAATGACCGCCGCCGCGGGTCAGCGGCACGATGCCCCAGAGCGGGCGGGCAATACCTTCGAGCGAACTCGACTTCATGTCGTAGTGGGCGCCGCCCTCATGAAGATCAAGCGCCGCGCCCTGCGTCTCCAGTCGGGCCACCAGAGGCTCGAACAGGTCGCAGACGCACCGCTGGAAGTCCGCGCGGCTGCGCATCGGATTGTTCTGGAATTTTTCGTAATAGGCCATGGAAACTGTCCCGGAATGAAAAGGCCGCCGCACTGAATGTCGGCGGCCCTGCGTCTCTCTTGTGGGCCTTACATCACGCCAAACAGGCGTGGCAGCGCGAGACTGAAGGCCGGCAGATAGGTGACGACCAGCAGGCCGATGAACTGCACCGTGAAGATCGGCAAAAGCGGCGGGATGACGCGGGTGATCTTCTCGCCGGTGATCGAGGCGGAGATGAACAGCACGGTTCCGACCGGCGGGGTGACGATGCCCATGCACAGGTTGTAGACGATAATGACACCGAAATGGACCGGATCGACGCCGAGATCGGTGACGACCGGAAACAGGATCGGCGTGAAGATCAGCATCGCCGGCGACATGTCCATGAAGGTACCGACGATCAGCAGCGCCACGTTGATCATCAGCAGGATCACGTATTTGTTGCTGGAAATGCTCGTCAGAATCTCGCCGATCTGGTCGGGAATGCTGGCGAAGGTCATGCTCCAGCTCATCAGGCCGGAACAGGCGATCAGGAACAGGATGACGCCGGAGGCATAGATCGTTTCCATGCCGACCCGGATCAACTTCTCCAGCGTCAGCTTGCGATAGCAGATGGCCAGAACCAGACTGTAAAGCACGGCCACGCCTGCACCTTCCGTCGCGGTGAAGGCACCGCCGACAATGCCGCCGATGACCAGCACGACGAGCCCGAGGCTCGGGATCGCCCGCCAGAGAACGCCGGCGACCTCGGCCAGACGGAAGGGGCTCTTGTCGGAAGCATAGCCGCGCCTGCGGGCATAGACATAGGCGACGACCATGACCGCAAGCCCCATGACGATGCCCGGGAAATAACCGGCAAGGAAGAGCGCGACGATGGAGGCCGAACCGCCGGTGATCAGCGAATAGACGATGAAGGCGCCGGTGGGCGGGATCAGCATTCCGGTTGGCGCGGAGGCCGCGTTGACGGCGGTCGTCATCGGCATGTCGTATTTGTTCTCGCGGGCGATCGGGGCGATGATGTTGCCGATAGCGGTGGCCGCCGCAATGCCGGAGCCCGAAAGGCAACCGAACAGCATGTTGGCCAGCACGTTCGTCTGCCACAGCGAACCGGGGATGCGCCGGCCGATCAGCATGGCGAAGTCGATCAGCCGATGGGCAATGCCGCACTGGTTCATGATTGCGCCGGCAAGCACGAAGAACGGCAGCGCCAGGAAGCCGAAGTGATCGAGCCCGCCGAAGATCTGCTCGCCGATGGTCGACGACAGCGAGCCGAAGTCGATCTGCAGGCTGAGCGTGAAAATACCGGCAAGCGCAAGTCCCGCCGAAATCGACGTGCCGAGAATAAGGAAGGTGAAGAAGGCGCCGAACAGAACGACCATCGAAAAGGTCATCAGATATTCGTCGACGAGATATTCATAGGTCGCCGTCTGGCGGGCGAAGGCCACCGCCACGATCAGCAGCACCATGACACCGGCAATGATGGCGACGCTGCGAAGATTCCGACGGTCTTCATGAATGAGCGTGGCAAGCTCGAGCAGCTGCGACAGCACGATCGCCACGCCGGTGACCAGCAGCACGCTCTGCAGCCAGCCCATCGGCAGCCGGAGCATGGGCGAAACGGTCATCATGCCATCGACGATCGAATGATATCCGCCGATGCACATCACCACGCCGAAGCCGAGCGTCAGCAGTGCATTGATGGCCCGCAGCCGGTGCTGGCCACGCTCGCCAAGCATGTCGATGAGAAGCGGCAGGTTGAGGTGCCGGCCCTCCATGAAGCAGAAGGCGCCGCCGAGTATGCCGAGCCAGATGAGCAGGAAGCTCAGCAGCTCCTCCGTATAGGCGCTGGGATTGTTGAAGATGAACCGCGCCACGACCTGGTAGATGATGAGCACGCTCATCAGGGCGAGGAACAGGAGGAGGATATATTTGAGGACCAGAGCGACGGCCCGCGAAAGGGCGAGCAGCATTTTCCAGCCGCTGCCGCCCTGGGCGGCCCCTGTACTTTCCTGCGTCATGTCAGGATTCTTTCCACCCGAGCCGATGGCCACAGCCAACGGCGATACGAAATCTTGTTGTGCCTGGAAGGAAGGCGGCCATCAGGCCGCCTTCTGGAGTGCCGGGGATCAGTTGCGGCCTTCGATCTCGAAGATCGTATCGAG
This sequence comes from Martelella endophytica, assembly GCF_000960975.1. Lineage (NCBI taxonomy): Bacteria > Pseudomonadati > Pseudomonadota > Alphaproteobacteria > Hyphomicrobiales > Aurantimonadaceae > Martelella > Martelella endophytica. The sequence continues at coordinate 1,576,772 of NZ_CP010803.1, read as the reverse complement.
CAGCTGACGCTTGCCTTCGTCCTTGCGAGCTTCCTCATACATCGGCTCGACGGCTTCCATCAGCGGTGCCGTGTCGATGTCGACGATGGTGACGCCATATTCCTTGGCAGCCATCTCCGCAGCTTCGTTCTGGTGCTTGTCGGCAACCGCCAGCGTGTCGGCACTGACGCGCGCAAACTCTTCCTCGACGATCGTCAGGTCTTCGGGCTCGAGCTTTTCGCGGAACTGCAGGCTGGTGACGGTGAAGTCGGTGAGACGGGTCTGATCGGTCTTCAGTGCCCACTTGGCGACTTCGCCGAGCTTGCCATCGTAAAGACCTGCGAGGCCACCCTCGGCGCCGTCAACCACGCCCTGCTGCATGCCGGCGAAGAGTTCGGAGCGGGCAAGTGGCGTCGGCACGGCACCGAAACGGCGCAGCATCTCGATATAGGTCGCGCTCGACATGGTGCGGATCTTGAGACCAGCCAGGCCCGAGATGTCTTCGACCGGCTTGGTGACGTAGAGCGAACGGAAGCCCGAGCTCAGATAGCCAAGCGGTGCGAAGCGATGTTCGGCAGCAGAGGTGAACAGCACCTCCTTGACCGCAGGATCGTCCATGACCTTGCCGTATTCGTCAGCCGTGCGGAAGACATAAGGCAGGTTGATAGCGCCGAAGGTGGGGATCAGGTTCTCGAGCGTCGCGCTGTTGACGAGGCCGAGATCGACGACGCCCTTCTGGATCTGCTGCAGATAGCTGTCCTGGCTGCCGAGCACGCCGTTCCAGAAGAACTTGATCTTGACGCGGCCATCGGTGCGCTCTTCCACGCCATCGGCGAAATCGTGGAGGGCTTCCGCAGTCGAGCCGTTGTCGGCGATGTTGACGGCGAATTTGTAGGTTGCTGCCTGTGCATTCGCGCTGAGCGCGACAACAGCGCCTGCGATCAGCAGAGCTTTCTTGAAAAGGTTCATGGAATTCCTCCTGAGGTGTCAATCGTTCAAACGGATGGCCCGCCGCCACTGATCGGTTCGGCGCTATCTCGAACATTGCCCTCGTTGTTTGAGGCCGTCCGGCACACATTGCAACGCAACGTGCTTCGGTGCGGCCCTCCCAGCAAACAAGCACCGAGGCCGATCAATGTCCAAAGCGGATAGCATGATCATTTCAGCGGCGCCACAGAAACTTTCTAAATAAACGAAATTTTTCTCATTGAAGAAATTTGCGCCCGTGATAGAAAAGCGTCACATTCAACTGACCGTGAACGGACATTCGCCATGAACGCTCCCGCCAATCCCTATTTCGCCAGCCGTGCCGTTCCACGCGCCAGGATCGAACATCAAAAAGCGCTTGAGCGCGTCGTTGCCAGGCTCGCTGACACGATGCCGACGATCGGGCTGCGCAACCCGAAGATCGGCGGAGAAGGCGATCGCTGGCATTTCTGCAATCCCGGCGACTGGGTGATCAGCTTTCACTCCGGGCAGCTATGGCTGGCCTACCAGCTCACCGGCGATGTGGCCTTCCGCAATGCGGCCCAGGCGCGGCGGCCGGATTTCCGCTACATCCTCGAGCACCGCAAGGTCCGCGACCACGACCTCGGCTTCCAGTTCTCGCTGCATTCGGTGGCCGACTGGCAGATGACCGGCGATCGCGAAGCCCGCGCCATGGCCCTGGAAGCCGCCGGCCTGCTGCTCGCCCGTTTTCGCGAGGAAGGCGGCTATATCCAGGCGTGGAACCCGACCGGCACGGTCGACCGCGACCGTGCCGCCTATGTGAACGGCCGCATGATCGCCGACTGCATCCAGAACCTGGCGCTGCTCTACTGGGCCCATCGCGAAACGGCGATCGAGGACTTTCGCATCGTCGCCGACGCACATGCCGAGACCAGCCGGCGGTATCTTGTCCGTGAAGACGGCACCAGCTTCCACACCTACCTCTTCGATCCGGCCTCTGGTGCACCGCTGAAAGGCCAGACCCATCAGGGCTACCGCGATGGCTCCTGCTGGTCGCGCGGCCAGGCCTGGCTGCTGCACGGCTTTGCCCAGTGTCATGCGGCGACCGGCAACGCGGCCTATCTCGAAACCGCCCGTGCGCTGGCGGCAGCCACGGAGCGGCTGATGGGCGATGCCACCGTGCCGGTCTGGGATTTCAGCGTCCCGGACAATGAGCCGCGTCCGCTCGACAGCTCTGCCGGCGCCATCATGTCGGCCGGCCTCTACATCCTTGCCGCAGCCCTGGAGGGCGCGGAAGCCCAACGCTGGCGCAGGCTCGCCGATCGCCTCCTCGACGGATTGCTGGATCAATGCGACCTGACCACGGTCCCGGACGCGCAGGGACTTCTCGCCCATGGCGCGGCCCATGTCCGCGCCGGCCAGACCGATGCCATGCTGCCCTATGGCGACTACTATTTCATGGAAGCGCTGATGCGCTCGCTCGGCCACACGCGCTTCTTCTGGTAGTTTTGCACCGGAAGCTCGCGTAACAAAGCTGGCAAAGACGTAGCCATCTGCGATAGTTTCCTGTCAAAGGAAACTTGCTGCTCTGCGTTGCGAGGAATAGATCATGGATATCAAACAGGGTCCGACGCTGAAGGACCTTGCAGAAGCCTCCGGGCTCTCGGTCGCGACGGTCTCGAAAGTGCTCAACAATCGCGACGGCGCCAGTGCGGCCAACCGGGAACGGGTACTGAAGCTTGCTGCGGAGATGGGTTACCAGGGCCGCGGCGCCAAGGCCGCAACGCCCGACCGGTTGACGATCGTGATGCTTGATCGGTTCGTTACCAACAACACATTCTACAACGAGATTGTCGATGGCGTGCTGCAGGAGGCGGCGAACGAACTGGTGGCGACCGATGTCAGGGTCATCGCCTCTGCCACCCTTTCCGTTGCCGACATCGACCAGCTTCTTGGCGAAGAGCCGAGCGCGCTGGTGCTGATCGGCATCGACCGCCGCGACATCACCGAAGCCGTACATCGCTCCGAAACGCCTGCCGTGATCATCAACGGCATGGATCGCAACATGCATATCTCCAGCGTTTCACCCGATTATCACTTCGGTGGCTGGGCGGCGACCAGCATGCTCATCGACCTCGGACACCGCGACATCGTCCACGTCACGCATCCGCATCGCGAATCGATCAAGCGCCGGCTCGACGGCTTCCGCGATGCGCTGGAGGAGGCCGGGATCGAGTTCGATCCGGAGCGCCATGTCCTCGACCTCGGCGACCCGAACCTTGTCAGCATCGAGGCGCGCGCGAGCGTCGAGCGCTTTCTGAAGGCGCGCGACAGCGTGCCCACCGCCTTCTTCTGCGTCGCCGACATCGTCGCGCTCGCCACGGTCCAGGCGCTGAAAGCCAGCGGTCTCTCGGTTCCGGGGGATGTTTCGGTCGTCGGCTTCGACGATCTTTCCATCGGCGCGCACTCCACCCCGCCGCTGACCACCGTCCATATCGACCGCCAACAGCTTGGCCGCAAGGCGGTGCGCATGCTGATGGAACGCTGGGCGCAGCCCAATGCCGCTGTCGAGCGCATCAATATGGGTGTCCGCCTCATTTCCCGGCAATCCACCGGCGCAGCGCAGGAAGGCTGAAGCCCGATCACGCCGGCCTTCGGCATCCCGTCGAACATGCCCTATTCCTTCGTCGCCAGTTGCACCATGTCGGCAGTGCCGATGTTTCTGTTGATGGGTTTCGTCGCCTTTCATTCAGGCCTCACCGGCAGGCTTATTTGCCGCCACCAAGCTGGTGCGGCGCCGCCTGTCCCGATCTTCTCCTGTTCCGGCTTTACCGCCGTTTCCGGCTCATCGCTCGCCTACGCTGCGGCCATGGCAGGCCGGGAAAGCTGCAACATTCTGCAACATGTTTGCAATTGCCGGGCAAAACGGCTGGCCTTCAATGACCGCTCCACGCGTCGATCGACGCTGCCCGGATGCCACAGCAACAGCAGGAACGGAAAAGCATGATACGTGCCCAGGAGAGGCGTTTCAGACGATCAAGGGCCAACACCCAGGCTGCCCCCGGCCTTGCCCCGGCAGTGTCGCGCCGCAAAGGCCGGGGCCTGACGAAGACGTCACGCGCAATGCTGATGCTGGGTTCGCTTGCGCTGCTTGCAGGCTGCGCGACGGAGCCGACTCAGTATGGCGACCTCGCCTCGTCGGCACGCCTTCAGCCCAATACCACCGATGCCGACGGGCACGTCCCCTACCGCACCGAAATCACGGCCGAGACCTTTGCGCCCTATTCGAAGATCATGCTCGAGCCGGCGCAGGTCTATCGCGGCGCCGACAATCAGTTCGGCAACATTTCCGAAGAAGACAGGACCGCGCTTGCGAATTACGCACGCAAGCGCTTCACCGAAGAACTCGGCGAACAGGGCATCCTCGCCCCTGCCACCGGCCCGGGCGTGCTGAAGATGCGCCTGACGATCACAGGCGTGGAACAGAGTGTGCCGGTCGTCAACACCGTGACCAAGGTCCTGCCGGTCGGCCTGGTGCTTTCCGGCGTCCAGGCCGGGCTCGACAGGGAGAGCAATTTCTCCGGCTCGGTCATCTATGCGGTCGAATTCTTCGATTCCAGGACGGACAAGCTCGTTTACGCATTCGTCACGCGACAATATCCGAGCGCGCTGAACATCCCGGCCAGTATCCGGCCTCTGGATGCGGCCAAGGCCGGCATCGACCGCGGGGCATCGAAAGCCGCCGAAAGCCTCAAGGCGCTGCTGGGATAGAGTGGAAGCACTGGCCTTTCCGCCGCTCTTGCCACTATGGTGACCTCGGCGGCGCTTCAGCCGCTGAAGGCAGCGCCGCCGAGGTCACCATAGTGGCAAGAGGCCGCTGGAAGGAAAACGCAGCAATGGAACAGGCGGTCAAGGTCCTGGTTATCGAGGACGATCCGGAAATCCGGGACCTGCTGGACGAATTTCTGGACGGCGAGGGTTTCGACGTTCGCGTGGCCGACGGCGCCACCGCCGCCGATCGGTTCGTCGCGCGCAAATGGCCGGACATCATCATTCTCGACATCATGATGCCGCATGAGGACGGGCTTTCCTTCTGTCGCCGCGTGCGCGCGCAATCCTCGGTGCCGATCATCATGCTCACTGCCCGCACCAGCGATATCGACCGGATCATCGGCCTCGAAATCGGCGCCGACGATTACCTGGGCAAGCCCTTCAATCCCCGCGAATTGCTGGCCCGTATCCGCGCCATCCTGCGGCGGACGGGGACGGAGCCTGCAAACCGGCCGTCTTCCAGCAAGCGTTTCGCCGGCCTTGTCGTCGATATCGACGCCCGCACGATTGCGACGGAGGACGGAGACATCGTGCCGTTGACGACTGCCGAATTCGATCTACTGGCCTGCTTCCTCGAGCGCCCGAAACGCGTTCTGAGCCGCGACCAGCTTCTCGACTTCACCCGCGGCACGATATCGGGCAGCTATGACCGGGCCATCGACGTCACCGTGTCGCGCCTGCGCAACAAGCTCGCTGCCTGCCTGCCGGACGATGTGCAGCTGATCACGACGGTCCGCAATGCCGGCTATTTGTTCAACGCGACCGTCCGGGACGGATAGATGCGGCATTTCGGCATTGTCACCCGGATTGCTCTGATCGTCACCGCTGCGATGTTCCTGATGCAGCTCGCCTTCTTCGTCGCCTATCTTGGCCAGAGCCGCTCGCTCGCGCCTCCGGGATTGCTGATCGCCGAGCACGTCGTCGCCGTCGTCCGCCTGCTTGACGGCACGCCGCCGGAGCGCCGGGACAGCGCACTTGCCGTGGCGAATGTCAGCGGCTTTGCAGTCGATGTGGCCGCCGTGAGGCCGAGGCCCTCCGAAGGCAATCATCGTCTCGATGGCATGTACACTCTCATCCAGAAGGCGCTCGACGGCTACGCGCCGGACCGCCAGATCATCGCCATCGTGCCGGGCGGCCGCGAGAGCAAGGCCTATGTGGTCGATCTGGCGATACCGCTTACGAGCGGCGACTACGCGGTGTTCCATATCGCCGACGATGCCACGCTCCGGGTCTGGAACAAGCCGATCGGCTTCATGGCCGCCATCTTCGCGCTTGCCATCTCGCTTGGCGCCGTCATCGCCGTATCGTTGGTGGCGCGGCCGATCACCCGGCTTGCGCGAAGCGTCGACAGGCTCGGCAATCGCGTCGAGCCGATCCGGCTGGAGGAGCGGGGTGCGCGGGAACTGCGCATGCTGATCAAGGCGATCAACAACATGCAGGATCGCATCCTCCGGCTGATTTCGAGCCGGACGCTGTTCATCGGCGCGATTTCGCACGATCTGAAGACCTACCTCACCCGCTTCCGCCTCCGCCTGGAGATGATGCCGGCAAGCCCGCATCGCGAACGTGCAATCGTCGACGTCGAGCAGATGGAGCAACTCCTGAACGACTCGCTTCTGTTTGCCGGCGACGCCTCGCCGGTTCAGACAAACCAGTCCGTCGATCTCAACGCCCTCGTTTCGGGCTGTGTCGAGGAGCTGCATCTGGAGAAGACCAGGATCGAGGTGATGACGTCTCCGGGCCGCCTCGATGTCAGCCTGCCGCAACAGCCGCTGCGTCGCGTGATCGACAATCTCCTCTCGAACGCGCTTCGCTATGCCTCTCATGCCAGGCTCTCGACGGGAAGCGCTGGACGGTTTGCGCGTCTGACGATCGAGGACGATGGCCCCGGCATTCCGGAAGAGGAACTGACACAGGTCTTCGAGCCGTTCTTTCGCGGCGAACCGTCACGCAACCGCGGCCTCGGGGGAACGGGTCTCGGGCTCTCCATCGTCCGGCAGATCCTCGAGACATATGGCGGCAGCATAACGCTGGAAAACAGGCGGGACCGGCGCGGGGTAAGGGTCATCGTGCTGCTGCCCTTCGCGCCGATGCGGCAAACCGGTCCCGCCGAATAGCCACCTGCAATCCTCGCCTTCCCGATAGAGGCGTCAGCTCGCGTCCCTTTCGGGGCGGATGCCGAACCAGGTCACGTAGAGCGCGGGAAGGAACAGCAGGGTGAGCAGCGTTCCGACGATGATGCCACCCATCATCGCCACGGCCATCGGCCCCCAGAAGATCTCCCGGGCGATCGGGATCAGCGCCAGTGTCGCCGCCGCGGCGGTGAGCATGATCGGTCGCATCCTGTTTTCGGTGGCCTCGACGACCGCTTCCCAGGCTTTCATGCCTTCCTTGCGATGATCCTCGATCTGCACGATCAGAATGACCGAGTTGCGGATCAGGATGCCGATCAGCGCCAGCACGCCGAGAATGGCGACGAAGCCCATCGGCGCGCCGGTGATGAACAGCGCCATGACCACGCCGATCAGCGCCAGCGGCGCCACCGAGAAGACCAGCAGCATCCGTGAGACGCTCTGCAACTGGATCATCAGCACCGTCGCCATCACGAACAGCATCAGCGGTACCACCGCGATGATCGGCGCATTGGCCTCGGCGCTCTTCTCCTCGGTCCCGCCCAGTTCGATCCTGTAGCCCGGCGGCAGCTCGCTTTTGAGCTCTTCGATGGTCGGATCCAGCTGCTCGACGACGGTGGCGGCCTGCAGCGAGGAGACGATCGCCGCCTCGACGGAGATCGTCGGGATACGGTCGCGCCGCCAGATCACCGGCTGTTCGAGCTCGTAGCGGAATTTCGCGACGGCGCCGAGCGGCACGGATTCGCCGTTCGCCGATGTCAGTTCGAGGTTTTCCAGCGTATCGATCGAACCGCGTTCGCGATCGTTGGCACGGGCGACGACGTCGACGAGATAGATGTCGTCGCGCACCTGAGTGGCGGTGGTGCCGTCGGTCATGCCGTTCAGTGCCGTGGCGATATCCTCGGAACTGATGCCGAGCTTGCGGGCCTGGTCCTGCAGCACATCGACCTTGATCATCCGGGAGGGCTCGTACCAGTCCATGGTCAGCCGACCCAGATTGGGATTCTTGCCGATCGCCACGGCGATTTCCTGCGCATATTCGCGCGTCTTCTGGATATCCGGACCGCTGATGCGGTAGGCGACGGGCTTGCCGACGGGTGGGCCGATGGCCAGAAGTTTCACGAATGCGTCCGTGCCGGGGAAGGTCCTGTCGAGATAGGTCTGCAATTCGCCCTGGAGTTCGTCCCGGTCATCGAGATTGCGGGTCACGATCACCGTCTGGCCGAAATAGCGCCCCGGCGGCTGGACATCGAAGGACAGGATGAAACGCGGCGCGCCTTCGCCGATATAGCTGCTCCAGTGGTCGACAAGGGCATTGCCCTTCAGGGCTTCCTCCTCGAACTGTGCTATCTGGCGGTTGGTCTCCTCGATCGAGGAATTCTGCGGCAGGTTCCAGTCGACGATCAGCTCGACGCGGTCGGAATCCGGGAAGAACTGGTGCTGGACAAAGCCATAGCCATAGACCGAGGCCGCAAACGCCAGAAGGGTCACCACAATGGTCACCCAGCGGAATCGCAGGCAGAGCAGAAGCAGCCGCCGGAAGGTCCGCATCACGAAACCGCGATGCTCGCCCGTCTGTTTCATCGTCTTCGGCATCACCGTCACGCCGATCAGCGGGGTAAAGAACACCGCGACGATCCACGAGACGATCAGCGAAACCGCGATCACGACGAACAGGGTAAAGATGAACTCGCCGGCATTGGAGCTGTTGAGACCGACCGGCATGAAGCCGGCAACGGTCACCAGCGTGCCGGTCAGCATCGGAAAGGCCGTCGAGGTGTAGACATGGGTCGCGGCCTTGTCGAGGCTGTCGCCCTTCTCAAGCCGATGGACCATCATCTCCACCGCGATCATGGCATCGTCCACCAGAAGACCGAGCGCAATGATCAGCCCGCCGAGCGAAATGCGCTGCAGCGAGATGCCGCTGTAATACATGACGGCGAAGGTGATCGCGAGCACCAGCGGAATGGCAATCGCCACCACCAGCCCGGCACGGACGCCGAGGCTGATGAAGCTGATGACCAGCACGATGGCAACCGCCTCGAACAGCGCCCGGGTGAAGCCTGAAACCGCCTCGTCGACAACCTCCGGCTGGTCGGCGACATGGAAGACGTTGACGCCGGCCGGCAGCTGGGCGACGACGGCGTCGATCTCCTGATCCAACGCCGCGCCGAACTTCAGGAGATTGGCGCCGGCGCGCATGCCGATTGCAAGCCCGATCGCCGGCTCGCCATTGACCCGGAACAGCGCCTGCGGCGGGTCGACATAGCCGCGCTTGATCTCGGCCACGTCGCCGAGCGGAAAGAACCGATCATTGACGCGCAGGTTGACGGCCCGGAGGCTTTCCTCGGACGAGAAGGCGCCGCCGACGCGAAGTGCAATCCGCTCCTCGCCGGTTTCGATGACGCCGGAGGCGGTGACCGCGTTCTGCTCCTTCAGCGCATTCAGCACCGACTGGGTGTCGAGGCCGAGCGCCGCCAGCTTGCGCGGCGAGAACTCGATGTAGATGACCTCATCCTGCTCGCCAATGACGTCGACATCACCGACATTGTCCAGTGTCAGGATGGCGTTGCGGGCTTCGTCGACATAGTCGCGCAACTGTCGCTCGGTCAGCCCATCGGCGGTGAAGGCGTAGATATTGCCGTAGACGTCGCCGAAGCGGTCATTGAAGAACGGGCCGTTTACCCCTTGCGGGAAGTCCTGCTTGATGTCGCCGATCATGTTGCGAACCTGTTGCCAGATCGCCTGCACATCGGCGCCATCGACATTGTCCTGAAGGTCGACATAGACAATCGCCTGACCGGCGGTGGTCATGCTGCGGGTCCGGTCCAGTTCATCGAGTTCTTCAAGCTTCTTCTCGATCCGGTCGGTTACCTGCCGGGTCATCTCCTCGGCGGATGCACCTGGCCACCCGACCTGAACGGTCATCGTGCGGATGGTGAAGGAGGGATCCTCCTCACGTCCGAGATTAATGTAGGAGAGCAGCCCCGCGGCCATGAAGACGGCCATCAGATACCAGACGAGCGAACGGTGTTCGAGCGCCCAGGTGGAGAGGTTGAACTTGTTATCCATGATCTGCGCCCTCGGCGATTTTCACGTGCTGGCCTTCGTCGAGGCTGTGGATGCCGGCGGTGACGATCCGCGTGCCGGGCGCGATGCCGGACAGGATGGCGACGCTGTCGCTTCCGGGGATCGGTGCGGTCTGCACCGCCTTGCTGCGGACGGTCGAGGATTGCGGATCGACCACCCAGACGCGCTGTCCGTCCTTTTCCGAAAGCACTGCCTTCGCCGGGATCGCCAGCCGCTGATCCGGCAAAGGCATCGCAGTTGCCGCAACCGTCGAGCCGAGGCGGTAGGCGGCGGGCGGATCCTCCAGCGTCAGCTTCACCCGCCACGTCCGGGTGATCGGGTCAGCAGCCGGCGCGATTTCACGAACCCGTCCAAGGGCCGTGAAGTCCGGCCCCAGCAGCAGCGCCGTCTCGAACCGCTGCCCCGGTGCAACCGTCGCCAGATCCGCCTCGGGCACATCGAGGATCACGTCCTGTTCCCCGAGCTTGGCGAGGGTCACGACCGGCTCGCCGGCAGAAACCGTCTGCCCGACCTCGGCCGAGACATCGGTGACCACACCGTCGAAGGCGGCCACCAGCCGGGTATAGGACAATTGCTCTTCGGCCTTGGCGAGATTGGCCTGCGCCTGCTTGAGCGATGCCGTGGCACCCTCGTGTGCCTGGCTGGCTTCCTCCAGGCTCGCCTTGCTGGCCGCATTGGCGGAATAGAGTTTCTTCTGGCGGACGAGATTGCTCGAGGCCGTTTCGCGCGCCGCCTCGGCACTGGCGACGCCGGCCCTGGCGCTTTCCACCGACAGCGCGAAGGATGTCGGATCGAGGCTTGCAAGCAGGTCGCCCTGCTGCACGCGATCGCCGATATCGACATTTCGCGCGGTCATCTGACCGAGAACGCGAAAGGCGTGATCGGTTTCGGTGCGGGCCGCAACAACACCGGTGAAGGACTGCACCTTGCCATGCGAGGGATCGACGACAAGCGAAAGGACCGGACGGACGGTTTCCGTTTCCGGCTCCTCCTGGCCGCAGGCGGCAAGCGTCAGGGCGATGAGTGAAACGAGCAGGATACGGCTTTTCATCGGGCATCCTCCGCCTCGGCCACCTTCAGGCCCGGCCGCAACAGCTTACCGCCCTTGGTGACGACCGTATCGCCGACCTCAAGGCCGGAAAGCACCTGGAATGTCCTGTCTTCGTAATCGCCGAGCGTCACCGGCCGGGTTGCGACCTCGCACGTGTCCTTGTCGACCACCCAGACGGCCGGACCGTCTGTGGTCTGGGTCAGCGCGGTCCACGGCAGGATGACGCCCACCTGCTGGTGGCGGCCGAAACGGCCGGAAACGGGCGCGCCCAGGGGAAATTCCGCAGCCTCGCCCGGAAGGCTGACCTTGACTGTCACCGTGCCCGTTTCGAGGTCGACGGCCGGCGAGACATCGGTGATCCGGCCCGTGACGGAACGCTCGCCATCCTGCAGAAGCGCGACCTCGACGGCGATCGCCAGCGGGTCCGGCACCATCATGACGACCTCGGGAACCTCGAAGATCGCCTGCTTCTCGTCGCCGCGGGCAAGCGTCAACACGGCCTGGCCGGCGGAAACGACCGCGCCGACATCGCTTTGCCGGTCGAGGACGAGGCCGGCGACGCCGGCAATGATCCGCGTGTCGGCAAGGTCCTTCCTCGCCGAGGCGCGTTCGCTCTTGGCGGTGACGACACTGTTCTGCGCCGAGGTCAGCTGTTGCTCGGCCTGCTCCAGCGAGGACTGGGGCACGGCACCCTTCTCGACAAGACTTCTCTGGCGGGCAGCACTGGCCTCGGCCTGCGCCAGTTCCGCCTCCGCCGAATGCAGGCCCGCTTCGGCGATCTCGAGGTCGGCTGTCTGCTGGCGATCATCGATCTCGGCGAGCACCTGGCCGGGCCTGACCCTGTCACCGACGTCGACACGGATCGCCACAATCTGGCCCGCCACCTTGAAGGAAAGATCCGATTGCTGCACCGGCTCGACTTCGCCGGTAAAGGTCGAGGCAGCCGAAACCGTCTCGCGCTCGACCACCGTATCGGTGACATAAACGGTGGAGGGATCCTTTGCCTCATCGCGGCCGCAACCGCTCAAGAGCAATGAAAAAAGCAGGAATGTCGTGCCGGCCCGCAGTGCCGCCGGCATCGAATATCTCGTCTGGAACATGTCTTAGCGATGGCCTTCGAAAGCGGAGTCCCTGCTCCGCAAGCCGGTCGCTTGCAGGCTGGAGGACAGATCGCTGCCAGACATAGCCAGGGCGTTTTGCCCGATCGTTTCAGTTTTGTTGCAAATCGTAGCCGGAAAACCGTCAGGCGGCTGCCGGACGCAGCCAAACGTGGATGGCAACAGAGATGGTGCCATCCACGGGTCCGCCGGCCTCGCCGGCAGGTTTACCGGCGCAGGCCTCTTGGCCGGCGCATTGGTGCGCTAATGCGGGCGAGGCCCTACCACTTCTTGCTGAGGCTTGCCGTGATGGTGCGGCTCTGGCCGTAGCCGCAGACATTCAGTCCCCGGCAACCGGCGACATAGTCCTTGTCGAACAGGTTGTCGACGTTGAGCGCGGCGGTCCAGTCGTTCTTCTCGTAGGAGATGCTCGCATCGAAGACGGTCGCGGCTGGCACCTTCGCGGTGTTTTCCATATCGGCCCAGCTCTCGCCCTGATAGCGGATGCCGCCACCGAGGCTGAGGCCTTCGAGCACACCCTCGGGCACCGTATAGGTCAGCCAGGCCGCGGCCATGACATCGGGCACCATATAAGGCTCGTTGCCGATCAGCGACGGATCGGCATGTTCCTTGATTTCCTGCTTCTGCCAGGTGAACGAACCGAGAAGCTTCCAGTCCTCGTTGAGGTTGACCTTGCCTTCGAACTCGATGCCGTTGGCATCGACCTGGCCAACCTGGCTGTCGAGGAAGGTCAGCGGATCGGTCACGTTCCAGTTGTTCTTGGTGATGTGGAAGACCGAAGCCGTGAACAGGCCGTCGAAGGCGAAGGGCTGGTACTTAAGTCCGCCTTCGAACTGGTAGCCATCCTCCGGCTCAAGCGGACCATCGGCGCTGTTGCCGATCAGCGGATTGAAGAAGGTCGACGCGCTGACATAGGGCGTGATGCCGTTGTCGAACTCGTAGGCCAGGCCGGCACGGCCGCTGACGGCATTGTCGTCGGAGATGTAGGAAACGCTGCCGAGATGGTCGTCGAGATCGGTGTGCACATAATCGTAGCGGCCGTTGAACGTCGCGATGAAGCCGTCGCCGAAGCGGATCTGGTCCTGGGCATAGAGCCCCAGCTGCTGCTGCGTCAGCGTCTGGTCGAGATAGACGCTGTTGGCGGGCTGCGGCGTTCCGTAGACGGGGTCCGTCACGCTAATCGGCGTTGCCGTCGACGAAGCCTGCACGCTATCCAGCTGGTAGTACTTGTAGTCGAGGCCCACCAGGATCTCGTGATCGAAAATGCCGGTGGTGACATTGCCATCGAGCCGGTTGTCGACGGCGAAGCTGTCGACTGTGGTCTTGTGGTCGAAGCCGAGGCGGGTGAGATAGGCGCCGTCGGCGGCCGGTTCGGTCAGGAAGCCATAGCCGGTTGCCGGATCGTAGTAGCCGTAGGGATAAGGCTGGTTTTCCTTGCGGTCGAGGTGGCCGTAGCGCGCATTCGAGGTGAAGGTCCAGGCACTGTCGAAAGTGTGCTCGAACTCGTAGCCGACGAAGGTCTGCCCGATCTTGCTGTAGTCCGTCGACGGCTCGCCGTAATTGGCGTCGCGCGGAATCCGTCCGAAATATTGCGGCTCGACCGTGCCATAATACGGCAGGAAACCGTTCGAGCCGGTGTTCTGGTCAAGGTAGGAATAATAGGCGTAGAGGTTCAACGAGGTCTCGTCGTCCGGCGTCCAGGCGATCTGCGGCATGACGACGCCGCGGAAATCCTGCGACTGATCGGCATATTCGTCGCCACCGGCGATCTTGCCGGTAAACCGCCAGGAGACGCCCTGATCATCGGTCGTGCCGTTCACGTCGAGATTGAGATAGGCATTGCCGAAATTGTTGATACCGATTTCGCTCGAGCCGAAATTCTCCGGCTGCGGACGTTTCGATACCAGATTGACGATGCCGCCGGGATTGGAGCCGCCATAAAGCACCGAAGCCGGTCCCTGCAGCACTTCCACGCGCTCGAGGAAATCCGAGTCGATCTGGAAGCCGCCGAAACCGTAGGACCAGAGATTGAGGCCGTCGAGATAGACGCCGGTCTGGGTCGCGTCGAAGCCACGGACATAGATCCAGTCCGTATCCTGATCGACGCCGAAGGGCTGGGCAAAGACACCTGCCGTATAGCGCAATGCCTCGTCGACCTTGCCGGAGGCGCCCCGATCCTCAAGCTCGTCACGGCCGATGACCGAGACGAATTGCGGAATTTCGGCGATCGGCGTGTCGGTCTTCACGCCGGTCTGCGTGTCCCTGGCGACATAGCCGTCGACCGGGCCGGTTCCGTTTTCGGAACCGACGGTGACGTTGACCGGATCGAGCTGAGTCGTGGCGTCCTGGGCAAAAACGGGGACGGCCACGCTCAGCAAGGCGAGCGCGGCACTTGCCTTGAGCAGGGAACGGAAGATTGCGGGACGAAGAACTGTGGACATGATCGGAGCCGGTAACTGAGTGAGCGGAATTTAATCTGAGTAATTAACTCAAGTATATGCACGGCGCTTGCACAAATCCGCTCGCAGTTGAATGAATTTGGTCAAAAATGTGGCCGCGTTCAGTCGCTGCCACCGTTGACCGTGCGCCAGCCGGACGGCGTCATGCCGGTGATCCGGCGGAAGCTGCGCGAAAAATGTGCCGTATCGGCAAAGCCCGCCTGCGCGGCAATGGCCGTGATCGGAATCGCCGGATTCTTCAGCTCGTCCTTGATCCGGTCGATCCTGTGGTTCATCTGCCATTGCTGCGGCGAAAGCCCGGTGCTGGCCTTGAATGCATGGCTGAAATAGGAAGCGGAAAGGCCGAGAAGCGCGGCGAGTTCCTCCAGCGGAATGCGTTTCGCCGCATGGTCGGCGATATAGCCGGTGACCTGGCGGACCTGCCAGTCCGCAAGCTTGCTGCGCGGCCGCGCCTCATCGGGACGCAACCCCAGAAGCCCGACCAGCAGCGCATTGACCAGGCCGTCGCCGTAAAGATCGTGAAGCGGATTGTCGGCGGAAAGTTCGGCGGCCAGAAGCGCGGCGATCTGATTGAGCCGGTCATCATTCAGCATGAAGCGGGGCTCGTTCAGCACCGCCGGATCGAAGCGGTTTCCGAGCCTGCGGGCAAGCGTGCCGGCGTCGAAGTGGAGGTCGAGGTGACGCAGCCCCTGCATGGCCGTCAGCCTTGTGCGCATTTCCATGCCGGCGGGTATGAAGTGCATCGCCCGCACGCCGCAGTCCGGCAGCGTTCGTCCGCCGATCTCCGACATGGTGAACACAGCCTCCGGGCGGGCACGCGTCTCGAGCAGAACGAAAAGGCGCGGATCGCGGCTCACATAATAGCCGCCGGCCTCCTCGCTGCAATCGACGTCCCACAGATCGGCGACCAGATCCCCGCCGAAGCGGTGATGCCGGCTGCCGGTCACGCAAAAACCTTCGATCTCGATTTCCATCCGCGGAAAATGCTGCACCGGAGGACCACCCACATTCGGGAACTGCAAAGCCTGAAAAAACTTGAAAGCAATTATCATCTTTAATAAGCAGGCTTCAAGCCGCTTGCCGGGAATTCGGGATCGTCCAATGGGTTTTGCCTCCATATCAGCGCCGCAGACACTGCAGGCGACCGGTTTTACGACACGGGACCTTTGCTTTTCGGTCGAGGCGCGGCCGCTCCTTTCCGGCATTTCGATCGATTTTCCGCAGGGCGTCGTATCTGCGCTCGTCGGCCACAATGGCTCGGGTAAATCGACACTGCTGAAGCTCCTTGCCCGCCAGCAGCAGCCGAGCGGGGGCAGCATCGTCTTCGACGGCGAGCCGCTGCAGGCGATCGGTGCCCGCGACTTCGCCCGCAGGGTTGCCTATCTCGCCCAGGATACCAGCTCCGCCACCGGCATGAGCGTGCGCGAACTGGTCGCCTGCGGCCGCTATCCCTGGCACGGGGCAGTCGGCCGCTTCAGCGACAATGACCGCGAAAAGGTCGAAACCGCGCTGGCGATGGCGGGACTTGAAGCGATGGCGGAGCGCATGGTGGATACGCTGTCGGGAGGCGAGCGCCAGCGCGCCTGGATCGCCATGCTGATCGCGCAGGACAGCCGCTGCCTGCTTCTGGACGAACCGACCTCGGCGCTCGACATCGCCCATCAGATCGAGGTGCTGAGCCTGATCCGCCGACTGTCGCACGACAACGGACTTTCGGTGATCGTCGTGCTGCACGACATCAACATGGCGGCACGGTTCTGCGATCACATTTATGCTTTGAAGGGTGGAAAGCTTGTCGCCGACGGCCGGCCGGACACCTTCCTCAATGCCGAGACGCTGCGCGCGATCTATGGCGTCGAAATGGGCGTCATCCCGCATCCTGACTCGGCCATGCCGCTTGCCTATGTCCGCTGAACCCGAAATAGGCCGACGCCGTTTTCTCGCCGGCTTGGCGACGGCGCCTCTCCTGGGGGCGGTGCCAGCACGGGCCGCGGCGCCGAAAAGGATCGCCTGCCTCGACTATGCCGGCGCATCCACCCTCCTGGCGCTCGGCATCACGCCGATCGCCGTCGCCTCCCTCGACGGCTGGGCCAAGTGGGTCGGAAAGCCGCAAATGCCCGAAGGCGTTGCCGACCTCGGCTCCTCGTGGGAAATCAGCTTCGAGGTTCTGGCAGCACTCCAGCCCGATCTGATCCTGACCTCGCCGTTCCTCGCCCATCTCACTCCCCGCCTCGAACATTATGCGCCCGTCCTCAGCCTCGACGTCTATACCGCCGAAGACGGCCCCGTCCTGACGCGGGCGATCGCCGCAACGCGAAGGCTGGGCCAGGCGATCGGCCGCGAGGAGGCCGCAACCGCATTCCTGCAGCAGGCCGATCGCATGTTCGAAGATTGCGCGGCGACGCTCGGAGGCAGCGAAACGCCGCCGGTCGCGATCATCAGCTTCCTCGACGAACGTCACGTCCGCATCTATTCGGCACCCGGGCTCTACGACAGCGTGCTTGAGCGGCTGGGTGTGGCCAATGCCTGGCCGGGTGCCGCCAATGTCTGGGGCTACGAAACCATCGCCATCGCCGATCTCGCACGCATCGCCGATCCAAAGACCGCGCTTGTCGTCATCGAACCGCTGGCCGCCGATATCCTGCCAAGCCTCGAACGCAGTCCGCTGTGGCGGGCCCTGCCCTTCACCGCAAGAGAGCGTCTCGTGGTGATCCCGCCGGTGCTTCTCTTCGGCATGGTCAACGAGGCGACGCGCTTTGCCAGGCTTTTCACCACGGCGATGGCAGAACGCGCATGAGGATCGCGGCAGAAACGCGCGGGCCGATCGGGCTCGCCCTTGTCCTTGGTGGTCTCGGCAGCCTTGCCGCCGCCTTTGTGATCACGGCATCCGCCACTGGCCATGCCGGAGAAGCCTATGATATCGGCCGCATGCTGCTCTTCTATGCAACCCTGCCCCGCATGGCCACCGCGCTTCTCTGCGGCGCGGCGTTGGCGCTGTCCGGAGCCGTGTTCCAGCAGGTGCTGCGCAATCCGCTGGCCTCGCCGACGACGCTCGGCGTTTCCGCCGGCGGCGGGCTGGCGCTGGCGCTCGCCATGCTGTTTGCGCCGGCGCTGCTCGGTTTCGGCCGCGACCTCGTGACCCTTGCCGGTTCCGCGGCAGCCGCCGGACTGGTGCTCGCCATCGGCGCCCGGCAGAACTTCTCGCCCTTCTCGCTGGTCATTGCTGGCCTGATTGTCGGGCTCTGGTGCGGCGCGCTCTCGGCGGTGCTCGTGCTTCTCAACGATCGCTATCTGGCCGGCCTGTTCATCTGGGGCGCGGGGTCGCTTGCCCAGCAAAGCTGGTCGGTGCCGGCCTGGCTTGCGGCAAAACTCGCTGTCCTTGGCGGCCTGTCAGCTCTGCTGATCCGACCGCTCGCCCTCATCGAACTTGGCGATGAAGGCGCGCGCGCGCTCGGCATCAATATCCACCTGCTGCGCGTGGTCGCCATTGCGGTGGCCGTCGGCCTTGCAGCGATCGTCACAAGTGCTGTCGGGGTGATCGGCTTTGTCGGTCTCGTGGCCCCGACGCTTGCTCGACTGACCGGCGCGCGCAGGCCCTCGCAGATCCTCATCTGGTCGTCGGTGATCGGCGCGGCCCTGCTGTTTCTCACCGACAATGCCGTCATGATGCTGAGCACCGGCGACATCGGGCTGGTGCCGACGGGTGCCGTGACCGCGGTTTTCGGCGCTCCGCTCCTGATCGCGCTGCTGCCCCGGCTGAAGACGCGTCACCGCCGGCCCGAAACCACCATGGCCGGTGCCCCCAATCATGGCCACATCCGCCTGCGGCTGGCCATCGCCGCCGCCCTCGCCCTTGCTGCGGCCTGTCTCGCCATTTTCGTCGGACGCACCGGAACGGGAGACTTCGCCCTGCTTGGCCCCGACCTGCTGGCCTCGGTCGGCGGACTGCGCGCGCCACGGGTGATGGTCGCCTTCCTCGCCGGCGCCATGCTTTCGCTTGCCGGTGTCATCCTGCAGCGGCTGACCGGCAACGAGATGGCGAGCCCTGAAATTCTCGGCATCGGCGCCGGCGCCACGCTTGGGGTGACGGCGGGTGTGCTGATCTTCGCGTCACTATCGCTCGTGGGGCAATTCGCGGTGGCGGCGCTCGGGGCGATGGCGGTGATCGCAGTGATTTTCCTCCTCGCAGTCCGATCGGGCCTGGCGCCGGAGCGGGTTTTGCTCGGCGGCATCGCGCTCACCGCGCTCGCCGATGCGGTGATCGGCTTCCTCGCCGCAAGCGGCGATCCGCGTGCCCTGTTCCTGATGCGTTGGCTGAGCGGTTCGACCTACAATGCCGGCTTTCCGCTCGCCGGCCTTGCAGCGCTCACGCTTGCCGTGCTGCTGCCGGCCGCCCTGATGACACGGCGCTGGCTTGCCGTGCTGCCGCTCGGCGAGGCCGTCGCCTCCGCCCGCGGCGTCCCCGTGGCGCGGGCGCGCAGCCTGTTGCTGCTGCTTGCCGGCATTCTCAGCGCAGCGGCAACGCTTTGCGTCGGGCCCCTGACCTTCGTGGGACTGATGGCACCGCATGCCGCCCGGCTTCTGGGCTTCCGGCGTCCGGCCGAAACCCTCCTCGCCGCGGCCCTTCTCGGCGGCGGTCTGATGACGCTTGCCGACTGGGCTGGCCGCACCGCGATCTTCCCCTATGAAATCCCCGCCGGCCTCGCCGCCTCACTCCTCGGCGCCCCATTCCTCGTACTGCTGATGCGCGGCCGCAAGGCGTAGAGCGTCAAAACCCCTCTCTCCGCATCATCATCCTGACATTGGGCGTCCTTGCGGGGCGCCTGAAGATCGACGTGAAGGCGCCTCAATACCACACGGCGCCGTCGCCGCCGAGGAAGATCGGGTTGGTGACGGCGTGGAGGCGGGCAAGGGCGTCGCGGAGTTCAATGACGAACCAGTCGTTCGATCGCGCTTCGGTTTCGACCGTCAGCTCGCCGGTTGCAGTTGCCGTCTCCATCACATCGCCACGGCGGATCAGACGTGCGGTGAGCGTGCCATCGTCGGCGGTCCAGCGGCAGGAAAGCGAAAGCTGCCCCGGTTCTGCCGTTTCGCCCATCTCGATCCGTCGACCGCTCTCGTCGGTGGCGCCCACCTCGAGCAGCGGGCCGCCGGTGATGTATGAGCGGCCGCGCCTGATCGCCGACAGAAGTGCGGAAACGGTGTTATCCTCGGCCTCGACCATCAGCACCGGGATACGGTGTTCGGGCGCGGCGCGGCGATGGGTGTCCGTGCCGCTGGTCGCGATCATACGGTAGCCCTGGTTGAGGAAATGATAGAACAGTGCCAGCGAGCGGTCGTTGTGATCGCCGTTGTCACGCGGACCGTTCCAGACCTCCACATGGCGCGCCGGACCGGGCATCATGTCAGCCCAGGCCCAGTGGCAGCCGGTGCAGAACGGATGCCCCTCATGCTGGGGATGGGCGATGACGAAGAGCTGGCCTTGCTCGGATGCGGCATCAGCGATCGCACTCATGGTGGAGCCGTCCTTCACCCGCCATTCCTGCCATTGCCGGCTGCCAAGCACCAATGCGTGGCCGTGATAGGTGGTGAGTTCCGTTCCCGGCAGGATGGTGATCCCCTCGCCCGCCAGCCGTTCGAGCTCGGAAATGGCGGAGACGGTGTTGTGGTCGGTGAGCGCCACGAAATCGAGGCCGCGTTCCTGCGCGTAGGCGAGATATTCGGCGATGCTCATCCGGCCATCGGAATGCAGCGTATGGCCGTGCAGATCGCCACGATACCAGCCCTTGCCGCGCCGGCGGGGTGCTGCGGAAGGCAGGGGCTCGGCAGTTGGCGGCTCGGTTTCCTGATCCTGCCAGTCGATCGCAAGCCGGTAACTGACCCCGCCCGGCGGCAGGATGCGGTGGCAATCGATTTCGACGCACCACTCTCCCGGCTCGATCGGGCCGGGGAGGTAGCCGGGCGAGGCATGGCGCGTCGAGATGACCGGGCTCTGGTCAGCATTGTTGTGCCGCGTGCCGCGCGCGCCGTTCGGGCCATAAACCGAAATGCTGAGCTGATGCGGAATGTCGCCGACGCCCGGATGGTGCGGCGTATGACTGAAATCGATACGGAGCGTACCGACGCCTTCCGGCAGTTCGAACCGAAAGGGAATGTGGGAGGACATCTGGTCGAGCGTCAGCCGGCCTTCGAAGAGAAGCGTCATCGCATTTGCCTGTCGAAATAGATCGGATTGGAAAGCGCCCGCACCGCCTTGCCACGGCGGATTTCGGCGCGCACATAAAGAAGGCCGGAAGGAAGGCGCATCTCGGCCTGCCACCGCCCGGAGCCGACAGGCAGGGTCGCGAGGAGACCGCGATCGCTGACGAGATGCAGGCCGTCACCCTTTGCACCTTCGGTCAGCACGTTCAGAACCACGCCTTTTGAGGCGGCAACCACGCCCCCCATCGGCTGGCCGTCTGCTTCAAGCTCGAGATGCGGGCCGTCCGGACTTTCGGTGATGAAGACCCGGCCCCGGCGGATTGCTTCCACGACACCGGTCCTGTCGAGCGTTTCGGCATGAACCACGGTCGTCGGATTGCCGAGCAGCCAGGCGCCTTCATGCGTCAGCGCCGCCGGCTGGTGGTAATCGCTGCCACCGATGCCGGTGATGCGCCTGCCGGATTTCAAAAGCGCATCATAGCGCGAGAGCAGCAGCGCGTTGTCGCGATCCCAACATTCATGCCACGCCTCCATGCATTTCACCTCCGGCCATGCGTGCCGCCAGGGGATCGGCGGCTTGTGGTGATTGACCGAGAGGATGCCGCCGGCGCTCCTGGCGGACGCCTCCAGCACCGCGATGTCCTCATCCCGTTCAAGCCGGAAATCGACCCAGGTCTCAAGCCCTAGAATATTGGCGTGGCCGTCGGCCGTGGTGATTTCGACGCCCGGAAGAAAGACGAGGTCAGAACCGGTGACGTTGCGGAAATAGGCGGTCCATCCCGTCAGCGTGTTGTGATCGGTGACGAACAGGAAATCGAGTCCACGTTCGCGCGCCATCCTATGCAGGGTCTCGGGCGCGCCCTTCGCATCGGAGTGGAAGGTATGGCTGTGGGTGTCGCCGCGATACCAGCCGGGGCCTTTTGGCGTCCAGCGGGTGGCTTCCGGAACCGCTGACGCCGCGGGCCCGATTGGCGTGTCACCCACAGTCAGCGAAATCTCCGCCCCCGCCTCCGGCAAGCGATAGAGGCCGAGCATGACCAGCCAGCGCCCTGCCATGATGGCCCCCGGAACATAGCCGGGCGTCGCCGTCTTCTCGCCGACGAAGACGGCGTTGCGGGCGCCGCCGCTCCAGCCGCGAAAGCCTTCGCGGGTCGGATAGGCGCTCGCGCGCGGATCGAGGAGGCCGAGATCGATGATGCAGTCTTCGCCCTTTTCATAAGCCAGCGTCACCGACAACGACGAAAGCCCGGACGGCACATCGACCGCGACGTAAAGATAGGGACTTCGCGCCTGGTCATCGCGCTCCACCCTGAACGTCGTCTCACGCGTTCCGGCAAGGCTCAGTCCCGTGTCGATAATCTGCATCACGCCTCTCCCAGCCCCGTCAGTTGCAGATCATCGCGACGATGACAGGCTGTCAACCGCCCATTACCATCATGCTCCAGCGGCGGTGCGGCGCTGCGGCAAAGATCGGTCGCGAAGGGACAACGTGGCGAGAAGGCGCAGCCGACGGGCAGATTGGCCGGATTGGGCGGTGCGCCCGAAAGCCGCTCCCGCACAGGCTTCGTCGGATGGTATTCGGGGGTCAACACCGCATTCAGAAGTGCCGCCGAATAGGGATGGCGGGGACGGTGGTAGATGTCGGCCGTGTCTGCCATTTCGACGATGCGCCCCGCATACATGACCGCAACCCGCCCGGCGATGTTGGAAACAACGTTGAGATCGTGCGAGATGAAGAGGTAGGTCAGCCCCAGTGTCTTCTGCAGGTCACGGAACAGATTGAGGATCTGCGCCTGCACCGAAACGTCGAGCGCGGACGCCGGCTCATCGGCAATGATGATGCGCGGCGATGGGGCGAGCGCACGGGCAATGCCGATGCGCTGCCGCTGACCACCCGAAAAGGCATGTGGATAGCGACCGGACAATGACGGATCGAGCCCGACACGGGCCAGAACGTCGTCGACCCGCGCCTTGAGCGCCGCCGGCTTCATCGTCCGTCCGGCGCCGGCCCTGAGCGGCTCGGCAACGATATCGAACACGCTCATGCGCGGATTGAGGGAACTGTAGGGGTCCTGGAACACCACGCGGAGGTCACGCCAGACCGCACGGCGCTCCGGCTCTGACAGCCCGGAGATCACGCGGCTCTCGCCATTGATGCCGAGCCGAACCGAACCGCCGGTCGGATCGAGCAGCGCCGCCAGCGTGCTGCCGAGCGTCGACTTGCCGCAACCGGACTCGCCGACGAGGCCGAGCGTCTCGCCTTCCGCCAGCTCCAGTGAAACATCGTTCACCGCGCGGGTCACGCACTCACCGCCACGAAACAGGCCGCGCTTCTTTTCAAAATGGCGCGACACGCGATCGGCCGCCAGAATGATCGGGCGCCGCTCTTTCGTCACCGCGTCAGTCACCGCCGGAGACGCAAGTTCTTCGTTCGGAACCGGCCCCGCCAGCCGCTCATCGCCGGCAAAGAAGCAGCGTGCCTCGGTCTCACCCGGCACCATCGGCGGCCGCTCGACATCGCATCGGCCGGCTTCGGCAAAGGCGCAGCGCGTCACGAAGGCGCAGCCCTCCGGCCGTTTGGAAAGGCTCGGCACGGTGCCCGGAATGACAGGGAGCCGCGTGTTGTTGCCCGTCGAATAATGCGGTGCGGCGGCAAGCAGCGCCCGCGTATAGGGGTGGCGCGGAGCATTGAAGATGCGCTCCACGGGACCACGTTCCACCACCTCGCCGAGATACATCACCACCACCTCGTCGGCCATTTCGGCAACCACGCCGAGATCGTGGGTGATGAACAGGAACGACATGCCGAAGCGCGCCTTGAGGTCCTGCAGCAATTCGAGGATCACCGCCTGGGTGGTGACATCGAGCGCGGTCGTCGGTTCGTCGGCGATCAGCAGACGGGGATTGGTGACCAGCGCCATGGCGATCATCGCGCGCTGGCGCTGCCCGCCCGAAAGCTCGAACGTATAAGCATCAAGCCGCGCCGCGGCATCGGGCATGCCGACCGCCTCGAGCGCCTCCAGCGCCCGTGCCCGCGCTGCCTTCTTCGACATGCGCTCATGGACACGGATCGCCTCGATGATCTGGTCGCCAATGGTGTGAAACACGGAAAGCGCGGTCATCGGTTCCTGGAAGATCATGGTGATCTCGTTGCCGCGGACCTGACGCAGGGGCGCCGATTTCGGCGTTTCCGCCGCAAGATCTGTGACGGCACCATCACGCTCGCGAAAGCGCATCCGGCCCCCCACGATGTCGGCGTTCGGATCAAGGATGCGTAACAGGCTGCGCGCCGTCAGTGACTTGCCGCAGCCGGATTCACCCACCAGGCAGACGGTCTTGCCGGTCGGAATATCGAAAGAGACATCCTTGAGGGCAGCCAGCGAATTGTCATCATCCTTGAAAGAAACGGAAAGGCCGTCGATTTCGAGCAGGGTCTCAGTTTGCATGGGGATCTCCCGCGTCGCGAAGGCCGTCGCCGAGGAAATTGAGCGCGAGCACCGCAATCACGACCGCGCCACCGGGCGCGAACAGCCAGGGGGCAGCAGCGATCGAGCGAAAATTCTGCGCCTCCTGCAACAGAACGCCCCAGCTCACCACCGGCTGCCTGAGGCCGATGCCGAGGAAGCTGAGCGACGTCTCGGCAATGATCATGCCGGGAATGGCAAGCGTGACGACGGCGATGATGTGGCTGAGGAAATTCGGCGCCATGTGGCGCAGGATGATGCGCGGCGGGCGACAGCCGTCGAGACGCGCGGCCACCACGAACTCCTCCTTCTTCAGCGCCATGAACCGGCCGCGCACGACCCGGGCCAGCCCTGTCCAGCCAAGCACCGAGAGGATGACGGTGATCAGGAAGTAGGTCTGGATCGGCGGCATGGTCGGCGGAATGGCCGCCGCCAGCCCGATCCACAGCGGGATCGACGGAAGCGACTGCAGGAATTCGATGACGCGCTGGATGGCGACATCGATCCAGCCGCCGAAATAGCCGGAGGCGCCGCCGATGATGAGACCGAGCACGAGGCTCAGCGCCACGCCGATAAGCCCGATCGTCATCGAAACCCGCGTCGCATAGATCGTTCTGCTGAACACATCGCGGCCAAGCCGATCGGCGCCGAAGAAATAGACCTTGTCTTCAGGATCGGTCGGGCCGAAGAAATGCCGGTCCCAGGGCAGGAAACCCCACATCTTGTAGGCATCGCCCTTCACGAAGAAGCCGAGCGGAATGACCCGCTCCGGATCCGGTTTGAAGATGCGATGTCCGGTATTGTAGTCGACCGTCGATTTGAAGCCGATCGCATAGGGACCGAAATGCATGGCGCCGGTATCATCGGTGCGGATGAGATGGACCATCTGCGGCGGCGAATAGAGCGCGCGGGGCGAGAAATCCTGCGGATTGAACGGCGCCAGGAACTCCACGAAAAGCGCCACAAAATAGATGAAGCCGGTCACCACGGCACCGAGGACGCCGAGCCTGTGGCGGCGGAACCGGCGCCAGATGAGTGCCTGATAGCTGACCTGATCGGAGGATGCCTTCACAACAGCTCTCCTTCACGGGCCTGCCGGCGGATACGGGGATCGAGGATCATCAGCAGCATGTCGGAAAAGAGGGTACCCACGACGGCAAGGAAGCTCAGGAACATGATCAGCGTCGCCGCCAGATACATGTCCTGATTTCGCAGCGCATCGAGCAGAAGCGGGCCGGTGGTCTGCAGACCGAGAACGACCGCGACGATGGTTTCGCCGGAAACGATGGTGACGAAGATTTCGTTGAGCCCGGAAACGAAGGGATTGAGCGAGTAGCGCACCGGGTACTTGACGATCAGCCGGTGCTCGGAAAGCCCCTTTGCCCGTGCTGTCAACACATAGGGCCGGTGCAGCTCATCCAGCAAATTGGCGCGGATGGTGCGGATGACGCTGGCTGTACCCGCCGTGCCGAGCACGACCATCGGGATCCACAGATGCGACAGCAGGTCGCCGATGCGGGCAAACGACCAGGGCGCATCGAGATATTGCGGCGAAAACAATCCGCCAACGCTCTGATCCATATATTTGAACGAGACGTACATCAGCACCAGCGCCAGCAGGAAATTGGGGATGGCGAGCCCGATGAAGCCGATGAAGGTGAAGAGATAGTCGCCGAGCGAATATTTGCGGACGGCAGAGTAGATGCCGATGGGAATGGCGATCACCCAGATAAACATCAGCGTCAGCACCGACAACAGCGAGGTCAGCCCGAGCCGCTCCCAGATCAGCTCGGTGACGGGACGCTCATAGGTGAATGACCGGCCGAAATCGCCGTATCGGACGATGTTGGAGACCCAGTCGTAATATTGTTCGGGCAGGCTCTTGTCCAAGCCGAAGCGGTGGCGCAGCTGGGCCTGCTGCTCCGCCGGCATGACATCGCCGGTCATGCGCGCATCGAGGGCAAGCTTGTCGACATAGTCGCCGGGCGGAAGGGTGATGACGGCAAAGGAAACCACGGTGATCGCAAGCACCGTGAACACCATCAGCACGGCGCGACGGGCCAGAAACTCCAGCATCGGAAAACTTTCGTAAAGGAAGGGGTGCGGACGCCCGGCCCGCACCCGTATTCAGCTTGGAGAGGACTTACTGCTTGTCCTTGTCGATGTAGAAGGTCTCGAAGTTGGCCGGGGCGATACCCGGATAGAGCCAGCCTTCGATCAGCGTGTCCGGCACGTTGTGCAGGCGGTTCTTGACCGCGCGGTAATTGCCCATGGGCAGGGCGATGCCAATCGTCGGGAAATAGTCGGTGACCGCATCGAGGAACTGGTTCATCAGCTCGTCCTGTTTGTCGCCAGCCGTTGCCGGGATCTCTTCCATCATCCGGAACATGTCGGCGATTTCCTGAGGCGGGGAGACCGGTTCGACTTCAGCCGCGACATCAGAGCCGAAATTGGCATTGCCGCCGGTGTCCCGGGCATAGCCACGCTCCCAGGCATCCCAGTTGCCGGCCATGCCCGGACCGCCGACCATGACGAAGGTCGAAACCAGCGGCAGCCGGCCGGAACCGTTCTCCGCAATCCACAGATTGACGTCGCGGTTCGGCGCGAACTCGCGTTCCTTGAAGACATCGCCGCCGACAACGTCGACATTGAGATCGATGCCGACGGCCTTCCAGTATTTGGCGATCAGGAGCGCGGCATCGACCCAGTCCGAACGGAAGTCCTGGTTGACCGAGACGGTCATGCGGAAGCGCTCGCCCTTGTCGTTCAGGCGGTAACCTTCGGCATCCTTGTTGGGCAGAACCTTGTCGAGATATTCATTGGCCTTTTCCGGATCATACTCGGCGTACTGCTTGGCCATCTTCTCGCTGTAGAACGGCGAGCCCGGACGCGGTCCGACCTGGCTCGGCTCCCCCTGACCGAGATAGACGACGTCAATGATTTCCGGACGGTTGATCGCGTAGGAGAGACCGATGCGGAAGTTCTTGTCCTGATAGACCTTCGCCTTGAAAGGATCGGGATTGTTCATCGCGAACATGAAGAAGGCGGTGTTCATGTCGGCGCTCGAAGCGCTCATCAGGCGATAGTCGCCCTTCTCCTGGTTTTCGAAGAAGATCGCGCGGTTGGACGGATTGGAGATGCTTACGCGCGAGATATCGATCTCGCCGGCAAGCGTCTTGCCGAGTTCAACCTCGGGATCCTGCACCATGACGAAGGTGCGACCATCGATGTAGGGCAGCTGATTGCAGGCGGTGTCGACCTTGAAATAATAGGGGTTGCGCTCGAAGGTGAAGCGCTGTTCGCCAAGATAGGGCGCAACCGGCAGCCAGGCCTGGATCCGCGGACGGGCCGGATCGTTGTACTGCGACGGGGAGCTGTAGGAGCCGACGACATCCCACCACCAGCTGTTATAGTCGGTGGCGTTGGCATCCGCCATCATCTGCTTCACGCCATCGGGATTGAGGTCGATGTCGAACTGCTTGATGTAATGTTCGGGAAACTGAACGACGCGCTGGCCGTAAGGGGTTGCGAGGTTGATCAGGAAAAGACCGTTCGGCTTGGTCCAGGAGAACTTCACGGTCTCGTCGTCGAGTGCTTCGACCTTGGCCGCCTCGCCATCGACGACCAGAAAAGCGCGCGGCTTGGCGTTGATCTTGGTGTTGTTTTCGACGCGGTCCCACCAGAATACAATGTCGTCGGCCGTGAAGGGCTCGCCGTCGGACCATTTCATCCCCTTGCGCAGATGGAAGGTGTAGGTGGTGGCGTCGTCGGAGATGTCCCAGCTTTCGGCGACATTGGGAACGATCTCGCTGCCGTCGACCGACCAGCGGACCAGCGGCTCATAGCCATA
Source organism: Martelella endophytica (assembly GCF_000960975.1). Taxonomy (NCBI): domain Bacteria; kingdom Pseudomonadati; phylum Pseudomonadota; class Alphaproteobacteria; order Hyphomicrobiales; family Aurantimonadaceae; genus Martelella; species Martelella endophytica. Next base: position 1,548,649 of record NZ_CP010803.1, on the reverse strand, counting down.
GTGGCGCATATCGGAAACGCGGGTGCCGTTCTGGGTATCGATAAGATTGCCACCATAAACGCCGATCTGTTCGGCGACGTCGACGACGAGCGGCTGTTCGGGAAGACGTTCGGCCACCGGCGGCAGCGCGCCGTCTTCGACCTGAGCGTCAAGCTGTGGCGCCTGCTGATAGGCGTCGCAGGCATTCTGAGCGGAAGCGGTGCCGGCCAGCGCGCTGAGAGTGGCGGCGCTGGCAAGGATTGCGATGCGATGACGGAGAATACTCATGACGGTGTCCTTCTGGATGCCGGATGGGCGGCGCATGACGCGACCGGGAAACTGCACACGCGTTCATAGGACTGGTTCTTATAAGAACGATGAACGGTTTATGAAGGTTTGTTGAAGGTCGTTCCCGTATGCACGCGCGTGCACAACTTCATTCAGGTGGACACCGTGTGGTAGACCCAGCCGCGCTTCGCCATCAGGCTAGGCAATGCGGATCACAGTTTTTGTGCAGGGCATTGAAGCTTTTATGAAATCGCGTGCAGTAATCAGCCACCGCCGCGGATCGAGGCGCGGGGGATAAACTCGGTGGTGATCAGAAACTGCCGCGGATGGTCGAGCGGCTCGGTCAGCAGCGAGACGACTTTCGAGACCATTTCCTCGTTGCGCTGCCGGATCGTCGCAAGCCCATAGGAGGCCCAGCGCGCCTCCGGACTGCCATCATAACCGATCACGCTGACATCCTCCGGCACCCGCCTGCCAAGCGTCAGCCGCAGCGCATCCATGACTCCGAACGCCATCTGGTCGTTGGCGCAGAAGAAGGCATCTGGCGCAGCGCCGCTCTCAATGATGCGGATCGCCTCCCGGGCGGCGGTGTCATAGCTGTAGTCGCCGTTGCCTTCGGCGATCAGCGTCAGGCCGCTTGCGGCGACGGCATTGATGAAATTCGAGCGCCGCGTGGTCGATTCGGTGGAGGTCGACCGGCCATCGATGAAGGCGACGGTCTTGTGGCCCGAGCGCTCGAGTGCAGCGACCATGGCAAAGATACCGCCGCGGTGATCGACAACCATGGCGTCGACAGCATCGTCGCCGGTCCAGTTGCTGTTAAGCACGATCGGGCGGGTTGCCGAGACGAGACCGCGGGTGGAGCCGGGATGGACGCTGTCGGCCATGACGATGATGCCGTGGACAGGATAGGAGAAGGCGCGGGCAATGGTCCGCGTGCCATCCTCGGCCGGATCCATGACGACGACGAGCGGGAAGAAGCCTGCCTCCTGCACGGCATTGACCAGCGCGTTGTAGAAATAGGGCGAGCGGTATTCCTCGCGACGGTTCAGGATCAGCGCGACGAGATTGCTTTGGCTGGAGGCGAGACTGCTGGCAAGCGCGTTTGGCCGGTAGTTCAGCTGCGCGGCGGCGGAGAGGATCTTCTCGCGCTTCTCGGCGGAAACGAAGCCATTGCCCGAAAACGTGCGCGACACCGCGGAGCGCGAAACGCCGGCAAGCCGGGCCACATCATTTGCCGTTGCGGTTTTCAAGCCTGCTTCCCCGCTGAGCGGTCTTTGACGATGCGGCAGGCTTTAGCCGAAACAGGCGGATTTTGAAAGGCCACGGCTCACACGGCCGGCAGGTTCTCGCGCCAGGCTTCGGCGTAGCGGTTGAGCGCATCGAGATCGTGCAGCGGCTCCGGATGCGGCGCGAAGGCTTTCAGCTTCGGGCCGCCGGTGACGAGGCCCGCCGTGCCTGTCGACGTGCCGCTACCCGGGCTCTTTTCGACAGGGCGGCCGGTGGCGGCGGCGAGCATGGCGAGGAAATCGCGGTTCTCGGAAAACGGTCCCTCGACGATGACCGGGCCGGAAGCGCCGGTCAGCTCGAGGCAGACGCCGGTCATCAGCGCCAGATACCAGCACACGCCGAGAAGCCGCATGCCGGGGGTGAGCTTCGCCTCGTCAATCGTCCAGCCGCCAATGATGCCCTGGAAAGGACCGGTATCGCCGAGCACGGAGGGCATCAGCATGACGCCGCGTTTCAGCATCGCAGTGCGATCCTCATCGGTGACCGCGACATCGCCCTTCGGCGCCGCGACCTCGAAGACGCGACCGCCCATGAACCGGGCAGACGGCACCGGATCGCCGAAGGCGTTGACGTTGATCAGCGTGTCGCGGGTCTCGTCCAGCATCGGCGGATGGCCGCCGACAGCCATCACCACCACCCACGTGCCAGTCGAGACCACGGCGAACGGGCTTTTGCGCGACCAGAGATGCGGCAGCAGCGAGGCGTTGGAATCGTGAATGCCGGCATAGACCGGTGTATCCGACGAAAGCCCAGTTTTCTCTGCAATCTCCGGCAGGATGGCTCCGAGCTCCTCATCCGCGCGCACCAGCGGCGCCATCTTCCCCTCAAGCCCGAGGGCCTCCACCAGCGGCGAAAACGTCTTCGCGCGCGGCGACCAGAGATCGGAGTGGCACCCCCAGCTCGTCACTTCGCTCGCAAGTCTGCCCGTAAGGCGAAAGCCCCAGTACTGCGGATAGGGCAATACAGTGGCAATGTCGGAAAAAGCTTCAGGAAACCGTGTCTTCTGCCAGAAAAGCTGGGCGCCGATATTGAGCCCGACGGCCAGATGCGGCGAGCCGGTGATGGCAAAGGGCGGACGCACGCTCTCATAGGCTTCGCGGGTCTCATCCGGTCCGTCATGCTCGTAGTCGAGCACCGGAAGCGCCAGGCTCCCATCCTTTTTCAGAAGCGTCGCTGTCGCCCCGTGGGTGGTGACCGAGATGGCATCGACGCCGTACGCCTTGTGCAGCTCCGCAAGGGCGCCCAGAATGAAGGCGAACAGGTCGTCGACCTCGAAATGCGGATAGGGATCGCTGCCGGTTACCGCATTGCGTGTCGAGCGGACATCCTTTTCCGCTGCCGCTTCAAGATCATAGAGAATGACCTTGGCGTTGGTCTTTCCGATATCGATGACGGCGACATTCATGCGGTTTCACTCTTTTTCATGCGCCGTGCGAGGCGGGTATAAAGCACCGGCAGCGCGATGACGCCAATCAGCAGCAGGCCGATGAAGATCGACATCACGATACCCGGAACATTCATCAGCCCGAAGCCGAAAGTCACAAGCCCCATGATGATCGCGGCGAGAACGACGCCGGGAATGGTGCCGGACCCGCCAAGAATGTTGATGCCGCCGAGTACGGCCATGGTGACCACTTCCAGCTCCCAGCCGAAGGCGATCGACGGCCGCGTCGAGCCGAGCCGCGAGGTCAGGCAGATGGCGGCAAGTCCGGACATCACGCCGGTCATCAGGAACAGCAGGAATTTCACCCGGCCGACGCGGATGCCGGAAAAGCGCGCGGCGGTGGCATTGTTGCCGACGGCATAGACCATGCGGCCGAAGCTCGTGAGATGCAGAAGAATGCCGAACAGGATGGCCGTGACCACGAACAGCACCAGTTCGAAGGAGATCACCCAAAACACATAGCCCTGGCCGAAATAGGCAAAGCCTGGCGGATAGCCGGTAAACGCCTTGTCCCCGAGAACCACATAGGAAAGCCCGCGAAACAGGCTCATCGTACCGATGGTGACGACGATGGAGGGGAGGCCGAGGCCGGTGATCAAAAGCCCGTTGAAGGCGCCGCAAAGAAGGCCGACGCCAAGGCCGATCGCCACCAGTTCCGGTGTGCCGGCGCCATATTGCAGCGCGTAACCCATCGCGGTGGAGGCAAGCGCGATGATCGAGGCGACGGAAAGGTCGATTTCGCCGGAGATGATGACCAGCGCCATGGCAAAGGCGATCAGCGCCTTTTCGGTGAAGTTGAAGGTCGCGTCCGACAGGTTCCAGGCATCGAGGAAATAGGGCGAGGCGAAGCTGTTGGCGATGAAGATCGCAACGGCGACGACGAGCAGCAGGCTTTCCCAGCTTCGAAGGGCGCGATGACCACGGCTGTGCAGCCTGTCGGGAACGTGACGGGTCTCAGTCATGCTCATAGCGCGTGCTCCGCCTTCTTCAGGATGACCCGCCCCTTTACCCTAGACCCGCGGGCGTTGACGATCACGGCAATGATGATCACCGCGCCGGAAATCGCCATCTGCCAGAAGGGCGAGATATTGATCACCGGCAGGGCGTTCTTGATGATGCCGAGGAAGAGCGCGCCGAGCACGGCGCCGATCGCCGTGCCTGCCCCGCCGGCAATCGAGATGCCGCCGATAACGCAGGCGGCGACGACATCGAGCTCGAAGCCGCTGGCGATATCGACATAGGCGACGGCATAGCGCGCGACCCAGAGATAGCCGGCAAGGCCGGCGAGGCTCCCGGCAATCAGGTAGGCGAAGAAATGCGTCCGTCCCACCGAGATGCCGGTGTAGACGGCGGCGTGCGGGTTGCCGCCGACAGCATAGAAGGCGCGGCCGAGGCGGGTGTAAACGAACACCACCACCATGGCGGCGATGGCCGCAAGCGACACCCATGACAGCACCGGCAGATCGAGGAATGTCGCACGCGGCACCGCCTTGAAGGCCGCCGTCATCTCGTGGGCGTTCACCCAGGCGCCATCGGTCAGAAGAAAGATCGTGCCGCGATAGATCGTCATCGTGCCGAGGGTGACGACGATCGGCGGGATCGACAGACGCCAGACCAGAAGACCGTTGATGGCGCCGAGCAGCGTGCCGCTCGCGACCGAAGCGGCGAGCAGCAGGATGACCGGCAGATCCGGAAAGGCGACATTGAGAAGGGCGGCGATGGTGCCGGAAAGCGCCAGATTGGCAGCAATCGAAAGATCGATGCCGCGCGACAGGATCACCGCCGCCTGACCGAGCGCAAGGATGATCAGGATGGCCGTGTCGTTGTAGATCGAGACGAGATTGCGCGGGGCGATGAAGCCCGGAAAGCGCAGCTCGATCGCGCCGACCAGAAGTACAATGGCGACCAGAAGCAGCGCCTCGCGGTGTTTGAACAGCCCCGCCATCAAGCCGCCTCCCCAATGCCGGCCGCCGCGCGCACCAGCCTCTCCGCCGTCATTTCTTCACGGGAAAATTCGGCGGCCATCCGCCCTTCACGCATGACGATGACACGGTCGGACATGCCAAGAATCTCCGGGATTTCGGACGACACCATGATGATCGAAAGTCCCCTGCCCGCAAGTTCGCTCATGAAGGCGTGGACGGCGGACTTGGAACCGATATCGATGCCCTTGGTCGGTTCATCGAGAATGATGACCTTGGGTTCTGTCGCCAGCCATTTGGCGATCACCACCTTCTGCTGGTTGCCGCCGGAGAGATTGCCGACCGGCTGATCGAGGCTTGCCGCGCGCAAGTCGAGCCGTTCGGTAAACTCGCGGGCGAGCGCGAACTCCTCCGCCAAGCGGATGAAGCCGCTCTTCGAGGTTTTGGTGAGCGACGGCAGGGTGACGTTGGCAAAGATCGGCATGGCCGTGATCGTCCCCTGCGTCCCGCGCTCTTCCGGCACATAGACAATGCCCTGCCTGACCGCTTCGGACGGCGAGCGAATGACGGCGATCTCGTCATCGATGCGCACGGCGCCGGCCGAGGGCTTCGTGATGCCGAACAGCGATTGCATGAATTCCGAACGCCCCGCGCCGACAAGCCCGTAAAAGCCGAGAATTTCACCTTTGCGGAGGGTAAAATTGATGTCCTCGAACTCAGTCGGATGGCGATAGCCGGCAACGGTGAGCACCGGGCCGCCGATTTCGACCTCCTGCTTGGGAAACACCTGATCGACCGGGCGGCCGACCATGAGTTCGACCAGCGTGTTTTCATCGGTCTCGGCGATCTTCCCCTCGCCCACCATCTCGCCATCGCGGAAGACGGTGTAGCGATCGGCGATGCGGAAGATCTCGTCGAACTTGTGGGAAATGAACAGGATCGCCTTGCCGTCGCGCTTGAGCTTTTCGACCAGTTCATAAAGCTCCTCGATCTCCTTCTGCGACAACGCCGCCGTCGGCTCGTCCATGATGACGACGCTGGCATCGACCGAAAGCGCGCGGGCGACGGCGACCATGTGGCGGTTGGCGATGCCGAGATCGGAGAGGCGATGGCGCGGATCGATACGCGCGCCGATGCTGTCGAGGATATCGCGGGCCTCGGCGCGGATTTTCTTCCAGTCGATGAGACCGAGCCGGTTCTTCGGCGCATGGCCGATGAAGATGTTCTCGGCCACCGTCAGCGCATCGAACAGCACGGTTTCCTGGTGGATGGCGGTGACGCCGTGTTCACTTGCGGCATCGGCCGTCGGGAAGGTGACGAGCTCACCGTCCATGGTGATTTCGCCGGAATCCGGCTGGTAGATGCCCGTCAGAATCTTCACCAGTGTCGACTTGCCGGCACCATTCTCGCCGACAAGCGCCGTTACCTCGCCCGGATAGAGGCGGAGCGAGACATCCGACAGCGCGCGCACGCCGGGAAAGGTCTTGGTGATGCCGTCCAGCGCGATGGCGGCGTTTTTATCGGTATCGGGCATCATGGCCTGCCATGTTTTCTCTGGAGTGCCGGCCCGCTGTAGTTGAGGGCGGGCCGGATCGCTTTCGGAGGGATGGTTGCTCAGACTCTGCCGCCACCAATCTCCCCCCTTGAGGGGGAGATGTCGCGAAAGCGACAGAGAGGGGTAAAGGGCTAAGCCCTAAAGACGCGGTCTCTGTGCTCTCGGATAGGGTTCACCCCCCTCTGCCCCTGTCGGGGCATCTCCCCCTCAAGGGGGGAGATCGATAAGAAGAGGCCTCAGAAAATGTCCTTGAACTTGTCGATGTTCGACTTGTCGTAGACGAAGGGATCGGCCATGGCGCCGGCATTGTCGTCGTCGAGCGTCAACTCGCCGAGGCGCCCCATGGAGAGCGTCGCGCCGGGCTTGGCTTCGGCACCGTCGATCAGGTCGTTCGACAGCATGACGGCGGCATAGCCGAGGTCGATCGGGTTCCAGATGGCGAAGGATTTCGATGCGCCGTTGTCGACATAGGCCGCCATTTCGGAGGGCAGGCCGAGGCCGGTCACATTGATCTCGCCGATCTTGCCCTCGTCCGTCACCGCCTGCGCGGCCGCGACGACGCCGACGGAGGTCGGCGCGATGATCGCCTTCAGGTCCGGATAGGTCTGGATCAGGCCCTGCGTCTCACGATAGGACTTGTCGAAGATGTCGTCGCCATAGACGGTGGTGACCACTTCGATGCCCGGATAGTTGTCCTTGACCTTGTTCATCTCCTCGATCCAGATGTTCTGGTTCGTGGCCGTCGCCGAAGCCGACAGCACCGCGACCTTGCCGCCATCCGGCAGGTTGTCGGCGGCAAGCTTGATGATCATGTTGCCGATCAGCGGGTTGGAAGACGGGTTGAGGTGAACCATTCGCCCCTCAGGGGCCACGCCGGAATCCCACGAGATAACCTTGATACCGCGGTCCATCGCCTTCTTCAGCGCCGGCACGACGGCATCCGGATCATTGGCCGAAATCGCGATGGCATCGACCTTCTGGGCGATCAGCGCGTTGATGACCTCGATCTGGCCTTCTGCGGTCGTATCGGTCGGCCCGGTATAGATCAGCTCGACATCGCCGATCTCCTTGGCGGCTTCCTCAGCACCATCCGCAGCGGCCTCGAAAAAGCCGATACCCAGCGCCTTGACGACAAGCGCAATCTTCTTGTCGGCGGCATTGGCGCCTTGCGCAATCAGCGCGGTCGAGATCAGCGCCCCGACGAGTACTTTCTTCAAAATGCTCATCCTACTCCTCCATTTGATGAACAGGGTCCGGCTTCGCTTCCTCCAAAGCTTCAGACCGAACCGGTTTCCTCCATGGCCTCGGCATCGGCGATGATCACCGATATGCCGGCCTCCTCCAACATGCGGGCGTCGGACGCCTGCAGGCCGGAATCCGTAATCACGGTCGAAATCCGCTTCAGACCGCACAAAATCAGGCTCGAACGCTGCGCAAACTTCGAGGAATCAACCAGAACCACCAGTTCCTCGGCCTGGTCGATCAGCTTCTGCTCCGCCTGGATCAGCAGCGGATCGGCTTCCATCAGCCCCAGCGGCCCGACGCCTTGCGCGCCCATGAACATCCGCTTCGCCCAGAAATTCCGGGTCACATCGTTCTCAAACGGGCTCAGTATGACGTTCTGCTCCCGGTAGATGACCCCGCCCGACAGCATCACCGTGTTCTTCGAGTGCTTCAGCAGATGCTCGGCGATCGGGAACGAGTTGGTGAACACCTGCAGCCGACGGTTTGCCAGATGATGGACCATCTGGAACGTCGTCGTGCCGCCATTGATGATCACCGAATCGCCATCGCTGCAAAGCGCGACGGCGGCTTTCGCGATCGCCTGTTTCTGGCGGGCATTCATCGTCTGGTTGACGGAAAAGGGCCTGCCGGCAAGGCCGACGAATTGCGGTGGGCTCAGCGCCTCCGCACCGCCGCGCACCCGGCGCAGACGCTTGGCCACATGCAGGGCGGCGATATCGCGCCTGATCGTCGCCTCGGAGCTTTCCGTCAGGTCGACGAGCTCCGCCACGGTCACGACCGGCTTTTCCTGTACGGCGGACAGGATGATGCGATGACGCTCTTTTTCGTGCATGGGGCCTCCCTTTTGACAGAGTTCAGCGAATTTCCATCAGTGTCAATCAAAAATAATCATACCGCACTGCAATACGGCACATTACTGACTGTTTTTGATTGTTTCTGATTGACAAGCCCGACTTTCGGATGGATTTTGCCGGGGAAGAACGAAGGCCAGACTGGCCGGCGAAGGAGGAAACCATGCTCAATGAAAACCGGGCCGGCCGGCTCGATAACCTATGGGATGACGGCAAGGCGGCCGGGATGAGCGAGCCGGAACTGCTGCTCTACCGCTCCAACCTGCTCGGCTCCGACAAGCGCATCACCAATTATGGCGGCGGCAACACCTCTGCCAAGGTGATGGAAAAGGATCCGCTCACGGGTGACGAGGTCGAGGTGCTCTGGGTCAAGGGCTCCGGCGGCGATGTCGGCACCATCAAGATGGATGGCTTCGCCACGCTCTACATGGACAAGCTCAACGCGCTGAGGGGCCTGTACCGCGGGCTTGAGCATGAGGACGAGATGGTGGGCTACCTCCCCCACTGCACCTTCAACCTGAACAATCGCGCCGCCTCCATCGACACGCCGCTCCATGCCTATGTGCCGAAGAAACATGTCGACCACATGCATCCCGACGCGATCATCGCCATTGCCGCCTCGTCCGATTCCAAGGCGCTGACGCAGGAAATCTTCGGCGGAGAGATCGGCTGGCTGCCCTGGAAACGTCCGGGTTATGAACTGGGTCTCTGGCTCGGCAAATATTGCGAGGAAAATCCGGGCTCGCGCGGCGTGATCCTCGAAAGCCACGGGCTTTTCACCTGGGGCGATACGGCGAAGGAAAGCTACGAGACCACGCTGGAGATCATCAACAAGGCGATGGCCTGGCTTGATGCCAAAATCGATGGCGAGGTCTTCGGTGGCGTGAGGGTGAAAACGTTGCCGGCAGAAGAGCGCCGCGCGATCGCCGAAAAGCTGATGCCGAAGATCCGTGGCATGATTTCGGAAACGGAAGGCAAGCTCGGCCATTTCGACGATCAGCCGGCCGTGCTCGAATTCGTCGGCTCCAATCGTCTGGAAGAGCTGGCCGCACTCGGCACCTCCTGCCCGGACCATTTTCTCCGCACCAAGATCCGTCCGCTCGTGGTCAATTTCGACCCGGAAAATCCGGACATCGACAAGACGGTCGAGGGCCTGCCTGACGCAATCGCCGCCTACCGCGACGACTACGCCGCCTATTACGAGCGCTGCAAGCACGACAATTCGCCGGGCATGCGCGACTCCAACGCCGTCATCTATCTCGTTCCCGGCGTCGGCATGATCTCGTTTGCCAAGGACAAGGCGACCGCCCGCATCTCGGCGGAGTTCTACGTCAACGCCATCAATGTCATGCGTGGCGCATCGTCTGTCTCGACCTATCAGGGCCTTTCGGAGCAGGAGGCCTTCGATATCGAATACTGGCTTCTGGAAGAGGCGAAGCTGCAGCGCATGCCCAAGCCGAAGCCGCTTGCCGGCAAGATCGCGCTTGTGACCGGCGGTGCCGGCGGCATCGGCAAGGCGACTGCCTTCCGACTTGCCAGCGAAGGCGCCTGCGTGGTGCTGGCCGATATCGACGACGCAGCGCTGGAAACGGCGAAGGGCGAGCTTTCCAAGGCCTTCAGCAAGGACATCGTCCGCGGCGTGCACCTGAACGTCACCAGCGAGAACGAGGTGGCAAAGGGCTTTTCCGATGCGGTGGTCGAATTCGGCGGGCTCGATATTCTGGTCTCCAATGCAGGCCTCGCCTCCTCGGCGCCGATCGAGGAAACGACGCTCGATCTCTGGGACAAGAATATCGCCATTCTGGCGACCGGCTACTTCCTCGTTTCGCGCGAGGCCTTCCGGCTGTTCCGCTACCAGAATGCCGGCGGCAACGTCGTCTTCGTCTCGTCCAAGAACGGTCTCGCCGCCTCCCCTGGCGCGTCCGCCTATTGCACCGCAAAGGCCGCCGAAATCCATCTGGCCCGCTGCCTGGCGCTGGAAGGAGCCGCCGCACAGATCCGGGTCAACACCGTCAATCCGGATGCCGTGCTGCGCGGCTCGAAGATCTGGACCGGCGAGTGGAAGGAACAGCGCGCCGCCGCCTACAAGATGTCGACGGATGAACTGGAAGCGCACTACCGCGAGCGCTCGATGCTGAAGCGTTCGGTATTCCCGGAAGATATCGCCGAAGCCATCTACTTCCTCGCCTCCGACATGTCGGCGAAGTCGACGGGGAATATCATCAACGTGGATGCAGGCAACGCGGTGTCGTTTCCGCGTTAGAGGTAGAAGGGGCACGGTCAGGCGGAGTGCCGCCGCCGGCCCATCGGGTACGACAGCCCTCCCCCTCTGCGTCATCCTCGGGCTTGACCCGAGGATCCAAGCCCGTTTCACCACGACAGGAGGGGCGGGCTCTAGAGGCGCAAACCGCAAACTCCGCTCGCGGCCTATGTGGTTAGATGCTCGGGACAAGCCCGAGCATGACGGAAGAGAGAGGCAGAGCGGTGTGCCCTCCGTACCTTGCCACACGGCCAATCTCCCCCCTTGAGGGGGAGATTGATGACTGAGACACCTTGGGGAAACGAATTCAGCAGGCCCAGCCTGCAACGGGAGGAAGACATGGAAGAGATGATCGATGGCGGCGTGCTGGCCGCGGAGAACGAGAAGCGGGCGACGGCGCTTGAGCAGGATTACAACACGCTCGGCGAGCGGCTTGCCCGCCAGGGTGTCGCCATTGACGACGTCACGGCCAAGGTCGCGGCCTATGGCGTCGCCGTGCCCTCCTGGGGCGTCGGCACCGGCGGCACCCGCTTTGCCCGGTTCCCCGGCGGCGGCGAGCCGCGCGGCATCTTCGACAAGCTTGAGGACTGCGCCGTGATCCATCAGCTGACCCGCGCGACGCCAACCGTCTCGCTGCACATTCCGTGGGACAAGGTCGATGACCTTTCCGAACTCCGCCAGAAGGGCGAGAGCCTCGGCCTCGGCTTCGACGCGATGAATTCCAATACGTTTCAGGACCAGCCGGGCCAGGACCATTCCTACAAATACGGCTCGCTCTCACACACCGACGCGGCAACCCGCCAGCAGGCGATCGACCACAACATCGAGTGCATCGAGATCGGCAAGGCGCTCGGCTCGAAGGCGCTGACGGTGTGGATCGGCGACGGCTCCAACTTTCCCGGCCAGAGCCATTTCACCAGACAGTTCGAGCGCTATCTCGACGCGATGAAGAGCGTCTATGCGGCGCTTCCCGACGACTGGCGGATCTTTTCCGAGCACAAGATCTTCGAACCGGCCTTCTATTCGACGGTCGTGCAGGACTGGGGCACGAACTACCTGATCGCCAAGGAACTCGGGCCGAAGGCTTTCTGCCTCGTTGACCTCGGCCACCACGCGCCAAACGTCAATATCGAGATGATCGTCGCCCGCCTGATCCAGTTCGGCAAGCTCGGCGGCTTCCATTTCAATGACAGCAAATATGGCGATGACGACCTCGACACCGGCTCGATCGACCCGTTCCGGCTGTTCCTCGTCTTCAACGAACTGGTCGATGCCGAGGGCGTGGAAGGCTTCAACCCGGCCCATATGCTCGACCAGTCGCACAATGTCACCGATCCGATCGAGAGCCTGATGCGCTCAGCCATCGAAGTCCGCCGCGCCTATGCGCAGGCGCTTCTGGTCGATCGCACCACGCTCACCGGCTACCAGGAAGACAATGACGCGATGATGGCGTCCGAGACGCTGAAGGATGCCTTCCGCACCGACGTCGCCCCGATCCTCGCCATGGCCCGCAAAAATGCCGGCGGCGCCATCGATCCGATCGCGACCTACCGCGCGGCGGGTTACCGGCAGAAGGTCGCGGGCGAACGCCCGGCCGTCACGGGCGCCGGCGGCGGCATCGTGTGAGTGGCGGCGGAGGAAATCCCATGGAAACCATCGCATTCCGCATGAACCTCAATCGCGGACAGGCGGAGGAATACAAGCGACGGCATGACGAAATCTGGCCGGAGCTTGCCACTGTTCTGAAGCAGGCCGGCGTCTCCGATTATTCGATCTGGCTCGATGAGGAGACCCACCATCTGTTCGCGGTGCTGAAGCGCAATGACGACCACACGATGGAGGGCCTCCCGAAGAACGAGGTCGTCCGCCGCTGGTGGGATTTCATGGCCGACGTCATGGAGACCACGCCCGACAATTCACCGGTCGAGGTCCCGCTGACGAAGATGTTTCACCTGCCCTGAGGCCTCATTCGCCGAGCGCGATGCCTTCGCGGCGCGGGTCGGCCGCGCCGTAAAGCCTGCCATCCTCGATGGCGATTGCCTGCAGGCCGGAGGTCTGGTCGCCGACCTTGACCTTGAAGCCCATCGCCTCGAGCGGCGCGACCATGTCCTCGGCGCTCGTCCCCGCCTCGACATCATAGGTGCCGAAGCGATTCAGGAGATGTGGCATGGAGACCGCCTCCTGCACATTCATGCCCCAGTCAAGATAGGCTATCACCGCCTGCGCGACATAGCCGATGATGCTGCTGCCGCCCGGCGAACCGATGACCAGCACCGGCTTGCCATCCTTCATCACGATGGTCGGCGCCATCGACGAGCGCGGCCGCTTGCCGGGCTCGACGCGATTGGCAATCGGATATCCATCGGCATCGTGAGTCTCGAAGGAGAAATCCGTCAGCTCGTTGTTGAGCAGGAAGCCGCTCTTGGTCATCAGCCGGCTGCCGAAGCCGTTCTCGATGGTCGAGGTCATCGACAGGGCGTTGCCGTCGGAATCGACAATGACGATCTGGGTGGTCGAGGGCAGTTCGATCGCCGTGCCATCGCCATATTCGATCATGGCATGATCCCAGCCCGGCGCGCCCGGCGCAACGCTCTCAAGCGCCTTTTCGCCATCGAGAAGCTTTGCCCGCATCTCCAGGTATTCCGGCGCGACGAGGCCCTTCAGCGGCATCGGCACGAAATCGATATCGGCCATGTAGCGGCCGCGATCGGCAAAGGCGAGGCGCGATGCATCGCCGATCAGCCGCCAGCTTTCCGGATTGTCCGGCCCGAGACCGGCAATGTCTTTTTCCGCCACCATGCCGAGGATCTGCCCGACAGTCAGCGCGCCCGAAGACGGCGGCCCCATGCCGCAGACATCATAGGCGTGATAGGTGACGCAGACCGGCGCGCGCTCGATGACGCGATAGGCGGCAAGATCGGCCAGCGAGAGGCGGCCGGGATTGCCCTCGGCCCCTTTCACGGTGTCAACGATATCGGCGGCGATGTCGCCGGTATAGATGGCATTCGCGCCGTCGGCGGCCATCGCTCTCAGCGTCGCGCCATAGGCGGCATTGGTCAGCGTGTCGCCGGCGGCAAGCGCCTTGCCGTTCGGAAAGAAATAGTCGCGGGTCGGCTGGAACCGGCCGAGCCTGTCGCCGTCCTCTGCAATCAATCCTGCAAGGCGCGGCGAGACGGTGAACCCGCCTTCGGCAAGGGCAATGGCATCGTCGAAAAGCCCGGCCCAGGGTAATTTTCCCCAGCGCGCATAGGCCGCTTCCATCAGCCGCGGCGTGCCGGGCGTGCCGACGGAGCGGCCACCGACCACGGCTTCGTAGAACTGCAGCGGCTCGCCGTTTTCATCGAGGAAGAGCTTGGGCGTGGCATCGCGCGGAGCGGTCTCGCGACCGTCAAGCGTCGTCAGCCTGTCGGTTGCGGCATCATACCAGACCAGAAACGCGCCGCCGCCGAGCCCCGAGGACTGCGCCTCGACCAGCCCCAGTACCGCCTGCACCGCGACCATGGCATCGGCAGCGCTGCCGCCTTCGGCCAGCACATCCGCGCCGGCCTTGACCGCCAGCGGATTGGCGGCCGCGACCATCCATTGCCCGGCCTCCACCGGCTCGCCCGCGGCCTTTGCGGCCAGTGCCGCCTTCACGTCCGGGGTTTCGGCGGCAAAGACCGTCGCGGTTCCCGCTTCCGGCGCCACGCTGTCGGCGGCATCCTGCGCCGTGGCCGAAACGGCAATGAGCGCGAACAACGCGCTGGCTGCGAGAAATCTGGACATCCGTGGCTCCTTCCTGCTTCGCGGTGACTATGCCACCACCGGAGCGGGCGGGAAACCCCGCACGCGCTCGACCTTCAGTCGTGAAAGATTTTCCATGCCCCGCATTGAAACCGGCCTCCGGCCCGCCCATGTCAGAAGGGTATTCATAAAATTCCCGCGCACGGAAAGCCGGCATGAGCCTGCGCTTTGCGTGTCGCATTCTCGTTTCATCACCAAACATGGGAGGCCTTCATGGCTGATAAACTGGCTGACAAGGCGGGCACCTTTTCCATTGGCGGCATGCTGACCGTCAACCGGCTTGGCTTCGGCGCAATGCGGGTGACCGGCAAGGGCATCTGGGGCGAACCGGATGACCATGCCGGCGCGATCGCGATGCTGAAGCGGCTGCCGGAACTCGGCGTCGATTTCATCGACACCGCCGACAGTTATGGACCAGACGTTTCCGAATGGCTGATCAAGGAAGCACTGCATCCCTATCCCTCCGTCAAGATCGCCACCAAGGGCGGGCTTACCCGCACCGGTCCCGGCGTCTGGCTTCCGGTCGGGCGGCCGGAATATCTGCGCCAGCAGGTTCACAAGAGCCTGCGCAATCTCGGTGTGGAAAAGATCGACCTCTGGCAGCTGCACCGCATCGACAGCAAGGTGCCGGCGGACGAGCAGTTCGGCGCGATCAAGGAGTTCCTCGACGAGGGCCTGATTTCGCACGCAGGGCTTTCGGAGGTTTCGGTCGCAGACATCAAGGCTGCACAGAAGATCTTCCCGGTTTCGACCGTTCAGAACCGCTACAATCTGGTCGATCGCACCAGCGAGGACGTTCTCGACTATTGCGCTGAAAACGATATCGGCTTCATTCCGTGGTTCCCGCTGGCTGCCGGCGAGCTCGCCAATCCGGGTTCGCTGCTCGATGAGATCGCCAGGAAGCACGATGCCGCACCAAGCCAGATCGCGCTGGCCTGGGTGCTGAAACGCAGCCCGGTAATGCTGCCGATCCCCGGCACATCCAAGGTCAAGCATCTGGAGGAAAACGTCGCGGCAGCCAACATCACGCTGTCGGATGAAGAGTTCGCCGCGCTTGACGCCGAGGGCAAGAAGGCCTTCGCCAAGGCTGCCTGATACCAGAAGCCGCCGGGTCATCCGGCGGCTTTTTTCATTGACGCTCACATTCAGGACGAAACCCAATGGAATACGTCAAGCTTGGCCGCACCGGCCTCGATGTCTCCCGCCTCTGCCTTGGCTGCATGACCTATGGCACTCCCGACCGCGGCACCCACCCCTGGTCGCTGCCGGAGGAGCAAAGCCGTCCCTTTATCCGCAAGGCGGTGGAGGACGGCATCAATTTCTTCGATACCGCCAATGTCTATTCCGCCGGTTCTTCGGAGGAGATCGTCGGCCGGGCGCTGAAGGAATTTGCCCGCCGCGACGAGATCGTTCTCGCCACCAAGGTGATGAACCGCATGCATGAAGGGCCGAACGGCGCCGGCCTGTCGCGCAAGGCGATCATGCAGGAGATCGACAACTCGCTTCGCCGGCTCGGTACCGATTATGTCGACCTCTACCAGATCCACCGTTTCGACTATAACACCCCGATCGAGGAAACGCTGGAAGCGCTCCACGACGTGGTGAAGGCCGGCAAGGCGCGCTATATCGGCGCCTCATCCATGCATGCCTGGCAGTTCGCCACCATGCTCGCCACGCAGAAGGCCAATGGCTGGGCGAAATTCGTGACCATGCAGAACTACGTCAACCTGCTCTACCGCGAGGAAGAGCGCGAAATGCTGCCGCTTTGCGCCGCCGAAGGCATCGGCGTCATTCCGTGGAGCCCGATGGCGCGCGGCCGGCTGACACGGCCCTGGGACACCAGCACCGGACGTTCCGAGACCGACGAGTTCGGCAAGACGCTCTACGTCGACACCGCCGAGGCCGATCGCAAGGTTGTCGATGCCGTCGCCGAAGTTGCCAACGAGCGCGGTGTGCCGATGGCGCGGGTGGCGCTCGCCTGGGTGCTGTCCAAGCCGGTCGTCTCCGCCCCCATCATCGGCGCGTCGAAGCCGCATCATCTCGACGACGCCGAGGCGGCTCTGGCGCTGAAACTCTCCGATGACGAGATTGCCCGTCTGGAAGACCCGTATATTCCGCACCGCGTGGCGGGTTTCAAATAGGCCACGCGCAAAAGCAGCAACCGTTCCGGTTTCCGGAATCAAGCTTGTTTCCGGCCAAAAACCTCATGAAAAGCCGCGATTTGGCCAGGTCGCGGCTTTTCCCGTCGAGGGCGGTTGAATCCGATCCGCGATCCATGCTAACAGGTCTTGCATCTCAGGTTGTGTTCCTTGCGAAAGGGACACCGCGGGCGGCCCTTTGCCTGTCATGGGGAGGATGACACGGCATGACCGACACGCACGGGCAAAGCCTTGTGCGACGGAAGGGCCCCCGCCACCTCTTTTTTACCGGACAATTTCATCGCTTCCGGAATGACCACAATCCGTCAGCGCCTTATCGGTCGCCCGCGGCTTATGTCACGCCCGAGGGAGGAAATTTCGCGGAAGCGGCAGAGGTGCGGTAGACGGAATAAACCGCGGACGCCGCGCTTGCTGAACGGGTTCGCTCCCTTTTACCCATCCGGGGCATCTCCCCCCACAAAAGGGGGGAAATTGATTGCGGCTCGCGGCGACGCTCAGAGCTTGACCCGACCCTTGACGAGTTGGTCTTCCCAGGCGAGCGCATGCTTCACGATCGTATCGAGATCGTCGTATTTCGGCTCCCAGCCAAGAATGTCGCGCACGCGGGCATTGTCGGCGACGAGCGCCGGCGGATCGCCGGGGCGGCGCTCCGCCAGGTCGACGCGGAAATCGACACCGGAGACGCGCTTGATCGCGTCAACCACTTCCAGCACCGAGAAGCCGTGGCCGTAGCCGCAGTTGGCGACGAAGTTGTCACCGCCGTTCAGGAGGTGCATTAGCGCCTTCACATGGGCATCGATCAGATCGGTGACGTGGATATAGTCGCGCAGGCAGGTGCCATCCGGCGTCGGGTAATCCGTGCCGAAGATCTGCATGCGATTGCGACGGCCGGTGGCGGCCTGGGCGGCGATCTCGATCAGGTGGGTGGCATGCTCGCGGGTTTCGCCCGTGCGGCCCTGAGGATCAGCGCCGGCAA
The DNA here is from genome assembly GCF_000960975.1 of Martelella endophytica. Classification (NCBI taxonomy): domain Bacteria; kingdom Pseudomonadati; phylum Pseudomonadota; class Alphaproteobacteria; order Hyphomicrobiales; family Aurantimonadaceae; genus Martelella; species Martelella endophytica. The sequence goes on along the minus strand of NZ_CP010803.1, from coordinate 1,530,897 downwards.
CGTTGAAATAACGCAGCGCTGCATATTTCAGGCCATAGGCGCGGGCACTGTCGCGCAGCATCACCTCGGTCATCAGCTTCGACCAGCCATAGGGCGAGACGGGCTGCAGGTTCTGCTCCTCGTCGAGCAGATCGACGCCCGGCTCGCCATAGACGGCAGCGGTGGAGGAGAACAGGAAGGCCTCGATCTTGGCCTCGACGGCGGCTGCGATGAGCGCGCGGGATTTGACCGTGTTGTTGTCGTAATAGGTCAACGGATCGGAGACCGAGTCCGACACGACGATGGAACCGGCAAAATGGGCGATCGCGTTGATGCCCTCCTCGGTGATCAGCTTCGTCACCATCTTGGTATCGGCGATATCGCCCTGGACGAGCTTTGCGGCTTCCGGAACGAGTTCGCGGTGGCCAGTGGAGAGATCATCGAGGACCACGACCTTTTCGCCGCGATCGACCAGCGCATGGGCCATGTGGCTGCCGACATAGCCAGCGCCTCCGGTTACGAGTATTGCCATTTCAAAATCTCCTAAAGCTTCAGACGCCGACCGGCGCGAACGAGAATGCAAGAGAAAGCGGGCGATGGGAAGCCACCCGATATTGCGGATGCACGGGTGCACCCCAGCTGTCATCGCCGCCGACGCCCATCTGCTTCGCCGCAATCGTCACGACGGTTCGGGTGACAGGCGGCAATTCCCAGGGACGCGTCGCGGTTTCGAGCTCCATCGTGCCATGCGGCAGCGCGTTGAATTCGAACGGCGCGCCCTCGGCCTCGAACCGCAGGCCACGGCCCTCCCCGTCGGTCACCTCGGCAAAGCGAGTGCCGACGCGGTTACCGCATTCCTGCGGCACAACGTAGGGCGACAGGTTTTCGGCGACCGTGCGCTCGAAAATGCCCAGCCGGGCGCCGCGCAGGCGATCGCGGTAGTTCTCGTCCGGGCCGAGGCCATAGTAACGGAAGCGATCGAAAGCGGCATCCATGAAGAACTGCAGGCCGAAGATCGGCAGTTCCGGCAGGCCTTCGGCGCCGGGAAAGTCGGCCGTCACGTGGATGCGGCCATCGCGACCGACGCGATAGGTCACCTCCGGCTCAACGGTGATGCCGGGCAGCGTAAAGCGGTAGCGGATGACAGGCTCATCGCCATCGGCGATCACCACCGGCCCGCGCTTGTAGTAAAGATGCGCGGTCTGCCAGACGGCATGCTCGAAACCGTGCTGGCGGCCGCGGTCGTTGTCGGTCATCGCCCGCCAGAAGGTGAGGCGCGGCGGTCGCGCCAGGAATTCGAGGCCGCCCTTCTTCAGCGAAACCGGACCGCCGAAGGGTTCGGAGAACAATGCGAACATGTCCGGACTGCGCACACCGAAATTGATATCGCCACGCGATGTGGTGAGCGCAACCGGAGCCGGCGCCGGCTTCTCGCCCTCGACCGTGAACATATGCTCGCCAAAAGCCACCTCGTGGCCCGCCTCGGCCCAGAGCGTCGCTTCATCGAGCTTCAGCGCACACTGCACGGCATATTCGCCGGGTTCTGCCGCCTCCGGCAGCGCGAGCGGCAGTGTCGCGGTCTCGCCGGCGGCGATCTCGGGCGTCATGACCGTCTCGAACACCACGGCGCCATCCTTCAGCAGCGTGACGGCGAGTGAGAGGCCGGCGGTTGAAACGAACAGGTTCTTGTTGCGGATGATGACTTCCGCGGCCGACGGTGCGATGTCGAATGACTGATAGAGCGCCTTGACCTCCTGCACCTTGGGCGAAGGCTCGCGCCGGGCCGTGACGATGCCATCGGCGCAGAATTCATAGTCGGACGGACGGTCGCTGAAATCGCCGCCAAGCCGCAGCCTGCCGTCGCCATCGTCCATTGCCTGGTCGATATAATCCCAGATGAAGCCGCCCTGATAGAGGCGGTATTGGTCGACGAGATCGGTGTAGAGATGCATGCCGCCGCAGGAATTGCCCATGGCGTGCATGTATTCGCACAGGATGAAGGGCTTTTGCGGATTGTCGTTGAGATAGGTCTCGACATCGGCCGGCTTGGCATACATCCGGCTTTCCATGTCGGAGGTGTCGTCATAGCGCCGGTCGTGGAACACGCCTTCGTAGTGCACCAGACGCGAGGGGTCGCGATCGCGGAAGAACTGCGACATCTCGTAGATCACCTTGCCGCCGAAGCTCTCGTTGCCGCAGGACCAGATCAGGATGGACGGGTGGTTCTTGTCACGCTCCAGCATCGAGCGGGCGCGGTCGGTGACGCAATCCTGCCAGTCCTCGCGGTCGCCCGGCACCACCCAGCTCGGCTCGACCTTGCCGTCCTTCTGCCAGGAACCATGGCTTTCCAGATTGGCCTCGTCGATGAGGTAGATGCCGTATTCGTCGCACAGTCGGTAGAACACGGTCTGGTTGGGATAATGGCAGGTGCGCACCGCATTGATGTTGTTCTGCTTGAAGAATTTCACATCCCAGAGCATCTGCTCATAGGTGACGGCGCGGCCGCGCCTGGCATCGAAATCATGACGGTTGACGCCGTTGAAGATAATGCGCTTGCCGTTCAGATGCATCACCTTGTCGATCATCTCGAAACGACGGAAGCCGATGCGTTCGGTGACGGTCTCGGAGTCCTCGCCATCAGCGCCGATCAGCGTCAGCGACAGGTCATAGAGGTTCGGCGCCTCGGCGCTCCAGAGTTCTGGTCCTGCGACATCGAAGGCGAGGTCCATCTCGGCGCTGGCCTCGCACTGCCACGGCTCCAGCACCAGACCGTCGCTGCCCGAAAGCGCAACCTCCACCTTGCCGCCCTCACCCGGCAGGCTGAGCTTCAGCCGCAGACGCAGGCTGGCGGAGGAGAAATCGTCATTGAGATCGGTGGTGACGAACAGGTCATCGAGATGCAGCGCCGGCTGGTTTTCGAGCCATACGCTGCGGGAGATGCCGGTGAGCCGCCAGAAATCCTGGTCCTCGATCCAGCTCGCCGACGAGCGCTGGAACACCTGCACGGCCAAGCGATTGTCGCCTTCCTCGATCAGATCAGTGACATCGAAACGCGAAGGCGTAAAACTGTCCTCGGCATAGCCGACGAAGGTGCCGTTCAGCCAGACGAAGAAGGCCGTCTCGACGCCGTCAAAGGTGAGAATGACGCGGCTCTTCTTGCCGGCGAAGGTGAAGTCGCGGATGTAGGAGCCGACCAGATTGGCCTCGGGCACTTCCGGCGGGCGCAGATGCTCGATGCCGTCCCAGGGATACTGGGTGTTGACATACTGGTTGGGGCCAAACCCCTGAAGCTGCATGTAGCCCGGCACCTCGATCGTCGCCCAGCCGGAGGCATCGAAGCCGCGGGCCTCGAACCCCTGCGGTCGGCTCGCAACGTCTTCGGCAAGCGCGAAGGCCCAGGCACCGTCGAGGCTCTGGCGCAACGATCCATCGCCGGCCGGCCGCGCAACATGGTCGGAAACGGCGGGAAGCCGGTTGACGGCGAAGGTGCGCGAGTCGGCAAGCCAGGCGATGTCGGGCGTCATGAAAGTCCTCCTGCGCCCTTGGCGCGTCTGCGCGAACGGCCGGCCTCATCTCCCGCCGTCCGCCAAATGTCTCTGGCCTGCGGCGGTCAGCCGGCGAGGTAGTGGGTATCCGCAAGCCCGCGCAGCCGGTCGGCTGCCTGCTCCGCTGTCAGGTCGCGCTGCGGGCCGCCGAGCAGTTCGAAGCCAACCATGAATTTCTTCACCGTCGCAGAGCGCAGGAGCGGCGGATAGAAATGGGCGTGCATCACCCACTCGTCATGGGCCTCGCCATCCGTCGGACGCTGGTGGAAGCCCATCGAATAGGGGAAGGAGGTGCGGAACAGGTTGTCGTAGCGGATCGTCGTCTTCGACATCGCCTCGGCAAGGTCCATCCGCTCGGACGCCGTCATTTCTTCCATCGAGCGGATATGGCGCTTCGGCAGAACCATGGTCTCGAAGGGCCAGACTGCCCAGTAAGGCACCAGCACCACGAAGCTTGCGTTCTCGAACAGGATGCGTTCACGATGTGCCAGTTCCTGCTCAAGATAGGCCATCAGCAGCGGCTTGCCATTCTTTTCGTAGTAGGCGCGCTGGTTTTCGGTCTCCTTGGCGGGCTCGTTCGGCACGCTGCGGCTTGCCCAGATCTGGCCGTGGGGATGGGGATTGGAACAGCCCATCATTGCACCGCGATTTTCGAAGATCTGGACGTGGTTGATGTCCGGCATGGCGCCGAGGTCCTGATATTGCTCGACCCAGGTATCGACCACCTTGGCGATATCATCGACCGCCATGCGCGCCAGCGTCAGATCGTGGCGCGGCGAGAAGCAGATGACCCGGCAGACGCCGCTTTCGCCCTCGGCCTTCAGCAGCCCATCCTCGAAGCTTTCAGCCGGTGCATCCGGCGTCAGCGCCGCGAAGTCGTTCTCGAACACGAATGTGTGCTTGTAGTCGGGATTGACCGCACCATTGATGCGGGTGTTGCGGGCGCAGAGATAGCAGTCCGGATCATGCTCCAGCATCTGCGGCAGCACATCGTCCTCGACCTGCCCCTGCCACGGGCGCTTGGCGCGATGCGGGGAGACCAGCACCCATTCGCCGGTGAGAGGATTGAAGCGGCGGTGCGGGTGGTCGGTAAAGCTGTTCATCGCATTTTCCTCGTTCAGGCAAGCGGTCCGACGCCGGCCTGCGGCGCACAGGCGAAGATGTCGGAGGTGAAGCCGGTCGCCTCCTTGTAGGCGGCGCGCACATTCTCAATGAAGGCATCAACGTCATCAACGGCGACGAGCGCCACGATACAACCACCGAACCCGCCGCCGGTCATGCGCGCGCCGAAGACACCCTTCTGCCCCTGGGCGATATCGACCAGAATGTCGACTTCCTCGCAGGAGATTTCGTAGTCATCGCGCATCGAGGCGTGGGAGGCATTCATCAGCAGCCCGAAGGTCTCAAGATCGCCACGGTCGAGCGCATCGGCGGCCTGCTCGACCCGTTCGTTCTCGGTGACGATATGGCGGCAGCGGCGATAGGTGACATCGGAGAGGAAATCGCGGTTTTCCTCAAGCTCCTCGAAGGAGACATCCCGCAGTGCGGCAATCTCGCCGAGTGCGGGTTTCAGGAGCCGCACGCCCTCTTCACAGCTGTCGCGCCGCTTGTTGTATTCACCGTCTGCGAGCGCGTGGTGCACCATGGAATTGGCGACAACGATGCGTGCCTTCGGATCGATGGGCACAGGCCGCTTTTCGAGCGAGCGGCAGTCGATCATCAGCGCGTGGTCGTGAACGCCGTTGCAGGAAATGAACTGGTCCATGATGCCGCAGCGCATGCCGACATATTCGTTCTCCGCCTTCTGACAGAGCTTGGCGAGTTCGACCGTATCGATCTCGGTTTCGCCGGCGAGCGACAGCAGCGTATAGCCGACCACCACTTCAAGCGCGGCGGAAGACGACAGGCCGGACCCCACAGGAACCGATGAGGAAATCATGATTTCCGCACCCGGCAGCTTCTTTCCCGCACCTTCCAGCATCACCGCTACGCCGAAGGCGTAGTCGGTCCAATTGCGGCGCGGTTCATTGTCGGCCGCGTCGAGATCGAATTCGGCGGTCTCGCCATTGTTCAGCGAATGGATGCGGATGATGCGATCGTCGCGACGGGTGGCAGCCGCCTCCGCCTCGAATTCAAGCGCGGCCGGCATGACGAAGCCGTCATTGTAGTCGGTGTGCTCGCCGATAAGGTTGACACGTCCCGGCGCGCGGAAAAGCCGCGGCGCCACGCCGAATTTCTGAATGAACTGGTCGCGCAGTGGAACGGTGTCAGACATATCAACGCCTCCTCATGAAAGACGCGCGCATGTGAGGCCGAAAGCCTCTCGAGGTCAAGGAAGATTGGCAGAAAAGGAGCGATTTTTTTGCATCGTGGCAAAGAGCAGAAGCCGCCTAAGCGACAGTCAGAGAGTGCCCCGGCCAGCAAGGGCCGGGGCATTTGCTAAAAAGTTTACTTGTTGAGGATCTGCTGAACGCCTTCGTCCATCTGCTTCAGACCGTCCTCGACCGAGATATTGTCGGTCATGATCTCGTCGTGGGCGCGGTTGAGCACGACCTCGATGTCGGCAGCCCTGAGGTCAACCGGCAGTTCGAGATAGGATTTCGGCGAAATGAGCGCCTCCTTGCTGGTGTCGTCGGACGGGAAGCCATCCTTGGCGGTGACGATCGCCATCACGTCATCGTTCTTCAGTGCCGGCAGCGAACCGGTCTGGGCAACGATGGCGGCACCTTCCGGACCTGCGACGAAGTTTACGAACTTCTCCGCGGCATCCTGATGCTGCGAATTGGCGGCGACGGAAAGCGCGGTGATGGTGGCAGCCGTCGTGCCGGGCTCGACGCCTTCCATATGCGGGTACTTGGCGATACCCCAGTTCTTCGACAGCGACTCGCCCGACTTCAGCTTGTCGATCTGGGTCGCGACGAACCAGCTCCCCATCGGCATCATGCCGACGGTACCATTGAAGAACGGACCCGAATAATGGGTATTCGAGGTCTTGAGCTGGGCATAGGACGGGATGGCGCCGTCTTCCTGCAACTTCAGTGCGCGATCGTAGCACGGCTTCAGGAATTCATAGGTGCCATCGATCAGCGTATGCTCGCCGTCCATGATGCAGGGCATTTCAACCGCCGAACGCCATGTGTGCAGCAGCGCACCGTAGTTCTTGTTGGCGCCGAAGCCCGAGGTGATCTTCTCGGCGGTTTCGGCGAACTGGTCCCAGGTCATGTCGTTGGTCGGATAGTCGACGCCGGCCGCATCGAAGATGTCCTTGTTGTAGTACAGGATCCAGATGTCGGAACGGAACGGCATGGCATAGACCTTGCCATCGACGGTCAGGGCTTCCACGACACCGCCATAGGCTGCCGTGTCGATGCCGTTGTCCGCAATATCCTGGGAAAGATCGACCAGCGTGTTGGACTTGATCAGGTTGGCGTATCCGGGCGTGTCCTTGATGGTGACGACATCGAGATCGGAACCGCCGCCGGACAGCTGGGTCATCAACATGGTCGAATAGTCGTTCGAGCCAAGGTCAGTATGCTCGACCTTGATATCCGGATACTTGGCTTCAAAGGCTTCGATGAGCGGCTGGTAGTAGGGGGTCTTATCCCAGTCCCAGAGCGCCCAGTTGATGGTTTCTTCCGCGTGGGCGGCGATCGGCATCAGACCGACAGTCGCAAGAAGCGCGAGTTTGATTGCAGATTTCATGTTCACTCCTCCGTTATGGGCGCATCTGCGCCGTTCTCAGGATCTTCGAATCCGGACGGCCGGCGGCACGTTCGAAAGCGAAAGCGGTTGCCTTGTGCGCGCCAAAGGCCATCGCCAGCGCGCCAAGGGAAAAGTTGAAGATGACCGGCATGAAGACGGTGACCGGGTAGAAGGCGACATGCAGCAGCCAGAGCGCCAGCGTGAAGGCGAGACCCGCCAGCACCGGCAGCGGCTTTGCGAGTGCTGCAAGCAGCGCCACTCTGAACAGCCGCCCGCCCGAAAGCCCGTAACCGGCCATCGCCGAAAACAGGCAGATCGCCGTCATCGCAATGAAGGTCATGACGCAGACGGCAACGGCGACCGGCATCACATAGAGGAAGGCGTGACGCGCCAGCTGGCCGTAGATGTAGACGGCATAGGTCGAAAGCCCGAGCACCACGGCAAAGCCAAGCCCCCAGAGCGTTGCCGCCCAGAAGTGGCGGCGGAAGGCGCGCTGGAAATCGCGCCAGAGCCAGACATTCTCGTCATCGATCATCAGCCGGGTGACACTCATGCCGGCAACAAGGGCCGCCGGCGCGGTGATCACGGGAATGGAGAAGACCAGGATCAGCAGGTTGAGCTTGAACAGGTCCCAGGCCTCGCGGACGAGAATGAAGGCGAAGAGGGCAAGCCCCTTCTTCTTCGGCGCATTCTTCGGAATGCCCGGTCCCTCACGCATCATCCAGTTGGTCAGCCAGTTCATATCAAGACGCCTCCCGCGCCCGATGGTCGTTGTTTCCTCAGTAGAGGATCGATGTCTCCGTTTCCTTGTCGAACAGGTGCGGATTGACGAGATCGGCGATCAGATCAACCGACTTGCCATCCTCGGCCGTGCAGCGCGGCGAGACCCGGGCAATCATCTCCGTGCCGTGCGCCGTCATGTTGAGATGGATTTCAGCGCCCATCGGCTCGGCCAGATCCACCAGCGCCGTGAACGGGCAGGTATATTCCGGCGCGATATCATGCGGCTGCGATTCGTGGAAATTCTCCGGGCGGATGCCGAGGATGATCTCGCGGCCTTCATAGGGAACGAGCCGATCGGCCTTGTCGCCGAGCACCAGCGGAAACGCGGTCTCGTGGAACACACCGACCCAGCTGTCGCCGGCGCGCTTGACCCTCACCGGCAGCATGTTCATCTGCGGCGCGCCGATGAAGCCGGCCACGAACATGTTGATCGGATGGTCGTAGAGCGCCTGCGGCGTGTCGACCTGCTGGATATAGCCGTCCTTCATCACCACAATGCGGTCGGCCATGGTCATGGCCTCGACCTGATCGTGGGTCACGTAGATGAAGGTTGAGTCGAGCTGGCGGTGCAGCTTGGTGATCGCCGTGCGCATCGAACCGCGCAGCTTGGCATCGAGGTTCGACAGCGGCTCGTCGAGCAGGAAGACCTCCGGATTGCGCACCATGGCGCGGCCAAGCGCCACGCGCTGGCGCTGACCGCCGGAAAGCTGCTTCGGCTTGCGGTTCAGCAGATGCTCGATGTCGAGCGTCTTCGCCGTCTCGCGCACCTTCTTTTCGATCTCCGCTTCAGGCGCCTTCCTGAGCTGCAGACCGAAAGCCATGTTCTTGTAGACCGTCATATGCGGGTAAAGCGCATAGTTCTGGAACACCATGGCGATGTCGCGCTCTTTCGAGGGCACGTCATTGACGAGATCGTCACCGATATAGAGTTCGCCGGCGGAGATTTCCTCCAGACCCGCGATCATCCTGAGCGTCGTCGACTTGCCGCAACCCGACGGGCCGACGAGGATGATGAATTCCTTGTCGGCGATCTCCAGGTCGATGTCGTGGACGACCGTCAGCGCGCCGTAGGTTTTTCTAAGCTTCTTGAGCGAGATACCGGACATTATCCATTCCTCCCGAGGCGCGTCACCAGTAGGACGACCAATTGCGCGAAAGCCGCGTCAGCGCTTCCAGATAATAATAATCACCCCATGACACGCATTCATCGACGCCTTCCGGCGTGCAGGTGTTAAAGGGCGTCTTCTTCGAATAGGTGCCGTGCAGCACGAGGCCGTTGGCGACGGCCGGATCCTTCACGGCGTAGTTCTCGGCAAGGCTCTTCACGAACCGTCGGGCGATGTCGCGGTATTTTTCCGCATCCTCGCCGCCGACGATTTCGGCCATTTCCAGAAGTCCGCAGGCGACGATCGATGCGGACGAGCTGTCGCGCGGTTCGTCATCGCCATCGGAAAAGATCATGTCCCAGTAGGGAACCATGTCGGCCGGCAGGCGGGCCATGAAGAAGTCGAGCGCGCGCTTGAACATCGCCGCATATTCCGGCTTCGGGTCGTAGCGATAGGAGAGCGCCAGACCGTAGATCGACCATGCCTGGCCGCGGGCCCAGTCGCTATCATCGCGATAGCCCTGCACGGTCACGCCCTTGACCGGGCCGCCGGTCTTCGGGTCCATGAAGAAGGTGTGATAGGTCGAGCCATCTTCGCGGAAGGAATTGGCAAGCGTCGTCGCCGCATGGATACGGGCGATATCGCGATATTTGTCATCGCCGGTCTCGCGGCTGGCCCAATAGAGCAGCGGCAGGTTCAGGAGGCAATCGATGATGTAGCGATAGTTTTCCTGAGCCCCCATCGCACCCCAGGCCTGGATGAAGCCACCGACCTCGTGGAAACGGGCAATAAGCTGATCGGCAGCAAGAATGGCAGCCTTACGCCCGTCCGCGTCACCGACGAGCTTCCAGGCCGCGACACAGGTCGGCGAATAGAGGAAGCCCATGTCGTGGTGGTCGGTCTCGATGCGGTTTTCGATGCGGTGGAGAAAGCTCTGCACCTGGATCTGCGCGGCATACTGGAAGACCTTGTCGCCGGTCAGCTCGTAGGAGAGCCAGATCTCGCCCGGCCAGAAGCCGCAGGTCCATTGCACATTGTCGATTGCCGGATAGAAATTGCCGACGCTCGAATGGTTCTGCTGGCGGTAGGTGAAGTCCGGCAGGTTGCGGCGCACCTGCGCCACGGCGACTTCGATAGCGGCGCCGACTTCGGCATCCGTGATCGGCGCGACGGGAAAACTGGTGTCGTGGACGGTCATGGGGATCAGCCTTTCAGTCCGGCATTGGCAACGCCTTCGACGAAGAAACGCTGCAGGGCAAGGAAGACAAGCAGAACAGGGATGATCGCGACCACCGAGGCGGCCATGATCAGGCCATATTCGGCCGAGTACTGGCTGATGAACATGCGCAGGCCGATCTGGATCGTCTTGAGGTCGGTCTTGGTGAGATAGATCATCGGGCCGAGGAAGTCGTTCCAGGCGAAGACGAAGGTGAAGATCGTCAGCGTCGACAGCGCCGGCTTCGACAGCGGCAGCATGATCTTCCACCAGATCTGGTATTCATTCATGCCGTCGACGCGCGCCGCCTCACACAGTTCATCCGGGATCGACATGTAGAACTGCTTCATCAGGAACACACCGAAGGCGGTGAAGGCCTGCAGCGCGATCAGCGCCCAATGGGTGTTATAGAGCCCGAATTCCCGCATCAGGATGAACTGCGGCACCATGTAGACCTGCCAGGGCATGGCGATGGTGGCGATGTAGCCGAGGAACAGCACGTCGCGATAGGGGAACTTAAGCTTGGCGAAGGCATAGGCCGCGAACGACGAGGTGAAGAGCTGCAGCAGCGTCACCATGATCGTGATCTTCGCGGTATTGAAAACGAACAGGCCGAGCGGGATCTTCGTCCAGATATCGGCATAGTTCTGCCAGCGCGGATGTTGCGGGATCCAGTGGATCGGGAATTCGAACACTTCGCGGTTGAGCTTCAGCGACGCCGACAGCATCCATACGAAGGGCAGCAGCATGATCACCGTCAGGGCGATGACGAGGACATAGGTGGCGATGGTGCCGGGCTTTACCTTGCGGCCGAGAATACGCATGTCGTCCTCCCCTTAGTCCAGGCTGCGCGAATAGCGGAACTGGACAAGCGTGACCGCCAGAACCAGCACGAAGAGAACCAGCGCCACCATGCTGGAATAACCGAGATCCCAGGAGATGAAGGCCTCGTTGTAGATGTGGTAGACCAGCACCAGCGTCGAGGTTCCGGGACCGCCTTGCGTGATCATGTAGACCTGATCGAACACCTTGAAGGAGTTGATCGTCAGCATCACCGAGACGAAGAAGGTGGTGGGCGCGAGCTGCGGCAGCGTCACGTTCCAGAATTTCTGCCAGGCATTGGCACCATCGAGATCGGCGGCTTCATAGAGCTCGCGGTTCACACCCTGAAGGCCCGCCAGATAGATGACCATGAAATAACCGGCCTGCTTCCAGATACCGAACAGGATGATGGTGACCATCGCCCAGTCCTTGTCGGCCGCCCAGCCAGGCAGGTTCTTCGGATCGACCCCCATGGTGTAGAGGATCATGTTGACCGGACCCATTTCCGGGTTGAACAGCATGTTCCAGACGACCGCGGCCGCGACCAGCGAGGCGACATAGGGAAAGAACATCGCCGCGCGGAAGAAATTGCGGCCGAACAGCTTCTTGTTCAGCAGCATGGCGAGCCCGAGCGAGCAGGCCATGGTCAACGGCACGGAGAACAGGGTGTAGACGATGGTGTTCCAGAACGCCGCCTGGAAGGGGCGATCCCGGAACAGCTCGAAGAAATTGTCGAGCCCGGCGAATTCGATCGGGTTCGAGCCATCCCAATGCATGAAGGCAAGAGCGAAAGCGAAGATGATGGGCCCCAGCGTGAACACTGCGAAGCCGAGAAAATTGGGAGCGATGAACGAATAGGCGACGAGATTGGCGCGCAGCTTCTGCTGCCTTTTGGACAGCACGCGACGCTTCTTCCTCGGCTTGCCTTCGAGCTCCAGGCTACTCACTGCCACATTATCCTCCCAGTCCATCGGGCCGCCCTTGGCGACAACCCGGGAATGCTCACCCACGGAAAGGCAGACCTTCCGCGATTTTTGGGCATCCTATCGTCGGTCGACATATAATACAAGTCTCATAAAATGTATTTTTTCCACTAAAATTCATCCGACATATATGCTAGGTGATGGCTCGAGTGGAGTGATTTTGGCGCTGCAGGCGAGCACGACTGCGACCGAGAGCCCCGCTCAGCACAGTGATTTGCTGCATGGTCGCAACGTTGTCATATGCTTTTCAACAAGCGTTGCGTCAGGGAGGAGAAAATGTTTCGCGAGCGTCTCAAGGCTCTGCCTGCTGCTCTCGGCGACTTCACGCCGCCATGGCGCGATCGCGAGCGCTGGACGTCGCTGCCGGCGGATTTTGCAGCGCGCCTGACCAGGGGGGTGCAGGAATGCCCTGCCACCTGGCCCGTGATGACAGCTTCCGACTACCTCGCCTTTACCAAAAGGGGCGACCGTGTAGGCTTCGAGGCGCTCTACATGCAGCGCCGCCGGATGCTGAATGCGCTGGCGCTCGGCGAGTGCGTCGAGGGCAACGGCCGCTATATCACCCGCATCATTGACGGCGCGCTGCTGCTTGCCGAGGAGAGCGGCTGGCAGCTTCCCGCCCACAACACCTATATCCGCGACACACCGGTGCTGCCGCTGCCGGACCCGAAGCGCCCGGTTGTCGACCTTTTCGCCGCCGAGACCGGTGCGCAACTCGCAGCCCTTCTCTACCTTTTCGAAGACCGGATGAATGCGGTCACGCCGATGATCGCGGAACGGCTCGACGACGAGATCCACCACCGCATCATCACGCCCTACCTCACCGAACACTTCTGGTGGATGGGCAATGGCGACGAGCCGATGAACAACTGGACGGCCTGGTGCACGCAGAATGTGCTGCTCACCGTCTTCCTCCGCCCCTTCGACGCCAAAACCCGCCGCGCCGTGGTCGAAAAGGCCGCCGGCAGCCTCGATTGCTTCCTCAAGGATTACGGCGAGGACGGCGCCTGCGAGGAGGGCGTGCTCTACTATCGCCACGCCGGCCTCTGCCTATTCAACGCTTTGAATATCCTGGCGGATGTGGCGCCGGACGCCTTCGCGCCGCTGTGGAAGGAAGACAAGATTCGCAACATCGCGGAGTTCATTCCCTACATGCATGTTGCCGGCGACCGCTATTTCAATTTCGCCGATTCCTCCGCTCGCGCCGGCTTCTGCGGCGCCCGCGAATATCTGTTCGGCAAGGCGGTCGGCTCCGATCTGCTCGCCGATTTCGCGGCCGCCGACTGGCGCGCCGATCCCGCCCCCGATCAGCCGGACGAGATCAACCTTTTCTACCGCCTGCAGGGCGCCATGAGCGCCGCCGAACTCGCCTCCCAGGGCAGACCGCGCCCCGTCCCGGACGACCATTTCTTTCCGAGCATCGGACTGATGGTCGCCCGCGACGGGCAGTATGCGCTGGCGGTGAAGGCCGGCGACAATGGCGACAGCCATAACCACAACGATACCGGCAGCTTCACGCTCTACAGGAACGGCAAGCCCTTCGTCGTCGATGTCGGCGTCGAGAGCTATACGGCCAAGACCTTCTCTGCCCGACGCTATGAAATCTGGACCATGCAATCAGCCTGGCACAACCTGCCGACCTTCGGCGGCGTGATGCAGAAGGATGGGGCGACCTTTGCGGCAAGCGATGTCGCCGTTGCGCTCACCCCGGAAGCAGCGTCGATCTCGATGGAGCTCGCCGGCGCCTATCCGGCCGAGGCGGAGGTCGAAACCTACCGTCGCGCCGTCGTCTTCATCAAGGGCAAGGGCATCGAAATCACCGACAGCTTCTCCGGCAAAAAGCCGGCGACGCTGTCGCTGATGTTTGCCGAAATGCCGGCGCTGGAGCCAGACCGCATCGTGGTCGAAGGCACCGGCGCCATCGCAATCGACGGCGCAGGCCCACTCACCATGGAAGCCGCGCCGATTGCCGACCCGCGCCTTCGGGCCGCATGGCCGGACACCCTTTACCGCGTTCTCATCCCCCTGGGCGGCGACACGCTCAGGCTCACGATTAACTGACGGGAGACACTGATGGAAATTGCCCTTTCGGTTCTGGACAAGACCGGAGCGGTCCGGGCCCGCAAGCAAGGCCGCGACGCCCTGTCGCTGGTCTTCGATGCGGCCTATGAAGCGGGCGACAGCATCGTCGTCGAAACCGATATGCCGGGCGCGTTCCTGACGCTCAGCCTCGACAATGCCCTGCCACCGGCGACGCTTTACATGAAGGAGGGACGGTTCTGTCTGCCCGTGCCGCAAGGCGACGCCAGGACCGTCTACGCGCCCACCGCCTTTGCCGGCGAGCGACACCGCCTCGCAGCCTGCGCGGCGCTTCCCGACAGTATTGGGGCGACCCGAAACCTGGCCCTCAACCCGTTCGACCACAACGAGAACCAGGCCCTGTTTCCGCACGCCTCGGCCAGCGTCGAGACCCGTGGCGAGGCAGCCTTTGCCGCCCGCAACGCCATTGACGGCGAGAGCGCCAACGACAATCACGGCTTCTGGCCCTATACCAGCTGGGGCATCAACTCCGATCCGGAGGCGACCTTCACGCTGACCTTCGGCCGACCCGTGACCGTCGGGGCCGTCGCACTCGTCACCCGCGCCGACTTTCCCCACGACGCCTGGTGGACGGCGGCGGACATTGCCTTCAGTGACGGAACGAGGGAAACCCTGCCGCTGACGAAGACCGGGGCGGCCCAGCGCTTCGCCTTTGCCCCCCGCACGATCGAGTGGCTGCGGCTCGAAAGGCTCATCAAGGCCGACGACCCTTCCCCCTTCCCGGCGCTGACGCAAATAGAGGTCTGGGGCCAGGAGGCATAGAACGCCTGTATGGGGAATACTGAACCTTGTATTGCATTTCAGCCCAACTTATCATACAATTTTTCGACGCAGCGCGGTAAACGCGCCGGTGGCCGCAATGGTCTGATGGGCAAGGGGATGAAACGTGGCAACGCAGACAGCCAGCCGCAATTCGACGGGAACGCTGGTCTCGAAGGTTAGCGAGGCCCTGAGGCGCTCCATACTCGACGGCACCTTCCAGCCCGGCGACAAGCTGCCGAGCGAGGCGCAACTGACCCAGGACCATGGCGTTTCCCGCACGGTGGTGCGCGAGGCAGTGGCGGCTTTGAGGTCCGATGGCCTCGTCGAGCCGCGCCAGGGCGCCGGCGTCTTCGTGCTCGATCCGATCGGCTTTGCCTTCAAGCGCACCCATCCGAGCGTCGACCAGGAACGGATTTATACTTCGCTCGAAATCCTCGAGGCCCGCACGCCGCTCGAAATCGAGGCTGCCGGGCTTGCGGCGCTGCGCCGTTCGCCGGCACAGGAAGAGGAAATCTTCGAGCGCCACGCCGCCGGCATTGCCGGCCGGCACGACGGCAAGGCCTGGAGCGAGGCCGATATCGGGCTCCACACCGCCATTGCCCGCGCCACCAACAATCCGCTGTTTGCGACCTTCCTGGAGATGCAGGGCAAGGCGATCATTCCGCAGACGGGACAGATCGTCGAGACCGACGAGGGCGGCGAAGTCGCCTATCGCAGCCTGCTGATCAAGGAGCATGAGCGGATCATCATTGCCATTTCGAGCGGCGACGAACAGGGCGCGCGCGACGCGATGCGCGATCACCTCAAGGGCAGCCTCGAACGCTACCGCAACCTGCTGCGCGACGAACGCTTGCGCCACATGGCGCGCCTGCATGCCGTGAAGCCCTGACCGGGCCTTGCGTCGGTAGCGCGCCATTCCGGTCGATGAGCCGGTTCGCACGTCACCTGAAATTGCGCTAGAACGTCATCTCCGCCACCATGTCGAAGACATCCGCCCGGTAGAGCGTGCGGGTTACCTCGATGACCCGACCGGCGCCGTTATAGGCCAACCGCTCGACAGTCAGCGCAGGAGCCCCGATCGCCATACCGAGCAGCAGGCTCTCCGCCTCGCTCAGGCAGCAGGCGGAAATGCGCTCGATTGCACGGGCCGGCTGCACGCCGGCATCGGCCAGGACGTCGTAAAGCGAGGTCTCGACGATTTCCGGCGCCGCAAGAATATCTTCCGGCAGGCTCGAGCGCTCCAGCGCCATCGCCCGGTCATCGGCAAGCCGAACCCTCACAAGGCGGGCGACCCGGGCACCGGGCGAAAGGCCGAGCGCCATGACCTCCTCGGTCGAAGGCTTGAACAGGCCGCGGGTGATCCAGCGCGAACCGGGCTTCAGCCCGCGCCGCGCCATGTCATCGGAAAACGAGGTCAGACGGCTCAGCGACTGCTCGATGCGGGTGAGCGGTTCGGCGACGAAGGTGCCGGCGCCCTGGCGGCGCTCGATCCGCTCCTCGCGGGTCAACTCCTCGATGGCGCGCCGCACGGTCACGCGGCTGATGCCAAGAGCCGCGGCCATGTCGCGCTCGGCCGGCAGCGCCGCTCCGGGCTTCAGCCGGCCAGACGCAATGGCCTCGGCCAGCGCAGCCTTCAGGCGAAGGTAAAGCGGGCCGTCGCCATCAAGATCGAGTTTCTGAAAAAATGCGTCCATTCCGCCCTGGCGTTCTGCTCGTGATCGGGCGCCCGGAAGCATCCCTTTGCTGATGGAGACCAATAATACCAATAAAATACCAAAGGGCAAGCCGACCACGTCTCCTTTGTCTGGTGGCGCCGATCGGCCGGCAAGTCGGAAGGCCGGGCAACGATGAGGGCCCCTTTCGCGAACTACCGGCCCCAAATAGGACCGATAGCGCCCGATGACGATTTCGACCCCGCTCGGCAATTGACCCTTTACAGTTTCCGAAAAAGCGGTCATGTTTCAATTGGTATTTGAATGGTATTGTTCGAGGGACGCTTTTTGGCACGTCTATCACTCAAGGGCATCGTCAAGCGCTTCAAGGAAACGGAAGTGCTGCACGGCATCGATCTGGAGATCGGCGACCGCGAGCTCATCATCTTCGTCGGCCCCTCGGGCTGCGGAAAGTCGACATTGCTGCGCCTGATCGCCGGCCTCGACCCGATCTCGGGCGGCACGCTTTCGATCAACGACAAGGTGATGAACGATGTCGCGCCGTCGAAGCGCGGTGCGGCGATGGTGTTCCAGTCCTACGCGCTTTATCCGCACATGGACGTCTACGAGAACATGGCTTTCGGCGCCCGGCTGATGGGGCTTTCCAAGGCCGAGGTCGAAAGTCGCATCGCCGAAGCCGCGCGGATGCTGCGGCTCGAACAATATCTGAAGCGCAAGCCCCGCGAACTTTCCGGCGGCCAGCGCCAGCGCGTCGCCATCGCCCGCGCTGTCGTGCGCAAGCCGGATGTGTTCCTGCTCGACGAGCCGCTGTCGAACCTTGACGCAGCGCTGCGCGCCGATGTCCGCCTCGAGATCGCCCGTCTGCATCACGATATCGGCGGCACGATGATCTACGTGACACACGACCAGGTCGAGGCGATGACGCTCGCCGACCGGATCGTCGTCATGAACAACGGCTATATCGAGCAGGTCGGCACGCCGCGCGAACTGTTCGAGACCCCCGCCAATACCTTCGTTGCGACCTTCATCGGTTCGCCGAAGATGTCGCTGCTCGATGTCGAGAGTGCCGGCGGAAAGCTTGGCATCGCCGGAACGGGCGCGATCGTCGCCCCCGAGGCCGCGCCGGCCACAGCGCTCACCATCGGCGCCCGGCCGGATGCGCTGGCAATCACGCCCGGTGCGGCCGAGGGCTTTGCCGGCGAGGTCATCTACACCGAATATCTCGGCGACGACAGCTACGTCTATGTCCGCCTCGCCAATGGCGAGCAGGTGACGGTGCGCGTGCCGCCGAGCGAATATTTCGATGCCGATCAGCGCGTGACGGTGACGGCGAAGGCGCAGGCTCTGCACCTCTTCGAAAAGGCGAGCGGCCAGCGCGTCGCCTGATCTTCAGATCAGGCGGGGCCGCCCGCGAGACTACCAGGGGAACCGAAGAAAGGAACAACCGGATGAAACCCTTCGTCAAGACCATCCTTGCGGCCGCCGCCTTTGCCGGCCTCGCCGCACCCGCATTTTCCGAAGAGATCTCGTTCTGGGGCTGGCGCACGGAAGACGTCGCCCAGTACGAGGACTTCATCGCCATGTTCGAGAAGGAAAACCCGGACATCACCGTCAAGCTGCGCATGGTCGAGGCCGTCAGTTACGGCACGATCCTGAAGACGGCGCTTGCGGGCGAAGCCGGTCCGGACGTGATGATGGTCCGCGCCTATGGCTCGTTCGAGGACCTCGCCTCCGGCGGCTACCTGATGCCGCTGACCGATGACGTCGTGCCCGCGCTCAAGGATTTTCCGGAAGCCGCGCTGATGGCGGAGACGCTGCGCTCGGATGAGACCGTCTACGCTATTCCCTTCGCTTCGCAGACCATGATGATGCTCTACAACAAGGGGATGTTCGACGATATGGGGCTTGCCGCGCCGAAGACCTGGGACGACATCGACGCCGCCGCGCAGGCGCTCCAGGAAGCCGGCATCTTCCCCTTCGCCAACGGCACGGCCGCGGCCTGGCAGAACGAGGTTCTGACGTTCGGCATGGGCGCCTCGACCATGGGCAAGGGCTTTTATGAAGACGTGATGGCCGGCGAGGCCGACTTCACCGACCCGCGCTTCGTTGATGCGCTGACCCGCATCCAGAATGCGAGCCAGTATTTCCCGGATGGCTTCGTCGGCCTCGACTATCCGTCCTCGCAGCAGCTCTTCGCCTCCGGCATGGCCGGCATGTTCGTCGGCGGCTCGTATGAAATCGCCGCGATGAAGTCGATGAACCCGGATATCGAAGTCGGCGTGGCGCCCGCCCCGACCGTCAATCCGGACGACGAGGGTCTGGTTGCCGTCTATTACGACGGCGGCTATGCCGGCAACGCCGCGAGCGAGCACAAGGAAGCCGTGACGAAGTTCCTCAACTTCCTCGCCTCGCAGGAATTCGGCCAGGCCTTTGCCGACGAGCTCTCCAACATCTCGCCGATCCCCGGCGTCAAGTTCTCGAACCCGGACCTGCAGGCAGTCGCAGATCTCAACCAGAACTCGATCCCCTACATGATGCTGGTGCATTTCCGCTTCGAACAGCCGTCGGGCTCGACGTTGGTTCAGGAAAACGTGCAGAAGATGATGGCCGGTGACGAAACGCCCGAAGAGGCCGGCAAGATCATCACCGATGGCATCGCCACCTACTACGAGCCGTTCCAGAAGTAACACCAGGAACCGGGCCGGTTTTCGAGCCGGCCCGGCCATCTGCCCCGGAGAGCATGCCGAAGAGGCAATCCTCCCCACCGGAGACGTTTCGATGCCATCGTTCAAACCCACGCGCCGCGGCCTGTGGATCACCAGCCTGATCGCCCCCGGCCTGCTGGTCATGATCCTCTTCGTCGCCTATCCGATCATTTCCGCGCTCGCCTATGCCTTCTATGACTGGAACGGCCTGGCGCGCGGCGAATTCGTGGGTTTCAAGAATTTCTCCGACGTTCTGCTGCGCGAGCCCTACAAGAGCGACATCCAGAACGCCTTCATGAACAACGTCATCGTCTTCTTCTCGCTGATGGTGATCCAGAACGGCGCCGCCTTTCTGCTTGCCTATGCGCTCTGGCGCGAATTTCCGCTCGCCCGCTTCCACCGCATCGCCGTGTTCCTGCCGGTGGTGCTGTCGACGGTCATCGTCGGCTATCTGTGGAAACTGTTCCTCAATCCGGTGTTCGGCCTCGTCAACAACCTCTTGAAATCGATAGGCCTGACCAGCCTTGCGCAGCCCTGGCTCGGCCAGCCGGAGACGGCGCTTCCCGCCCTCATCCTCGTCAATGCCTGGCACTGGGTCGGCTTTCCGACGCTGATCTTCCTTGCCGCCATGCAGCGCATTCCCGGCGAAATCTATGACGCCGCGCGCATGGAGACCGAAAGCGAGTGGGTGAAGATCCGCAAGATCATCTGGCCGCTGGTGGCACCGGCGGCAACCATCGTCTTCGTGCTGCAGTTCATCGGCTCGTTCAACTGGTTCGAGCTGCCCTATGTGATGGAGGACATCCTCGGCTCGCCCTATGGCCATTCGGACGTTCTGGCACTTTATTTCTACCGCCTTGCCTTCGGCGGCCCCTCGACCGGCGTCGCCGATTTCGGCCATGGCAGCGCCGTGGCCGTGCTGGTCTTCGTGTTCATCACCGCGTTTGCCGCCACCATGACCGTGTTCCTGCGTCGCCGGGAGATTGAGCTGTGACGAATTCTTCCGACAAGACCGGCCTGATGCGCACCTTCGGCCGCGACGGCCTGTTGCAGATCTTTTTGATCGCCAATTCCTTCATCATGATCGCGCCGATCGTGATCATGGTGTTCTCGGCCTTCAAGCCGACGATGGAGATCTTCCGTCATCCGTTCACGATCCCGGATTTCACCGATCTTTCGAACTTCGTCGCGATCTGGACCGATACCAATTTCGTCCGCTATTTCTTCAATTCGGTGCTGATCACCGGCTCGGCGATTTTCGCGATCCTGGTGCTGGGCACGCTCGCCGCCTATGCGCTCGGGCGCTACGCGTTCAAGGGATCGAGCTTCATCCTGCTGTTCTTCCTGGCCGGGCTGACACTGCCGCTGAAACTCGCCGTCATTCCGCTGTTCGTGCTGATGCGCGATCTCGGCCTGCTCGACACCCAGCTGTCGCTGATCCTGATCTATGTGGCGATGGGGCTGCCGTCGGCCGTGTTCATCATGACGGGCTTCATCCGTTCGCTGCCGGGGGAACTGGAAGATGCCGCACGCATGGACGGCGCCTCGGAGCTGCGCATCATGTGGAAGATCATGCTGCCGCTCACCCGCCCCGCCATGGTGATCGCGGCGATCAACAATCTGGTGCCGATCTGGAACGACTTCTTCTTCCCGCTGATCTTCCTGCAGAATGACGACCTGAAAACCCTGCCGCAGGGACTGACCGGCTTCATGGGCGAATACACCACCAACTGGGGCGTGCTCTTCGCCGGCCTCACCTTTGCCGCCGCCCCGATCACGATCCTCTATATCGTGCTGTCGCGTCAGTTCATCTCCGGCATGACCTCGGGCGCGATCAAATGAGCCCGATGCTGAAGAAAGGGCGCCTGATCGTCTCCTGCCAGGCCCGCAAGGACAATCCCCTCCATGGCCCGCTGTTTATGGGCGCCATGGCGCTTGCCGCCCGCGATGGCGGTGCTACCGCGATCCGCGCCAATGGCGTCGATGACGTGAAGGCGGTCAAGGCCGCTGGCCTGCCGGTGATCGGCATCGACAAGGTGTTCGACGAGCGCGTTCCGGTCTATATCACGCCGACCTTTGCCGCCTGCGACGGGCTGGCCGAGGCGGGCGCCGACGTCATCGCTCTCGACGCGACACCGCGCGAACGCATCGGCGATGCGCCGGCCGCATTGATCCGCCACATCACCGAAACGCTGCGCCTCGAGGCCTTCTGCGACATTTCCACGCTGGAGGAGGGCCTGGCGGCCGCCGACATGGGCGCAACCTATGTCGCGACAACGCTTTCGGGCTACACCGACTATACAAAGCGCGAAGACGACGCGCCGGACTACGCGCTGATCGAGGCGCTTGCCACGAGGCTGGATGTCCCTGTCATTGCCGAGGGCCGGTTCTCGACGCCGGAACGCGCCAGGCGTGCGCTGGATTGCGGCGCCCATGCCGTCGTCGTCGGCACGGCGATCACCAATCCCCGCGAGATCACCCGCGGCTTCGTCAGCATTGTCGAGGGCTGAGGCGATGGCGGGCTTTTTCCTCGGCGGCGATATCGGCGGCACGGCTTCGCGCTTCGCGGTGGCGGACGGCACCGGTGCGATCGTCGAGCGCGGCGTCGCCCCCGGCGCCACCGGCCATACCTTCAACGCCACCGCCCGTGCCGAACTCGTCCGCAGCATCGAGCAGATCGCGGCCAGCCTGACGCGCCCCGTCGATGCCGCCGTGCTCGGCCTCACCGGCTACGGACCGCGTGCGCGCAGCGACATCGAGGCAATCATCGGCCATCACCTCGGCGTCGTACCGGAGAGGATCTTCGTCTCCGACGATATCGAACTCGCCTTTCGGGCGCTGTTTCAGCCCGGCAAGGGCCACCTCGTCTCCGCCGGCACCGGCTCGATTGCCGTGCACCTGAGGGAAGACGGCAGCATTTTCCGCATCGGCGGCCGCGGCATCCTGATCGATGATGCCGGCGCCGGCGCCTGGATCGCGCTCGCCGCCGTCAGGGCGCTCTACCGCCGCATCGACGAAACCGGCAGCCCCGGTGACATGCAGACACTGGCAAACGCCCTCTATGCCGCAATCGGCGCCGACGACTGGTCCGACATGCGTTCCTTCATCTATGGCGGCGATCGCGGCCGTATCGGCGCGCTCGCAAGGCCGGTCGCCGAGGCTGCGCGCGCGGGTGACATCTTTGCGCAGAACCTGCTTGTCGAAGCGGGCCATGCACTCGCCCGGCTGGGCAATATCCTCATCCAGCGTGCAGGTCCTCACCCCGTTGCCTTCATCGGCGGCGTGCTGAAGCTCGACCCCGTCATCGCCGACACCATCCGCCGGGAGCTTGCCGGCGAAGCGCTGTTTCCGGTGCTCGATCAGGCCGAAGGGGCAGCCCGACTGGCGCTTTCACTTTTCTCCGACAATCCCGCGAAATCAGGATCAAACCCATGAATTCGACGACCGAAGCCGCCTCGAAACGCTATGCCACCATCGACAAATGGCCGGCCGCCGATCTGGTAGACGGCATCGTCGAAGGCCAGTTCGCGGCGATCGCCGCCGTGAGCGAGGCTTCCCCCATCATCGCCGCCGCCGCCGACGCGATCTGCGAGCGCCTCGAAAACGGCGGCCGGCTGATCTATATGGGCGCCGGCACGTCGGGACGCCTTGCGACGCTCGACGCGGCCGAACTGCCGCCGACCTACAATTTTCCGCGTGACCGGGCACTGAGCCTGATGGCCGGCGGACCGGAAGCCTTCCTGGTCGCCAAGGAGGGCGCCGAGGATGACGAGGCGGCCGCCGTCACCGATCTCGAAAGCGTCGACTTTTCGCAAAAGGATGTGCTGGTCGGCGTCGCTGCGAGCGGCAACACGCCCTATGTCGTTTCCGGCCTCGCCCATGCCCGCGCGCTCCGCGCGCTCACCGTCGCCGTCTTCAACAATCCGCAGGGCAGCGTCGCTGGCCATGCCGATTTCGCGGTGCTGCTTTCGACTGGCGCCGAGTTCGTCGCCGGCTCGACGCGGATGAAGGCCGGTACCGCCCAGAAGGTGGCGCTCAACACGCTTTCCACCGCCGTGATGATCCGCCTCGGCTATGTCTATCAGGGCCGCATGGTGGAGATGAAGCCGACCAACGCCAAGCTGCACCAGCGCGCCAAGGAAATGGTCGCCGAACTCGCCGATACCGATATCGAGACAGCGGCAAGGACGCTTTCGGCCTGCGACAACGTCATCAAGACGGCGATCGTGATGCTGAACCGCGATCTCGACCGCGGCGCCGCCGAGGCAAAGCTGGCGGCGGCCAAGGGCAACCTCCGCCGAGCGCTCGAAAGCTGAAATGACTAACGGGGGCGTACGGCTCCCGACAAACATCAAATCTGCAACCTCGGCCACCCTTCCGTGGCGGAAAATCCGTGCGCGGGACTTGTTTCGGCCATCAAATGGGCTATGGCTTGTCGTCAGGGGATTTTCCTCATCCCCGTCGCTATCGACGCCGCCGAAGGACAATCCCCATGCCCGCCTCCCCCCGCAAACGCCTCATCGTTGCCATCAGCGGCGCTTCCGGAAACGTTTACGGTCTTCGCGCACTGGAGATTCTGAAGGGCATCGATATCGAAACTCATCTGGTGATGAGCAAGGCCGCAGAGCGCACGCTTGCCCATGAAACCACGCTGACGCTGGCTGATGCGCATGCACGCGCCGATGTGGTCCACGCAGCCGATGACATCGGAGCCTCGATCGCATCCGGTTCCTTCCGCACCGAAGGCATGCTGGTTGCGCCGTGCTCAATTCACACCCTTTCCGAGATTGCCCATTCGACGAGCTCCAACCTTCTCACGCGCGCCGCAGACGTGATGTTGAAGGAGCGTCGCCGTCTGGTGCTGATGGTGCGCGAAACGCCCCTTCACCTTGGCCATTTGCGCGCCATGACCGCCGCCACCGAGGCCGGCGCCATCATTATGCCCCCCGTTCCAGCATTCTATGCCAAGCCCGAGACGCTCGATGACATGGTAACCCAGACCGTGGTCCGCGCGCTTGATCTCTTCGGCATAGACAGCGGACTTGCCCGCCGCTGGGGCGAAACACCACAGGACTGATCATGACTGCCTTCATCGACAACGGGACCCGTTTCCGCCTCACCGACCCCACCATTGCGCCCAATGCCGCCGGCTATCTCTGGAACAAGAAGATGATGGTGCAGGTCAACTGCAGGGGTTACGCCGTCGCGCAGTACATGGACCCGGAACCGCGCAAATACGCCCACGTGCCGACGATCGCCGGCCAGACCTTCATGCAGCCGGAACAGGGGTATTTCACCCATCATCCGGGGCGCTTCTTCTATGTGCGCGACAATGAGGCGGGCACGCTGTTTTCGGCACCTTACGAGCCGGTGCGCGCGGGAGCAGACACGTATGCCTTCGAGCCGGGCCTCTCCGATGTCCGCTGGGTCGTGGAAAAGGACGGCATCCGCATCGAAACGACCTTGCGCCTTCCCGTCGATGATGTGCTCGAGCTCTGGTCGGTCAGCATCACCAATGTCAGCGGTCGTGCCCGCGACATCTCGCTCGTGCCCTATTTCCCGGTCGGCTACATGTCATGGATGAATATGGGCGGCCATTTCGATGCCGGCCTGAATGCCATCGTCTGCACTTCGGTGACGCCGTACCAGAAGGTCGAGCAGTATTTCAAAAACCGGCACCTGAAGGACATCACCTTCCTGTCCGCCGACCGCAAGCCGGACCACTTCGAGATCTGCCAGCAGGCCTTCGAGGGTGAAGGCGGGCTGCACAATCCCTCCGCCCTGCAGGATCGCGCCGACCTTGCCGATGGCGATGCGATCTATGAGGTTCCGGCCGCCATCATGCAGTGGAACCTGAAGCTTGAGGCGGGTGCTACCGACAAGCTGCGTCTGGTCTTCGGCCCGGCGAAGGACGAAGCCGAAATCGCCCGGCTGAAGCGGGATTATCTGGACACGGATGAAGCCGCGCTGACCAGGGCCTATGACGATTACATCGCCGACGGCGCCGGCAGCTTGCGCATCAAGACGCCCGACCCCGAGTTCGATACCTTCGTCAACAACTGGCTGCCGCGTCAGGTCTTCTACCACGGCGACACCAACCGACTGACCACCGATCCGCAGACCCGCAACTATCTGCAGGACGCGCTCGGCATGACCTTCATCCATCCGGAGAAGACCCGCGAGGCGATCCTGCGCTCGGTCAGCCAGCAGTTTGCAAGCGGCAAGATGCCGGACGGCATTCTCCTGTCGGAGGAGGCCGAGCTCAAATACATCAACCAGGTGCCGCACACCGATCACGGCGTCTGGCTGGCAGTGGCGATGGAGGTCTATCTCGACGAGACAGGCGACCGCGCGATCCTCTCTGAAATGGCAGGCTTTGCCGACAGCGATGAACAGGCAAGCGTCGCCGATCACATCACCCGCGCGCTCGATTTCCTTGCGGGCGCTGTCGATCATCGTGGCCTGCCCTTCATCGAGCAGGGCGACTGGTGCGACCCGATGAACATGGTCGGCTACAAGGGCAAGGGCGTTTCCGGCTGGCTGGCCGAAGCTTCGAGCTATGCCATGACCGTCTGGGCCGGCATCTGCCGCGCCTCCGGCGATGAAGCAACGGCCGAACGGCTGGAAGCCGAGGCGAAGTCGCTGAACGAGCGCATCAACACCTTCTTCTGGAAGGAAGACCGCTACGGCCGCGGCATCACCGATGATGACGTTCTCTTCGGCATCGGCTCCGACAAGGAAGGCCGCATCTTCCTGAATGCCCAGAGCTGGGCTCTGCTTTCGGGCGCAGCCGATGAAGACCGGAAACAGAAGCTGCTCGCCGCGATCTCCGGCGAACTCGACACGCCCTATGGCACGATGATGTTTGCCCCCGCCTACACCGCCATGCGCGATGATGTCGGCCGGGTGACGCAGAAATGGCCGGGCAGTGCCGAAAACGGCGCGGTCTACAACCACGCCGCCGCCTTCTACGCCGCAGCGCTCTACCATCGCAATGAGGGCGAGCGGGCGTTTTCGGTGCTGCGCCGGATGCTGACGGGTTCAAACGAAGCCGATATCGCCCGGCGCGGGCAGATCCCGCTTTACGTCCCGAACTACTACCGCGGCGCCTACTACCAGTTCCCCCGCACCGCCGGTCGCTCCAGCAACCTGTTCAACACCGGCACGGCCTCCTGGTACTACCGGCTGGTGATCGAGCGGCTGTTCGGCCTCAAGGGTGACGGAGAGGGCGTCGTCATCGCACCGCAAATCCCAGCGGAGTGGCCCAGCTGCAGCTTCACCCGTACCTTCCGCGGCGCGCATTTCGAGGTAAGCTTTGAGCGCGATCCTGCACTGAAAGGCCGCACGATCGAGGTTGACGGGGCGCTGATCGACGGCAACCGTCTCGCCAGCGTCGAAGCCGGCCACACCTATCGGGTCGTCGTTCGCGAGGGTGCGGCCAAAGGCTGAGCACCGCGCCACCCCTACCCCAGATCGTCCAGCTCCAACCGGATCGATTCGACGATCGCCGCACGCTGGCGGGCGGTCTTGCCGGCGTGGGTGGCGTAGGTGAGCGCCAGAAGGCGGATGGCACTACCGATCGCGGTGTAGGAGGCACCAAGCCCGAAGCTTGCGACATGACAGGGCAGCAGCACTTCCGAATAGCGCTGTAATTCAAGCGTCGATGAACGGTCGCAGATGGTGACGAGCTTCAGCCGGCTGGTTTCGGCGTAGCCCAGAATGGTGTTGAGCGTTTTCGGCCGCGGCGCCACGGAGACCAGCAGCAGCACATCGTTGGGCCCCGCCATGGCAAGGTCCTCGGCCCAGGAGCCCTGGTTGATGCCGAGGATCATGACGCTGTGGCGCAGCCGCGAGAACACAAGCCGGGCATAGCGCGCAAAGCCCTCATCCTCGCCGAGACCCAGCACCCAGAGCCGCTCGGCCCGGCCGATCATTTCGGCAGCCTTGCGCACCTTGTCAGAACGCAGTTCCTCGAAAGTCCGGGTCAGGTTCTTCAGCTCGACATCGAGATGCGCGCTGATGGCGCGACCAAGCGCGACGTTTTCGCCAGTGGCCTCCGCCCGTTCATAGGGTTCGACGCGGTTGCGTTCGTCACGCGCCTGAAGCTTGACGTCGTTAAAATCTGCATAGCCCAGATGGCGGAAGAAGCGCGCTGCAGTCGCCTTCGAAACACCTGCCATCTCCGCGATTTCGGTTGCGGAATAGGTGAGGATATCGTCCTGCCGGTCGAGAATGAGCCGGGCAAGCTTCTGCTCGCCCGCTGTGAGCTTCGAATACCGCTCCTCAATTCTCAAGACCAGATGTGACGCCAAGGTTTTCGTCCACGTGCAATCATTCCGATTATTTCAGTCATAAACGACTTGCAAAAAAGAAACAACAGTTTCATGATTGTGAAACGATGAAACAGGGGATAAGCGGTGCAACAGCCCGTCAACCGACAGCGCATCTGGGAGAAGATGAAGGAAGTGGCCGTACCGGACACGCGGCTGCACCTCGATTTTTCCGAGTTCATTCCGGACTTCAAGGGTTCGGCACAGGCGACCGCGCGCATCATCGGCGAGCGCAGCATCTGGCATAGCGGCCTTGCCTTCGTCACGCCGGACAATTCCACCACCGAATTCCGCCAGTGCATGATCGAGGCCGGCATTCCCTTCGTCATGGCGAGCTACAACATGCGGCGCGGCTTTCTCTACCTTGCGCCCGGCAGCGTGCCGAAGGGTGCGGAGCGCTACGCCTCCTGGCTCGACGGCATGGAGCATTTCGCCAAACCCATAACGCTTGCCGAACTCGCCGATCTCGGCAAGTTCGACGTGCTCGTCACCGGGGCTTCGGCCGTTTCGACCGATGGGCTGCGCTTCGGCAAGGGCCATTTCTTCCTCGACCTCGAATGGGCAATGTTCACCGATATGGGTCTGATGCAAGAGACCACGCCGGTCGCCGCGATCGTCCATGACTACCAGGTGGTCGAGGATCGGCTGAGCGTCGGCGAGACCGAATTCGCCATCGACCTGATCGCAACACCCACGCGCATGATCCGCGTCGATCGCAGCGCGAAACGCCCCCGCGGTGTGCGCTGGGATCGGATAACGCCGCGTGAGATCGAAGAGATACCGTCGCTGCGCGAACTCGCCCGGCTGCGCGGAATTGCATGACATCCCGATAACCCCAACAAAGGAACAGCCGATGCCCTTCACCCTGCCCCGCCGTCACTTCCTCAGCCTGATGGGCGCCAGCGCCACATTGCCGCTGATGTCGCGATACGCTTCCGCTGCCACGCCGTTTACCTTCCAGGCGTCCTGGATCAACGATGCCGAGTTCACCGGCTATTTCGTTGCCGCCGAAAAGGGCTGGTACGGCGATGAAGACCTCGACCTCACCTATCTCTCCGGCGGCCCGGACGTCATCCCGGAAAGCACGCTGATCGCCGGAAAGGCCGACCTGACGCTGACCACGCCCGACACCACGATCAAGGCGATCGCCGAACAGGGTGCCCCGTTCAAGATCATCGGCGCCCAGTACCAGAAGAACCCGCTCGGCGTCGTCTCGCTCGCCAAGAACCCGATCAACGAGCCGAAGGACCTGATCGGCAAGACGCTCGCCGTGCCGCCGGTCAACGTGATCTCGGTCGAGGCAATGCTGAAGATCTCCGGCGTCGACCGCGACAAGGTCAACATCGTGCCCTACGCCTACGATCCGACGCCGCTGATCAAGGGCGAGATCGACGCCTCCGTCGATTTCACCACCAACGTGCCCTACACCATCCAGCAGGCCGGCGAGGAAGCCGTCTCCTTCCTGCTCTACGATTACGGCTATACCATCTTCAACGACACCGTCGTCGTCACGGAAGACACGCTGAAGGAAAAGCGCAAGGACATCGTCGCCTTCCTGAAGGCAAGCCGCAAGGGCTGGGACGAAAACCTCAAGGATCCCGCCGTCTATCCGCCAGCGTTCGCCGACACTTTCTTCAAGGGCACTGGTCGCTCGATCGAGAACGAGGTCTACTTCAACACCGCCCAGAAGCCGCTGATCGAAAACACCGCCGGCATCTTCGCCATGAGCGAGGAGTCGATCGCCGCCAATATCGAGGCGCTCGCCGCCGTCGGCATCACCGCCAAGCCCGAATACTTCGACACCAGCGTTCTGGAAGAGCTCTGATGCATTCGGAAGCCGGCATTCTCGTCGATCACGTGTCGCGGACCTTTTCGGCCCGCGGCGCGGAGGTCCGTGCGCTTGACGACGTCTCGCTCGACTGTCCGCCGGGCTCGTTCACAGCGCTGATCGGGCCGTCGGGATGCGGAAAATCGACGATGCTGCGCCTCGCCCTCGGGCTCGACAGCCCGAATGACGGCCGCATTTTCGTCGATGGTGTCGCCCCCTTCGATGCGGCGAAGGGCGGCGCCACCGGCGTCGCGTTCCAGGACGCGGCGCTGATGCCGTGGCGTAACGTCGAGGACAACATCATGCTGCCGCTCGACGTGCTCGGCCGCAAGCGCGCGAACTACCGCGAAAAGGTGGCCGAACTGATCGCGCTCGTCGGCCTTGCCGGCTTCGAAAAGGCGCTGCCGGGGGAACTCTCAGGCGGCATGCGCCAGCGCTGCGCCATCGCCCGGGCGCTGGTGACGACCCCGCGTGTGCTCTTCCTCGACGAGCCCTTCGGCGCGCTCGACCAGATTCTCAGACGACAGATGAATACCGAGTTGCAGCGCATCTGGATGGAAAGCGGCGCGACCACGCTGCTCGTCACCCACGGCATCGACGAAGCGATCTTCCTCGCCGACCGGGTCGTGGTGATGCAGAGCCGGCCGGGGCGCATCGGCCGGATCGTCGACATTCCCTTCGCTCGGCCGCGCAAGCCCGAACTCTTCGCCGACCCCGCCTTCCATCGTCTCGAAAGCGAAATCGCGGAGGCGCTTGATGGCCACTGAGGCGGTCGCCACCCCCGCTGCAGCCAAGGATGCGCCCGGCTTCTTCACCCGGCACCGCACCGCGATCATCAACTGGGTGGTGCTCATCATCGTCTGGGAAATCGTCGGGCGGCTGAAGCTTGTCGCCGGCGGCGCGCTGCCCGCGCCTTCCGGGGTTCTCCACCGCTTCTGGCTCGACCGGGCCGACTATCCGGCCCACATCCTGGCGACGCTTCAGGGCGCCGGCGCCGGCTTCGTCATCGGCAACCTGATCGCCGTTGCCGCCGGCATCCTGTTCGCCCTCTATCCGCTTTTCGCGAGGCTCTCGCGCGGGGTCAACGTGGCGCTGTTCGCGCTGCCGCCGATCGCGATCTCGCCGATCCTGGTTCTGACCTTCTCCGGCATGGCGCCGCGCATCATCCTGGCGGCGATCGGCTGCTATTTCGTGACGATGAGCGCCACCGTCACCGGCATCTCACAAACCGATGCCCGCAGTATCGATATCGTCAAAGCCTATGGCGGACATCGGTGGCAGGTGCTGCGCTATGCCCAGTTTCAAAGCGCCATCCCCTCGATCCTCGCAGGTCTTCGGATCGCAGCGCCGAACGCCGTGCTCGGCTCGATCCTTGCCGAATTCGGCGGCGGCGGCCGGTTCGGGCTCGGTGCCTATCTGATCGGCTCGCTCGGACGCGGTGACCCGGAGCGGCTCTGGGGCATCGGTCTTTCTGCCACCCTGATTGCCGGCCTTGCCTACGGTCTGTTCTCGCTGCTGGCGAAAAAGCTCACCGGCCGGTCCATGGCCGTCACCGTGCCGGCAAGTCCGCCGCGACTTGCCCATGACACCAATGTCTGGCGCGAAACCGTCATCATCGCCACCGCCATCGTGCTGCCCTTCCTGCTCTGGTGGCTGGTGCTCTGGCTGATGGGTACGCCGGCGATGATCGCCAAGACGCCGCCGGACCTGTTCAAATATCTGTTTCTCGAACCGATGAGCGGCCAGCGGCTCGCAACGCTTGGCACCGCGCTCGCCCAGACCCTGCCGATGACCGTGCTCGGCATGGCGCTTGGCCTCGGCTTCGCCTTTCTGCTGGCACTCGGCGCGGTGCTCTATCCGGCGATCGTGCGCGGCTTCATGCCCGTTGCGCTGGTAACGCAGACCATGCCGCTGGTGGCGCTGACGCCGCTGCTGGTGCTGATGCTCGGCCGCGGCCACGCGGTCATCCTGTGGATCACGATCTCGGTGACCTTCTTCCCGGCCTTCGTCACCATGGCGCAGGGGCTTTCCATGGTGCCGCGCGCCGCGATCGACGTGCCGAAGGCCTATGGCGCGGGGCCGTTCAAGCAGCTCCGGCTGGTTTCGATCCCCGCCTCGCTGCCCTTCCTGTTTGCCGCAACGCGGCTTGCCGTGCCGCGCGCGCTGCTCGGCGTGATGATCGCGGAATGGCTGGCGACCGGCAAGGGGCTCGGCAACCTCCTCAACCAGTCGCGCGGCTATCTCGACTACGGAATGATCTGGGCGGTGGCCGTCGCCTCGGTCCTGCTCTCCGTCATTTTCTATCAGCTTGTCGTCTTCATCGAGGGACGGGTGTTCACCAGACGCGGCATGGCGCCGGCGCAATAAAAAGAAGGAAGTTAGATGTCGATTGATGCCCACAAATCCGCCGTTCGCGAACGCGTCTGGAGCGAATTGCGCAAGGTTGCCGTGCCGGACAGCCGCTTTCACTATGATTTTGGCGAATTCATCGCCGATTTCGAAGGCGGCGAGGCGGCCGTCGAGCGGCTTGTGGACCATCCCTATTACCAGAGCGCCCGCTACATCTTCATCACCCCGGATAACTGCCTCGATCGGCTGCGCCTGAAGGCGCTGCAGGACGGCAAGACTGTGCTGATGACCACCTATTCGATCAAGCGTGGTTTCTGGCTGCTCGACCCGGCCGAAATCCCCGAGGAGATCTATCTCTACGCCTCGACGCTGGACGGGATGGAGCGCGTCGGCAAACCGCTGACGCTGGCCGAGATCGAAACCATGCCGATGGTCGACTACATGGTCACCGGCACGGGGGCGATCAACACCGAAGGCATCCGCTTCGGCAAGGGCCACGGCTTCTTCGATGCCGAATGGGGTATGCTCTACAAGCTCGGCCGCATTACAGCCGACACCCCGGCCGCCGCGGTCGTCCACGACTGCCAGGTGCTGGAGGAAGAACTGACGCCGGACGTCTACGACACCGTTGCCGACGTGATCTTCACACCGACCCGCACGATTGCCGTCGACAACCCGCACAAACCCACCTGCGGCATCCTGTGGGACCGCCTCGACCCGCATATGCTGGCAACGATCCCGCCGCTGCAGGAACTGAAGGCGATGGAGGAAGGCGTGGCCTGACTCAGGCCTCGCGGTGAAACGAGGTCGGCGCCGTCTGGGCGAGCGTCAGCGGGCAGCGCTGCGGGTGCTGGATCAGCAGCGTCATGTTCACCGGCCGGTCGTGCTGATCGAAGACGATCTGGTCGACCGTCAGCACGGCAGCGGGACG
This sequence comes from Martelella endophytica, assembly GCF_000960975.1. NCBI lineage: Bacteria > Pseudomonadati > Pseudomonadota > Alphaproteobacteria > Hyphomicrobiales > Aurantimonadaceae > Martelella > Martelella endophytica. Next base: position 1,498,083 of record NZ_CP010803.1, on the reverse strand, counting down.
CGTCAGGTTCAGCAGTTCCGCCTCGTCCTCCTCGGCAAGCCGGGCCGAGAGCGTCGAATTGCCCTTGCCGGGGGTGATGCCGTAGCGGCCGATGAGCTCGGCATAGAGCGAACAGTCGTCCCGGTCCCAGTCGAGCTGATGAAGGTCCGGCACATCGGCGGCGGGCAGCCAGTCGATCTGCAGCGCCACCGGCTCGTCGTCGATCAGCCGCAGCCGGTGCAGCAGCACGACCTCGGCGCCGGGACGCAGCATCAGCGGCCGGCTGATTTCGAGGCCGGGCCGGTACTTGCGCAGCGCAATCAGCCGGCTCCCCGGCCGCCTTCCATTGGCCTTCGCCGTTTCCGTGAAACTCTCGAAAACCTGCAGCTCGTAGCCGCGCCCCGGCGTTGCGACGAACACGCCCTTGCCCGGATGGCTTCTCAGAAGCCCCTCCTGGGTCAGCGCCCGGATGGCATGGCGGATGGTGATGCGGCTGACGCCGAACAGCGAGACGAGTTCGCGCTCCGAGGGCAGCTTTGCCTGCACCGGCAGGCGGCCGTCGGCCATGGCGGCGCGCAGTTCGGCCTCGACCTGTGCATGCAGTGTCCCCGCATTGCGATCACGAATACTGAACCGCATGCCACTGCCGTCGCCCTCGTCCAATCCCTGTCTCCCTCTGTTGCCCCTTAGTCATAGCGACCGGATTGGCGGTCGTCTATTGACATAACTGGTTATATCCAGTCTCATGACCTCCGATCAGCGACAAAAAGCCAAAAACACACGCTGCCATCCAACAAGGGGAACGACAATATGACCAAATCAATTTTGGGGCTGACCGCCCTTGCCGCCATCGGCATTTCCATGAGTGCAGCAGACTCGGCCCGTGCCGAATCGATATCGGCCTTCTGCGCGCCGACCGAATACGAATTGTGCATGACGGCGGCGACAGCCTGGGAAGAAAAGACCGGCAATACCGTCACCATCAACAAGATGCCGGCGCTGCTCGACGACGCGATCCCGCTCTACCAGCAGCTTCTTGCCGCCAAATCGACCGATGTCGACATTCTCTTCCTCGATGTCATCTGGCTCGGCATGTTCAAGAACAACCTGCTCGACCTTTCGACGCTGATCCCGCAGGAAGACCAGGACGCCCAGTTCGAGTCCACCCTCGGCGCCGCCAAGCTCGACGGCAAGCTGGTCGCCATGCCGTCCTATATGGATGTCGGGCTGATGTACTACCGCAAGGACCTGCTCGAGAAATATGGCAAGGAGCCGCCGAAGACCTGGGCCGAGATGGAAGCGACCGCCAAGGAAATCCAGGACGCCGAGCGTGCCGATGGCAATTCCGACATGTGGGGCTATACCTGGCAGGCCAAGAGCTATGAGGGTCTGACCTGCGACGCGATCGAGCTCATCGCTTCCAACGGCGGCGGCACCATCATTGCCGATGACGGCACCGTCACCGTCGACAATCCGGACGCCGTCGAGGCGCTGAACATGGCCAAGGGCTGGATCGGCACGATCAGCCCGGAGGGCGTTCTGAACTACGACGAAGAGGCGAGCCGCGCCGTCTTCGAGGCCGGCAATTCGGTATTCCACCGCAACTGGCCCTATGTCTGGGGCACCTCGCATGAAGAGGGCAGCAAGATCATCGACAAGGTCGGTATGATGCCGCTGCCAGTTGGCAAGGCCGGCGAGAAGTCGTCCGGTTGCCTCGGCCCGATGTATTACGGCGTCACCAAATATTCGGAAAACCCCGAGGTCGCCGCCGACTTCGTCGACTTCATCACCGGCGAGGAAATGCAGAAGATGCGGGCGATCGAGGCGGCCTACAACCCGTCCATCCCGGCGCTCTACGAGGACGAGGAAGTGCTTGAGGTCCTGCCGTTCCTGAAGGACACGGTCGATGCCTTCGCCGACAGCGCCGTTCGCCCCTCCGGCTATACCGGCACCAGCTACAACCGCGTGTCGCAGGCATTCTACCGCACCGTCCACGACATCCTGGCCGGCCAGGCCGATGCCGAGGATGCGCTGCACCAGCTTGCCGGCCGACTGGAAAAGCTGAAAGAAAGCCGCTGAGGCCTGACTGCGCCGCCGGCTAACCCCGGCGGCGTCTGCCGCCGCATGCGGCCCGCACCTTTCCCATGCACATGACAAGCGGATCACTCTGCCATGGCCTCCGTTTCACTGAACGGCGTTTCAAAGTCCTATGGACACCACAATGTCATCACCGATGTCGATCTCGACATTCGCGATGGCGAATTCATCGTCTTCGTCGGCCCCTCCGGCTGCGGCAAGTCCACGCTTCTGAGGATCATCGCCGGCCTGGTTTCGCCATCAAAAGGCGACGTCGGGATCGACGGCGAGACGGTGACCGACGTGCCCGCCTCCAAGCGCGGCATCGCCTTCGTCTTCCAGTCCTACGCGCTCTATCCGCACATGAATGTCAGCCGCAATATCGGCTTTTCGCTGGAGACAGCGCGCATCGGCCGCGACGCAATCCGGGCGAAAGTCGATGGTGTCGCGAAGATGCTCAAGGTCGACCATCTGCTCGACCGATTCCCGCGCCAGCTCTCCGGCGGCCAGCGCCAGCGCGTCGCGATCGGCCGTGCATTGGTGCGCGAGCCGGAAGTCTTCATGTTCGACGAACCGCTGTCGAACCTCGATTCCGACCTGCGCATGGAAATGCGTATCGAAATCGCAAGGCTGCACGAAACGCTGTCGAACACGATGATCTACGTGACCCACGACCAGTCCGAGGCGATGACGCTCGCCGACCGGATCGTGGTGCTGAACCAGGGCCGGGTCGAGCAGATCGGCGCGCCGCTCGAACTCTACCAGAACCCCAAGAACCGCTTCGTCGCCGGCTTCATCGGTTCGCCACGGATGAACTTTGCCGCAATGACACGCCATGAAGCCGGCATTGCCGGCCCCGGCGGCTTCCGCCTCGCACCGCATTTCCGCGACGTCCTGCCGAAGCCGGCATCGATCGGCATCCGCCCCGAGGCATTGTCCGTCGTGCCGGCCGAGAGCGGCCGCATGACCGGGCTTCTCGAGCGCATCGAGGACCTCGGCCACGAACATTTCGCCTATGTGCGCATCGACGACGAGATCACTTTCGTGGTCCGCATCGCCGGCCGGCCGCCCTATGAATCCCGCCACGGCACGGTCGGTCTCGACTTTGCCGATGAAGACGTCTTCGTCTTCGACGGAGAGGAGCGCCGCCTCGTCTTCACCACGGAGGCGCTGGCATGAGCGCCAAGCTCGAACGCAGCCAGCGCCGGGCGGCATGGATCTTCCTGCTGCCGCTGATCGTGGCGATGCTGGCCGTCGCCGTCTGGCCGCTCGGCCGGACTTTCTTCTTCGGTTTCACCGATGCCTATCTCGACGATCCGAGCTTTTACGCGCTTGTCGGCTTCGACAATTTCCTCGAAATTTTGCGCGATCCCGATTGGTGGACGGCGGTGAAGAACACCTTCGTCTTTGCTGTCGTCTCGGTCGCGATCGAAACCCTGCTTGGCCTCGTCATCGCGCTGCTCCTGAACGAGGCAATCCCCGGCCGCGGCATCCTGCGCGCCGCGATCCTCATCCCCTGGGCCATTCCGGTGGTGGTTTCCACCAAGATCTGGGACTGGATGCTCAACGACCAGTTCGGCGTGATCAACCACATGCTGATCGCGCTCGGGCTGACCACCAAGGGCATCGCCTGGACCGCCGACAGCAGCCTGATCATGGGCGTCGCGATCTTCATCGATGTGTGGATGACGACGCCGTTCATGGTGCTGCTCATCCTCGCCGGCCTGCAGACCATCCCCGCCGACCTGATCGAGGCCGCCGAGATCGATGACGTGCCGGCCTGGAAGCGGCTCTGGTCGATCACCCTGCCGCTCCTCAGGCCTGCCATCGGCGTCGCCGTGCTGTTCCGCACGCTCGATGCGCTCAGGATGTTCGACCTGTCCTATGTGCTCGCCGGCAGCAACCGCGACATCATGACGGTGTCGATCTATGCCCGCGACCGACTGATCAACTGGCAGGAGCTCGGCGTCGGCTCGGCCGCCTCGACCTGGGTGTTCCTGCTGGTCGCCTTCGTCGCCATCGTCCTGATCGGCGTGCTTCGCATCGACAGGGCCGCCGGGAGATAGACCATGACAACAAGCGTTGCGACAAAACCCAGGCGCCGCTCGGCCGCCACCTACCGCCTGCAACGACGGCTGAAGAAGGCTGCCATGGCCTTCGTGCTGCTGATCGTGCTGGCCTATACGCTGTTTCCCTATTACTGGGCGATCGTCTCCTCGACCAAGCAGGGCGCCGAGCTCTACACCAGCACGTTGCTGCCGGCGCTTGATTTCAGCGCCTATATCGACCTGATCCACAATCCGGTGTTCATGGGCTCGCTGGTGAACTCCACCTATGTCGCCGTCTGCACCACCGCTGTGTCGCTGGTCCTCGGCGTCACCGCCGCTTACGCCCTCGGCCGCATCGACTTTCCGCAGAAGCGGCTGGTGATGATCCTGGTGCTGATGGTCTCGATCTTTCCGCAAGTGGCGGTGCTTTCCGGCATGTTCGAGCTGATCAACTGGATGGGTCTGTTCAACAATCCGACGGCGCTGATCTTCACCTATCTGATCTCGACCGTGCCGTTCACCACCTGGATCCTGACCACCTTCATGCGCGAGTTCCCGCGAGAACTCGAAGAGGCGGCGATCATCGACGGCTGCTCGCATTTCCGCATCCTGACGAAGATCCTGCTGCCGCTTCTCGGCCCCTCGCTCGCCTCCACCGGCATCCTTGCCTTCATCCTGTCGTGGAACGAGTTCCTGTTCGCCCTCACCTTCATGCTGACCGACAACAACAAGACCGTTCCTGTCGCCATCGGCCTGATTGCCGGCAACAGCCGGTTCGAATATCCGTTCGGCCAGATCATGGCGGCGTCCGTCACCGTGACGCTGCCGCTCATCATCATCGTGCTGATCTTCCAGCGCCGCATCGTCGCCGGCCTGACCGCTGGCGCCATCAAGGGGTAAACCATGGCAACCGACATGCTCGTCAAACTCTATGAGCTTGAGCCCGATGCGTCCGTCGCAGCGAAGATGGCGGCCGAAAACGTCACCATCCGTCCAGCGCTGGCCCCGGAAATGGCCGCGATTGCCGCATGGATCGAACCGCGTTTCGGCGCTGGCTGGGTCAGCGAGATGCAGGTGTCGATGGCGCGTCAGCCCGTCTCCTGCCTGATCGCCGTGCGCGAGGGCGAACTGCTGGGCTTCGCCTGCTATGACGCCACCGCCCGCGGCTTCTTCGGCCCGACCGGGGTGGACGAGACCGAGCGCGGCAAGGGCATCGGCCATGCGTTGCTCATCGAAACGCTGCTTGCCATGCGCAATGTCGGCTACGGCTATGGGGTCATCGGCGGCGCGGGACCAACCGGCTTCTACCAGAAGAGCGTCGGCGCCATCCCGATCGCGGATTCCGATCCCGGCATCTACCGTGGCATGCTGACGGCGGCCCATCCCTCGGATATTTCGGAATAGGCCTGTTTTCCCGGCTCTCTCATAGCGAAGCGGCATAGCTGTATTCGCGGGCATGCGACTGGTTCACCCTCGCCTTCCATGCCAGCCTTTCGGGCACGGGGCAAAGACCCCGGCGACCTGAAGCCCGGCACCAGGCCGGCGCCAACAATCCAGAGGGAAACATGCGCAACATCTCCAACATATCCCGTCGGGCACTGCTGGCGTTCGCCGCAGCTTCGGCGTTCGCCGCCTCCGCCATCACGCCCGCAATGGCTCAGGAAGTCCTGAGGCTCCACCACTTCAACTCACCGCGCTCGGCCGCGCAGGTGAAGTTTCTGGAGCCCTGGGCCAAGGCCGTGACCGAAGCCTCCAACGGCACGCTCGAAATCCAGATCTACCCGTCGATGCAGCTCGGCGGCAAGCAGCGCGACCTGTTCAGCCAGGTTCGCGACGGCGTCGTCGACCTCGCCTACACCTCCCCCGGCTTCACCCCCGGCGAACTGCCGGCGCTTGAAGTCTTCGAGCTGCCCTTCGTCGCCACCACCAATGCCGCAACCGCGCCTGCGGTGCAGGAATATTACGAGAAATATATGGCTGATAGCCTCGAGAAGGGTTACCGGCCGCTAGTGTTCCACACCTCGATCTCGACGGCGCTGCACACGACGAAGAAGGTTGAAAAGCCGGAGGACCTCGAAGGCCTCAGGCTGCGCGCGCCGAACCGCGTGGTGGGCGACGTGCTGGCCGCCGCCGGCGCCGGTGTCGTCAACGTCGCCGTGCCGGACCTGACCCAGAGCATCGACCGCGGCCTGATCGACGGCACGCCGATGGCCTACGCCATCGCCAATATCCTGAAGATCGGCGATGTCACCAAATATCACACCGACCTGCCGCTCACGACCGTGGTCTTCATGCTGATGATCAACGAGAAGGTCTATGAAGCCCTGCCGGCCGAGGCAAAGGCCTCCATCGACGCCAATAGCGGCCTCGACTGGTCGAAGAAGCTCGGCAAGATCTGGGATGAGGACGAAGTGCCCGCCAAGGAAGCAATGGTGGCCGCCGGCGGTGAGGTCATCACCCCGGACGCCGCGTCGATGACTGCCTTCGAAACCCTGGCCAAGCCGGCCATCGACGACTGGATTGCCAACACGACGCTTCCCGAAGGCGATACCGGCACGCTCTATCAGGACGCCGTCGACCTCGTGAAAAAGTACGCAGCCGAATGAACACGCTGCAGCAGAGGCTGCAGGAAGCGGAGCGCCGCGCCGGGAAAATCTCGGCGGCGCTCTGCCTTGCCGGCGGCATGATCGTCATCGGCATGGCCTTCTTCACGGCCTTCGACATCTTCTGGCGCTCCCTGACGCGCCACGGTGTGCGCGGCGATTTCGAGATCATCGAATTGCTGTCGGCCTGGTCGGTGTTCCTGTTCTTTCCCTATGCCCAGCATGTCCGCCAGCATATCGCCGTCGATTTCGTCACCAACCGGTTTCCGGAAGCCTTCGGTGCGGTGCTGCAGAAGCTTGTCGACCTTCTGGTCGCGGCCACGGCGGCGTTCATCACCTGGCGGATATGCGCCGGCCTCGTCGACGCGCGCGAGCACCAGGAAATGACGATGATGCTGCGCATGCCGATCTGGATCATGTATGTGCCTGCGATTTTCGGCTGGGCCGGTTTCGCCGTGATCGCCTGCCTCCAGGTTTTCGTGCCCGGCGTAAAGGACGTGCATCATGAGTGATCTTCTGTTCGCCGGCCTGATGCTGTTCGTGCTGTTCTGCGCGATCGCTATCAGGATCCCGGTCGGTATCGCCATGCTCGTCGTCGGCGGTCTCGGCTATATGGAGATGACCAGCTTCAACGCGCTGATCTCATTCCTGAAATCCTCCGTCGTCGGCCGCGTCGCCAATTACGACCTCTCCGTCATCACCCTGTTCGTGCTGATGGGCGAGCTTGCGACGCAGTCGGGCCTTGGACAAAAGTTCTTCCGCGGCGCCAACGCCTGGGTCGGCCATCGCAAGGGCGGGCTCGCAATGGCCTCGATTGCCGGAAGCGCCGGTTTCGGCGCCATCTGCGGCTCCTCGCTTGCCACGGTCGCGACCATGACCCGCATCGCGCTGCCGGAAATGCGCCGTTACAACTATCCCCCGGGCCTTGCCACCGGGGCGCTTGCCGGTGGCGGCACGCTCGGCATCCTGATCCCGCCGTCGATCGTGCTGGTGATCTATGCGCTCCTGACCGAGCAATCGGTTTCCGACCTTTTCGCCGCGGCCCTTCTGCCCGGCGTTCTGGCGACGCTGCTCTATCTCGCCGTCGTCGCCATCGTCGCACGGCGCCAGGACGGCAGCGTGGCCCGCAGCGAACCGCTGCCGCTTCGCGTCCGGCTGAAGGAAACGCTCGGCGTGCTACCGATGCTCGGCGTCTTCGTCTTCATCATGACCGGCATGTATGCGGGCCTGTTCACGCCCACCGAGGCCGCCGCCGTCGGCTCCGTCGCGGTCGGCTTTTTGTCCTTCGCCTTCGGCATGCGCTGGGCGGGGCTGAAACAGGCGATCCTCAACACCGGCGCCACCACGGCGATGTGCTTCCTCATCCTGATCTCGGCCGAGCTCTTCAATTCCTTCCTGGCGCTGAGCCGCCTGCCGATGGAACTTGCCGGTCTCACCCAGTCGCTCGCCCTGCCGCCGCTCGGCGTCGTCGCTGCCATGCTGCTGATTTACCTGGCGCTCGGATGCGTGATGGACAGCATGTCGACCATCCTGCTCACCGTGCCGGTGTTCTTCCCGATCGTCATCGGGCTCGACCTCGGCATGAGCGAGACCGCGATCGGCGTCTGGTTCGGCATTCTGGCGCTGATGACCTGCGAGATCGGCCTCATCACCCCGCCCTTCGGCCTCAACGTCTTCATCATTCATGGCCTTGCCCGCGATGTGCCGATGACGACGATCTTCCGCGGGGTGTTTCCCTTCTTCCTGTCCGACCTCGTGCGCGTCGGGCTGGTGCTCGTCTTTCCCGCCATCGCGCTTTTGATCCCCGGACTTTGACCTTCAAGGAGACTTCCATGGACGCTCTCGGTTACCGCAAGAAAATCGGCATCGTCATGCCCTCGACCAACACATCGGTGCAGCCGGAATCGGATGATCTGCGCGTGCCCGGCGTCACCAATCACGTCGCCCGCATCGCCATCCAGGAAAGGCCGCTTTCCAGCGAGCAGGCCTTCATGGAACACGTCGCCTCGATGAAGGCGGGGATCGGCGAAGCGATCGACCGGGTGATGACCTGCGGCCCCGACCACCTGATCATGGGCGTGGCGCTCGAAGCCTTCTGGGGCGGCGTGAAGCAGGCCGAATCCCTGATCAGGGAGCTTGAGGAGCGGTCCGGTGTCGGCGTCTCGATGGGTTCCAATGCCATGTCGGCGGCGCTGACCGCCTTCGGTGCCAAGCGCATCGGCGTTCTCACCCCGCACCAGCCGCGCGGCGATGCAATGGTGCGTCTCTATTTCGAGGAGGCCGGTTTCGAGGTCATCAATCTCAAGGGCCTGAAGTGCCAGTCGCCGCGCCTGATCGCCCACACCACCGCCGCTGAAATCCGCGCCGGTCTGCGCGAGGTCGATGGCGAAAATATCGACGCGCTGGTTCAGGTCGGCACCAATCTCGCAGGCGGCGCCGTCTGCGCCGAGGCCGAACGCTGGCTTGAAAAGCCTGTGCTCTCGATCAACGTCGTCAGCTACTGGCACGCGTTGCGCGCCGTCGGCATCGAAGACCGCAAGCCGGGCTTCGGCCGCATTCTGGAGGAATTCTGATGGCCGATCCGGTCGTAATCGTCGGCGGTGGTCCCGTCGGCATGACGGCGGCCTTCTTTCTCGGCCGCGCCGGCATCGAGGTTACGGTCCTCGAAAAGCTCGTCGAACCCTATGACGATCCGCGCGCGGCGACCTTTCATCCGCCGACGCTGGAAATGTTCTCCGAAAGCGGCGTCACCGACCAGCTGCTGGCGCTCGGCATCCCGACGCCGCACTGGCAGTTCCGCGACAAGCAGGAAGGCATCATCGCCGAGTTCGACCTGGCACTGCTCGATGACATCACCCCCTATCCCTTCCGCATGCAGTGCGAACAGCACAAGCTGGTCGCCGTACTGGAGGAAAGGCTGGCTTCGATGGATAACGTCACCGTGCTGCGCGGCGTCGAGGTCTCGGGGCTGAACGAAGATGCCGAGGGCGTCACGATTGCGACCTCCGCCGGTGATTTCCACGCTTCGTGGGTCATCGGCACGGATGGCGGGCGCTCTGTCGTGCGCAAATCGAGCGGCATCGGCTTCGAGGGCTTCACCTTTCAGGAGCGCTTTCTGGTGATCACCACCAGCCACGATTTCGAAACCGACGGCTTTGCCTATTCGAGCTATATCTCGGACCCGGAAGAGTGGGCGGCTGTGTTCAAGGTGCCGGGACCCGATGGCAAGGGCCGCTGGCGGATGACGTCGGCGACCGTGCCGGAGGCGGACCCTGAGATGCTCTTGAGCTTCGAGAACGCTCAGGCCAAGCTGCAGCGCTTCCTGCCCAGTGCCGATCCCTATCCGGTGCTCCACACCAATCTCTATACCGTCCACCAGCGGGTCGCGACCCGCTTCCGCAAGGGCCGGGTGCTGCTCGCCGGCGACGCCTCCCACGTCAACAATCCGCTCGGCGGCATGGGCATGAACTTCGGCATCCACGATGCCGTCAACCTGTCGGAAAAGCTCGTCGCGGTTCTCGATGGCGCCGATGACAGCCTGATGGACCTCTACGACCGCCAGCGCCGCCATGTCGCCGAGCACTTCCTGCAGGCGATGACCATCCGCAACAAGAAGACGCTGGAGGAAAAGGACCTCGGCCGCCGCAACGCCATGCTCGCCGAAATGCGCGCCACCGCCGCCGATAGGGACAAATCCCGCGCCCACCTGATGAACACCGCGATGTTCGCAAGCGTTCGCGCGGCTGCGGCGGTGGAGTGAGGTTGAAGGTTGCGACACCACAATCTCCCCCCTTGAGGGGGAGATGCCCCGACAGGGGGCAGAGGGGGGTGAAACCTTTCCGAGAGCACGCGATTGCAGCTTACCCCCTTACCCCTCTCTGTCGCTTTCGCGACATCTCCCCCTCAAGGGGGGAGATTGATCGAGGCTTTGCGGAAAGGGTTCAGTTTCAGGAATGCAGGCGGTGAAAGCGCTGCCCTCAGCGCCGGTTGCGCAGGCCGCCGTCGAAGTCGACAACATTACCCGACATATAACCGAGCGCCGGCGAGGCCAGTGAGACGATCAGACGGGCGACTTCTTCCGGTGCGGCGAGGCGGTTGAACGGCAGGTTGGCCAGCACCTCGCGCCAACGTTCTTCATCCCCGTACATGCTCTTCGCCCGGCCGCGCGCGACCTTCTCGACGCGTTCCGTGCCGGTGCCCGCCGGATTGATGCCGAAGACGCGGACGTTCCAGTCTGTCGAGCGGGCGCCGAGCGCCTCGGTAAAGGCGATGAGGCCGGCATTGGCCGTCGTGCCGGCGATGTAGTCGTAGCGCGGCGCGCGGCCGAGATCGCCGATGATGTTGACGATGGTGCCCGACTGCCGCGCCTTCATCGCCTCCAGAACGAGCTGTGTCAGATGGATATAGCCGAACACCTTGAGCTTAAAACCCTGTTCGATCGTCGCGATATCGAGGTTGAAGATATCGCCGCCGGGGATGGCGCCGGCATTGTTGACGAGGATATCGACCGGGCCGGCTTCCTCGACAAGCCGCACGCGCTCCGATACTTCGGAGAGGTCGGCGGCAATCACCTTGACGTCGAAGCCGGCAAGCCTTTCACGGGCCTCTGCCAGCGTGTCGGCGGAGCGGGCGGTGAGGATCAGCCGGCAACCCTCGCGGGCGAAGGCTTCCGCTGCGGCGAAGCCTATTCCCTTCGAGCCACCGGTGATGAGGACGGTGCTGCCCTGAAGCTTGAGGTCCATCAGGCAGCATCCGCCTTGCGCCGGGCCTGCTGGTGAGCATGCCGCATCTCGTGCATGATCTCGGCCTTGTAGGCGACGAATTCCGGCGACGTCAGGTCGTCGATGCTGCGCGGACGCGGCAGGGTGATCGCAATCTCACGGGCGATATGCGCCGGACGTGCCGACATCACGCAGATCCGGTCAGCCAGCAGGATTGCCTCGTCGATATCGTGGGTGACGAAGACCACGGTGATCTTGTGCTTTTGCCAGATCGACAGCAGCAGTTCCTGCATGGTGAGCCGGGTCTGCGCATCGAGCGCGCCGAAGGGCTCGTCCATCAGCAGCGCGCGCGGCTGCATGATCAGCGCGCGGGCGATGCCGACGCGCTGGCGCATGCCGCCGGAGAGCTGCGAGGGATAGGCATTACGGAAGTCCGTGAGGCCGACCATTTCGAGCATGGCATTGACCTCGGGCTCGAAATTGCTGCGCACCGAACCGGCGATCCGCCGGCCGAAGGCGACATTGTCGAACACGGTCAACCAGGGAAACAATGCCGCCTCCTGAAACACCACGGCGCGCTCCGGCCCGGGTTTGGCGATCGGTCCGCCGTCAAAGCTGACGGTACCCTCGGTATTGCTCTCGAAGCCGGCGAGAATGTTGAGAAGGGTCGACTTGCCGCAGCCCGACGGCCCCAGAAGCGCGACAAATTCGCCTTCCGCGATCGAGAGATCGACATTGTCGAGCGCACGCACAGGCGGCGTTCCGGGATAGGTCTTGGCGACGTCGCGGATTTCGATATTGGCCATCAGACGTTCTTTCAGCGTGCGCCGGCGACAGCGCGCCAGTTGAGAAGCCGGTATTCGACGAAGAGGATGATACGGTCGCTGAGGAGCCCCATCAGGCCGATGGTCGCCATGTCGGCGATGACGATGTCCATGCGGCCGACGTAGTAGGCGTCCCACAGCACATAGCCGAGGCCGGATTTGACCGCGACCATTTCGGCCACGATCACGGCCGTCCAGCCGATCCCGAGGCCGATCCTGAGGCCGGTGAAGATCGACGGCAGCGCCGAGGGCACGACGACGCGCATCAGCACGCCCTGCCGGCTGGCGCCGAGCATGCGGGCGGCGCGGACGAGGTTCTTGTCGACATCGCGCGCACCCTGCGTGGTGTTGATGACGATCGGGTAGAAGGCGCCGAGCGCAATGAGGAAGATCGCGCCGAAGCTGCTGATGCCGAAGACGGCAATCGAAAACGGCAGCCAGGCGGTGATCGGTACGGGCCTCAGCAGCTGGATGGTCGGGTCCACCGCCTGCGCGGCAAGCCGGTTCCAGCCGATGATGATCCCGGTCGGCACCGCGATCACGATGGCGACGGCGAAACCTTCGGCCACGCGAATGGTCGAGAAGCGGAGGCTTGCCCACCACGTGCCACTATAGGGGTTGAGGCCCATACCCTTCGAGCCGAAGGCCCAGGTTTCCCAGCCTTTCAACACCTTGGCAGGCGTCGGCAGGACGCCGCCGAACAGGCTGCCATTGGTGCCGCCAAGCTGCCAGATGACCAGCACGACGACCGGCAGGACCAGTGCAATCAGGGTTTGCCGCGCGCTCTTGCCACGCAGCCAGCCCAGCGCAGAACGCCGTGCTGCCGGTTCGCCCGCGCTGACGTTGCGGGGGATTGCGCCTGTCTGTTCCATTCTCTGCTTTCCATTCAAAAGGCGGGGCGGGCGAACCCGCCGCCGCAGCTCGGGATCAGTAGGACTTTGCTTCCTCGACGATGGTCTCGTCGAAATGGTCCGGAATGTCGCCGGAGACGTCTTCCTGGATGACGCCGAGATCGGCAAAGGCCTTCGCCTGGCGAGCGGCCTGTTCCGGCGTGACGACCGAGCCGAGCGTGATCGCCTTGGAGGCTTCCTTGGCGAGATCGAGATCAAGGCCGGTGAGTTCGGCATAGGCCTCGGCAAAGGCTTCCGGATCATCGGAAAGTTCCTGCTGCGCCTTCAGATAGGCCCAGACGAAACGGACGACGGCATCACGCTTGGTCTCCAGTGCGTCCTTGGACGCGACCATCATGCCGAGCTCGGCGCCGACAGATTCAGACTTCGAGTAATCGAGATCGGTGGCGAAGTGGCCGTAGCCTTCAAGCACGGGGATCGATTCGAAGGGCTCCCAGGTGATGATCGCATCGACATCGCCGCGCTGCAGCGCCTGGTCGAAGGCGGCGCCGCCGCCCTGGATGTTGACGGATTCGAAGCTGTCATAGGGAACGCCCGCCTCGATCAGCGTCGCGGCGAACTGGAACCAGACGGCCGAACCCGGCGCAATGCCGATCTTCTTGCCTTCGAGATCTTCCCAGCTCGAGAGCTCCACGCCGTTGCGCACGATCGGATATTTCGCCGACGAGCCGACACCCATGATACCGACGACACTGTCGGAGCCCTGGGAAAGTGCGATCGGCAGGTCCGCAGGGCCGACGGTCGCGATATCGAGCGAGCCGGCGATCAGTGCCGTGCGGGTATCGGCATAGCGGGCAAACTCGGCCATTTCGAGTTTGACGTTGAGCGGATCGAGATACTGCTGAACGAGTTCCAGCGGCGCCAGATGGCCAACCTTCTGGTAACCGACGGTCAGCGTCACCGGCGCATCGAGCGGCGCCGGATCGGCGGCTTCGGCGTTAAACATCGGCACGGCGGAAAGGCCCGCCGACAGCGCGGCCATGGCAAAGATATTCGGGAAAAATTTCATCAATCACCTCTGGAGTTTATTATTGCCCCGCCGGCGACCGGTGCTGTTCTCAGCCCACGCCGGTTCGGCGACGCCTGCGTTTCTTTCGCGGTCCGTAAACTAAACATCGCAGGTGGCGGAGCCGTCCATGGCGCGGCCGCTCTAGCAGCTATGCCGGAACGCGCTTCTTCGGGGGCGAGAGGGACGGACTTCACGCGGGCTCGGTGGCCGTTTCCGCCCGTTCGGCGATGGCGGAAGCGGCGGCGATCTCCGTCTGGATGGCGCGGCGCACTTCGCGCATGGCTGCGGTGAACGGCCGGTTCGGCACGCTTGCCATCAGCATCACGTTCAAAAGCTCGGGGCTGGCGATGCGCCAGGCCGAAAAGTCGCCATCGGCGAGCTGACGGCCGACACAGCCGATCGGCAGCACGCTGAAGAAGGGCTCGACCTGGACGAGCTTGGTGATCGCCGCGATCGCATCGATCTCCATCTCGATATTGACCGGCACGTGCAGTTCGCGGGCAGTGCGGTCGATGAGGCGGCGCAGGCCATGGCTGTCGCCCTGGAGGATCAGTGGCAGGCGGGCGGCATCCTCGAACGATATCTTGCCGATCCGCCCGGCCGGGTCCGGCAGCCCGTTTGCCGCAGAGGGCTTGCCGACCAGATAGAGCGGCTCCGACATCAGCGGCTCGAGCAGCAGGCCCGCCGTCTGGCGGGACTCATGGATGATGCCGATATCGATCTTGCCGGCGGTCATCCACTCGCAGATATGACCGGAAAGGCCGTCGATGATGTGCAGCTTGATGCCCGGAAACTTGCGGCGAATGCCGATCAGAAGCGAGGTCGTGATCATCGCGCTGACGGAGGGCGGCATGCCGACCGTCACCGTGCCCGTCGGCGCGTCGTTGTCTTCGGAAAGCTCGGCGCGGATCTTGTCGAGATCGTGCAGCACGCCATCGGCGACACTCAGGAAACGGCGGCCGGCATCCGTCAGCGCCACGCCGCGGCCATTGCGATAAAACAGCTTGGTCGCAAGCTCGCTCTCGAGGCGGCCGACCTGGCGGCTCAGCGCCGGCTGCACTACCATCAGGTCGCTCGAGGCCTTCGAGAAACTTCCCGCGCGGGCGACCGCACAGAAATATTCAAGCTGCTTCATTTCCATGAATGCTCCTTCGGGCATAGCTGTTAGGCCGGCGAGATCGGCTCACAAGGCGAATTGCCCATAATAAGTTCAGCGGCATGGAGAACCTGCTCCAGGGCACGGTTTCTCTCCCGCTGAAATGACATATGCAAATTTTGCGCCAGTTTGACCGAGAGAGTAGCGAATTCTCGCAGCCGCCGTGGTCGGGCTGCCGCCTACGAGAAGGGAACAGTCCATGATCGCCTCCAATCCGCGCATCCCCTATCGATTGGCTGACGACAAGGACGCCCTTCCCGCCTATGACGGCCGCCGCATCGTTGTGCAGTTCGTGGTCAACATGGAGCACTGGCGCTTCGATCATCCGATGCCGCGCGGCATCAGCACGCCGCCGCAAGGCCGCGCCGCCGTTCCGGATATCCCGAACTTTGCCTGGGCCGAATACGGCATGCGCGTCGGCATGAAGCGGTTCTTCGATCTGTTCGAGGGCATGAACATCTCGGCCTCGGCAAGCCTCAACGCCAATGTCATCGACGTCTATCCGGAGTGCGCGGAGAAATCGCTGGCGCTCGGTTGGGAATTCATCGGCCACGGCCTCTACCAGCAGGCCGTCCACACAGAGCCGGACGAGGCCGACATCATTGCCCGCAGCCTCGACCGCCTGAAGGCCTTTACCGGCGTCGCCACCCGCGGCTGGCTTGGACCGGGCCTCGGCGAAAGCATCAAGACCCCCGACATCCTGAAGAGCCTCGGCATCGACTATATCCTCGACTGGGTGCTGGACGATCGGCCCTGCCACATGGAGACCACGGGCGGCCCGCTCATTTCCGTGCCCTACACGCTCGAGCTCAACGACAGCACGGTCTATGCCGTCGAAAAGCACCGGACCGGCGAATTCCTCAACCGCGTCAAGCGTACGCTTGCCGCCTTCGACCGCGAGGAAAGCGCGGGCACCACGATCATGACCGTTGCCCTGCATCCGCATCTGATGGGCGTGCCGCATCGGATCACCGAACTGGTGGAAATGGCCGAGGTGCTGGCGGCCCATCCCGACGTGACCTTCGCCCAACCGGGAGACGTCGCGAGCTGGTTCATGGCGCTGACGGCCGAAGCAGCACGCGAAAGGGCCTGAGCCCATGGCGACGAAGGAACACGCAATCGCGCTGGCGCTCGCAGCAGGCCTCGAACGGGTGGTGGCGATGGACGAGGCCGATATTCTGAACGCGGCCGAAAGTGCCCTCGCCTTCCGCGCCGCGCTGACCACCATGGACCATCCGGCCGACGAGCCCTGGCCGCCGATGCGCACCGCTCTCCCGAAAGACGGAGGCGACGATGGCCGCACCTGAATTCGCCTCGGTTTCCGAGATCGGCGCGGGCTTTCGTGCCGGAAGCCTCTCGCCCTTTGAATATGTCGCCCATCTTGCGGCCGGGATCGAACGGCTCGACCCGCTGCTTTCCGCCTTCATCCGCTTCGACGCGGATGAGGTGAAGGCAGAGGCGGCGCGGGCCACTGAAGAGTTGCGTCAAGGCAAGGACCGTGGCCCGCTCCACGGTATTCCGGTGGCGCTGAAGGATATCATCGATGTTGCCGGCGTGCCGACCACCTGCGCCTCGGCTAGCAGGCTCGATGCCGTGGCCGAGCGCGATGCCCATGTCGTCTCACGCTTGCGCGCGGCGGGTGCCATCATCTTCGGCAAGACCAATACCCATGAATTCGCCTGCGGCCGGCCGAGCTTCGACCTTCCGGCGCCGCCCGCGCGCAATCCGTGGAACCTTGACCATCATCCGGGCGGTTCGTCCTCCGGTTCCGGCGCCGGCGTTGCGGCTGGCCTGTTTCCGCTGGCGCTCGGCACCGACACCGGCGGCTCGGTCCGCCATCCGGCAAGCGCCTGCGGCATCGTCGGCTTCAAGCCGACCTATGGCGCCGTCTCCCGCCGCGGCGTGTTTCCGCTGGCCCAGACTCTCGACTGCGTCGGTGCGCTTGCCCGCACCACCGCCGATGCCGCCCTTCTCATCGACACCATCGCCGGCATCGACGCTGAAGAGCCCTCCACCGTCGCCATGCCGTGGCAGAGCTGCCTCGGCGCCGGAGACCTGTCGCTGAAGGGCCTGCGTGTGGGCTATATCCGGCACTTCCACACCGAAGACATGGTCGCGCCCGAGGATACGGCCGTGCTGCTCGATGCGGCCGCAGCGACCTTCGAGACGCTGGGCGCCGAGGTCCGCGAAATCCGGCTGCCGCCGCTTTCCGCCTTTTTCGCCGTCAACCGCATCATCCTGTCGGCGGAAGGTTTTGCCATCCACGCCGATCATCTGCGCACGCGCCACGAGGATTACGGCCGGCTGACGCGGCGGGCGCTGCTTGCCGGCGCCTTCCTGTCGGCCGAGGACTACGTGCGGGCGCAGAAGGAGCGCAAGCGCCTGATCGCTGCCGTCGAAACCGCTTTCAGGGACTGCGACATCCTGATATCGGCAAGCTCCATGGAAGCTGCCGCAAGACTTGACGACCCTGCAGAGACCGCCCGCACCTACACCCGCCAGGCCCGCACGCCGTTCAGCGTCACCGGCCACCCGGCGATGTCGGTGATGGCAGGGCTGTCGCACGAAAGCCTGCCCATCGGCCTGCAGATCGCCGCACGCGCCTTCGAAGAGCCGTTGCTGGTCAAGGCTGGTCGCGCCTTCGAGGCGGCCCGTGGCCTGCCGCTGGCCCCGCCGCCCCTTGAGGGTCACGCAGAGTGACCCTTGCCCGGCCAATAGTTCTGCGGATGTTCGCCACGACCATTGCCGCGGCGATCGGCGGCCTCGTCGCCGATGCGCTCGGCCTGCCGCTCGGCTTCCTCATCGGCGCGATGTTCGCGGTGGCAGCACTCTCGCTCATGAACCTCCCGGTCGCCGTCATTCCGAATGGCAGGCAGGCGGCGCAGGGCCTGATCGGCATCGGCGCCGGGCTCCGCATGACGCCGGAGGTCGCCGAACGGCTCGTCGGACTGCTGCCCGTCATGATCGGCGCTGCATTATCCGTCATCCTCTGCGCCTGCCTGATTTCCGTTGCGATCGCAAAGCTGACGCGGCTTGACGCCGATACGGCCTTCTTTTCCAGCCTGCCCGGCGGCATCGCCGAGATGGCGGTGCTCTCCGAGCGCTATGGCGGCAATCCAGGCCTCGTCTCCATCGGCCAGTTCCTGCGCATCCTCCTGGTGACGCTCGCCGTGCCGCAGATCGTGATCGCCCTGAAGAACAGCGACCTCACCGTGGCGGCCCCTGTCACCGCCGCCGTGCCGGTCCAGTGGCTGCCGCTGGTCGGTATCTGCCTCGTCGCGCTGCCGCTGGCGCTCGGTCTTTCGAGGCTTAAAGTGCCGAATGCCTGGCTCCTGTCCGGCATCATTGCCGGCGCGGTGCTCGCCATCACCGAATGGCAGCGCACCAGCGTGCCAGTCACCGGCCTCGAGATCGCGCAGATCGTCGTCGGCATGTCGCTCGGTGCCCGCTGCACCCGCGCGGTATTCCGCGACGGCTACCGGACGCTACCGGCAAACGTGATCGGCACCCTCACGCTGATCGGCTTTGCGACACTCGCCGCCACGCTCATCGGCACCGTGTTCCACATCGATATCGTCTCGCTGGTGCTGGCGCTGGCGCCGGGCGGCATCGCCGAGATGTCACTGGTCTCGGCACAGGTCGGTGGCGATACGGTGCTCGTCGTCGCCTTCCATCTCGTCCGCGTCATCATGGTGCTCACGCTCGCCGTGCTGCTGAAGCGCATCTTCACCGGCAGGCTCTCGGCCAGCTGAGCCGCCCGCGGCCTCGTCGTCATCCAGGCTTCATCAAACTGTCATGTAAAGTGACTACTGCGAAACCCGGTGAAAACGAGCGCTCGCAGGGGGAACATGCTGACGGCTGCCGACACACTATCGAAACACCGGTCTGTTGCCGGTGCGCGCGTGGTCGCGGACGGCGTCGGCAAGCGCTTCGGCGAGACCGTTGTCCTGCAATCGATCGACCTTGCGATCGAACCCGGTGAGGTGATTGCGCTGCTCGGACCTTCAGGCTGCGGCAAGACCACGCTGCTCAGGATGATCGCCGGACTGTCGGGACCGACGTCGGGCCGTATCGCCATTGGTAGCGATATCGTCGCCGATGCCGCCTCCGGCCGGCAGGTCCCGCCTGAAAAACGCTCCATCGGAATGGTGTTCCAGGATTACGCGCTGTGGCCGCACATGACGGTTGCAGGCAATGTCGCCTTTCCGCTTGAAATGAAGCGCGTACCCGCGGCCGAACGCAAGGCCCGCGTTGCCGATGCGCTGAGCCTCGTCGGGCTTGAGGCCTATGGCGAGCGCCCGCCGGCAACGCTTTCGGGCGGCCAGCAGCAGCGGGTGGCACTTGCCCGCGCCATCGTCTCGCGTCCCTCCGTGGTGCTGTTCGACGAGCCGCTCTCCAATCTCGACCGTGAGCTGCGCGAACAGCTCGTGGTCGATATCGCAGCCCTCATCCGCTCTCTGGGCCTGACCGGCATCTACGTCACCCATGACCATGCCGAGGCCTTCGCCATGGCCGACCGTGTCGCGGTGATGGCCAATGGCCGGCTCATTCAGGTCGCACCGCCCGAAGAGCTTGTCGCCGCGCCCGCCAATGCCGACGTCGCTGCATTTTTGAAGCTCGGACTTCTGCTGCCGTCGGAGAAGAATGGCAGCAGCGTCGTGCTTGAAACCGGTGGTGAACGGCTGAACGCGCCGCATGGCTTCGCCGGCGCCGATGGTCCGGGCCATCTCTTCGTGCCGCGCCGCGCACTCGCGCTCACCGAGCCGGAAGCGGGCCTTCTTCATGGCACCGCCGTCCACGCCATGTTCCGTGGCGAGGACTACACCACCCGCATTCGCCTTTCGAACGGCCTCGATCTCGATCTTGCAGGCCCAACCCGCCTTGCCGACGGCGCCAGGGTCGGCATCACCTTTCCCTTCGACGCGGCAACATGGTTTCCCGCGCCCACCCGTCCATGATCCCCAACCCGAGGACTTTTCCATGAGCAATGTCATTCGCCTGCTTTCCGCCACCGCCATCGGCCTTGCGCTCGCCGGCGCCGCCCATGCCGAAACGCTGACGGTCTACACCGCCGGCCCCGGCAGCCTGATCAAGAAGCTTGCCGCCGGTTACACCGAAACCACGGGCAACGATGTCGAAGTCTTCCAAGCCACCACCGGCAAGGTCATGGCGCGTCTGGCCGCCGAAGCCGCCAACCCGATCGCCGACGTCGTCATCTCCGCTTCGTGGGACACCGCGACCCAGTTCGACAGCGAAGGCCTGCTGCTCGACTACACCAGCCCCAACGCCGCGACCGTTCCGGATTTCCTGAAGGCCGACGACTACGTCGCCCAGGGCATTTCCGCGCTCGCCATCGCCTGGAACACCAACAGCGGCACGCCCGAGCCTTCCGACTGGTCCGATCTCGCCAAGCCGGAATACAAGGACCTCGTCACCATGCCCGATCCGGCAAGCTCCGGTTCGGCCTATGAGCTCGTCTCTGCCCTGACGGCCGCGCCCGGCATCGGCTGGGAGCTCTTCGAAGGCCTCGCCGAAAACGACATGATCGTCCCCGGCGCCAACGCCGAAGCGCTGAACCCGGTTCTGCAGGGCGCCAAGGCCGTCGTCTTCGGCGCTGTCGACTACCAGTCCTTCGACCAGATCGACAATGGCGAGAGCATCAAGGTCATCTTCCCGACGACCGGCACCGTCATTGCCCCGCGTCCGATGATGATCCTGAAGTCCTCGGAGCATCAGGACGCCGCCAAGGCGTTCATCGACTACGTGCTTTCCGAAGACGGCCAGGCGATCGTCGCCTCGACCCACCTGATGCCGGCGCGCGCCGATATCGGCGCCGACCGTCCGCTGATCTCCGACCTGAAGCTGCTCGACGCCGACGCCTCGGCCGACCGCCAGGCGACGCTCGACCAGTTCTCCGGTCTGTTCAAGTAAGCGGATGATGTTCCGGCGTCGACACAATGCGGATGAAACCGGGGGCGGCGGCATTGCCGCCCTCGTCATTCCTGCGCTCCTCATCCTGATTGCATGGCCGCTGCTGTTCATCATCCTGCAGGCCATCTTCCCGCATATCGGGCGGGGAGCCCTCGACGCACCGTTCTCGCTTTTCGGCAAGACGCTTGCCGATCCGCGCCTTGTCGAATGGACGCTCAACACGCTGAAGCTTGGCGCCGGCGTGGTCTGTGGCGCCGCCCTCATCGGCGTACCGCTCGGCCTCTTGCGCGGGCTCTTCAAGGTGCCGTTCGCGGCGGTCTGGGACCTTCTGTTCCTGGTGCCCTTCACCATACCGCCCTATATCGCAGCCCTTGGCTGGATCTTCGCGCTGCAGCGCCGCGGCTATGTCGACCAGCTGTTCGGCTTCAATCTCGGTCACATGCTGTTTTCCTACTGGGGCGTCGTCTTCGTCATGACGCTGAACGTGTTCCCGGTGGTCTATTTCGCGGTCTCGCGCAGCGTCGCCGCCGTCTCCGGACGATATCTCGAGGCGGCCCGCGTCAGCGGCGCCTCCGCCCGCGTCAGCTTCTTCCGCATTCTCCTGCCGCTGTCATTGCCCGCGATCGCGGCAGGCCTGCTACTGGTCTTCGCCATGTCGATCGAGGAGTTCGGCACGCCGGCGGTGCTGGCAGCACGTTCCGGCTTCCTGGTGCTGGTGACCGGCGTCGAGCAGCGGCTTTCCGATTATCCGATCGACCTGCCGGGCGCCTCGATCCTCTCGATCATCCTCGTTCTGCTGGCGCTTTCGGCCTTTGTCGGCCAGCACTGGCTGGTCAACCGCAAGGATTTCGGCTCGATGTCGGGCAAGCCTTCGCGCCAGGAGCTGAAACCGCTCGGCCGCTACGCACCGCTGGTGCTCGCCTTCTTCTTCGCCGTCGCGCTTGCCGGAACCTTCGCGCCGATCGCCAGCGTGCTCGCCACCGCCTCGACCCGGACGATCTCCGGCGGACTTGCGGTCGACAACCTGTCGCTCAAGCATTTCCGCGACCTCGCCGACCAATCGAGCGGCGCGCTGGAGGCGCTGACGACGAGCTTCACGCTCGGCATCGGCACGGCGCTGATCACCGGCATGCTCGGCGTGCTGACGGCGCTGGTGACGGTGCGACGGAAGACGCCGATGGCGCGCTTTCTGGATTTCCTCAGTCTCGTGCCGAACACCATTCCCGGCATCGTCATCGCCGTCGGGCTGATCCTCGCATGGTCTCAGCCCTGGCTGCCGGTGACCGTCTACAACACGCCCTGGGTGCTGGTCTTCGCCTATTGCTGCCTGCTTCTGCCCTATACCGTGCGCTATGCGACGACGGCGGTGCGCCAGCTCGGCACCGGCCTCGAGAATGCCGCCCGCGTCAGCGGCGCCCGGCCATTCGCCGTCCTGTTCCGCATCGTCATTCCGCTGATCCTGCCGAGCATGGTCGCCGCCATGCTGCTGGTCTTCGCCGTCGCCTCGCGCGAACTGGTGGCGACCGTGCTGCTGGCGCCGCTCGGCACCTCGACGATCGCCACCTTCATCTGGGGCCAGTTCGAGCAGGGATCGGTCGGCCTCGGCATGGCGATGAGCTCCGTCGCCATCCTGGTGACGCTGACCGTTCCGGCTCTCGCGACGCTGATCACCCGCCGGTTCTCGACGGGTGGGGCAGCAGGTTTCTAAATGCCGAAATTGTCCTAGTACATTAACGACGGCAGGCCGGTCGATAGCACCGGGAAGGCGCAAACCAGCACCAGAACGACCAGCGGCGGAATGAGCCAGGGCAGGATTGCCACCGCCAGTCGCTGGAACTTGATGTTGCCGACCTGGGCGACGATGAACAGCGCCATGCCCATGGGCGGCGTCAGGATCGAGATCATCAGGTTCAGCACCACGATAATGCCGAAATGGACCGGATCGATGCCGAAGCCGGCCGCGATCGGGATCAGGATCGGCACCACGATCAGCAAGATCACCAGGCTTTCGATGAAGGCGCCAAGGACGAAGATCATCAGATTGACGGCAATCAGGAACATCACGGGCCCGTCAGCAATCGACAGGAACAGCTGGGCAATCTGCTGCGGGGCCTGTTCGCGGGCAAGCACGAAGCCCATCAGACTGACGCCGGCGACGATGGTGGCGATCGCGGACGATGTCGCGGCCGTGTCGTAGATCGCATCCCAGAGCTTGCGCAACGTCAGCTCGCGATAGAACAGAAGATCGATCGCGATCGCATAGAGCACCGTGACGGCAGCCGATTCGGTCGGCGAGAAATAGCCGGAGAAAATGCCCCCAACGATGACAACAGGCGTCAGCAGCGCCGGCAGCGAGCCGATGAAGCGACGGCCGATTTCACCCATGGTGGCACGCTCGTCGACCGGATAGTTCCTGCGGCGGGCAAGAATGAAGACCATGACCATTAGCGCGATCGCGCACATCACGCCCGGCACCACACCACCGAGGAACAGCGCGCCGATGGAAGTGCCGGAAATCACGCCGTAGAGTACCATGGTGATCGACGGCGGCACCAGCGGGCCGATCATCGAGGAGGCGGCGGTGACGGCGCCTGCGAACTCGTCGTCGTAGCCCGCTTCCCGCATCGCCTGGATTTCCATCTTGCCGAGGCCGCCAGCATCGGCCATCGCCGAACCGGACATGCCGGAGAAGAATAGCGAGGCAAGCACGTTCACATGGCCGAGCCCGCCCGGCACGTGGCCGATCAGCGCCCGGGCAAATCCGAAGAGCTGCTTGGCGATACCGGCCGAATTGAGGATCGCGGCGGCGAGAATAAACAGCGGCACAGCCAAAAGCGGGAAGGAATTGAGACCATCCACCATGCGCTGCGCGGCAAAGGTGATCCCCATACCGGAATAATAGAAATAGCCCATCGACACGAAGATCATGGCGACGCCGACCGGCACGCCAATGAGAACGAGCAGCAGCCAGCCAAGGGCGACGGTGGTCAGGATCACAGCACAACCCCTTCACCCTGCCGGCTGCCAATGCCGATCAGCCTCAGGACAATGCGGATCAGCACGAAGACGAGGCCGACGAGCGCTGCGAGATAGAGCATGCCATCCGACACCGGCAGCGTCACCGAGGCATTGGCCCAGGTGCGCATCACCGTCTTGAAGCCAATCCAGACGAGATGGGCGACGATCCCGAGATAGACGAGGTCGATGAGCGTGAAGAGCCAGGCCTTGGCCTTCGGGCCGAGAAACCCGGTGAGCAGGTCCATCCGGAGCTGGCTGTCGGTCCGCTCGACCTCGCCAATGCCGATGAAGGCCATCCACACCCAGAGCCAGCGGGCCAGTTCCTCCGTCCAGACCGGCCCCCTGAAGAGCGGCGTCCGACCGAAGATCTGGATTGCGAGGACGACGATGAGTGCGATGAAGATCAGCGCCGCAAGCGTGCCCTCAAGCGAATATCTGCGTAGATCCGACATGGGAAATGTCCAGGCTGTTTCGAGATGACCATCGCGGCCGCCGCGGGAGAGAGGTGCGGCGGCCGGCTGAGGCAGAAGCCTTATTCGGAGGCCGTGATCTCGGCGATCGAGCCCTTGCCGAACTTCTCCTCGAGCTCATCGTAGTAACCCTGCATTGCAGTACGGAAAGGCTCGAGATCGGGACGCGTGATCGTCAAACCGGCTTCCTCGAACTTGGTGAGCAAAGCTTCCTCCGCCGCGAAGTTGGCAGCATCCGTGACTTCGCCACCGGCCTTGGCCGCCTCGACCAGCCAGTTCTGCTCCTCCTCGCTGAGGCTTTCCCAGGTCTTCAGCGAAACCTGGATCGCCTGCGAGGCGATGAAGTGGTTGGTGATCGCGATCGCCTTCTGTACTTCGTAGAATTTCATCGCCTCGATGGTCGGCAGCGGGTTTTCCTCGGCATCGACCTGATTGGTCTGCAGCGCGAGATAGACTTCCGCGAAGGCGACCGGCGCCGGTGTCGCGCCGACGGCATCGGCGTAGGCGATCAGGAAGGGCACGTTGGGCGTGCGCATGCGCAGGCCCTTCAGGTCCTCGATCGAATTGATGGTCTTGTTGGCCGTGGTCTGGCGGGTTCCAAGATACCAGAGGTCGACGATCTTGACGCCTTGCTCCTCGAACTTCGCTTCCATCTTCTGCCCCCACGGGCCGGCGACGACCTTTTCGAGCGCGGGGAAGTCCGGCACCACGTAAGGCGCGCCGATCAGGGAAAGTTCCGGAATGACATAGGACATATCCGGATAGCCGGTCGTCGTCATGTCGAGTTCGCCGGCCTGCAGCATCGCCACCATGGCCTTGAAGTCGCCAAGCTGGGACGCCGGGAAAAGTTTGACGGTCATGTCACCGCCCGACAGCGTCTCCAGCTTTTCCTTGAAGGCCTCCATCCCCTTGTAGACGTTCGAATTCTCGTTTTCCTGTGACCCGAAGGTGATTTCGCGGGCTTCAGCAGCGCCCGCCACCATGGCCAGGATGGCCGTTGCGGCCAATAGTGTCTTCAGCATTTCAACTCCTCCGTAAACGTCGTTTTGCCCGTCAGTTGTCCCCTGTGGGCTTCTTCAGGATCAGCCGGTCCCGGAACGAGCGGGCCAGATGGCGGTCCATCTCGTCCGTTGCGGTATTGGCGTCGCCCCTGATCAGGGCGTCGAAGATCGCGTGATGCTCGTCCCAGACGATCCGGTCATGGGTAACCGGGTCGCGCTCGGCCGGGCGGGCCGCAAGCATTTCGGAAACGAACATGTCGTGCAGGGTCAAGATCACCGGGTTCGCCGCCACCTCGACGATGGCGCGGTGAAACATGATGTCGGTGCTCGCAAAGCGCGGCGTGCCGATCGCCTCCTGGTTCGCATCGAGTGCGGCACGGATGCGGGCAATGTCGAGCTTGCGGGCCCTCACCGCCGCCTCCCGGACGGCGCCGACCTCGATGAAGCTTCGCATCTGCTCGAGATGCGCGTTCGATTCCACATCGCCGAGAATGTCGCGGATGATACCGCCAGCATTGCGCAGCACGTCGGAGATCAGCGGACGGCGTGCACGTGGGCGCCTGCCGCCGCCGGCATCGAGATAGCCGCGGTGCTGGATCAGCGCCAGCGCCTCGCGAATGGTCGGCCGCGAGGCGTCGAACCGCAGGCAGAGGTCCCGTTCGGTCGGCAGGACATCGTCCTCGCCGATCTCGCCGCGACGGATTTCGCGCACCAGCACATCGGCGATGTCCTGCGCGGATTGCCGGTTTGCGGGCATCCTTTCGGTTTCCTGATGGGGCTCGATCTCTGCCATAGCTCGGCTTTCTCGCTCTTCTCGTTACAATTTCTTAGTTTTGGTAATACCATATTTTTTTATTGTCAATCCATATGAAGATGCGGCATAGATATGCGAAACCAAATCAGGACATGCCGCCATGAAATCGCTCTCCGGAATTTACGCCGCCCTTCTGACCGCCATGGATGACACGGGCGGGTTCTCACCCGAGCGGCAGCGCGCACTCGATGCCTATGTCCTGCGCCAGGGACAAAAGGGCCTTTATGTCGCGGGCAGCAGTGGCGAATCCGGCATGCTGGAAAGCGGCGAGCTTGCCGAGGTCATGGCCGTTGTCGCCGAGGACGCGAAGGGCAGCGACGCGACACTGATCGCCCATGTCGGCCTGCCCTCGCTGCGCGCCTCCACCATGCTGGCGAAGGAAGCGGAGAAGCGCGGCTATCACGCGCTTTCGGCCCTGCCGCCGCACAGCTACCCGTTCTCGGACGGCGAGATCCTCGCCTACTATCGCGAACTCTGCCGGGCGACCTCGCTGCCGCTGATCGTCTACGAAATTCCCGCGCGCACCGGCCGGCCGCTGCCGACGCCGCTTCTGCTCGAAATTCTCGACCTGCCGAATGTCGCGGGCCTCAAGTTCTCGTCGATGGACCTGTTCAAGTTCTGCACGCTGCGCCGTGCCCGTCCCGACAAGGTGTTCTACTTCGGCTATGACGAGGCTTACGGCGCGGCCGCGGCGCTCGGTACGGATGGCGGCATCGGCACGACCTACAATCTTTTCGGCCGCCTCTATGTCGCGATCGACGCAGCGCTTCTCGCCTCCGATATCGCCACAGCGCAGCGGCTGCAGACAATCTCGCAGCGTTTCGTCGAAATTCTTGTCGAGACCGGGGTCATGCCGGGCATGAAGGTGGCACTCAGGCTGCGCGGCATTGATGCCGGCCCATCACGTGCGCCGATGCTTCTGAAGGCGGCCGATGCGGAGAAGCGGCTCGCTGCCTTCCTCGCGGAACCGGACGTTGCCGAGTGGCTCGCCTGACGAAAAGATAGCAAAAAGGCCCGCCAGATCGCTCCGGCGGGCCTTTTGTTTGCAAGATTGCGGACGGCCTATCGCGGCTCGCTGTGCAAGCCCTTGATGATGGCGAAGCACGCCAGCAGCAAGATGATTGTGAAGGGGAAGCCGGTCGAGACCGCCATCGCCTGCAACGCCGTCAGGCCACCGCCGAGAAGCAGCGCAATTGCCACCAGACCCTCGAAGCTTGCCCAGAACACGCGCTGGGGAACCGGCGCATCGACCTTGCCGCCGGCGGTGATCGTGTCGATGACGATCGAGCCGGAGTCCGACGAGGTGACGAAGAACACGATGACCAGCACGATGCCGATGAACGAGGTGATCTGCTGCAGCGGCAGTTGCTCCAGCATCACGAACAGCTTCAGGTCCAGCGGTGCATCAGCAAGATCCTGATAGTTGTTGACGATGATCTCGTGGATCGCGGTATCGCCGAATACGGTCATCCAGACGATCGACACCAGCGACGGGATGATCAGCACGCAGGTCAGGAATTCGCGCACGGTGCGGCCGCGCGAAACGCGGGCGATGAACATGCCGACGAAGGGCGACCAGGAAATCCACCAGGCCCAGTAGAACGACGTCCAGCCATCCATGAAGTTCGTGTCGGTGCGGCCGAACGGGTTGGCGAGCTCCGGCAGGTAGCGGGCATAATCGACGAAGTTCGAAACCAGACCGCTGAGAATATAGGTGGTCGGTCCGACCAGGATCACGAAGCCGAGCAGCAATGCGGCAAGGATCATGTTGAGCTGCGACAGGCGCTGAACGCCCGCATCCATGCCGGCGACCACGGAGGTGAGCGCCACGCCGGTGATGCAGACAATCAGGATGACCTTCGACACCTCGTTGACCGGCAGGCCGAAGATGTGGTTGAGGCCGGCATTGGCCTGCTCGGCGCCGATGCCGAGCGATGTCGCAAGGCCAAAGAGCGTTGCCAGGACCGCCAGAATATCGATGATGTGGCCGATCCAGCCCCAGACCCGTTCGCCAAAGATCGGATAGAAAACCGAGCGAACCGAGAGCGGAAGGCCCTTGTTGTAGGAAAACAGCGCCAGTGCCAGCGCGACGATGGCGTAAATCGCCCAGGGATGCAGCGCCCAGTGGAAGATGGTTGCCGCCATGGCAAGGCTCTTCGCCGCCGCCTCATCGCCCGGCGCACCGCCGAGCGGGGCCCAGCTTTCCGGAGTTCCGGCATCCTGCGCGATCGATGTCGTATAATGCGAAATCGGCTCCGAGACACCGTAGAACATCAGGCCGATACCCATGCCGGCGGCAAACAGCATCGCAAACCAGCCGGAATAGGAATAATCGGGAGTGGCGTCGGAGCCGCCGAGCCGGATCTTGCCGTAGGGGGAGAAGATAAGAACGATGCCGAGCAGAACGAAGACGTTGCCGGCCAGCAGGAAGAACCAGTCGAACGTCGATGTCAGCCAATCACGCAGGCCGTTGAAGACAGTGCCAGCCTGTTCCTGAAATGCCAGCGTCACCAGCACGAAGGCAACCACCAAAAGCCCAGAGATCAGAAAGACCGGATTGTGAACGTCGAGCCCGAACGGGCCGATATTGGTGGTGATATTGTCCTGGCCGATCTCATAATCGGTCTCGATCAGGTCGGTTTCGCCTTCCGGCTGGGGGATCCCCGTATCGCTCATGAAGTCCTCTCCTGTTGTTCAATAACGCATCCTCCGGCCAGATGCCGGCCCGGATGCACTGTCTCGTTTCAGATCGTCTGCCTGACGCCATGTCGCCGCCCCGAACGGGCAGTCTCAGCCCCGGACCAGATAGACCGATGCGCGCGTATGCGTCGCGAGCTGGCCGCCATGCGAATGCATGAAGTGATCCGCCAGATTGGGCACATGCGTGGCCATGACGACAAGATCGGCACCGATTTCGTCTACGGCGCGGGCGAGCGATTGGTTCAGGTCGGTCGCCGGATCATGCGAGATCACCGCATGGATTTCGGCGGAAACGCCGTGCTTGGCCATCTCGCCTTCGGCAAAAGCCTTGAGCTTTGCCTCGTATTCCCTGGGATTGTGCCCGAGCGCTCCGGGCAAGGAGGATGTAACGCCGACATAGACAAGCGGCGCATTATACAATTTCGAAATATCCGCCGCGGCTGTAAGCGCTCGCTGCAGTTTATCGGCGTGCGCCAGATCGACGGGCACCATAATCTTTTTGAACATACTGAATTCCGGCCCCTATCCGGATCCGGGCTTGGGCACCCGAATATTTCCTTTCTGTGGAATGGCGCCACACGGGATAAAGTTCCCCAGCTCTATTCAGCCGCGCGGCATGCGAAATACTTCAACTGCACTATCATGCCCGACAGAGTGTTGCAAACCGCTGGGACAAGGGCGGCCTCAGCAGCTCAGAGAAAATGCCGCGCCGCCTCGATCAGCAGGCGATCAGAACCCGCTCTGGCAACGAGCGAAAGACCAAGCGGTGCCCCGGACATGACCGCAAAAGGCAGGGTGAGCTGCGGCAGACCTCCATGGCCGGCAATCGACAGCAATGTCAGCGCCTTGCTGCGGAATTGCTCGAGGGCGCCGTCCGTGTCCGTCAGCAAGGGAGCCGGTCCCGGCGCCGTCGGGTAAACGAGCACGACACCTGGCTTCAGCACCGCATCGAGATGCTCGCTCAGCGCCGACCGCTTGGCCCTGGCGGTGGCGAAATCCTGGTCGGTGAGATCAGCGGCAAGTGCGAAGCGCTCAAGTATCCCCGGACCGAAATCGGGGTTGCGCCGCTCGATGAAGGCACCGAAGGTCTGCCACGCCTCCCATCCCTGATGGAGGCGGAAGACCGGGAGCAAATCGGCGCGCATCGCGGCATCGAGAAGCTGCCCGTCGTTGCGATCGCCGCGCGGCAGGGCCTCCTTGAGCGCGGCTGCGGCCTCGCCATCGGCCAGCCGCCAAAGATCGGCCGGGTAGACGAAGCGGAGATCATCGCCGGCCTCCTGTCCGTCGCAAAAGACATCGGCGAGGCTTTCCATCGTTTCGAGATCGCGGGTCATGAAGCCCGGCACATCGTAGCTCGGCGCAAGTGGCAGGATGCCGTCAGCGGGGATCAGCCCGTGGGTCGGGCGCCAGCCGAACAGGCCGCAGAAGGCGGATGGCAGACGCACCGAGCCGCCGGTATCCGTGCCGAGCCCGATGTCCACCAGATTTGCGGCCACCGCCGAGACCGAGCCGGATGAGGAACCGCCGGGCACACGCGACGGCGCGACCGGGTTTTCCGGCGTGCCATAGCGAGCATTGATGCCCATCAGCGAATAGGCGAGCTCATCCATCTGCGTCTTGCCGACGAGCGTCGCACCGGCATCAAGAAGCCTTTCGACCACCGTGGCATTTGCCTCGGCCGGACTCTGCTCCTCCGCCCATTCCGGATTGCCGCCGCCGGTGACATAACCCGCGACATCGCAATTGTCCTTGACCGCGACGGAGAGCCCGGCAAGCGGGCCATCCTGGGCCGGACCGGCGATCGGTGTTTCGAAACGGGTGACGAAAGGGCCGCAGCGTGTCGTCATCGGGCGCTCCTGACATTGACGAAGGCCGGCCTGCGGCCGGCATGCGTCAGTCTTTCAGGAAAAGCCCCTCGCTGGCAAGAAGGCGCGATGTCTTTTCGGCAAGGAGCCTCAGGCTTCCTCAAGCTGCGGCAGGATCTGCAGTTCGTAGAGCCGGCGATAGGGACCGTTATGCGACAGCAGTTCCTTCTGCGGACCCTGCTCCAGAATCCGGCCGGAATCGAGCACGACGATGTTGTCGGCCGATGCGATCGTCGCAAGTCTGTGGGCGATGACGATCGTGGTGCGGTCCTTGGTCAGGCGCTTCAACGCATCCTGCACCTGCGCCTCGGCATGCGAATCGAGCGCGCTCGTCGCCTCGTCAAGGATCAGGATATCGGCATTGCGCAGCATGGCGCGGGCAATGGCAAGGCGCTGCTTCTGCCCGCCTGAAAGGCTTCCGCCGTTTTCGCCGACCGCCGAATCGTAGCCGTTCGGCATGTTCATGATGAAATCATGCGCATGCGCGGACTTCGCCGCCTCGATCATCTCTTCTTCGGTTGAATTTTCGCGGCCGACCATCAGGTTCTCGCGCACCGTGCCGTTGAACAGGAAGGTATCCTGCCCGACGTAAGACATGTGCGAGCGAAGCGAAGCGAAGGAAATCTCCCTCAGATCCATGCCATTGACGGTGATCACGCCCTCATCGGGATCGAAGAGCCGCATGACGAGGTTAATGATCGTCGACTTGCCGCCGCCCGAAGCACCGACCAGCGCGGTCGTCTTGCCCGCCGGGAAGCTGAGGTTGAGGTTTTCAAACAGCCGGTTCGATGCGTCGTAGGAGAAGCCGACATTATCAAAGACAATCTCGCCACGGCCGGGCGGAACATCCTTGGGGTTGTCGCTTTCCTCGAGCCGGATCGGATGATCCTTGATCTCGTACATCATCTTGACACCGACCATGCCGGCTTCAAGGTTGATGCGCATCCGCGCCAGCCGCTTGGCAGGCTCGTAGGCGAGAAGCAGCGCGGTGATGAATGACATCAGTTCGCCCGGCGTCTTGCCACCGTCAACGACCCAGAAGCCGCTGAGCGCGATCACGCCGGCGATGGCGAGCCCCGAAAGCGTTTCCATGATCGGGCTGGACGCAGCCGAGAGCCGCGCGATGCTGTTGGCACGTTGTTCGACCTGACCAACGTATTTCTCCATGCGCGCACGCATGTAGTTCTCAAGGCCGAAAGCCTTGATGATGCGGACACCGGTGGTCATTTCCTGAACGTTCTGGATGATCATGCCGAGGGAGGCAAGTTCCTGCTGCATGATCTCGCGGACCTTCAGCGTGAGATAACGCACACCAATGAAGGCCGCCGGACCGATGACAAAGGAAACCAGCGTCAGGATCGGCTGCTGGATGATCATGACCGCCATCAGGCCGATAAGCGAGAACAGGTCGCGGATCGCCGAGGTCAGGACGAGGTCCATGACAGTGCGCGCAGCCTGAGCATTGTTCGTCAGCCGCATCACCAGTTCCGAGGACGGATACTTCATGAAGAAGTTCAGATCCTGCTGGAGGATACGGTCGAAGATGCGGTTCTGCGTGGTGGCAATAATCGAATTGCCAGCCTTGCTGAGGATCACCATCTGCACATAGGTGGCAAGGCCCTTGACGGTAAAGATCAAGGCAACGCCGCCGGCGAGCATCAGGACACGCTCGAGATTCTGCGAAACCACCGTCTCGTTGACGATGTCCTTCATGATCCAGGCGGACAGCGATGTCATGCCCGCGATGATGAACATCGCAACGGTTGCGATGCCGTACCATGGCGCCTGGGCGCGCAGATTTTCGGACAGGAGGCGGTAGAGCAGGCTGCGGTTGGCTCTCGGCAGAAACCGGGCCAGTATGGCATTCCATAGCCGCTGGAACGGACCAGACTTGCTGGTCGGCGTTTGCATCAACATGTCAGGTTTGGCGCTTTTCAAAAACAAAACTTTGCGCGTTCATGCGCACCCTGTTTCTCGGGTTGTTGGGCTGACAGATAGGCCAATCGACTTGCGAGAGCAAGACACACCGACCGAAAGGTCACTTTCATCGCCTCCTGAAAAAGTGGGTTATCCCTTTAGAAAACAGAGTTTTATGTCGTTTTGACGGCTGATATGCGATTGCCGCGCACGTGCGATTTCGATCGTCCTGGGTTCATTCGGCAACAGTGTGAAGCAGTTTTCGCTGTAGATGTCGTCGCCGCCGTGATCATAGGTCACGAAAAGCGCCGGCCTGTCGGTGGAAAGCGTGATGCGCCCATCCTCACGGGTGACCGTGATTTCCGGGGCCCCGAAGCCATAGGCCTTTGGCCGCAACGGAAGATACTCATTTGCGCCCGAAATGGCACCGGTCTCATCCTTCCAGTCGAAGACCAGGAAGGCGCTATCGGCTAGATCGCCGGCCGCAACGCGCGCCACCTCTACCACCCGACCGGGCGTCGTGACCACATCATTGCGGCCGATCTCCCAGACGGCGTTGGTCGCGACATCAACGCCGCGAAGACGAACCGCAATCCGGCGGTCTTCGGAAAGGTCGGAAACGGCAAGCAGTACAATATCGCCGGTATCGGGATCCGGCTGCGCGGTCACCAGAATGTCGGCGAAGAAACGCCGGGCGAGATAGTGCGTGGCCTTCCAGCCACCGCCATATTCGAGGCTCGCCCAGCTTGCCACAGGCCAGGTGTCGTTGAGCTGCCAGTAGAGCGTGCCCATGGTTCGCGGTTTGTTGGCGCGCCAGAATTCGATCGCCGTCTTCATCGCCAGCCCGTGAGAAAGCTGGCTCAGATAGACCATATCCTCGAAGCCGTCCGGAAAGCGGAAATAGCGGGCGATGGTCTCGACGATGCGGCTGTTGCCGCCCTGGTTGCGCTGGTGGACATCCATGACGGCTGATGAGACGTTGCGATCCTGCGGCTCGGTAAAGCTCTCGATCACCCGCATCGAGGGGAAGGACTGGAAGCCGAATTCGGAGCAGAAGCGCGGCCGGACACTGCGGTAGTGCTCAAAGTCCTTCGCCGAGTGCCAGACGTCCCAGAAATGCATGTCGCCGGACGTGTCCACATGCCAGCCATCGCCGAAATCGAGCCGGCCGACCGACGGTGATGACGGCCAGAAGGGAATGCCGATATCCTCGTCTTCGACGGCTTCCTCGATGGCATGGTTGAGCCGGTCGTAAATCGCGAGGTAACGGTCGCGATTGGAGCGCGTCTCGTCATACCATTTGAGCGCGCCGACCAGTTCGTTGTCACCACACCAGAGCGCCATCGCGGCAAAACGCGACAGCCGGCGAAGCTGCTGGCGGGCCTCCCTGCGCACCAGATCCAGCCAGTGGCGATCATGGGCGGGGTAGAGATTGCAGGCGAACATGAAGTCGTGCCAGACCATCAGGCCGAGCTCGTCGCAAAGCTCATAGAACCAGTCGGCCTCGTACTGGCCGCCGCCCCAAACGCGGATCATGTTCATATTGGCATCGACAGCGGACTGCAGCAGGTCGCGTATCTGGTCGGGCGTCGCGCGCTCGGGCAGTGCGTCGCCGGGGATCCAGTTGGCGCCCTTCATGAAGATCTCGCGGCCGTTGATGCGGAAGGCAAAGCGGTTGCCGATCTCGTCGGCGCCGGTGAGAAGTTCGACTTTCCTGAGGCCGATACGGAAGTGCCGGGTTTCGCCTGCAAGCGAGACGGACAGATCGTAGAATTCCTGCGCCCCCTGCCCGGCCGGCCACCAGAGCCGGGGATTGTCGACGCGCACGGAAAGCGTCACCCGGTTGTCGCCGGGGAAGGCCCGCATCGCGCCGGTCACACGCTTGCCGTCGATTTCCACAACTGCCTCCGCATTGAACGGTGCAAAGGCATGCGCATGGAGGGTGACGTCGAGGCCGACCGTGCCGTCGCCGTGGCGCTGGCGGATGGCGACATCGTCGAGCCGCAGGTTTCCGGTCCTGACCAGGCTGATATCACCATAAAAACCGAGCGGCGACAGCGCGATATTCCAGTCCCAGCCGCCATGGCACTGGGTCTTGCGCAGGAAGTTCAGGTGGCCGATGCGGCTGTTGGCCGCCATGTAGGGCATCGATATGGCGGAGGCTTCGGCGCGCTTGCGCCCTTCCTCGGTGTTGGAAAGGAAACGCACGGTAACGCGGTTTTCACCGGCCTGCAGCAGATCGGTGACATCGAGGTCCTGACGGAGAAACTGGCTTTCGCAGAAGCCAGCCGACCGGCCGTTGACGCTCACCTCGGCAAGGCAGTCGATGCTCTCGAAGCGCAGCGTGTAGCGCCCCTCACCGACCGCATCCAAAGAAAAGGCCTTCTTCGCGATCCAGACCGTTTGATGCACCCAGTCGAGCGCGGTTTCCGTGTCGCGCCAGTAGGGATCGCTGATCTTGCCGGCGGCGAGCAGCGCGGAATGGACGTCGCCGGGCACGGAAAGCGCAATGGGCTCGCTTGCCCCCTCGGCAACCACCGTCCATCCGTCATTGAGGTTGAGATGTTCCGCTGCTGCCGTCATGGTGATGTCCTCGCTTGCCTGGCGGCCTGTTTCCGGCCGTCTTTCCCGGCGGCAAGGTTTAATCCGTTCGTCGCCGGTTTCAAGGCCGCGGACGTCAATTTGCGGCCGGGATCTTAACCATGTTGCCAAGTGCGGGCCTTGTCCGTGTTCCGGGAAGCGGCTATGTTCAAGCACATACTTAAATTCATAGTGTTGAACCCCGTGGCCCGAGAGCAGCTTTTCCAATGAGAACAACGAACGGCGCAGGCGCGGCCGCGCTCATGCTTCTCGGCATCGCTCTGCTGCGGCCGGGAACCGCCCCGAACGCGCAGGAACTGACGGGCCGCGCAGCACTTTTCCAGGATCAGACGCCGATCGAGATGATGGCGTCGAACTACCAGACCTTCGAGACCGGCTACACCCAGCCGAAGGGCTCGGTCTTGCTTCAGTTCGGATCCCACCAGAGCCTCGAAGGTGCAGCCACAGGCACCGAAATCTACGAGGGACGCGCCGACTGGGCGATCACCGATCGCATTCAGATCGGCGCTTTCGGCTCGGTCTTCGATGACCCGCTGCTTTGCGATGCGCCGGGCTGCAGCTCGAACCTGACCATGCTTGGCGGCGGCGTCACCGGCAAATACCGGATGTTCGAAACGCCGTTCACCTCGATCTCGCTTGCGGGTTCCGTCGAGGGGCTCTATCTCGCCGGCGATCTCTACGGCAATGACGATGACGCGACGATCGATGTCGTCGGTTCGGTGCAGGCCCCGCTCAGCTACAGCCTGGATGATTCGATCCGCCTGCATCTCGTTCCCGGCGTCTCGTTCCTGCCGGACCAGGTCAACGGATACGACTATTTCGGCACGATACCCTGGCTCGGCGCCGGCATCACCATTATTCCCTTCACCGGGCTGCAAGGCTATGCGACCGTGACCATGCCGTTCGCACAGAACGGCAACGTCATCGCCAATACCGGCGAATTCAAGAATGTCCCGGTCTGGACGGCGGGCGTGCGCGTCGGCATCACGCCGAAGAGCGCCGTCGATATCTTCGCCACCAATTCGTTCGGCGCAACGCCGGCGACCGGCGTTCTGGCTCTCTCTTCAGACCGCTCCGATATCGCTTTCGGCGTACGCTTCGACTACACCCCCTTCGTCGGCACCGCCCGCCGCGACGTCTATTTCGACAGCTACCGCGCCTCTCAGCTGATACCGGTGACGCGCCGCGCCGAACAGCTTCAGACCGACGGCTTCACCCTGACATCGGCCGCGACCTATTCGCCGAAGACCTTCGTGGTCGAGGGCAGCGCGATGACCGGCGGCACGGAACGGGCGCGGTTCTCCTATGCGCCCGACCAGGATATCCAGTTCGACGCGATCTTCTCCAAATATGGGACCGGCGGTTCGGCTGGTAATGCGCCGGATCCGTGGGACGGCGAATGGGCCTATATGTTCGGCGGAAAGCTGCGTCTTCTCGACCAGAATTATGGTGACATCGTTTCGGTTTCGGGCCAGGTGCTTGCCGGGCGCGATTTCGAAAAGCCGACCACTGGCGTGCTCTATGCGTCACTTCCGATCAGCTATTCGCTCAGCGAGCCGCTGACCCTCACGCTCGATCCACGCATGGCCTTCTATCATGACGAACGGGTCAAGGGCATCGGCTTCGGCGTCAACGCTCGGGCCGCTCGCGATCTCGAGCTGATCGGCGAATATACCTATGTGCTGGATGACAGCGATGCTGTCTGGGCGGCGGGCGCGCGCTATTCGCCCGAGGGCACGCCGCTCAGCTTCGATGCCTTCGCCACCAATGCCACAGGCATGACCGGTGTCGGGACGTTGATGGCGCAGGATGATGCGCGCTTCGGCGTCAGCGCCCGCCTGCGTTTCTGACCTTACCTTTTTCTGAGCTGCTGTCCGTTTGCCGCTGCGAGGCGCGCTGATGCGTGTCTCGCTTGTCGTTGCAGACGCCGAAGGTGTGCACGCCATTTCGATGACACTTCCGAGAATGCTGAGACCACGGACCGGCGACTGGCACCAGTATGTGCGCCCGCCTGACGACATAATCGATTAAGCATATAAATATATCTTTATATCATATTGACAGTTTCACCAGCCTGCGCGACAGTGACCAAGCTCTGGGTCGCTGCCCGGCTTGCCGTGTCAGCGCTAAGAGGGAATCCGGTGCACCGTCTTTTTGCGGCAAGTCCGGAGCTGCCCCCGCAACTGTCGGCGGTGAGCGCCTTTTCCACGACGTCACTGGTGAAAACCGGGAAGACGGAAAAGGGGCTTTGACCCGCAAGCCAGGAGACCTGCCCGAGCAAAGCGTGTCCTCGAAGGCCGGCCGCAAGCCACCTCGGGACCATAGACCACGGGCGGGGTGTCCCGGTGGGTCGGCGCCAGCCGTTCGGACTTCGTCCGCGCGGGTTTCAAGCGCGCCTTCCGCCAACCCATGCCCCCATGAAACGCAAAGAGGCGGTCACCGGCCGCCAATGGGGTATGATATGTCAAACGCAAGACCTGCCGTCGCGAGCCTCGGCTTTCCGCGCATCGGCGCCAGGCGCGAACTGAAATTCGCGCTCGAATCGCATTGGGCCGGAAAGTCCGGCGCCGCGGAACTCAACGACACCGCCGAGCATCTGCGTCGCAAGAACTGGCTTTTGCAGAAGGAAAAGGGGATCGACATCATCCCCTCCAACGACTTTTCGCTGTACGACCATGTTCTCGATACGGCCGTGATGGTCGGCGCCATTCCGGCCGAATATGGCTGGACGGACGGCGACGTCTCGCTTGCGACCTATTTCGCCATGGCCCGCGGCAGCCAGACCGCAGACTGCGGCCATCCGGGCCACCAGCATCATGGCGGCGATGTCCGCGCGCTGGAGATGACCAAGTGGTTCGACACCAATTACCACTACATCGTCCCTGAGGTTGGCGCAGACCAGACCTTCACGCTGACCGGCACCAAACCGCTCGACCACTATCTGGAAGCAAAGGCGCTGGGCATCGAGACCCGTCCCGTCATCCTCGGTCCGGTCACCTTCCTGAAGCTCGCCAAGGCGCGCGGCGGCGATTTCGAACCGCTGTCGCTGCTCCCCCGCCTGCTGCCGGTCTATGCCGAGCTGCTTTCGAAACTGAAGCAGGCCGGCGCCGAATGGGTGCAGATCGACGAGCCGGCGCTGGTGCTCGATCTGTCCGGCAGTGAACGGCAGGCTTTCGCAGAAGCCTACGAGGTTCTGGCACCTGTCGCCCCGAAGCTGATGCTTGCCACCTATTTTGGCGGTCTCGGCGATAACCTCGACACCGCGCTTGCGCTTCCCGTCGCGGGCTTCCACGCCGATCTGGTGCGCGCCCCCGAAGCACTGGACGCCATTCTGTCCGCGGCCCCGGCGGCGCTGGTGCTCTCGCTCGGCGTTCTCGACGGCCGCAACATCTGGCGTGCCGACCTGACGCGAATTGCCGGAAGACTTGCGCCGGTCATCGCTGCCCGCGGCGCCGACAAGATCCAGATCGCGCCGTCCTGCTCGCTGCTGCATGTGCCGATCGATGTCGAGCTCGAGACCGGGCTCGACGAGGAGCTGAAGAGCTGGCTTTCCTTCGCCACCCAGAAGCTCGGCGAGCTTTCGGCCCTGTCGGGCTCGCCCGATGGCGAAGCCTTCGCCGCCACCGACGCCGCCATCGCCTCGCGCGCCGCATCCGCCCGGGTTCACAACGCCGCAGTCTCGGCACGGCTTGCCGCCGTGACCGAGGCCGATCGCAGCCGCAAGAGCGATTTTGCCGAACGCATCGCGCTCCAGCGCGACCGCCTCGGCCTGCCGCTTTATCCGACGACCACCATCGGCTCCTTCCCGCAGACGGCCGATGTCCGCAAGAACCGCGCCGCCTTCAATCGCGGCGATCTCTCGGCGGGCGACTATGACAGCTTCCTTCAGGGCGAGACGGAAAACGCCATCCGCCTGCAGGAGGAGATCGGTCTCGACGTGCTGGTCCACGGCGAATTCGAGCGCAACGACATGGTGCAGTATTTCGGCGAGCAGCTTTCCGGCTTCGCCTTCACAAGGCACGGCTGGGTGCAGAGCTACGGCTCGCGTTATGTCCGCCCGCCGATCATTTTCGGCGATGTCGAACGCCGGGCGCCGATGACGGTGAAATGGTGGCAGTTCGCCCAGTCGAAGACCGAAAAGCCGGTGAAGGGCATGCTGACCGGCCCGGTCACCATCCTCAACTGGTCGTTCGTGCGCGATGACACTACCCGCGCCGAGACCTGCGCTCAGATCGCGCTCGCCATTCGTGACGAAGTGATCGATCTCGAAAAGGCGGGTGCCGCGATCATCCAGATCGACGAGGCGGCCCTGCGCGAAGGACTGCCGTTGCGGCAGGCTGAATGGAAGACCTATCTCGGCTGGGCGGTTGATGCCTTCCGGCTGACGGCCTCCGGTGTCGCCGACGAAACCCAGATCCACACCCATATGTGCTATTCGGAGTTCAATGACATCATCGAGGCCATTGCCGCAATGGATGCCGACGTCATTTCCATCGAGACCTCGCGCTCGAAGATGGAGCTGCTCGACGCTTTCACCGCCTTCGATTATCCGAACGAGATCGGCCCCGGCGTCTATGACATCCATTCGCCGCGCATTCCGGCAAGCGGCGAGATGACCGAACTGCTGGGCCTTGCCGCCGACCGCCTCGACAAGGGCAAGCTCTGGGTCAACCCGGATTGCGGCCTGAAGACGCGTGGCTGGGCGGAGGTAAAGCCGGCCCTCGTGCACATGGTTGAAGCCGCAAGAGCGATGCGCGGCTGACGTCACCCCTCCGGCCGGCACCCGTGTCAGGCCGGAGGGACCCAGGCGCCTTCGGAGGAGACGGTTTCGCAAAAGGCGGCCGCACTCTTGCGCGCCTGATCGGCGACATTGCGCAGGATATTCTGGCCGACGGTCGTCTGGTAACTCGCCACGATCGGCATCGGCGGAAAGGGTTTTGCGACGCTGACCCGGCAGAGCAGCCGGTTTTGCAGCTCACGCGCGATCGCGACCGAGGGAATGGCCGCGACGCCGAAGCCGCCGATCAGCAGGTTGATCATCGCGAACAGCGAATTGGAGCTGGTGAGCTTGGAGGCCAGCACCCGTTCGTCCTGGAAATAGGGCGCGACATAGGCGTAGGGCGGCGTGCCCTTCGGAAAGGTGATAATCGGCATCTGCGACAGTTCGTCGACGCCGTAGACCTGCTGCTCGTTGATGACGGCGGGCGCCGCGGCCCAGACCATTTCATAGTAGCAGATGATGAAGGAGCGGAAATTGTCGCCGATCGCCGGCTCGATGCCGAAGATGAGATCGAACTCGCCATGGGCGAGGCCGGCGACCAGATCCCGCGTACCTTCGATGGTGAGCTCGACGCGCAGGTTCGGCATGACA
This sequence comes from Martelella endophytica, assembly GCF_000960975.1. Classification (NCBI taxonomy): domain Bacteria; kingdom Pseudomonadati; phylum Pseudomonadota; class Alphaproteobacteria; order Hyphomicrobiales; family Aurantimonadaceae; genus Martelella; species Martelella endophytica. The sequence continues at coordinate 1,457,068 of NZ_CP010803.1, read as the reverse complement.
TGGCTGAGCGCCTCGATGAAGTCGGGCATCCAGGTGGCGACGACCGAATCGATGGCACCGATGCGCACCACATAGGCCGCATCGCTTCCGCCCTCCTTAAGTTCCGATTTCAGCATACGAAGCTGCTCCAGCACGTCCTGGAACACCCGAAGCGCCTCCTCGCCGGCCGGCGTCAGACGGAAATCGCGGTCGCCGCGTTCGATCAGCCGGCAGCCATATTCGCGCTCGAGAATGGCGAGCCGCGAGGAAATGGCCGGCTGTGTGGTGTTCAGCTCCCGCGCCGTCCGCCCGAAATGCCGGTTGCGGGCAAGCGAGACGAAGGTCGCCATGTCGATGATGCGCATGGGTTCTGTCTAGCAGCCGCGGCGGCCGCAGACAATCAGGATGAAGCAGCGGACATCAGCCCGTATCCATCGCCAGCCGCACCCGATCGGCGGCGAAGCGGGTGACGGCATACTGCACCGGCACGCCATCGAGATCGGTGTTGAGCGACTGCGCGACCAGCACGATGGCGCCGGCCGAGAGCCCGAGTGCAAGGCAATCGTCGGGACTTGCATGACTGGCCGTCACCTCGGTTTCGCGGCGGACATAATCGGCCAGTCCGAGACGGCGGAAGGCGCGGGTGATCGACCCCTCCTCGCGATAGGCATCGGCGATGCCGGCAAAGCGCCCGGCCGGAAACCAGCTTGTTGCCCGCGACAGCGCAATGCCATCGGCGCGGCGCAGCGTCTCCAGCCTGATCACCGGAGCACCGGCCTCAAGCGAAAGCCTCCGGGCGAGTGCGGCATCGGCCATCTCTTGATCCGCTCCCAGAAGCGCACCATCGAACACGCGGGCCTGTTCGCTCAACCCCTCGGAGAAGCGGGTTCGCCGGGAGATCGGAAAGACGTAGCTGTCCTGGCGGATGATGAAGGTGCCGCGGCCGCGCTCCGAGCGCAGCACGCCTTCGCGCGACAGGGCGGAAACGGCGGCACGCACGGTATGGCGATTGACGCCGAAACGTTCGGCGAGCAGCGTTTCCGGCGGGATCGTGCCGCTATATTCCCCGCTTGCAATCGACTGGCGGATGCTGTCGGCGATCTGGCGCCACAGCGCCACGCCATTGACGCGCTCCAGCGCCGCCATCTCCTGCCTCGTCATAATTCTGTCCGCCCCTTCATTGTGTTGTCACACGCGCCGCGTATACGATAGCCATTATGTATAGTTGTCTATATTATTAGACATTAGCGAGTTTGACAATGATCGCAAGGCGGAAAACCAAAGAGACCGAGCGCCCCGGCGCAAGGAGCAAGATGAGCCCGGAACAGGCCGCCCGCGCGGAGGCTGCCGGCCTTCTTGCCCGCGCGAAGACGGACGAGTTGAAGGACGCACTCGCCGCGCTCGCAGCCGAGGAGAGCGTGACCGCACTGAAGGGCCCTGAAACCGGGCTGGTGATGCTGCGCGGCCGCATCGGTGGCGGTGGCGCCGCATTCAATCTCGGCGAGGCAACGATGAGCCGCGCAAGCGTGCGGCTCTCCGACGGGCTTGTCGGCCACGGCCAGTGCCTCGGCACCGATCGCGACAAGGCGCAACTGATCGCCATCCTCGACGCGCTTTTCCAGCGCCCGGGCCTTGCCGGGCCCATCGAAACGCAACTGCTCACCCCCGTCAGAAAACGGGTCGCAGCGGAAGCCGAAACACGCGCGGAAGAAACCGCAGCCACCCGCGTCGACTTCTTCACCATGGTGCGGGGAGACAATTGATGCCCGAAACAGACAATCGCGCCGCCATTCTCCACGGCGGCTTCGAAAATCCCGTCTTCAATGCCCAGAGCGTCTTCTCCGCCGTGATGAATGCCATGGCCGAACCGGGCACGATCCACAGGCTCGACGCGTCCGCCCAGGCACCCGAGCCGATCGGTCCGGCGATGAGCGCCGTGCTGCTGGCGCTGCTCGATGCCGATACGCCGTTCTGGCTGACGGCGTCGCTGGCAGAAAGCGCGCTTGCGAGCTGGCTCTCCTTCCATTGCGGCGCGCAGGAGACGGATGAAAAGGCCGAGGCCGCCTTCGCCGTGATCGAGAACGGCGCGACCATGCCCGCCTTCGAACTGTTTTCGACCGGCACGCAGGAATATCCGGATCGTTCGACGACGCTGATCGTGGAGCTGCCATCGCTGACAGGGGGCGAACCGCTGGTGCTCACCGGCCCCGGCGTCAAGGGCAGTCGCGAGATTGCGCCTGCCGGCCTGCCACCGCACTTCATTGCTCGCTGGGCCGGCAACCGCGCATCCTTTCCGCGCGGCATCGACATCGTCTTCACCTGCGGGACGGAGCTTCTTTGCCTGCCGCGCTCAACCACCGTGATGAAGAAGGGGGCCTGACGCGATGTATGTAGCCGTCAAGGGCGGCGAGGCCGCCATCGAGAACGCCCACCGGCTTCTCGCCGACCGGCGCCGCGGCGACCGGAACCTGCCCGCCATCACGCTCGACCAGATCGTCGCCCAGATGGCGCTCGCCGTCGACCGGGTGATGGCGGAGGCCTCGCTTTACGACACCGAGCTTGCGGCGCTCTCGCTGAAACAGGCGCGCGGCGATGTCATCGAGGCCGTCTTCCTGCTCAGGGCCTACCGCACCACGCTGCCGCGCTTCGGTTCGTCGCTGCCGCTCGACACCGGCAAGATGCGGATCGAACGCCGCGTCTCGGCGACCTACAAGGACCTGCCCGGCGGCCAGCTTCTCGGCCCCACCTTCGACTATACCCACCGCCTGCTCGATCCGGCGCTTGCGACCGACGAGCCGGTCGACGAGCCCATCCGTCGCGAAGGCGGAGGCGAAAAGGCGATGCGGGTCGCCGACATTCTCGCCGGCGAGGGCCTGATCGAGGAAGACGGCAGCCTGCCCGAAGACCACCGCGCCGGCGACCTCACCCGCGAACCGCTCGACTTTCCCTTGTCGCGAGACCTCCGCCTTCAGGCACTTGCCCGCGGCGACGAGGGCTTTCTGCTGGCGCTCGCCTATTCCACCCAGCGCGGCTATGGCCGCAGCCATCCGTTTGCCGGTGAAATCCGCATCGGCATGGCGGAGGTCGAAATCGACGTGCCGGAAATGGGCTTTGCGGTTTCGCTCGGCGAGGTTCGCCTCACCGAATGCCAGATGGTCAACCAGTTCAAGGGCTCGGCCAAGGCGCCGCCGCAGTTCACCCGCGGCTATGGCCTCGTCTTCGGCCAGTCGGAACGCAAAGCCATGGCGATGTCGCTGGTCGATCGCTCTCTGAGGGCCGGCGAACTCGGCGAGGACGTCAATCACCCGGCGCAGGACGAGGAATTCGTGATTTCCCATTGCGACAACGTGCAGGCGACCGGCTTCGTCGAGCATTTGAAACTGCCGCACTACGTCGATTTCCAGGCCGAACTCGACCTCGTGCGCCGCATGCGCCGCGCCTTCGAGCGCCGCGAGGAACGGGAGGCCGCAGAATGACCCAAGCCAGGAATCTCGCCACCTACAATTTCGCCTATCTCGACGAGCAGACCAAGCGGATGATCCGCCGCGCCATCCTGAAGGCGATCGCCATCCCCGGCTATCAGGTGCCGTTCGCCTCGCGCGAAATGCCGATGCCCTATGGCTGGGGTACGGGCGGTGTGCAGGTCACGGCCGCGATCATCGGTCCCGAAGACCGCCTCAAGGTCATCGACCAGGGCGCCGACGACACCACCAATGCGGTGTCGATCCGCAAATTCTTCCAGACGGTCGCGGGCGTCCAGACGACAACGCATACGGCCGACGCCACCATCATCCAGACCCGCCACCGCATTCCCGAGGCGCCGCTGAGGCCCGGTCAGGTGATCGTCTTCCAGGTGCCGATCCCCGAGCCTCTGCGCTTCCTCGAGCCGCGCGAGACCGAGACCCGCAAGATGCACGCGCTCGAGGAATATGGGCTGATGCATGTGAAGCTCTACGAGGATATCGCCCACAACGGCCATATCGCCACGACCTATGCCTATCCGGTCAAGGTTGACGGACGCTACGTCATGGATCCCTCTCCGACGCCCAAGTTCGACAATCCGAAAATGCATCGCTCCGAGGCGCTGCAGCTTTTCGGCGCCGGCCGCGAGAAGCGCATCTACGCCATCCCGCCGCACACCGACGTCGTCAGCCTCGACTTCGAGGACCATCCCTTCGAAATCCAGCACTTCGAAAAGCCTTGCGCGCTGTGCGGCGCGGAAGGCGTCTATCTCGACGAAGTCGTGCTCGACGACAGGGGCGGGCGCATGTTCGTTTGCTCCGACACCGACCACTGCGAAACCCGCCGTGCGGATGGCCACACCGGCGAGCAGGATGGGCTGTTTGCGGAGGAGGTGCGGTGATGTTTTTCCGCCTTGAAAGCGCTGCTTTTGCGAAAGGTTGCCACCAATCGATCTCCCCCCTTGAGGGGGGGATGTCGCGAGAGCGACAGAGAGGGGTAAAGGGCGCAAGCCCTATAGGCCACAAGCTCCGAATTCGCAGAGAGGGTTCACCCCCCTCTGCCCCTGTCGGGGCATCTCCCCCTCAAGGGGGGAGATTGATTGCCGATAAGTCCTCAATAGATCGCCGGGGAGCTTCCGCATGAGCGTCGACAACGACCAGCCGCTTCTCAAGGTCAGCGGCGTCTCGAAATTCTACGGTCGCCGCCCCGGTTGCCTGGACGTGTCCTTCTCCGTCTATCCGGGCGAGGTTCTGGCGATCGTCGGCGAATCGGGCTCGGGCAAGACGACGCTGCTGAACTGCATCTCGACACGGCTGGCGCCGACCACCGGCACCGTAGAATACCGCATGCGCGACGGCAGGCGCGGCGATCTCTACCGGATGTCGGAGGCCGAGCGCCGGGTGCTGATGCGCACCGACTGGGGCTTCGTTCACCAGAACCCGGCTGATGGCCTGCGGATGACGGTTTCGGCCGGCGCCAATGTCGGCGAGCGGCTGATGGCGATTGGCGAGCGCCACTATGGCAATATCCGCGAGACGGCCGCCGGCTGGCTGGAACGTGTCGAAATTCCGGATGACCGGATCGACGACCAGCCGCGCGCCTTTTCCGGCGGCATGCGCCAGCGGCTGCAGATCGCCCGCAACCTCGTCACCAGCCCGCGCCTCGTCTTCATGGACGAGCCGACCGGGGGGCTCGACGTCTCGGTGCAGGCCCGCCTGCTCGATCTGGTGCGCGGCCTCGTCAATGACCTCGGGCTTGCGGCCATCGTCGTCACCCATGACCTCGCCGTCGCCCGTCTGCTGTCGCACCGGATGATGGTGATGAAGGAGGGGCGCGTCATCGAGCAGGGCCTCACCGACCGGGTGCTCGACGATCCGCGCGAACCCTACACCCAGCTTCTCGTTTCCTCGATCCTGCAGGTCTGACCGCCATGGCTACCCCGCTCGTCGTCTCCGAACTCACAAAATCTTTCACCATGCACCTGCGCGGAGGACTGAAGCTGCCGGTCATCGACAATGCCTCGTTTGCGGTGAGGAGCGGCACCTGCGCCGTGCTCGGCGGGCCCTCCGGCGTCGGCAAGAGCTCGATTTTGAAGATGATCTACGGCAATTACGGCGTCGATGCCGGCCAGATCCTGATCGAGCATCATGGCGAGATCGTTGACCTCGCCAGTGCCGATCCCCGGCTGGTGCTCGCCGTCAGGCGCGACACGCTCGGCTATGTCAGCCAATTCCTGCGCGCCGTGCCGCGCGTCTCCGCCATCGATGTCGCCGCCGAACCGCTGCTCTCGCGCGGCGAAAGCCAGAAGGCGGCGCAAGGCAAGGCACGGGAACTGCTCGCCCGGCTGAACCTGCCGGAGGCGCTCTGGGAGCTGCCGCCCGCGACCTTTTCCGGCGGCGAGCAGCAGCGCGTCAACATCGCCCGCGGCTTCATCACCGATCATCCCTTCCTGCTGCTCGACGAGCCAACGGCTTCGCTCGATGCGGAAAACCGCAAGGTCGTGGTCGCGATGATCGAGGAGAAGAAGAAGGCCGGCATCGGCCTGCTCGGCATTTTCCACGATGAGGAGGTGCGTAACGCGATCGCCGATCATATCATCGACGTTTCCGCGTTCTCACCGCGAAGGACCGCCGCATGACAAAGCTTTCCGAAACGCCGCTGATCCACGAAACCGCCTCCGTCACCGACTCGACGCTCGGCCGCTATACCGAAGTCTCCGAGCGTTGCCGGATCGCCGAGACGGTGATGGGCGACTACTCCTACATCATGCAGGATGGCGCCGTCTGGTGCGCCGAGATCGGCAAGTTCGCCAATATCGCGGCTTCCGTTCGCATCAATGCCACCAACCATCCGGTCGAGCGGGCGACGCTGCACCACTTCACCTATCGCTCCGCCGACTACTGGCCGGATGGCGAGCACGATGCCGACTTCTTCGCCCGCCGCCGCGACCGCAAAGTGGTGATCGGCCACGACACCTGGATCGGCCATGGCGTCACCATCCTGCCGGGCGTCACGGTCGGCAATGGCGCCGTCGTCGGCGCCGGCGCTGTCGTGTCGAAGGACGTCGCCCCCTATACCATCGTCGGCGGCGTGCCGGCGAAAACGATCCGCCGCCGCTTTCCCGAAGAGATCGGCCTCCGCATGGATGCGCTTTCCTGGTGGGACTGGGAGCACACGCGGCTGCGCGACGCCCTTGCCGATTTCCGCTCCCTGTCTGCCGAGGAATTCCTTCTTCGCCACGAGAACTGAGCGCCGGCTCGGGCCATCCACCACCATGTCTGTTTTGTCAGAAATCTGAAACAAAACTGACATTCCACCGTCAAGCAGCACCTCTATTCATCTTGTCAGAGCAAGTCGGTCGCCCGACCGGCTTCGGCCGGCGCGGCCGCTGAAAAGCACCGTCGATGATCTGAAAGAGAGTGCATGAAGTTTGAACTGCAGAATGTGACGCGGCGTTTCGGCAGAAATGTTGCCGTCGACACCGTGAACATCGCGATCCCGCAGGGCCAGATGGTCGGCGTCATCGGCCGCTCGGGTGCTGGCAAGTCGACCATGCTGCGGATGATCAACCGGCTGATCGACCCTTCCGAGGGCGCGATCCTGTTCGGTGACACCGATGTCTCGAAGCTCAAGGGCAAGGCGCTGCGCGACTGGCAGCGTGACTGCGCAATGATCTTCCAGCAGTTCAATCTCGTGCCCCGCCTCGACGTGCTGACCAATGTGCTTCTCGGCCGGCTCAATCACCGTTCCACCGTCAAGAGCCTGATGAATGTCTTCACCCGCGAGGAACGCATCATGGCGATCGCCGCACTCGAGCGCCTCGGCATCGAGCAGACGGCGCTGCAGAAGGCCGGCACGCTTTCAGGTGGCCAGCAGCAGCGCGTGGCCATCGCCCGCGCCCTGATGCAGGACCCGAAGATGGTGCTCGCCGACGAGCCAATCGCCTCGCTCGACCCGCTGAATGCCAAGGTGGTGATGGACGCGCTGCGCGACATCAACGAGCGCGAGGGCATCACCGTCATCACCAACCTGCACACCCTCGATACCGCGCGGACCTATTGCGAGCGCATCATCGGCATGGCCCACGGCCGCGTCGTGTTCGACGGCAATCCGCGCGAACTGACGGCCGCGGCCGTCCAGGAAATCTACGGCTCGGACAAGGATGGTGCCGGCATCGACGAAACGATGACGTCGACCAGCATCAACACCGGGAAGCTCGCCGGCAACCCCGGCAGAAAGCCAGCCGGCATCGCTCCGCTGGTAGAGGCCGAAGCGGCGACGCCCTGAGGTCTCAAAGATCGCCCGCCCGCGTCAAAGGCAGCGTTTATCCCCCTCCGGCGCGGCCGGACACCTAGGAGAGAGAAAGTCATGTTCAAGAAAACCCTTCTGGCCACGGCGGCCTTTGCCGCTCTCGCCACCTCGGCCTACGCCCAGGATATGAATGAATTCCGCATCGGTATCCTCGGCGGCGAAAACGAAGCCGACCGCCTGCGCAACTTCCAGTGCCTGGTCGACAAGCTGCCGGACGTTCTCGGCGTCGAGAAGGTCTCGCTGTTCCCGGCCGCCGATTATGACGGCGTCATCCAGGGCCTGCTCGGCGGCACGCTCGATTACGCCGAACTCGGCGCTTCCGGCTACGCCAAGGCCTACCTTGCCGATCCGAACGCCGTCGAGCCGATCCTGACGACGGTCCAGACCGACGGCTCGATGGGCTATCACTCCGTCATGGTCGCCCGCAAGGATTCGGGCATGACTTCGCTGGAAGACATGAAGGGCAAGAAGCTCGGCTTCGCCGATCCGGACTCCACCTCCGGCTTCCTGATCCCGACCGTGACGCTTCCGGAAGCGACCGGCGCCCCAGTTGACGAATTCTTCGGCGAAACCGGCTTCGGCGGCGGCCACGAGAATCTCGTTCTCGAAGTCGTCAAGGGCACGTTCGATGCCGGCACGACCTGGGCTTCGGGCGTTGGCGATTTCGAAGACGGCTACACCTCCGGCAACCTGCGCAAGATGGTCGACAAGGGCATCCTCAACATGGACGACCTCGTCGAGCTCTGGGAAAGCCCGCTGATCCCGAACGGCCCGATCGTTGTCCGCACCTCCATGAGCGACGACACCAAGGCGACGTTCAAGGAATTCATGATGAACCTGCCGGAAAGCGATCCGGAATGCTTCTCCGCCATCCAGGGCGGCGACTACACCGGCTTCGCCGAAGTCAATGTCGACTTCTACAAGCCGATCATCGACGCCCGCAAGGCCACCATCGGCGGCTGATTGCTGACATAGAACCGGTTCCGCACCGCCTTCCCCAGGGGAGGCGGTGCGGGCCTTTTCATCTATCGATATCCTGAACATGGCCGGCACAAACATGAATCAAGACCTGAGCGAGAGCGGCAGACGCGTCGAGGAACACTGGCGTCAGCTCGCCGCGCAAAAGCGGCTCTACACCTTCATGACGCTGGCCGTGCTCGCCGTCTGCCTTGCCGCCTCGCTCTGGTTCGCCAACGAGACCAATGCCGGCAAGTTCTTCGATCGCCTGCCGCATTTCTTCGACTTCGTCGGCGAACTGATCCCGCGCGATCCCTTCGAGATCTTTCGCGCGCTGTTTGATCGGCCGTCGCCCTATTACGACGGCTCGTTCCAGTATGATTACCCGGACGGGCGCTACTATCTCGGCGACACCGGCCTCTACATGCCGGAATATTTCTACGCGATGCTGCAGACGCTCAACATCGCGATCGCCTCGACCATCATCGGCTTCTTCTTCGCCTTCAGCCTCTGTTTCTTCGCCGCGAAGAACCTGACAAAGAATGTCTGGCTGCGCGGCACCGTGCGCCGCTTCATGGAAGTGCTGCGGGCCTTTCCGGAAATCGTGCTCGCCGGCTTCTTCCTCGCCATCCTGTCGATCGGCCCGATCCCGGCCATGATCGCCGTGACGATCCACACCATCGGCGCGCTCGGAAAGCTGTTCTTCGAAGTGGTCGAGAACGCCGACATGAGGGCGGATGAAGGTTTGAAAGCCGCCGGCGCCAACTGGATCGAGCGCGTCTGGTTCGCGATCGTCCCGCAGGTGCTGCCGAACTTCATGAGCTACTTCCTGCTCCGCCTCGAAATCAACGTGCGCGCCTCGACCATCATCGGCGCCGTCGGCGGCGGCGGCATCGGCGAACTGCTCAGGCTGTCGATCAGCCGCGGCCATGCCGCCAAGACGCTAGCGATCGTGCTGCTGCTGTTCTGCACCATCGTTGCCGTCGACCAGTTTTCCGCATGGCTGCGCCGCCGCCTCGTCGGCAGCGACGCCTTCCAGCCGGCGATGTGAGGGAGAAGACGATGACCGTGATCGACGCATCTGAAATGGATGCCATTGCCGCCCGCCACCCCGAACTCCTCCACGGTTCCGTGAAATCGCGGATCCGCTCTCTTGGCATCATCGCGGGCGCGGCCCTTTACCTTGCCTTCTGCTGGTGGTTCTTCTCCGTCGGCGCCGTGCTCGGCTCGGCCAACTGGGGGCTTGCCGGCAATTATCTGGCGGACTGGATCTCCTGGGAAGCGCGGCCGACGATCGAGATCGAGGCCGACGGCGCCATGTCGGTGGAGTATCCGCGGTTTTCCCCGCTCGGCGAGCATCCCGACCCCGACTGGGTGACCACCACCACCGCAACCATGACCCGCACGGTGGAGACCGAGGCTGCGGCCAATTCCGCCGAAAAACCGGCCGCGTCATCGATGTCGTTCATGTTCGTCGCCCCGGAAAACGCAGGCGCCCAGGGTGAGACCGCCGAAAGCGCCGCAGCGCAGACGAAATCCGTCACCGAAGAGGTCGTCACCTCCGCCGATATCGTCATGGGCAAGGGTCGCCTGGTCGCGATCCGCCCCGACGTCGTGACCGTCACCTATGGCGCCGACACGCTGAAGCTCGATCTCGCCCACGATCAGGGCGTCTATCCCGACGGCCCGCTGCCGGCCTGGGCCGAACAGGACCGACCCGGCGCCAAGGTCTATGCCTGGCTCGGCTTTGCCGGCTATGTCGAAATCCGCGACGACAAGGTAATCATCCACCGCCGCTTCCTAGGCTGGGAGAATTTCTTCTTCGACACCAACTCGGCCTATTTCGGCATGTCGTTTGGCCAGGTCGTCGACCATGTCTTCTCGGCCGACCGGCTCGAACCGTCGACCAGCAACTGGAAGCTTGCCGTCAACGACTTCCTCTACAATCCCTCCTGGCAGCATCTCGACGTCTGGACCAAGCTTCTCCAGACGATCGTCATGGCCTTCGTCGGTACGCTGTTTGCGAGCCTCGTCGCCTTTCCGCTTGCCTTCATCGCCGCGCGCAACATCATGCGCAACAGGCCGGTCAACCAGCTGACCAAGCGCTTCTTCGACTTTCTGCGCTCGGTCGACATGTTCATCTGGGCGCTGTTTTTCACCCGCGCCTTCGGCCCCGGGCCGCTGGCCGGCATCTCTGCAATCTTCTTCACCGACACCGGCACGCTCGGCAAACTCTATTCCGAGGCGCTGGAGAACATTGATGACAAGCAGCGCGAGGGCGTGAAATCGGTCGGCGCGCCGCCGATCGTCGTTCAACGCTTCGGCGTGCTGCCGCAGGTGCTGCCGGTGTTCTGCTCGCAGGCCCTCTATTTCTGGGAATCGAACACCCGTTCGGCCACCGTCATCGGTGCCGTCGGCGCCGGCGGTATCGGCCTCAAACTCTGGGAAGCGATGCGCACCAATTCCGATTGGGAAAATGTTGCCTATATGGTGGTGCTCATCCTCATTGTTGTCTTTGTCTTCGATAACATCTCGAATGCGCTCCGTTCGCGCCTGATGGGAACCCACAGGACGGACCGGCATTGAGTGGTGAGGGCATTGTGTCTCTTGGCGAATCCGCGCAGGATTCGTTCCCAAGAGCGCCATGCGCCCCTTCGCCGCGCCAGAATGCGATTTCGAGGACACCTGCTTTGCGATATGCGATCTACTTTACCCCGCCCGCCGACGATCCGCTGACAGAAGCCGCAAGCCGCTGGCTCGGCTATGACGCCTTCGAAGGCGCTGAACGCCCCTTCCCCGACACCGTCGGCCTGCCGCCGGGCCGGATGAGCACGGTGACCGCAGCCGCAGCGCGCTACGGCTTCCACGCCACGCTGAAGGCGCCGTTCCGGCTTGCCGAAAACATCACGCCGTCGGCCCTTGAAGCCGCCTTCGACGTCTACTGCCGCAACACCGCGACATTCAACATACCGAAGATCGTGCTCGGCCAGATCGGCAAGTTCTACGCCCTCGTTCCCGCCGAAAACTATGACACGCTGCAGGCCTTCGCCGCCGATGTCGTCGAGCATTTCGAGCCGATGCGCGCGCCCCTCCTCAATGACGAGATCGCCCGCCGCAAGCCGGAAACGCTCTCCGAAGTCCAGCGCGAGAACATGATGCGCTGGGGCTACCCTTACGTTTTCGACGAGTTCCGCTTCCACATGACACTGACCGGCCCCGTTGCCGGCACGGACGCCTCCGTCGTCGGCGGCGCGGTGGAGACCTACTTCGCTCCCTTTATCGACAAGCCGCTTGCCGTCACCGGTCTTGGCCTGTTTGTCGAGGAAAGCCGCGGCGCGCCGTTCACGATACGCCGCTGGCAACCGCTGACCGGGGGCCGCAATTGAAAGACAGAGAGCTATGACCGCAGAAACCATCTTCACCAATGCCCGCATCGTGCTGGAGGACGATATCCTCGAAGGCTCGGTGCTCATCCGCGACGGCAAGATTGCCGATATCTCCGAGGGCAGGATGTCGAAGGGCGAGAATTTCGAGGGCGACTTCCTGATCCCCGGCCTCATCGAGCTGCACACAGACCATCTCGAAAGCCACTATTCGCCGCGCCCCGGCGTGCGCTGGAACCAGATCGCAGCCGTGCAGGCGCACGACGCCCAGGTCGTCACCTCCGGCATCACCACCGTCTTCGACTGCCTGCGCATGGGGTCGGATGAGGATGGCGGCTTCCGGCACGGCGAGATGCGCGACATGGCCAATGCCATCCAGCAGGCCGAGCGCGAGGATCGGCTGCGGGCGCAGCACCTGATCCACCTTCGCTGCGAAGTCTCGGCCGCCGACGTCATCGACCATTTCACCGATTTCGAGGATGACCCGCATGTCAGGCTGGCATCGCTGATGGACCATGCGCCCGGCCAGCGCCAGTTCACCAATCTCGACCAGTACATCCTCTACTACAAGACCAAGCGCGGCCTTTCCGATGAAGCCTTCGATGCCTTCGTCAAGGGACGGCAGGCCTCCTCGGCGAAATACTCCGACAAGCATCGCAAGATGATCTCCGATCACTGCAAGGCACGCGGCATCACCATTGCCAGCCATGACGACGCCACCATCGCGCATGTCGACGAGGCGATAGAGCAAGGCGTTCGGGTCGCCGAGTTTCCGACCACCTTCGATGCCGCAAGCGCCTCGCACAAGGCCGGGCTTTCGGTCTTGATGGGCGCGCCGAATGTGGTGCGCGGCAAGTCCCACTCCGGCAACATCGCCGCCCGCGATCTGGCCAAGGCCGGGGTGCTGGATGTGCTGTCGTCGGACTACGTGCCGCTCAGCCTGATCTACGCCCCCTTTATTCTTGCCGATGAGGTTGAGGAGATCTCGCTGCCGAAGGCGCTGAAGATGGTCACCGCAACACCTGCGAAATCGGTGGGCCTTGATGATCGCGGCCGTATCGCAGAGGGGCTTCGCGCCGATCTCGTGCGTGTGCGCCGGCCGGAGGGCGTCCCCGTGACCCGTGCCGTCTGGCGCGCCGGGCAGCGGGTGGCCTGAAGCCATGGACGCAAAGCCGGCCGGCCGCATCATCGTCGTGGTCGGCCCGAGCGGGGCCGGCAAGGACAGCCTGATCAACCACGCAGCCGCCCTCTACCGGGATCATCCTTCGGTCCGTTTCGTCCGCCGGGTGATCACCCGCCCGGCCGATGGTGCGACCGAAGACCACGCGACGATGACGAAGGAAGCGTTCACGGCCGCTGCGATGGCCGGCGGCTTCGTCGTGTCATGGGAAGCGCACAGGCTGTTCTACGGCATTCCGGCCGAGACCCAGGCTTTCGTCAGGGCCGGCGGCATCGCCGTCTGCAACGGTTCGCGCTCGGCGCTGCCGCTGTTTTCCGCCGCTTTCGATCACCTCACCGTCGTCAACGTCACCGCGCGGCCGGAAATCCTTGCAGCGCGTCTCGAAGCGCGCGGCCGCGAGACCCGCGACGACATCCTGCGCCGCCTCGCCCGCTCCACCATGAACGTCGACGGCCCCTTCGATGTGATTACCATCGACAATTCCGGCGCGTTGGAAGAGGCGGGAGCACGGCTGGCGCAGGTGATCGGCGGATGCGTGAAGGGGTGAAACAGGCGCCTCTCGGCTGTCCTCAAGATCGCTTTTCTCGCGACGTCCTTACCGCATTGCCCCCAACCATCTCGCCCCAGAAGGGGGGGAGATGTCACGACAGCGACAGTGAGGGGGGAACGTATCCACACGAACGCTCTCACGAACGGACATGCTGCTTCACCCTCACTGCCCCTTTCGGGGCATCTCTCCCGCAAGCGGGAGAGAGTATATGGAGCGAGCGGCACACCGTGCAGCGGCAGCGCCTTCAGTGCCCCGTGGCACTCGAGAACAGGTTCATCACCAGGACGCCGCCGACGATCATGGCGATGCCGACCCAGGCGGCGAGGTCAAGGTTCTGCCGCAGCACGAGCGTGCTGACGGCCGCCGTCAGCACGATCCCAAGTCCGGCCCATATCGCATAGGCGACGCCCAGCGGAATGGTCTTCAGCGCCTGTGACAGGCAGAAGAAGGCGACGATATAGAACACCGCCACGCCGATGGTCGGCAGCAGCCGGGTGAAGCCGTAGGACTTCTGCAGCAGCGTCGAGCCGATCACCTCGCAGACGATCGCGATACCGAGGGCGCCATAGGCGGCGAGCGCAGGGTTCATTGCGGTTCCTCTTTCCGGAAACTCAGTGGGCTTCGTCCCAGTTCTGGGCGGCGCGGGCATCGACCTTGAGCGGTACGGCCATCGAAACGGCCGGCATTGCCGCGTTTTCCATGACATCGACGATCATGGCCTGCGCCTTCTCGGCAGCCGCGTCCTCGACCTCGAAGATTAGTTCGTCGTGGACCTGCAGCAGCATTTTCGTGCTGTCGCCAAGGCCTGCTGCGGCGAGTTCCGGCTCGATGCGGACCATGGCGCGGCGGATGATATCGGCCGCCGAGCCCTGGATCGGCGCATTGATCGCCGCACGCTCGTTGAAGCTCCGGACCTGATGGTTCGACGATTTGATTTCCGGATAGTGGATGCGCCGGCCGAAAATGGTTTCGACGTATCCCCTGTCGCGGGCCTCGGCCTTGGTCTTTTCCATGTAATCGCGGATGCCGGGAAAGCGCTCGAAATAGCGCTTGATGTAGTCGCCGGCTTCGGAACGCTCGATGGCGAGCTGGTTGGCAAGACCGAAGGCGGAGATACCGTAGATGATGCCGAAATTGATCGCCTTCGCGCGCCGGCGTACCTCGCCCGGCATGCCTTCCACCGGCACCCCGAACATTTCCGATGCCGTCATCGCGTGAATGTCGATGCCATCGGCAAAGGCCTGCTTGAGCTGGGCGATATCGGCGACATGGGCAAGCACGCGCAACTCGATCTGGCTGTAGTCGGCCGAGAGCAGCTTGTGGCCGGGCGTGGCGATGAAGGCCGTGCGGATCTTGCGGCCCTCCGCCGTCCTGACCGGAATGTTCTGCAGGTTGGGTTCCGACGAGGACAGCCGCCCGGTGGTGGTCGAGGCCAGCGAATAGGAGGTGTGGACCCGCCTCGTCTCGGGATGGATGTAGCCCGGCAGCGCGTCGGTATAGGTCGATTTCAGCTTGGTCATCTGCCGCCAGTCGACGATGCGGCTCGGCAGCGGCAGGCCTTCGGCGGCAAGATCGTCGAGCACCTGTACGGCCGTCGACCACTGTCCGCTCTTGGTCTTCTTGCCGCCGGGCAACCCCATCTTGCCGAACAGAATATCGCCAAGCTGCTTGGGCGAGCCGATGTTGAAGCGTTCGCCGGCAAGCTCGTAGATCTCGTCTTCGAGCGCCGCCGCCTTCTGCGCCAGTTCACCGGAAAGCCGCGACAGAATCTGTCGGTCGACGGAAATGCCGCGCTCTTCCATCGCGGCCAGCACCGGCAGCAGCGGCCGTTCCAGGCGCTCATAGACGCTTGTCACCTTTTCGGCGGCAAGCCGCGGCTTCAGCACCAGCCAGAGGCGGAGCGTCACATCGGCATCCTCGGCGGCATAGGCGGTCGCGCGGGCGATATCGACATGATCGAAGGTCACCATGTTGCGGCCGGAGCCGGCAACCTCCTTGTAGGGGATGGGCTGGTGGCCGAGCCATTTTTCCGAAAGCGCATCCATGCCGTGCCCGCCCATACCCGAATCGAGCACATAGGAAATCAGCATGGTGTCATCGAAATTCTTCACCGTGATGCCATGGCGACGCATCACCAGGTAGTCGTATTTGAGGTTCTGGGCGATCTTCTTGACCGCTTCGTCCTCGAGCAACCCCTTCAGCGCCGCAAGCGCGTCATCGAAGCGTATCTGCCCCTCGGCAAGGCCGCCGCCGAGGAGATCGTCGTGGCCGGACTTGTGGGTGAGCGGCACATAGGCCGCGCGGACTGGTTTGTCCTTGGCGTCCTCGTCGTAAAGCGCCAGCGAAAAGCCGACGAGTTCGGCCTGCATCGCATCGAGCGAGGTGGTCTCCGTGTCGAAGGCGACCAGGCCGCGCTCGCGCGCCGCCTCGATCCAGCCCTGAAGCGAGGTCAGGTCGCGGATGGTCTCGTAGCCGTCGCGATCGATCGGAAGCGCCGCAAAACGCGCCGCCCGCGCGGCGGCAAGGTCTGCAGGGCGCGTGCCCTGGCCGACATCGGCCGATCCCGCTTGCTTCGCCGCAGGTGCCGTGCCCGCACCCGGATCGAGATCCGGCCCGTGGGCGGAGGTGCCCCACTCGACATCGACGGGCGCGGCATCGATCGCCTGCGCCTCTGCCCCCGTCGCCTCGGCGACGCGCCGGGTCAGCGAATTGAACTCCATCGCCTTCAGGAAGGAAACGAGCTTCGGCCCGTCCTGCGGTTCCAGCGACAGCGCCTCGAGCGGCAGTTCCACCGGGCAATCCTGCTTCAGCGTCACCAGCTGCCTTGAAATCTGCACCAGTTCGCGGCTGGCGATGATGTTTTCGCGGCGCTTGTTCTGCTTGATGGTCTCGGCGTTGGCCAGAAGGTTGTCGAGATCGCCGAACTCCTCAAGCAGCGTCGCCGCCGTCTTCGGGCCGATGCCGGGCACGCCCGGAACGTTATCGACCGAATCACCGGTGAGCGCCTGCAGGTCGATCATCTTTTCCGGCGGAACGCCCCATTTCTCGATCACCTCCGGTACGCCGATCTGGCGATCCTTCATGCCGTCATACATATGCACGCGCGGGCCAACGAGCTGCATCAGGTCCTTGTCGGACGAGATGATGGTCGCATCGCCGCCGGCTTCGACCGCCAGGCGGGCATAGGTGGCGATGATGTCGTCGGCCTCATAACCCTCCATTTCGATGCAGGGCAGGTTGAAGGCGCGTGTCGCCTCGCGAATCAGCGAGAACTGCGGCACCAGATCTTCCGGCGGCGGCGGCCGGTGGGCCTTGTAGTCCGGGTAGATTTCCTTGCGGAAGGTCTGCGACGAAAAGTCGAAGATCACCGCCAGATGCGTCGGCGTGACGCCCACGGAGGTGTCGCGCGCCTGCGTCAGAAGCTTCCACAGCATGTTGCAAAAGCCCGAGACCGCGCCGACCGGCAGGCCATCGGATTTGCGGGTCAGCGGCGGCAGCGCGTGAAAGGCGCGGAAGATGAAGCCGGAGCCATCGATCAGGAAAAGGTGGTCGTCTTTTTTCATGGCGAATCCATACCGTGGACAGCCTGAAAGGTCCATCCGAAAGCCTCACCCGCAATCCCAGGATGCACGCCTGAAACTTGATGCACAGCAAAACGCGAAAAACAGCTGCACGATGCAGCAATATTACCGATTTGTAACGAAACGGCCGACCGTGTCCCTTGAATCGACACATTTCGAAGTACATTTAGAACTCAACGGCGCCTCAAAACGCCGGTGCCTGACAGAGGCTCGTCCCCCGCCTCTTCAGACAGTAAGGACAAGGGCTCCATCCCCCCTCTCCGGCCCTTGTCCCAAAAAGCAGCCGCCATGGTCCGCCCCCCTCCAGGCCATGGCGGCTTTTTCATGCCCTGATGCTGCCAATCGCATGTTTTCAAATCACCCTCCCATGGCCTATGGTCGCCCCATCTTTTTCGCGCCAACCCGAGGTTCTGCACATGACCGAACTTGAAGCGCTGCTGAAGCGCGCCGACGACAACCTCCCCTCCAGTCTCGACAAGTTGTTCGAGCTCCTGCGCATCCCCTCGATCTCGACCGATCCGGCCTACAAGGAAAAATGCGCCGAAGCCGCCGAGTGGCTGGTGGGCGAACTGAAGACGCTCGGCTTTTCCGCCACCGCCTATCCGACCAAGGGCCATCCGATGGTTGTCGGCACCAGCGAGAACGCGCCTGAGGGCGCCCCGCACGTGCTGTTTTACGGCCACTATGATGTGCAACCCGTGGACCCGATCGAGCTCTGGGAGAGCGATCCGTTTTCGCCGGCCGTCAAGGAGGTCGAACCCGGCCGCAAGATCCTCACCGGCCGAGGCACCAGCGACGACAAGGGTCAGCTGATGACCTTCCTGCAGGCCTGCCGCGCCTACCGTGAGGAGAACGGTGCGCTGCCGGTAAAGGTGACTGTGATGTTCGAGGGCGAGGAGGAATCCGGCTCGCCATCGCTTCCAGCCTTCATCGAAGAACATGGCGACCTGATCAAGGCGGACTTCGCACTCGTCTGCGACACCGGCATGTGGGACCGCGAGACGCCGGCAATCGCCGCAACGCTGCGCGGCCTCGTCGGCGATGAGGTGGTGATCACCGCCGCCGACCGCGATCTGCACTCCGGCTTCTTCGGCGGCGCTGCCGCCAATCCGATCCACATTCTTTCCGGCATCCTCGCCGGCCTCCACGACGAGACCGGCCGGGTGACACTCGATGGCTTCTATGACGGTGTCGAGGAAACCCCGGAAGATGTGAAGAAGGGCTGGGAACAGCTCGGAGAAACCGACGAGCGCTTCCTCGGCAGCATCGGCCTTTCGGTTCCCTCCGGCGAAAAGGGCCGTTCCGTGCTGGAGCTCACCTGGACCCGGCCGACCGCCGAAGTCAACGGTATCACCGGCGGCTACACCGGTGAGGGCTTCAAGACCGTGATCGCTGCGAAAGCCTCGGCAAAGGTCTCCTTCCGCCTCGTCGGAACGCAAGACCCGGCAAAGATCCGCGACAGTTTCCGCGCTTACGTGCGCTCGAAGATCCCGGCCGACTGCAAGGTCGACTTCCATCCCCATGGCGGCTCGCCGGCGATCCATCTGGATTACAACGCGCCCTTCCTGAAGAAGGCCCAGGCAGCCCTTTCCGACGAATGGCCGAAGCCGGCCGTGGTCATCGGCATGGGCGGCTCGATCCCGATTGTCGGCGATTTCCAGAAGAAGCTCGGCATGGATTCGCTGCTCGTCGGCTTCGGCCTCAACGACGACCGCATCCATTCGCCGAACGAGAAATACGAGCTCTCGTCCTATCACAAGGGCATCCGCTCCTGGATCCGCATCCTCGACGCGCTTGCCTGATCCGGCACAGCAGCCTTTGCGGGGCGGCCGCGCCGCCCCGTTCAGCTTGCATTAACCTTCGATGTCATCTTCTGGCGCCCGGCCGGGGCGGGCATGCCCGCGCCTTAATAAGACCTTAAAGACGACGGGCTAAAACGGAACGCGAAACGGAAGGTGCCGACGACCCCGCCATGGCGAAAAAGAAGAACCAGCGCAGCAGGACGGAACCCTCGCTCTTCGGCGGCGGAGCTACGGCGAAGCCTTCTAAAAAGAAGAAGGGTGGCGGCAGGAAGAAGTCCCGGTCTTCCGCGGGCAACCCGCTGTTTCGGGTGCTGCGCTTCCTGTCCTACTGGGGCTGCGTCGCCGCCGTCTGGGGCACCATAGCCGTTGCCGGCATCGTCATCTACTACGGCGCCAAGCTGCCGCCGGTCGATGAATGGGCCGTGCCGGAGCGCGCGCCCAACGTCAAGATCGTTGCCACCGACGGCTCGCTGATCGCCAATCGCGGCTCCACCGGCGGCGAGGCACTCTCCCTCGACGAGATGTCGCCCTATATCCCGATGGCCGTCGTCGCGATCGAAGACCGCCGCTTCTATTCCCATTTCGGTGTCGACCCGATCGGCCTTGCCCGTGCCATGGCGACCAATATCGCCCATGGCGGCGTCGTGCAGGGCGGCTCGACGCTCACCCAGCAGCTCGCCAAGAACGTGCTGCTCTCCCATGCACAGACGCTGGAACGCAAGGTGCAGGAAGCGCTGATGGCGATCTGGCTGGAGCACAAATACACCAAGGACCAGATCCTTGCGATGTATCTGAACCGCGTCTATTTCGGCTCCGGCGCCTATGGTGTCGAGGCCGCCTCCCAGCGCTATTTCAACAAGTCCGCCCGGGATGTGACGCTCGGCGAGGCGGCGCTGCTGGCCGGCCTGCTGAAGGCCCCTTCAAGGCTTTCGCCGGCACGGGACCCGGAAGCAGCGGAAGAGCGCGCACAGGTCGTACTTTCCGCCATGCACGACCAGGGCATGATCGGCGACAGCGACATGGCAACCGCCATGGCGCGCGAGCCGACCCGGGCGCCGAGCTACTGGTCGGGCGCCGAAAACTACGTCGCCGACATGGTGATGCGGCAGTTGAAGCCGCTCGTCGGCGAGGTCGACCAGGATCTCGTCGTCTACACGACGCTCGACCCCGGCCTTGAACGCGACGCCGAAACCACCCTGCAGGCGGCGCTCGACAAGAACGGCGCGAAGGACCGTGTCGAACAGGGCGCCGTCGTCGCCATCGATGCCACCGGCGCCATTCGCGCGCTGGTGGGCGGGCGCGACTATGCCGAAAGCCAGTATAACCGCGCCGCCACCGCCAGACGGCAGCCCGGCTCGGCCTTCAAGCCTTTCGTCTATGCCGCAGCGCTCGAGATCGGCGACCGGCCGGGCTCGGTGCGCAACGATGCGCCGATCACCATCGACAACTGGACGCCGGAAAATTACGAAAAGACCTATTCGGGCCCGATGACGCTGACCAATGCGCTGGCCCATTCGGTCAACACCATCGCCGCCCAGCTGGTGATGGAGGCAAGCCCGGGCTATGTCGTCGACCTTGCCCACCGGCTCGGCATCAGCTCGGACATCACCCCCAACGCCTCGCTTGCGCTCGGCACCTCCGAAGTCTCTCTGCTGGAACTGACCGGCGCCTATACCGCCTTCATGAACGGCGGCTTCAAGGTGACGCCCTATCTGATCGAAACCGTCGAAACCGACGCCGGCAAGCCGCTTTACCGCAACGACCGCGCCAACCCGCAGCGTGTGCTTTCATCGCAGGTTGCTGCCAACATGAATGGCATGCTGATGCATGTCGTGACCGACGGCACAGGCCGCGCGGCGCAGATTCCCGGCTGGCAGGTCGCCGGCAAGACCGGCACGACACAATCCTCCCGCGACGCGCTGTTCGTCGGCTTCACCGCCAACCTGACGGCGGGGGTCTGGGTCGGCAATGACGACAACTCGCCGATGAAATCCGTAACCGGCGGCAAGCTGCCGGCCGAGATCTGGCATGATTTCATGGTGAAGGCGCACAAGGGCGTGAAGTCGGAGCCGCTTTATGGCGGCGGCCGCATCATCGACCCACAGCCGGCGCCTGCGGCCAATGGCAACACTCCGGATACGTTGGTGGAGCTTCTCGGCCGGCTCGGCAACGAAACCCCGCCCGCCAATGTCGGCGAAAGTCAGCCCAAACAGCACAAGCGTCGCACCTTGATGCAGCTTCTGGGCGGCGGCTGAACGCCTTCAGCCCTTTCCGCCTGCCGCGACCACCTTGCGCTCGAACCGTTTGTCGCGGGCTCTCAGCCTGCGCCGCAACATCTGCAGCAGCCGCCGCTTGCGCCCTGCGAAGGCGGTCTCCGCCCAGGGTGTCTCGTTGCGATAATCCCAGTAGAGCTCGGTGAAGGGATGCGTGCACTTGATGTGCCAGGGCTTCTTCTTGTCGGTGAAATGCACGATCGCCGGCGCCCGCGCCGCCTCGAAAGCCTCCTCCTCCGAATAGGAAGGCTCGAGCGGATTGGCCCGGTAAAGCCGCGTACCGACGTTCCAGCAGAGCGGCAGAACCTTGGTGTCGCGCTCGAACAGGATGTTCAGGATGTCCTGATCCTGAGCGATGATATAGGGGCCTTTCTCGCGGTAGACGGCCAACACGTCGGAAGCGATCTCCATCGTCCGGAATTTCGCAACGTCGAAGACCATCACGCCGGCATTGAAATAGCGGTGCTCGGCCGAAAGCTGTATCCGGCGCGCCTGCTGGAAGCCGGCATCGTCCGGCGCGCCGGCGACGGGATGGCCCTCGAGATCGATATCCCAGAGCTTTTCGAGCGGTTCGACGACGATGGTATCGGCGTCGATATAGATCGCCTTGTCGACATCGCCCGGCAGATACTGGTGCATCACCAGCCGGTAATAGGTGGCAATTGACACATAATCGCGGTTGAGCGGCAGGAAGCGCAGGTCGTGATCGTCGATATCGATGAATTCGATACGCCCGCCGGCACCTGTGACCACCTGTTCAAGCGTCTTGCGGTTGGCGGGCGAGACATTGCCGCCGTTCAGGATGAAGAAGCGCAGCCGACCGGGTGTCTCGGTCGTGCGAAGGGCCGAGAGGATGGTGACGGCAGCATGCGGTGCGTAGCGGTCATCGACCGAAAGAACGACGTTGATATCCTCCGCTCCCGTACCGTCGCGTACCGTGATCGCATCGCGCCTGGCACGGGCCTCCGCCAGCACCTGCTCCGGCAGGACCGGTGGCCGCGGCCGCATGCCCCATGTCAGCGGCAACTCGCGCACCTTGGCATCATGGACGGCCTTGGCATAGTGGACATAGGCATTGGTCAGGTATTCCGCGAGGAAGCCCCAGATGCGCTTCTGGTAGGGGTCGTAAGTGCTGGTATCGATCCGCGCCTCGGCCGCTTCCAGCGTCGCGAACAGGAAGTCGCAATATTCGTGAAACAGCGGCTTTCGCATCACCGTGATGCTGTTGAAGAAGATCCGCCGCCCGGTCAGCACCTGCACGAAATAGGGATAGATTTCGGGAAACCGCGACTTCACGATCTCCTCGACGATATCCATGTCGCCGCCGTGATGTTGGTGGGAATAGAATTCAGAGGCGGTCATCGGCACCTCCGGCATGCCCGGCAGAAAGATGTCGCGCATGTTCGGCGTCAGGATATCCGCACTCCGGCAGGCCTTCTCGATCAGACGGTCATCCCAACCGAACTGGTCATATTCGCGCGGCCCGATCTCTTCGAACGACAGCCGCTTCGGCGCCTTCTCGGAAAAGGCCAGCAGCCGCCGGTAATGCATCTGCCCGTAATATTCGGCATCGACATTGTGCCGCATCCAGTACAGCGCTGTCAGCTCGTTCCAAGCGATGTTCTTTTCGGAGATGTTTTCCCCGGTATCGTCCCCGATCACCCCCTCCATCGAAAACCGCCCCAGCGCCCGCCCGGCCTGAACGGGCGTCAGTATCTTCGTGGCAATGCGCGGGGCGTCCTTGAAGTAGACGACGGAGATGAAGGTTTCCTGCGATATCATGAGGTTCTTTCAAAGACGCCTGGCTTGTAGTCGGTCGGCGACGACCCTCGTGCCGCCCAAAGCCGTCATACATGCCTTCGCACAAATGCGGTATTTGTGCAAAAGATAGCGCAAGCGCAGCGCTGCCACAAAGCTGCGGCAAGTTGCTTTCTTGAGCTGTTTGAATTTGATAGACCACCTCTGTTTCAACCGAAAAGGCATGCCGTGAACATTGAGAAAACTGATATTCCGGGTCTTGTTCTGCTGACGCCAAAGCGTTTCGGCGACGAGCGTGGGTTCTTCTCTGAGAGCTGGAACCGCAAGACGTTTGCCGATCACGGTATCGATATCGATTTCGTGCAGGACAATCATTCGCTGTCGCGGACGGTTGGCACGGTGCGGGGCCTGCATTTTCAGGCACCGCCGCATGCGCAGGCGAAGCTGGTGCGGTGTGGCCGTGGGCGACTGTTCGATGTGGCGGTCGATGCGCGCAAGGGCTCGCCGACCTTCGGCAAATGGTTCGGCGTCGAGCTCACCTTCGAAAACGGCAAGCAACTGCTGATCCCGGAAGGGTTTCTGCACGGCTTCATGACGTTGGAACCGGATACCGAGATCATCTACAAGTGCTCGGATTATTATGCGCCCGAATGCGATGGCGGCGTGCGCTTTGACGATCCGGAGATCGGTATCGAATGGCCGCTGAAAGACATCGATTTCACTGTTTCGGCCAAGGATCGTGACGCCCCGTCCTTTGCTGCGTTCGACAATCCCTTCGTCTACTGAGGTCTACGCATGAAGCTTCTCGTTACCGGCGGCGCCGGCTTTATTGGATCGGCCGTGGTGCGACACGCCATCGCCCGGGGCCATGCCATCGTCAATCTCGATGCGCTGACCTATGCCGCCTGCCTCGACAACGTCGCTTCGGTGGACAAGAGCCCGCTCTATGCCTTCGAACAGGCCGATATCCGCGACCGGGCGGCGCTTGACCGGGTGTTTGAAAAGCACGCGCCGGACGCGGTGATGCATCTGGCTGCCGAAAGCCATGTCGACCGTTCGATTGATGGGCCCGGCGATTTCGTCGAGACCAATATCAATGGCACCTACAACATGCTGGAAGCCGCCCGCGCCTATTGGGTGAACAAGGGCAAGCCGGAGACCTTCCGCTTCCATCATATCTCCACCGACGAGGTGTTCGGCTCGCTGGGCACCGAAGGGCAGTTTACCGAGGATACGCCCTACGATCCGCGCTCGCCCTATTCGGCTTCGAAGGCCGCCTCCGATCATCTGGTCCGCGCCTGGCACGAGACTTACGGCCTGCCGGTGCTGGTGACCAACTGCTCGAACAATTACGGCCCCTTCCACTTCCCCGAAAAGCTGATCCCGGTCGTCATCCTCAATGCGCTCGCCGGCAAGTCGATCCCGGTCTACGGCAAGGGCGAGAACATCCGCGACTGGCTCTTCGTCGAGGACCACGCCGACGCGCTGTTGACCGTTCTGGAAAAGGGCAAGGTCGGCCGCAGCTACAATATCGGCGGCGAGAACGAGCGCACCAATCTCGATCTGGTCAAGACGATCTGCGCCATTCTCGACGAGAAGCGGCCGCGCGCGGAAGGCTCCTATTCCGACCTCATCGCCTTCGTCACCGACCGCCCTGGCCACGACATGCGCTATGCCATCGATCCGACCCGCATCCGCACCGAGCTTGGCTGGCGCCCGTCGGTCACGGTCGAGCAGGGACTTGAGCAGACCGTCCAGTGGTATCTCGACAACGAGGCCTGGTGGAAGGCGCTTCAGAGCCGCAAGGGCGTCGGCGAACGCCTCGGGGTGAAGGCATGATCCTGGTCTTCGGAAAGACCGGCCAGGTCGCGCTGGAGCTGCAGTCGATCCTGCCCGAGGCGCGGTTCCTGTCGCGGGCGGAGGCGGATCTTGCCGATCCGGAAGCCTGCGCCGCCGCCATTGCCGATGCCAGACCCGATGCGGTGATCAATGCCGCAGCCTACACCGCCGTCGACAAGGCTGAAGATGACGAGGTGACGGCCCAAATCATCAATGGCGAGGCGCCCGGGGCCATGGCCCGCGCGGCCGCCGCCCGCGGCATTCCCTTCATCCACATTTCGACTGATTATGTGTTTGATGGCAGCGGTGACACGGCTTTCGCCACCGATGCACCGACGGCGCCGATCGGCGCCTATGGGCGCACCAAGCTTGCCGGCGAAGAGGCCGTTGCCGCTTCCGGCGCGCCCCATGCGATCATGCGCACGAGCTGGGTCTTCTCCGCCCATGGCGGCAATTTCGTCAAGACCATGCTGCGGCTTTCGGAAACCCGCGACACGCTGAACGTCGTTGGCGACCAGATCGGCGGGCCGACGCCGGCACGCGCGATCGCCGCCGCCTGCAAGGCCATGGCTGAAGGGCTTGTCGCGGCCCCGGAGAAATCCGGCATCTATCACTTCTCCGGCGCACCGGATGTCAGCTGGGCCGATTTCGCCCGCGCGATTTTCCGCCGGGCCGGCCGCAACGTCACCGTCAACGACATACCGACCGCCGAATATCCGACGCCGGCAAAGCGTCCGCTGAATTCGCGCCTCGACTGCGCGTCGCTGGCAGCCTTCGGCCTTGAGCGGCCGGACTGGCAGGCGGGCCTCGACGACGTCCTGAAGGAACTGGGAGCAACATCATGACAGCACGCAAGGGCATCATTCTCGCCGGCGGCTCGGGCACCAGGCTCTATCCGCTGACGCTCGCCATCTCCAAGCAGCTGATGCCGGTCTACGACAAGCCGATGATCTATTATCCGCTGTCTGTGCTGATGCTGAGCGGCATCCGCGAAATCGCGATCATCACCACGCCCGACGATCAGGCCCAGTTCCGCAAGCTTCTCGGCGACGGCAGCCAGTGGGGTGTGAGCCTCACCTACATCACCCAGCCCTCGCCGGACGGGCTGGCGCAGGCCTACCTGCTGGCGGAGGATTTTCTCGATGGAGCGCCGTCGGCGATGATCCTCGGCGACAACATCTTCTTCGGCCACGGCCTGCCGGAGCTTCTTTCGGCCGCCGATGCAAAACCCGCCGGCGGAACGGTGTTTGGCTATCACGTTGCCGACCCGGAGCGCTACGGCGTCGTTGCCTTCGACCGGGAAGGCCGTGTGCGCGAGATCATCGAGAAGCCCGAAACGCCGCCGTCGAACTATGCGGTGACCGGCCTCTATTTCCTGGACGGCGAGGCCCCGGCGCGGGCAAGGGCGGTCAAGCCATCGCCCCGCGGCGAGCTTGAGATCGTCACCCTGCTTGAGACCTATCTCCACGACGGCACGCTTTCGGTGGAGCGCATGGGCCGCGGCTATGCCTGGCTCGACACCGGCACCCATGGCAGCCTGCTCGACGCCGGCAATTTCGTGCGCACGCTCTCGGTCCGCCAGGGCATGCAGTCCGGCTGTCCGGAGGAGATCGCCTATCGCAGCGGCTGGATTGATGCTGACCGGTTGCGCCAGCACGCCGACACCTTCCGCAAGACCGCATACGGCACCTATCTGTCGGAACTGCTTTCGGCCTCGCCCGAACATCCGATGGGCTGACCGGCGCTAACCTACCAGCCGGTCGGAAAGTTGCGGGTGGCGGCTTGCAATAGGCCGGACGCTGTGGCTAAATCAAAAAACGGAATGTGATTTCATTTTTTACGGAACGCCGTGGGAAAGTGAAATTCTCGAAACGTTGACCTGATCTGGAGGGATCTGTGGCCGCGTTTCGCGCCGGGAGGAATGTTGTCGGACAAAGGTGGATCGTCGCGCGCTTGCGCCAGCCATCACGCCGATGACGACTGAGGAGACTGGGCCGGCTGAGCCGGTACCGCTAACATTGCGATTGCGACCGGACAGGACGACGGAGGCGGCTTCAGGGCCGTTCGTGCGGCCCGGTCGGCACCATGAAGTCGGGAGGAGAATTCATGGCCATTGCCTGCGCAGCTTCAAACCAGCGAACGGGGTCGTGGGCCCTGCCGGTTGCCGTTGCCGCGATGGGTGTCGGCGCGGCGGCTCTTCGCCCCGGCCCCTTTTCCAGAGACATTCAGGGTCGGCAAATCTTTTCCATTTCAGGATTCCGCGCCGAAGGGCGCGGCAGAGTGCACGATGCCCAACGCATCGGCACGGATTTCGTTCTGGTTTCCATCTCCCTGGAGGAAGGGAGCGCCCGGCCTGTCGCCGATGCGTGGAAATCCGCGAACGTGCGCAGCGGTGAACCCCGAAGGGGCCACACCACATAACGCAGAGCCATGAGGAGGAGGAATTCTATGGCTATTTCACGCAGAAAATTCTTGGCCACAACGGGTGGCGTGGCGCTGGCCGCTGGCCTGCCGTCACTGCCCGCTTTGGCGCAGGACCGCTCCATTCGCCATTTCTGGTGGGGCAATCCCGACCGCGACCGCCGGACCTTCGACGTCATCGAGGTGTTCGAGAAGAACCACGAGGGCATCTCCGTTTCCGGCGAAACCATCGGCTGGGGCGACTACTGGACCAAGATGGCGACCCAGACCGCCGGCCGCAACATGGCCGACCTGGTGCAGATGGACTATCGCTTCCTGTTCGAATACGTCCGTCGCGGCGCACTGCAGGAACTCGATCCCTTCATCGGCAATGGCCTCGACCTGTCCAATTTCGACAAGGGCCCGCTCTCCGGCGGCATGGTCGACGGCAAGCTCTATGCGCTCAACATCGGCTCCAACAGCCAGGTCTTCGTCTACAACACCAAGGTCTTCGAGGACGCCGGCATCACCACCGACGTGATCAACTGGACGTGGGATGACTTCGCAAACGTCTGCAAGACGATCACCGAAAAGACCGGCGGCAAGATCAAGGGCTCGGACGACTGCTCGGTCGTGCTTGAAACCTGCGAATGCTGGATCCGCCAGAACGGCCGCACCTTCTTCGGTGAAGAGGGTGACGTGATCGCCACGCCGGAAGACATTGCCGGCTACTGGCAGTTCTGGCTCGACCTGCGCAATGCCGGTGCGCTTCGCGAAAAGGACAAGTCGCTCGACGCCAACCTGCCGATGTCCGATGTCGGCGTCGTTTCCGGCGATACGGCGATCTCGAACTTCTGGTCGAACCAGATCGTCGGCGTGCAGGCGCTGATGCAGGACACGGTCGGCGCCGCCATGGTTCCGCACAAGCCTGATGGCGAACCCGGCCAGTTCATCAAGCCATCGATGTTCATGAGTCTCAGCCGCGACAGCAAGGATCCGGAAGCGGCGATCATGTACATGAACGACTGGATCAACGATCCGGAAGAAACCAAGATCCTCGGCCTGGAACGCGGCATCCCGGCCAATCCGGAAGTGCGCAAGGCCCTGGCACCGGACTTTACCCCGGCTGAAAAGGTCTCGGTGGATTACTTCAACGCCATCCAGGACAAGGTCGGCCCGCTGCCGCCGCCCGAGCCGAAGGGTGCCGGCGAGGTCCGTGATGCCTTCATCCGTGCCGGCACCGACGTCGTCCTCGGCAATGCGGAGCCGCAGCAGGCGGCCGAGCTGTTCATCGACGACGCCCAAGCGATCATCGACCGCGCCCGCTGACGCGCCAGAGACGACGCGGAGATGATCGCCACAAGGCGGTCATCTCCCGCCGGCCGACACTGAAAGAGTAATCCGATGAAACGACTTAGCGCGCGCAATGCCTCGGGCTACATGTTCCTGACGCCATGGCTGCTCGGCTTCTTCCTGCTGGCGATCGGCCCGATCCTGGTCTCCCTCTACCTGTCGTTCACCCGCTACGACATGGTCGGTGATCCCCGCTGGGTCGGCTTCGACAACTACGTCTACATGTTCACCCGCGACCGGCGCTTCTGGAAGGCGCTCGAAGTCACCTTCCACTACGTCATCTTCGCCGTGCCGCTGAGGCTGATCATGGCGCTCGGCGTGGCGATGCTGCTCGACAAGGGGCTGAAGACGATCGGGCTTTACCGTGCCATCTTCTATCTGCCCTCGCTGCTCGGTGCTTCGATCGCGATCGCGATCCTCTGGCGGCAGCTCTTCGCAATCGATGGCGTCGTCAATCAGGTGCTCGCCGTCTTCGGCATAGAAGGCATAGGCTGGATCACCAACCCTTCCACATCGATCTACACGCTGGTGGTGCTGGCGATCTGGCAGTTCGGTGCGCCGATGCTGATCTTCCTCGCCGGCCTGCGCGGTATTCCGCGCGACCTCTATGAGGCAGCGGACATCGACGGCACGTCGGCCTTCCGCAAGTTCTACGCCATCACCCTGCCGATGCTGGCGCCCGTCATCTTCTTCAACCTGGTGCTGCAGATCATCGAGGCCTTCAAGGTGTTCTCGCCGGCCTTCATCATCTCCAACGGCACCGGCGGGCCGGCCGACAGCATGCTGGTCTACACCGTCTATCTGTTCAACGAGGCCTTCAAGTTCTTCCGCATGGGCTATGCCTCCGGGCTTGCCTGGGTGCTGCTGGTGATCATCGGAACCTTCACCGCGATTGCCTTCGCGACCTCGAAATATTGGGTGCACTATGAAAATGAACGCGACTGAGGCAGCGCTCGCCGATATCGAGACCGAGCGCCAGGAAGCGCTGAAGGTCGCGCATGAATATCGCCTGGCGCGACAGAAGCGGGATAGGCGGGCGCGGCTCTACAAGCACGCCTTCCTGGTCATCTTCTCCTTCATCATGCTCTATCCGCTGCTCTGGCTGGTGGCGGCTTCGCTGAAGCCGGAGAACCAGATCTTCGGCACGCTCGGCCTTTGGCCGTCCGACTTCCAGTGGTCGAACTACACGAAGGGCTGGGAGGCGCTGCCGGTGTCCTTCACCGTGTTCTACCGCAATTCGGCGATCGTCACGATCCTGTCGGTGCTCGGCAACCTGTTTTCCTGCTCGTTTGCGGCCTATGCCTTCGCACGGCTCGAATTCACCGGACGGCGGCTGTTCTTCGGCCTGATGATGATGACGCTGATGATCCCCTATCACGTCGTGCTCATCCCGCAATATGTGATGTTCCTGAAGCTCGGCTGGGTCGACACCTATCTGCCGCTGGTGGTGCCGCGCTTCCTTGCATCGGACGGATTCTTCATCTTCCTGATGGTCCAGTTCTTCCGCCAGATCCCGCGCGAACTCGACGAGGCGGCGATGATCGACGGCTGTTCGACCTTCAAGATCTACTGGGCGGTGATCCTGCCCCTGTCGCTGCCGGCGCTCGCGACCTCGGCGATCTTCTCGATGATCTGGGTCTGGGAGGACTTCCTGGCACCGCTCATCTATCTGAACGACATCAAGAACTACACCGTGCCGCTGGCGCTCCGGCTGTTCGTCGACCACGAGGCGGAGAGCGCCTTCGGGCAGATGTTCGCCATGTCGGTGCTCTCGCTCGTCCCGGTGGTGATCTTCTTCGTCGCCTTCCAGAAACTCATCGTTCGCGGCATCGCGACCTCCGGCATGAAATAGGACCAAGAGAATGGCAGAACTCAGACTGACTGATGTCGGCAAATCCTACGGTTCGCTCTCCGTCATGGAGCACCTCAACCTGGCGATCCATGACGGCGAATTCCTCGTGCTCGTCGGGCCTTCCGGCTGCGGGAAATCAACGCTTCTCAGGATGATCGCCGGGCTCGAGGAAATCACCGACGGCACGATCGCTATCAATGGCAGGGTGGTCAACGACCTGCCCGCCTCCAAGCGCGAGCTCTCCATGGTGTTCCAGTCCTATGCGCTCTACCCGCATATGTCGGTGCGCAAGAACCTCGCCTTCGGCCTGCAGAACCTGAAGATGGACCGGGCCGAGATCGACCGCCGGGTGGCCGAGGCCGCGCGCGTGCTGCAGATCGAGCCGCTGCTCGACCGCAAGCCGCGCCAGCTTTCCGGCGGCCAGAAACAACGGGTGGCGATCGGCCGCTCGATCGTGCGTGAGCCGCAGCTCTTCCTGTTCGACGAGCCGCTCTCCAACCTCGATGCCGAACTGCGCGTGCAGATGCGGGTCGAACTCGCCGGCCTCTACGAACGCCTCAAGACGACGATGATCTACGTGACCCACGACCAGGTCGAGGCGATGACGCTTGCAAGCCGCATCGTCGTGCTGCGCGCCGGAAAGATCGAGCAGGTGGGCACGCCGGAGGAGCTCTACACGAGGCCCGCCAATCTCTTCGTCGCCGGCTTCATCGGCTCGCCGAAGATCAACATGTTCGAAGGCACAGTCGAAGGCAGCGGCAGTGCCCGGCAGGTGACGATCCCGGATTTCGGTAGCTATGCCGAACCGCAGCTTGCCGAGAGCGGCGGCCGGGTGACGGTCTGCGTGCGGCCGGAGGCGATCCGCCCCGGCCATGGCGCGATCCGCGCCACGGGCCGCGTGCGGCTTGTCGAATATCTGGGCTCGGAAACCATCGTCCACCTCGATCTTCCCTCCGGCGCCGCGCTGATCTTCCAGACCCATGACAAGGCCCGTCACCGGGTGGGCGAGACCGTCGAGATCGGCTTCGACCCCGCCGACCAGCATTTCTTCGACGAGGCGGGCAAGCGCATCGAGACCCGGGAGGAGGCAAGCGCATGAGGCGAAAGCGGGCGGCGGGCCCGGCCCGCCGGCGCGTCCCCGCGAATGCGGACGCGTCCCGGGCTCCGGCGATAAGTCGGGAGCCCGGCAGAGGACGGGGACTGGCATGAACACTGGCAGGCCGAAGACCGAAAACGTGGCGGCGGTGATGAAGGTGTTCGCTGTGCTGGAAACACTGGCGGACAAGCGCAGTGCCGGCCTTGCCGACATCGCCCACAGCGCCATGACCTCGAAAAGCACGACGCATCGCCTGCTGCAGACCATGGTGGAGCTCGGCTACGCGGCGCAGGACACCGAGACGGAGCGCTACGCCCTGACGCCACGCCTTTTCAGCCTTGCCGCCCAGACGCTGAACAGCCAGAGCGACATGCTGAGGATCGCGGACCGGGCGATGAGCCGCCTGTCGCGGGCAACCGGCGAATCCATCAATCTCGGCATTCTCGACGGTGGCGAGCAGCGCGTCGTCTATATCCACCAATATGCATCACACCACAGCCTCTCGATGAACTCGACGCTCGGCAAGCGCAATCCGCTGCATTCGACCGCGCTCGGCAAGGCGCTGCTTGCCTTTCGCGACGAGGAGGAGATGCGGGCGCGGGTGGCCGCGATGGCCATGGAGGTGTCGACGCCGAGGACGCTAACCGACAAGGCCGCCCTGATTGCCCAGATCGAAAGGGTGCGCGACGAGGGCTTTGCCGAGGAGATCGAGGAAAGCGAGGCCGGCGTGCGCTGCCTCGCCGCCCCCATTCTCAACCATATCGGTGTCGCCGTCGCCGCCATCAGCGTGTCGTTTCCGCTGTTCCGCTTCGACGAGACCCGGAGGCCGGATTATGTGGGCCTGCTCAAGGCGGCAACGCTGGAGGCCTCCGAGGCGCTCGGCTATCGCGGCGCGCTCAGAGATACTGCCACAGATATTCGGTGAGGCAGAACATCGCCATTGCCTGGCCATAGGGCATCGAGGTCAGCTTGATGTTGCGATAGTGGTCGAGGTCGTGGCCGATCGCCGTGCCGAAGGAGACCTGGACGAGTTCCCCATCGGCATTGATGTTGTCGACGACGCCACGCACCGCCCGCCCCGCCATATCGCGATAGTCGCTGTCGAGCAGCCGCATCCGGCTGCCCTTCAGCAGGCCATAGGCAAAACCCGCCGTGGCCGAGGCCTCCTCATAGCTTGCCGGATCGTCGATCAGCGTGTGCCAGAGCCCCGATGCCGCCTGCGTCTCCTTCAGCGTTTTCGCCTGTCGGCGGAAGGTGGAGAGCAGATGGCGGCCGATCGGGTCCTTTTCCGAAAGCCCGAGAATGTCAAAGAATTCCGGGATCGCGATCGTCACCCAGCTATTGCCGCGCGCCCACAGCGCATCGGCGAAATTGTGGTTGCCGTCGAAGGTCCAGCCGTGGAACCACAACCCGCTCCGGCGATCGGCGAGATACTGGGTGTGGACGAGGAACTGGTATTTCGCCTCCTCGACATAGTCCGGCCGATCAAGCACGAGCCCGATCTTGGCCAGCGGCAGCACGCTCATCATCAGCGTGTCGTCCCACATCTGCTGGTGGTTGACCGAATTGTAGACGATATGCTGCAGGCCACCCTCTTCGGTACGCGGCATCTCATGCATCACCCATTCCGCCCAGGCCTGAAGATAAGGCCGCCACACCGGGTTGCGGGTCGTCTCGTAGAGATGGGCAAGCGTCAGGAACGGCGCGACCGTGTTGACGTTCCTGGTCGGCGTCCCCTCGGCAAGACGGTCGGCGAACCATTGCTCGATGATGGCAAGCGCCTTGTCGCTGCCGGTCATTTCCCGGTATTTCCACAGCCCGTAGAGACCGATGCCGTGGGTCCACTCCCAGCCG
This sequence comes from Martelella endophytica, assembly GCF_000960975.1. Lineage (NCBI taxonomy): Bacteria > Pseudomonadati > Pseudomonadota > Alphaproteobacteria > Hyphomicrobiales > Aurantimonadaceae > Martelella > Martelella endophytica. The sequence continues at coordinate 1,423,438 of NZ_CP010803.1, read as the reverse complement.
GCCCAGCCCTTGGTGTCGATCACCCGGCCGTCCTCAAGCCGGAGCAGGAATTCCCCGGTCTCATCCCTGATGTTGATGAGATTGTCGGCGAGTTTCTCGATCAGCGCGCAGACATCGTCGCGCGAAATGAAATGCTCCCTGCGGCGCAGAAGCGGGTCCATCGCAGCCTCCCAACCCTTTGTCCCGGCACGGGCCCGTGCCCGCTTGATCCTTCGACGCGCGCCACCGGCACGCGACGCCCGGAGATGAACATGTCCGGGGCAGCGGCGCAACGACTTTGTTACCATCCGGTAGGAACTTCCGCACGAAGCGTTGTCAGAACGCAAGACCGCCGCCTCCTTTCGGGAGACGGCGGTCAAAACCAGTCGGTCAGCGCGTAGCGTCAGGCGGCGCGGCGTTCGTGGCGGCCTTCCTCAACCTCCTCGACGATCTTGTCGACGAAGGCTTCGAGGTCCTTCGGCGAACGCGAGGTAATGATGCCGTTGTCGGTCACCACTTCATGATCGTGCCAGTTGGCACCTGCATTCTTCAGGTCGGTCTGGATCGAGTGATACGAGGTCACGTCGCGGCCCTTCACGATCCCGGCCTCGACCAGCATCCACGGGCCGTGGCAGATGGCGGCGATGATGCGGCCGGAGGCTGCGAAAGCCTTGACGATGCCGACGGCAGCGTCGCTGGTGCGCAACACGTCCGGGTTGATCTGACCGCCCGGCAGGACAAGCGCGTCATAGTCGTTGACATCAACGTCATCGAGCGTGATGTCCGCGTCGACGCTGTCGCCCCAGTCCTTCTCGTCCCAGCTCTTGATCGGGCCCTTTTCGAAGGATGCTATGGTGACTGCGGCACCGCGCTTCTTCAATTCGTCGAGCGGAACGCGCAGTTCCGAGCGCTCGTAGCCATTGGTCGCCATGATGAGAATTTTGGATTTATCGATGGCAGGCATCTTAACCTCCTTGGTTTTCTCAGGCGTGATAGCGAAGTTGCATTCGCTTCTGCCGGATAAACGCATGTCCCCGCCAGCCGTTCCGAAAACAGACCAAGGTAAAAATGTGGCAATGCCGACGCTTATGATTGGCGCGGTCTGCCAACCATGGCTGCTCCGGGCACGCTCCCGCTCAAGATGATACGCCATTCGGACGCGGTCGCCGGGCGGCAGCCTTTTGTTCATTACTGTCTCGTCTCGCGCAAAACACCTCCTATTCCTCCGCCATGTCGGCCCGCTGACATTTTCGATTTGAAAACATCGGGTCCGGAGTGCTAACGGATTGCCAACCTTTTCCAAGCGGTTTCCTGCAGGTTTTCTCGCCGGTTTCCAGCGCAGCAGAAGAGAATCCGATGGCAGAACATGTCTCCGGCCTGGCCGAGCAGTCGGTTGTTGAAACCGGCTCGCCGATGGTCAGCTTTGAAAATGTGACCAAGTCCTTCAACAGCCGGGAAACCGGCAGGAAGGCTTTCAGAGCGCTCGACAATATCAGCTACAGTGTCCCGCGTGGCGCAATCACCGGCATTATCGGGCGCTCGGGCGCCGGCAAGTCGACGCTTGTGCGCCTGGTCAACGGTCTCGAGCGTCCGAGCGAAGGCCGCGTCATCGTTGATGGCACGGATGTCGCGGCGCTTGACGAGGTGGCGCTTCGCTCCGTCCGGCGCTCGATCGGCATGATTTTCCAGCACTTCAACCTGCTGTCATCACGCACGGTCTACGACAACGTCGCCATGCCGCTCGAGATCGCGGGCGTGGCAAAGCAGGATATCAAGAAGCGGATCGAGCCGCTGATCGATCTCGTCGGCCTGTCGGAGCGCACGCGCCATTACCCGGCCCAGCTTTCCGGCGGACAGAAGCAGCGGGTCGGCATCGCCCGCGCGCTGGCCTCCGAGCCGAAGCTGCTTCTGTCGGACGAGGCGACATCGGCGCTCGACCCGGAAACGACCCAGCAGATTCTCGGCCTCCTGAAGACGATCAACCGCGATCTCGGCCTGACCGTGCTGCTGATCACGCACGAAATGGAAGTGGTCAAGGCCGTCACCTCGCGGGTCGCGGTGATGGACAAGGGCCAGATCGTCGAAAGCGGCCGCACCTTCAATGTCTTCACCGCGCCTGAGCACGAAACCACCCGCTCGATGCTGGCGGCCCTGCCGGGCGGCAGTCTCCCGGACTGGATCGGCCGGCAGGTGATCGCCGCGCCGAAACCCGGATCGAACGCGCTGCTGCGCCTGCGCTTCTTCGGAGAGACCGCCGATCAGCCGCTGGTCTCTCAGCTGATGACGGTGCTTGAAAGCCCGGTCAATATCATCGCCGGCACTGTCGACGAGATCGCGGGAGAACCTTACGGCACGCTCTATGTCGCCTATTCGGCAGATCCGGCGGTGATGCAGAAGGCGGATCAATTCTATGCCCAAACCGGTCTGAACGCGGAGGTCGTCGGCTATGTCGCCTGATATGCTCATCTCTCTTCTGACCAGGGGAACGCTGCAGACGCTGCAGATGGTCATCGTTTCCGGCCTGATCGGAACCGCGCTCGGCCTGCCGATCGGCATTTTCCTTGCCACGAGCGGCAAGGGCGAACTGCTGCAGGCGCCGATGCTCAACCGCATTGTCGGCCTGATCGTCAATGCGACGCGGTCCACCCCCTTCATCATCCTCGTGGTCGCGATCATTCCGTTCACGCGGCTGATCGCGGGCACGTCGATCGGCACCCAGGCCGCGATCGTGCCGCTGACGGTTGCCACCATCCCGTTCTTCGCGCGCCTTGTGGAAAGCGCGATCCGGGAGGTCGACAAGGGGCTGATCGAGGCCGCGCGCGCCATGGGCGCGACGCCGATGCAGATCGTCATCAAGGTGCTGCTGGCGGAATCGAAGCCCGCCATCACGCTTGCCTTCACGCTCACCATCGTCAGCCTGATCGGCTATTCCGCCATGGTCGGCGCCGTCGGCGGCGGCGGTCTCGGCGACCTCGGTATCCGCTATGGCTATCAGCGCTTCATGCCCGGTGTCATGCTGGCGGTTGTCGTCGTGCTGATCGTGCTGGTGCAGGCCATCCAGAGTGCCGGCGACCGGCTGGCGCGCGGCTTTGACAAGAAAAACCGGAGCCAGTAAGGCCTTCGTCAAAGCGAAGCCCGATGCAAATTCCCCTCCCGAGAAAACAGGAACTGTCATGAAGAAACTGATGACCACCGCGGTATTGGCGGCCCTCCTCTCCGCCGGTCTGGCGCACGCCGAGACCAAGAAGGTCGGCGTCACGCCCGGCCCGCATGCCCAGATCGTCGAGAAGGTCAAGGAAGTGGCCGCCGAGAAGGGCCTCGACCTCGACGTGATCGAATTCTCCGACTACGTCGTGCCCAATCAGGCCCTGGCCGATGGCGACCTCGATATCAACTCGTTCCAGCATCAGCCCTATCTCGACAATCAGGTCGCCGATCGCGGGTTCGATCTCGTCAGCGTCGCCCAGTCGGTGAACTTCCCGATGGCCGGCTATTCCAGCAAGATCGACAGCAAGGAAGGTATTCCGGACGGAGCGACCTTTGCGCTTCCCAACGATCCGAGCAATGGCGCCCGCGCCCTTCTGATGCTTGAAGATCAGGGCATGATCGGCCTGACCGAAGGGGTCGGCGTGCGCGCGACCGTGCTAGATGTCGTCGACAATCCGCACGACTACAAGTTTGTTGAGCTCGATGCCGCCCAACTCCCGCGCGCGCTCGGCGATGTTGACGTGGCGCTGATCACCACCAATTACGCGCTCGATGCCGGCCTCAACCCGGTCAACGATTCGCTCTTCCGCGAAGGCGCCAAGGCTCCCTATGTCGGCGTCATTGCGGTGCGCGCCGAAGACAAGGATGCCGACTGGGTGAAGACCTTCGTCGAGAGCTACCACAGCCCGGAAGTCAAGGCCTACATCGAAGAGCAGTTCAAGGGCGCCATCACGCCGACCTGGTAAGACCTATTGGCGCGCCTGCCAGACCGTCAGCCGGGCGCGCCAGTTCTTTGGCAAGAAATTGCGTCAGTGGACGCACTTTGGAAACCGGATTTCTTCAGAGACACCCGTCCGGCCGCTAAACAATCAAAACATCACAGGAAACCGAGCGTGGCCGGCAAACCCGGAGTGACCGCGCCCTAAGGACACGAAATGAAACGCGTATCGATATTCGCCGCTCTCACCATCGCGGCCGGCCTTGCTGCAGGTTCCGCACTCGCCAAGGACAAGATCATAGTCGGCGTCACGCCCGGCGCGCATGAGGAAATCCTCGAACAGGTCCAGAAGCTGGCCAAGGAGCAGGGGTTTGATGTCGAGATCGCGACCTTCAGCGATTACGTCGTGCCCAACCAGGCGCTGAACGACGGCGACCTCGATCTCAACAGCTTCCAGCACGTCCCCTACCTCGACAACCAGGTTGCCGATCGCGGATATGAACTGACGGCCGTCGGCAAGACGATCATCACGCCGATGGGCATCTATTCCAACAAGGTCGAAAGCGTCGATGACATTCCGGAAAACGCCCGCGTGGCGATCCCGAACGACCCGACCAATGGCGGCCGCGCGTTGCTATTGCTGCAGGACAAGGGCGTCATCAAGCTTGCCGATGGCATCGGCCTGAAGGCAACGCCGCTGGACATCGTCGAAAACCCCAAGAATATCGACATTCTCGAGTTGGATGCAGCCCAGCTGCCGCGTGTTCTCAACGATGTTTCGGTGGCCGCGATCAACACCAATTATGCGCTTGATGCCGGTTTCAACCCGATCGAGGACTCGATCGCCATCGAAAGCCCCGACAGCCCCTACGCCAATGTGATCGTCGCCCGCACGGAAGATGCCGACGCCGACTGGGTCAAGCAGTTCGTCGAGATCTATCAGTCCGATGAAATCCGCAGCTTCATCGAAACCACCTATGGCGGCGCGGTCGTCCCGGTCTTCTGATCAATGAAAAAGCAACGTCGCTGGCGCTATTAGGCGCCATTTCCGGGTCGATGCTCAATCTCCCCGTCGGGCGGTGGCGCAGCAATCTTGAAGGTGCAGCATTGCCTTGCTGCACCTTCATGCTTTTTACCCCATAGACACCGCTACCGAAACCAGCGTTCCAGCAGCGAGGCAGCATCCTGGTTAAGGTAGAGCGTCGCATGCGTTGTCTTTTCATCGGCCCGAAAAGCGAGTCCCTACTGTCGCCCGGCAGCTGACTTTCAACCAGCACATTCCTGCTGCATCGAACCGCAATCGGGCCTCGTGGACTTCATTAGAACCCGATTGCCCGCAGCAGCAGGAAGCATGCAGCCGATAAAAGTGCGGCGGCGGGCACCGTGATCACCCATGCGGCGATGATCGTCATGAAATGGGAGCGGCGGACGAGCTTGCGACGGGCGCGTTCCTGCCCCGGCAGCCTGCGATGGGCCGGCCGCTCCTGCGAAAGCCGACGGGCGCGCCTTTCCGTGTACCACTCGCGAAAGAAGCCGACACCGAAGACGCCGCCGACCGCGATGTGGGTGGAGCTCACCGGCAATCCCAGCCAGGATGCGGCGATCACGGTGACTGCGGCCGAGAGCGCCACGCAATAGGCCCGCATCGGATTGAGCTTGGTGATCTGACTGCCGACCATGCCGATCAGCTTGGGGCCGAACAGCACCAGGCCAAACGAAATGCCAAGCGCGCCAATCAGCATGACCCAGAGCGGTATCGACACCTCGCCGGCCACGCTGGAGGACTGATGCACATAGGCGATCGCGGCAAGAGGCCCGACAGCATTGGCAACGTCATTGGCGCCGTGGGCGAAGGAAAGCAGCGCCGCAGAAACGACGAGCGGCGCGCTGAACAGCGATTTCAGGGACCGGTTCCGGTTTTCAAGCCCCTCCGACTGGCGCCGGATAAGCGGCACGGACAGCAGGCCGAGCGCCAGCCCGACGACCGCGCCAATCAGCAGCGCGGCGGGCAGATCGATGACCATCACATGTTTCAGGCCCTTGAGCGCGAGATAGGTGGCGAAGGCCGCGCTCATCACGCCGATCAGCACCGGCACCCAGGTTCGGGCGGCGGCGATCTTGTCATCGACATAGATGACCCGCCATTTGATGAAGGCGAGCATCGCAGCGGCGAAAATGCCGCCGAGCAGCGGCGAGATCACCCAGCTTGCGGCAATCTCGCCCATCGTCGACCAATTGACGGCGCCAAGCCCTGCCGCGACGATGCCCGCGCCCATGACGCCACCCACGACGGAATGCGTGGTCGAGACCGGAGCGCCGATCCAGGTCGCAATGTTGACCCAGATCGATGCGGCCAGCAGTGCCGCCATCATCGCGCGCACGAATACCGCCGTGTCGGAAAGCGCCGAGGGATCGATGATCCCCTTGGAAATCGTGGATACCACATCGCCGCCCGCCAGCAGCGCTCCGGCACTTTCGAAAACGGCCGCGATGGCGATCGCGCCCAGCAGCGACAAGGCCTTTGCCCCGACCGCCGGCCCCATATTGTTCGCCACGTCATTCGCGCCGATATTGAGGGCCATATAGGCGCCGAAGGCGGCGGCGACGATCAGTGCCAGGCTCTGCGGCTCGCCGCCGGCGAAAATCGCTGCGGCCACGGCTGCAAATGAAACGAAGACAAGGCTGACGCCGACACCCACCAAGGGGCGCGATGCGTACATGGAGGCTTCTTCGAGACGCGACAGACGGTTCAGGTCCTTGTCGAGCGTCTTCCACTGCCGGGTGGCATCATCGGTCAATATGAAATTCCTTGAAGTCCTGAAAACCGCCGGCTTGTGGCTCGGCTCTCAATGTCACCGCGCCTGTTCGAGAAGAGCCGGGAGATCCTTCAGGATCGCCTTCAGTTGCGGCTCTCCCACCACCCGGGCCGCGTCATCGTGGCTCATCCATTTGCGCTCGCGCTCTCCCATCTCCGGAAAACTGTCGGCAAGCTTGACCACCTTGATCGCATAGACATGCACATCCGTGGTCATCGGCAATCCTCCGTCGACGATCTTCTTGTAGCGATAGCGTCCGATGCGTTTTGCTTCCGCGCCGCGATGCACGCCTGCCTCTTCCCATGCCTCTTCCAGCGCCGTGCCCGTTCCATCCGTGCCGGCTACGGGCCATCCCTTCGGAATGATCCAGCGTTTGGTCGTGCGCGACGTGATCAGCAGGACCTCCGGTCCGGCCTCTGTCGGTCGATAGCAGAGCGCGGCGATCTGCACATGCGCAGGCCGGCCAAGAAGGGGGGCGAGATAGCTATTCCAGATCCTTGCGAACATCGGGACACCGTTCAGGAGCGGTCAATATCCAGTTGTTTATAAAAATGCCAGCCCGATCACAAGGTTAGTGGAGCAAAAGTCCCTTCTTATCTGGCCTTCTGGCACCTTATGCCCCGGTTTCCAGCCTGCAAGCGTTCGCTGTTCAGCATGCACACTCCATAAAACGATCGTCCCCACGATTGCATGACCTCCGACGCGCCTTCTTTCTGCAGAGCAATTTCCGCAGCCGATGGAAGCAATGACTTTCATGTTGCTGCGTTTTCTGGGCGATGCGCCCTTGCACGCGCGTTCAAAAAGGCGGAACATTGGCTCAATTGACCATTGAGTTCGCAATCATCTGTTCAGTGATGTTTCGGCGTCGCGGTTTCATCGCGAACTCATGATGCTGTAAATCCAGCCATTGCCATCCAGAAACCTGAGAGAAAGGCCTGAGCTCTTTGACGTCGATAGAAGTGGCCCTTCAGATTGCCGGTTCCATAGCCCTCCTGCTCTTCGGTCTCTCGCTGGTCCGGGCGGGGATGGAAGAGGCACTTGGCGTGCGCCTGAAGATGATGATCGGCTTTGGGACGCAGACGAAGCTGAGGGCTCTCTTTTCCGGACTTCTGGTGACGCTCGGTCTGCAATCATCAACCGCAACGGCCCTTCTGACAGCGTCCTTCGTCGGCAGATCGCTCATCGACGGGCGCAGGGCCCAGATCGTGCTGCTTGGCGCCAATGTCGGCACCGCGCTGACCGCGCTTGCCGTTTCGACGGGAAGCGGCGTGATCGCGCCGGTGCTGGTCCTGATCGGCTATGTGATGCGCCGCAGGACAGGCAATGTCAGCATTGGCACCGGCAACGCGCTGATCGGGATCGGCCTGCTGCTGATCTCGTTGACCATTCTGGAGAGCGCCACCGCGCCGATACGCCACTCCGAGGCTCTGGCCGGCTTCATGGCAATGCTGGGCGGCGCTCTGCCCGTGGCGCTCGTGCTGGCGGCCGGGCTCGCCCTTCTATGCTCATCATCGCTTGCGGCGGTGCTCCTCGTCCTGTCGTTTCCCATGCCGCCGGCGCTGACGGTTGCCATGGTTCTGGGCGCAAATCTCGGCGGCGCGCTGCCCGCCGTCATCGCCACGGCAAAAGATGAGGTCTCCGCCCGTCGCCTGACGATCGGCAACCTGATCGTGCGCGGCGCAGGCTGTGTGATCGCGCTTCCCTTTGTCGGGTTCATAGCCGATCGGCTGTCCCTGCTGCCGTTCGGCGACGCCCTGCTCGCCGTCGAAACGCACGTGATCTTCAATCTCGTTCTCGCCGCGCTTGTCTGGCCCTTCGTCGGCAGCGTGACGCGGTTCGTCGCATGGTTGATCCCCGATGAGGAAGCGCCGCTTCTCGATATCGGCGGCTGGCTGGACGATACCGTTCTGGATCAGCCCGCTCTCGCCCTGCCGGGCGCAAGCCGCGAGGTTCTCGCCATCGGGGACATGGCGGAACGGATGCTGGATTTGACCCGCGCTGCCTTTGCCAGCAACGACACCAGCCATCTCGCCGCCGTCGCGGAGCTTGAAGAGCGCATCGACCGGCGCCAGCACGACGTCAAGAGCTATCTCTCGAGGCTGGGCAATGAGACGACGGAGGCCGAACGGCGGCGCACGATCAACATTCTCGATTATGTCATCAACATCGAGCATATCGGCGACATCATCGACAAGGGACTTGGGCCGGAGGTGCGCAAGAAGGTCGGGCTGAAGCTGCGTTTCTCGGATGAGGGTTATAACGAGCTCGACAGAATGTTCCTGATGACCCAGGAAAACCTGCGCATGGCCCAGTCGCTGTTCATGACCGGCGACCGCAGCATGGCGCGCCGACTGGTGGAGCTGAAGGTCGATATCCGCAGCTTCGAGCGCCAGTCATCCCAGCGGCATCTGATGCGGCTATGGGAAGGCGATCAGGAAAGTCATCAGACGTCCTCCCTGCATCTCGACATACTGAGAGACCTGAAACGCATCAACGCGCACGCCGTATCAGTCGCCTATCCGATCCTTGACGAGCAAGGCCTGCTGTTCGAAAGCCGGCTTCGGTCCGGCCAAAAGGACAAGAAGAAGGCAAAGGGACGCTCGTAATCGAAGCGATCTTTGAGCGGCGATCCGAGATCCCAGAAAAAAGCCGGTCATCGCGATGACCAGCCCTTTCAATCCAGATAGCGGACGATTTTATTGCAGGCTTATTCCTGAAGGAACGTTCGCGTCAGCCAGGCGTGCATGCCGGCCTCGCCTGCGAAGACGGCTCCTTCGCGGGCGGGGGCTCCGGTTTCGTCGGTCACCTGTGCACCGGCTTCAAGGGCAAACAGTTTGCCCGCCGCCAGGTCGTAATAGCTGAGGCCATCCTCGAAATAGCCATCAAGGCGTCCGCATCCGACATAGGCGAGGTCCAGAGCGGCGGAACCGAGACGACGGATGCCGGCAGTGCCATCGAGACACGCCTGAAGCCCTTCCAGAAAGCGACCACGGCTGATGGCTCTGAGCTGGCCCGGCACGGGCATGGACACCGAGATCATCGCTTCGGATGGTGACTTCGGCGCAAGCTTCGAAACCGGCTCGCCGTTCAGCCATGCGCCCTTGCCGCGGATTGCCGAATGCATGTCGTTGCGAACGGGATCGTAAACCACGCCGAGAATTTCACCTTCGGCATCGCAGAGCGCAATGCTGACTGCGAAATAGGGGATGCCCCAGACGAAATTGCTCGTACCGTCGAGCGGATCGACGACCCACATCTCCGGTCGGGCGCCGGCGCTGAACCCGGTTTCCTCTCCGAGGAAGCCGAAGCTATTCGGATCTTCGCCAAGCACAGCCGCAATTGCGGCCTCGGCTGCCGTATCCGCTTCGGAGACATAGTCAGCCTGCCCCTTCTTGCTCACGGCGCCAGCAGCAAGAGCGCGGAAGCGCTCCATCAACGCATCGCCGCCGGTCCGCGCTGCCTTTTCGGCGAGGCGCAGCAGCGCATCGGGCTCGCTAACCAGTTCCGTCATGATCCGGCTCGCAGAAGAGACGCGGCTTCGAAGTCGAGGCCGAATGTTGCGCCCCTGTCCAGCCTCGTGTGTGCATCGGCCCAGACATGGAGGTCTTCGGCAAGCGTCAGCTTGTGAACCCATGAGCGTCCGACATAACGGATATCCGAAACCGTCGCGTCGAGCTGGCCTTGCCCGGCTTCCGTCAGGCGCACCCGCTCCGGGCGGATGAACAGTGTGGCAGGTCCCGGCTCGCCAGCGTCCTTGACCGACAGCAAGCGGCCATCCGCGAGCCGGAAGCTGCCGTCTTCCACATGCCCTTCGAGGAAGTTCGCATCGCCGACGAATTCTGCGACGAAACGGGTCTGCGGCCGGGCGTAGATGTCTTCGGGGCGCGACAGCTGCTCGACAACGCCGCCGTTCATCACCGCGATCCGGTCGGAGAGTTCAAGGGCCTCCTCCTGATCGTGGGTGACATAGATCGCCGTCACGCCGATACGCTTCTGCAGCTCGCGCAGTTCCTGACGAAGCGACACTCTGAGCCGTGCGTCGAGGTTGGACATCGGCTCGTCGAGAAGCAGCAGCGGTGGGTCGATGACCAGCGCGCGGGCCATGGCAATGCGCTGCTGCATGCCGCCGCTCATTTCGGAGGGATAGCGGTTTTCGACGTCCTTGAGCTGCACCTGCTGCAACGCGTTCTGGACCCGCCGGGCAACCTCGGACCTGGAAATCTTCCTGAGCTTCAGACCGTAGGCGACGTTGTCGAAAATGGTCTTGTTCGGCCAGAGTGCGTAGTTCTGGAAGACAAAGCCGATATTGCGGTCCCAGGGAGCAAGGCGCGAGACATCCGCGCCATCAAAGGTGATGCGGCCGCTATTGATCGGATGAAAGCCGGCGATCGCCCGCAGAAGCGTGGTCTTGCCGCATCCGGATGGGCCGAGCAGCGTGAAAAACTCACCGGGCTCAACTGTCATGTTGACGTCGCGCAGGACGGGCACGTGACCATAGGCCTTCGACACCGCGTCGATTTTCACCTCACAGCCGTGATGCTGGTCGGATTGTGTCGGGGTCTCAGGCATGTTCGATCCTTCTGGACTGGCCGTAACGGACGACCAGGTAAAGCGGTATGTAAATGATCATCATGAGCAGGATTGTCTGGGCGGCTGATACCCCGAAGTCGGCATCAACAAGCGTGTTCTCGAAAATCACGGCGGTCATCGGCTTCCACGGCGGACGATAGAGCACGATCGTCGAAGACAGTTCGGTGACGATGTGCAGGAATGTCAGCGTGGCTCCGGTCACGGCACCCGCCAGCATCAGTGGTGCGGTAATCGTGACGAATACGCGCAGCGGCTTTGCGCCGAGGCTGATCGCCGCCTCGTCAAGTGCCGGATGCACCTGTCTGAGTGCCGCCTCGGAGGCCTTGACCGTGAAGGGCAGGTTACGGATCACGTAGGCGAGCGCCAAGATGAACCATGTGCCCGTGAGCAGCAGCGGGGCCTTGTTGAACATCATGATCAACCCGATACCCAGAACCGTTCCCGGAATGACATAGGGCATCATCACGGTGATGCTCAGCACCGGCGCGATCACCGGGTAGCGCTTGCGCACCAGAACGAAGGCTATGCCGAGGCCTGCCGCGAAGGCGACGGCGGTACCGGCGATGCCAAGCGAAAGCGTGACCCAGGCGGGGCCGAGGCCGCTCGCCAGCATGGTGGTGTAGTTGGACAGCGTGAAGGCGAAACGCGGCAAGCCGACGCGCCATTCCATGAAGCTCGTGACAAGCACGGTCATGTGGGGAACGAAGGCAAAAAACAGGACGAGGCCCACAAATCCCAATGCGCATATCTGGCCTGTCCGGCTGAGCGGCCTGCGCCCCAGAGCGCGCGACGAAACCACCGAAAAGCCGCGTTTTGCCAGATAGATCTGCTGCGCCATCAGGAACAGGCTGGAGATCGCGACCAGAACGACGGAGCCGGTCGCAGCGAGAGCTGGATTGCGCCCGGCTTCGCTAAGGAAGGAGGTGTAGATCAGCACCGGCAGGACGCTGATATCGAGGCCGATGATCCGCGGCGTTCCGAAGTCTGACAGTGCCGCCATCGTCGCGAGATAAAGCCCGGTGATGATGCCGGGCATCGCGAGCGGGATTTCGATGGAAAACCTCGCCTTTGCCGGATTGGCACCCAGGCTCTCGGCGGCCTCGACATGGGAGGCATCAAGCCCCCTGAAGGCGCTGTAGCTCAGGAGAAAGATGACCGGAAACACGAGCCATGCAATCACCCAGATGACGCCGTGGATGCCGACAATCGAGAAATCGACACCCAGTGCATTGGTGATGACGCCGTTGCGCCCGAGCAGCAGGCGCCAGGAATAGGCGCCAAGGAAGGGCGGCGAGACAGATGCCATGGTCGCGAAGAATACGATTTCGTTGGTTGCGGGAACCTCGAAACGCGCGAGAACGTAAGCCAGCGTCACGCCGATCAGGGCTGCGAGTGCGGTCGCCGTGATCGAGATGAAGAGCGAGTTGATCGTTGCCTTGACCGTCTCGTTGCCGGTGAAGAAGGCGACATAGTTGGACAGCGTCAGCCGGCGGCCGGTGTCATCGAAGGTGATGTAGGCATTGGCGGCATGGTGGAGGATAACGCTTCCGTCGGACGTCGTTTCCGCCGTCAGAGGGGCGGGCGCCGTCTTGTTGAACAGCCCGCGCGGAGCCTGCTGGCTGACAACCAGTTTCTCTTTGCCGGTTTGCAGGGAGAGCTTGCCACCCTCATCGACCGATGGCTCGATCGGCTGAGGTGCGCTCAGCCGCACCGAAAGCGGGCCGGCGACGCTCACCTCGAGATCGGTTTTTCCAGCCTTGCCGAAGCTCAGAGCTTTGCCCGGATCCACGACATCCGTCTGGAACTGCTCCGACATTTCCGGAACGGGTTCAAGGCCGGCATTGCGGTGGACCACCGAAAAGCGTCCGCCATCTCCGATGACGGACGCGCTGAGCAGGCGAAGCTGGGGCAACAGGATCGTCGCTACGCAGAGGAGCAGCGCGACAATCGTGAAAACCAGCCAATTATCGCGCAGGACCCTCATTTATTCAGGGCTTCCTGGAAGCGCGCAACCACGACCGGACGTGGGTCAACGGGCGACACGATGTTCAGGGTGCCGAGATCGGGCAGAACGTCCGGCGGCGTCACATCGACGCGGGCGGATCGGCGGATGGTGGCATCGCGGACGATCTCGTGCGACTGCTCGGAGCCGAGGAAATCGATGAACGCCTTGGCTTCATCGAGATGCGGTGCGCCGGCGACGATGGCCTGAGCGTCGACCTGGCCGGTGACGGCATCTTCCGGATAGATCACCTCGATCGGCAGGCCCTCGGCCTTCCATTTGGCGCCAAGGTCTTCGTTGATCCAGCCCACCGCGGCCTCGCCGTCGCGAACGGCGTTGAAGGCATCGTCGGAGCCGGGGGCGATGCGGGCATCCGTGGCGAGATCACCGATAAAATCCCAGCCATTTTCACCGGCCAGCGCTGATAGGATCGTGTAGCCGGTGCCCGACTTGGCCGGATCGGGGATGATCAGCCCGCCGAGATCCTTCCACTTTGCAGAGACCAGATCCGCCTGGGTCGCCGGCATGTCGTCTGCGGAGACGCGCTTTGTGCTGACGATGATCGGCTGCAGCAAGACGGTATAAGGATGCCAGATGTGGTTGGGATCAAGGGTCACCATATCGGCGTCCGAGGCGCTTTCATACGGCTGGAAAAGCGATGCGTTTTCCTCGAAGGTCTGGGTCGGACCGCCCCAGAGAATGTCAGCCGTCGGATTGCCGGCCTCGGCGCGCAGGCGCTCGACCACTTCACCGGTACCGCCACGGACGATGGTGACGTTGATGTCGGGATGCGCCGTCTTGAAGGCGTCGAGGATCGGGCCGGAAGTGGTTTCTCCGTGAGAGGTGTAGACGACGAGATCGGCGGCCGACGCCGTTGCAGCGGTGAGCATCACCGCGCCCATCGCAACTGCTGCAAGATGTTTGATCATTCATTGTTCCCCATTGTTGGATGCTGATAAAATCTATTAAATGGCAAAAATATCTGGTTGGCAACCGCCATTTTTGCTGCATTTTTCGCCCTTGTGTCATTATCCGAGCACTGGACATGAATCTTCAACCCTTATATATTAAATTAGATGGAATAAATGGGGGGCAGCCTTGTCAGCCACGGGGAATAATCATGCCTATTCAGGCCGGTATAATCGCCGCCTCGTTTTCGACCTCGTTCGCACGAAGGGCGAAACGAGCCGCAGCGAGCTTGTCGCGCTCACCGGCCTGCAACCCCAGACGATATCCAACATCACCCGCGAACTTCAGGACCGAGGCCTCCTTCGCGAGGAGAGCCGACCCGACGGCAGCCGCGGTGCGCCCCAGAAAATTCTTGCGATCAACGGCGCTGCCGGGTGCTCGATAGGCCTGCATCTCGATCGGGACCTGCTGCTCGGCGTTGCCTGCGACCTGACCGCACGCGAAATCACGCGCAGCTCCACACGGCTTAACTGGCGCGATCCGAATGCGAGCGTTGCCGGTATGGCTCAACTGGTATCCCGACTGATCGCCGAAAGTGGCGACAATCCCGCCTGGGGCATCGGCATCGCCATGCCGACGCTGCAGGAAGAGGATTATGAGCAATATGTCGGCTCACCGGGATGGCAGGAATGGAGCCATGTCGATGTCGCTGACGCGCTTGAGGCGGCCTGTGCGCTGCCGGTGATCGTCGAAAATGACGCGACGGCGGCCGCCATCGCCGAGCTGCAGGCCGGAGAAGCCGGAGAACTTTCCCATTTCGTCTATGTCTTCATAGGGCATGGTCTCGGCGCGGGGATCATCATCGACGGACTGCCTTTTCAGGGCGCCTTCAACAACGCGGGTGAGATCGGCCTGCTGAGCTGGCCCGAGGCCCTCAAGCCGGCGGAGACCGGCAATGCCACGCCGTTCTCCCTGGACGAGGTCGCCGCCATGGTCGGCTGCGACGCCTCGACGCTGGAAGAGCCAGGCACGCTCGAGCGCCTTTATCATGGTCGCGATAGCGGGCTTATGCGATGGCTGGAGCTGAGCAGCGCGCGGCTTCGTCTGCTGGCCGCGATGATCGAGAACATGTTCGATCCCGAAGCGATATTCGTCGGTGGCAGCTTCCCTGCCGTTTTGTTGTCATCCCTTGTCGACCGGGCCTACCCGCTGCTCGCTTCCGTCGCCGCGCGAAAGAACCGCGAGGGCGCGCGCCTGAGGCTTGCAGGGCTTGGTGCGAGTGCTTCCGCGGTGGGTGCCGCAATGCTGCCGATCATCGCTCACGGAAGCCCGGATTTCCGCCGCCTGTCGCTGATGCGCGGACGAAAGGATGCGGTCGATCCAGAGACCCGTTTTGACAGGGTTGCGGGCTAGAGCGCAGGCCTCGGGCGACAGGATTGCCGGCGCTGGCCCGTTTCAATTTCCAAGCAAATTCGAGAGTACGAAGGTTTTTTCCATGAGAGTTGCGGTTGCCGGCCTTGGCTACAGGATGGCCAATGTATTGAAGTCCTTCCACAAGGCGAATGACGATCTGACGATCGTCGGCCTTGTGGACCCGGTGCCCGCGGGGCTCGAGCAGGTCGAACAGGATGGCCTCAAAGTCGGTCCGCGCTTCGAGAGCGTCGACGGAATGCTGAAGCAGGTGAAACCCGATCTGCTGACGGTGGGCTCGCCGAACGCGCTTCACCTCGACCACATCAGAAGCGGCCTGCAACACGGCGTGAAGGTCTTCACCGAAAAGCCGGTGGTGATCGATGAGCAGCAGACGCTCGAAATGGCAAGGCTGCTTGGCGAGTTCGGTATCGACCGGGTACTGGTCGGCCTGGTTCTGCGCTATTCGGATCTCTACCGCGACCTGCGCAACGCCCAGGCGCAGGGACAGATCGGCAATGTGGTCTCGATCGAGGCCTCCGAGCATATCGCTCCCTATCACGGTGCCTTCTTTATGCGCGACTGGCGCCGCTATCAGCAATATGCGGGCCCATACATCCTGGAAAAATGCTGCCATGACATTGATCTTTACGCCAGCGTCGTGGGCGCGCGGGCGAGCGCGGTATCGAGCTTTGGCGGGCGCAAGTCGTTCGTCCCGGACAATGCCCCCGCGGTGATGTCGAATGTCGAGCGGGAGCAGTATTACCGCAAGCCAAGCGGCTGGAATTCCACCGAGCACGTGTTCGACAGCGATGCTGACATCATCGACTACCAGACAGCGCTCATCGAATATGAAACCGGCGCCACGATGGCCTTCCACGCCAATCTCAATGTGCCCAACCAGTTTCGCCGCTTCTGTGTCATCGGCGCGAAGGGTATGGCGGAAGGCGACTTCGTCAGGAACAACTTCGCGGTCCATGATGCCGCGTCAGGCGAGAAGCTGGTGGAAAAACGCTACGCCGGCGTCGAGGACGATCACTATGGTGCCGACGATCAGATGGCGTTCGACATCACCCGCAACCTGCGGGAGGGAGAGCCGCTTCCGGTGGGTATCCTGGACGCTCTGGAGGCCGGCCTGACCGCCATCAAGATCGACGAGGCTCGACGCACACGCAAAACCATCGAGCTTGCCGAGATATGGAACGGCTTCGATGAGGCGCTGCGCATGACGCCGTCCGGACATTGACGGCATGAGCGATTTCAGCATCAGGCCGGCGCGTCCCGAAGACCGGGATGCCATCATCGACATCTGCGTCAGGACCGCAGACAAGGGCAAGGATGGCCGCCACTGCTTCAGCCGGCCCGAATACCCCGCCCTGCTCTGGGCCCTTCCCTATTTCACACTGGAACCCCAGCATGCCCTGGTCCTGGCAAGGAACGACAAGGCGATGGGGTATGCCGTGGGAACGCCGGATACGCCGGCATTCGCTCGCAGGCTGGAGCAGGACTGGTGGCCGGATGTGCGCCGGTCTCTGGCGAGCCGCGAGCCGGAGACAGCTGATGATCGCTACGTCTTCGATTATGCGCGGCGACCCGAGACCATTCCAGCGGAGATAACGGAGCCCTACCCCGCGCATCTGCACATCAACCTGCTTCCTGCGGCACAAGGTGGCGGCAATGGCTCGCTGCTGCTGCAGCAGCTGCTCGCCCTGCTTGCGCAATCGGGAGCCAAAGGCGTCCACCTCGGCGTGAACCACCTCAACGAGCCGGTAACAGACTTCTACCGCAAGCTCGGCTTCACGGAGATTGCTCGCCTGCCATCAATCATCATGGCCCGGCGCCTGCCGTGAAGCCGGGGGAACCTGGCCTGCGGCGACCAGCTACAGTCTTCTGATCAAAGACTGGAACGAGGTAGACGGAAACCTGACAGAAACGACCTCTACAGCCGCCGCGAGCCTTCGGGCTGAAAACAGACTAAAAAGACTAGGGAAAACAAGAGAGTTAAGTGGTGCCCAGACGCGGAGTGGATATTTCCTATTAAAACAGCTACTTAAAGAGTAGTGGGACTCGGCGTTCTGTCAGCAAGCTTCAGCGCTTTCAGACATGAATGTCCCACCGCTTTATCCATTTGCCCAGCCCTCGAAATGGCACGGTACTGTGATTATCAACTCCAGTGTCTTCGGTGCTATTCGACGCGGCACGGTAGCCCGCACTCTTTAAACGTTTCAGACGCTTATCGTGCCGATCGGCGGCGTATCCCTTTGGTCGGTGTACAGTGTTGGTGCTGGCGAACCAGCGTTTAGTCCGTTCACTCGCGCCCGTCCTGCGCATCATTGTTTTCACGCACTGATGGCTGATTTCGGGTTGGCTCTGCAGAGCTATTGCTTTGTTGATTTCAGTTTCCAGTGCTGCGTAGAAGTCTGCCTCAGCTTCTGCCGGTGCGGTTCAAACCGTTCAGAACGGGAATACCATTGCCTCTCAAAGAGAGTAGGCTGTATATAGGTAGGAAGAGTTGCCGTGAAGAAATTTTTCGGGGCCGAAAAATAAGGGAATATGATGCGACTATTTATGTCTAGTGTTTCTGATTACGCCGCTAAAAATAAGAGATTTATAAATTAGAAATACATGCAATATAACTTTCGTTCTAAATAGTTATGACAATGATATCGGAGTATCGTCTGTGGGTGAGCTGTTTCAAAAACCTGAACCTAAATCTACTTTGGAATGGACCGGCGAGCGCCTGACTACAGGAGTGCAGGGTCAGGTAGAAATAGAACATTTTCACCGATATTTTATCGCAAGGAAAATGTGCCGTGGGCTTGATGTTCTTGATATCGCCGCAGGCGAAGGGTATGGTAGTGCATTTATAGCGCAGTCTGCGAAATCTGTAGTTGGTGTCGAGGTAGATATCGCTTCTGTTGAGCACGCGCAGCAGTCTTATGTCGCGGATAATTTGCGCTTTAAACACGGTCGAGCGCAGGCGATACCCCTTCCAGATCAATCCGTCGATTGTGTCGTCTCCTTCGAGACTGTAGAGCATTTTTACGAACAGGATTTGTTCGTGAGCGAAATCCGGCGTGTGTTGCGGCCAGGCGGGTTCTTGCTGATGAGTTCTCCGAACAGGGACATATATTCCCCTCCAGGGCGGAAGCCAAACCCGCATCATGTTCGAGAATTAACGAAAGAAGAATTTGTTGACCTTCTTGCGCGTCGTTTCGCTAATGTGAAGCTTTTTGGACAGCGACCGTCTGTGGGATCAGTTGTCATACACGATGGAAACGAAGCTCCTGAAGAAGCAGTCAGCTTTGATCGACGCCATGAGAATACTTTTGAAGAAAATAGAGGCTTAAGCCAAGTTATTTATTGGATAGCAATCGCATCTAACGAGGAGCTACCGAGTGGTTTCGATAGTTTTTACTTTGAAATAGGATCATTAGACGATATTTTTGTCGAGTTGCCTCGACTTCGATCAAACTTCGCTCATAAAATTAATGAATTGAAAGAGATGCAACGTCAGAATAAATTGCAAGTCGAAGATTTGAGAGCCAAAGATTCAGAAATTGAATCTAAAACAGAAGAATTTAGAACCAAAGAATCTGAATACAAATCACATATAAAAGAATTGAAACGTGAGCTGCAAGCGGAGCGTGAAAAGAGTAAAATGGAGCTGGATAATGTCAGAAAGCAGCATCTGAAAATCACCCACGAGATGAAGGAGTTAAAGCGTCATTCCATTGCTGGCCGCATAGAGAGGTTTAATATTCGCTGCGCCGCTGCTTGGCGTCATCCGTTTAAGAGAGAAAAGCGCCGTAAATATCGAAATGATCGCTTTTATACGTTCAAGGGCATTGGACCTGAGCATGATCCTGTTTTGTTGACGGGTGATGGCACAGCAATCAGCTACGTAAGTGGTCGATACGGCCCCGAGCATATGCCGCTTTATAGAAATCTCTTTGAAGTCGTGGATCGCTATTCAGATAACCGCGATGGCTTCGGTCAAAGTTCTGACTGTGCCGCTCTTTTGGATGAAGCCCGTGATCTGGCCGCTGCATTGTCGCTTGGCCGACCAGAAGCATCTATTGTTATTCCTGTCTATAACAATCTACATCTGACATTAACTTGCATTGTTTCGATTTTGGCGACGCAAGCGGATCGCTGCTATGAGATACTAGTTGGGGATGATCGATCGACAGACGGCACTTCGGAAGTACTTTCGCGAATCGGCAGCGTTGTACGCGTCGTTAAACACGAAAAGAACCTTGGTTTTGTTCGAAACTGTAATGCGACAGCCTCTCAAGCCGCGGGTCGCTTTGTCGTTTTCCTGAATAACGATACTTTGGTTTTGCCGAACTGGCTTGACGCCCTTGAGCGCGTATTGAAAGCGGACCCGTCGGTCGGCCTGGTGGGTTCTAAATTGCTGAATGGCGATGGTACACTTCAGGAGGCTGGTGGTATTTTCTGGAGGGATGGATCCGCATGGAATTTTGGACGAAACCAAAACCCTGCTCTTCCTGAATTTAATTACCTTAGAGATGTAGACTACATATCAGGTGCATCCATCGCTATCCCAACCAACCTTTGGGAGGAGCTTGGTGGATTCGATGAACTTTTTTCGCCCGCATATTGTGAAGATGCTGATATTGCATTCCGCATCAGAGAGCGCGGCCTCCGAGTCGTCTATCAGCCATTTTCAGAAGTTTTTCATCATGAGGGGCAATCTCATGGACGAGATACAAGCTCCGGCGTGAAAGCCTATCAGGTGATCAACCAGGAGAAGCTCTTCAACCGTTGGAGAAGCAAGCTAGAAACGGAGCACTTCCCAAATGGCAGTAATGTGTTTGAGGCACGTGACCGAAGTGCTGAAAAGCCCCATGTCCTGATTATTGATCATTATGTTCCTCAAAGAGATCGTGACGCCGGGTCACGTTCGATGTTCATGTATATGAAACTCATGAAAGAGAGCGGATTTCAAGTTTCTTTCTGGCCTGATAACCTCTTCTACGACCGGATCTACACTGAAGAATTGCAGGAGCTTGGAATTGAAGTCATCTATGGAAATTTATATAACAACAAATTTGAAGAATTTCTTGCGGAAAGAGCAGAGAAAATAAAGTATGCTTTTCTAAGTCGGCCTCATATTTCCGTTAATTACCTTGAACCAATTGGAAAGTATAAGCATATAAAAAAGCTTTATTATGGTCACGATCTTCATTTCATGCGCATGGAGCTCGAGCATGAAGTAACCAAGGACAGCTCGATGCTGCCCAAAATTAAGAAGATGAAAACACTGGAGGAGTCTGTATTCAAGAATTGTGACGTCGTTTTTTACCCTGGTGACAAAGAAGTTGAGTATGTAAGGCAGACGGCTCCGCACGTTCACGCTGTACAAATACCAGTGTATGTTTATGAAGACGAAGACCTCGCAAAATGGGGGAATAGAGAACGTTCTTTGGATTCAGCAGATGAAATTAAGTTGCTGTTTGTCGGCGGATTTACCCACACACCTAATATAGATGGGGCGCTTTGGTTAGCGCGGGAGGTTTTGCCGATTCTTCGCCAATCAGGCGTCAAATTCCACCTGACGATCGTTGGCTCTAACGCACCGGATTCAATTCATATGCTTGCGGGCGCTGATATTGACGTACGAGGCTGGGTGAGCGATGCCGAGCTGGAAAAGCTTTATCAAATTGCGGATCTTTCAGTTGTACCTCTCCGTTATGGAGGAGGTGTCAAAGGCAAGGTAATTGAGGCTCTTGCGAAATGCATTCCTGTTGTGACAACTTCTGTTGGCGTGCAGGGGATACTAAATCCGCAGGCGATGACGCTCATTGCTGACACGCCTTCGGAATTCGCCGAGGCTATATCCTCGGTCTACTGTGACAGAAATTCTGCTGCAGAGCGTGCCTCAAACGGCTTGAACTTTATGAAGGAATGGTACTCCACCTCGGCCGTTCGAAAGTTACTTTCGCAAAGCATGAAAGAAATGTGTCAGAATTGAACTGATGCGGTGGATGCCCCACCCCAGCGGCATCGGGTATACCAAGACGGTTCTATATTCACCGAGCGGAGGGCGCATCAATGACATCGAAGATCAGCATTCTGGCAATCGATTTGGCAAAAGGCAGCTTTCAGGTTTGTGCGGTCGGATCTGACGAGACGGTTCTTTATAATCGGGCACTGTCTCGGAACCGGTTGACCACGCTTCTGGTGACCTGAGACCCGACTTCCCTCCATTTTTCCGGAGAGTCTTGGTTTTTTTGCAGTGCGCCCATTTATTGGACCGCCGGATGTTAGATTTTTCCGGCTCTGATCACGATGGCGGGCTGGCGGCGCCACCGGGATTGTGCAACGCGATCGGGACATTGTATCCGATCGCTGAATGAGGGCGATCCTCATTGTAGTGTCTACGCCAATCCTCCAACTTTTCGCGCGCATCCGCAAGGGTCATGAACCAGTTCGCGTTCAGGCATTCCGAACGCAGCTTGCTGTTAAAGGCTTCGATGAAGCCGTTGTCATCGCCGGAGCAATACTCCCCAATAGTGCCGTTTGAATCTTCCCCATGCGCTGCTGCCGCCGGTCTTCCGGGGCGAGCCCCGGAAGACCGGCGGCGCGTCATCGCCGATACTTCTTCCGATGGTCGGAAGGGGGATTTTGGTGATCAAGCTGAGGGAGACAATTATGATACTGGATCTGCATCAACAGGGGCTGACGGTGTCGGCCATTTCCAGAGAAACGGGCATCGACCGCAAGACGGTGCGCAAATACATAGAGCGCGGCCTTGAGGCTCCAGCCTATGGCCCCAGAAAGCCTCGGGCAACGGTGATCGATCCGTTTGCTTCTTATCTGCGGGAGCGCGTGAAGGCCTACCCCGGCCTGACCGGGAGCCGGTTATTTCGAGAACTGCGCGAGCGAGGCTATAAGGGCGGCTACACCGCCGTGACGGATTTTCTTCGCGATGCGCGGCCTCCGGCCAGCCAGGGTTTCGAAGTGCGCTTTGAGACGCCGCCCGGCGAGCAGGCCCAGGTCGATTTCGCCCAATTTCATGTCATATTCACCGACGAACCAATGACGCCGAGGATTGTGTGGCTGTTCTCGATGGTGCTGGGGCATAGCCGCCTCATCTGGGCGCGCTTCGTCATGCATCAGAACCTGCCGACCGTCCTGCGCTGCCATATCGCTGCGTTCGAAGCCCTTGGCGGCGCTCCAAGGGAGGTGCTTTATGATCGGATGAAGACTGCCGTTATCGGCGAAGGGCAGACGGAGGGCATCATCTACAATCGTGCGCTCATCGATCTGGCACGCCACTACGGTTTCCATCCCAAGGCATGCAAACCTTATCGTGCCAAGACGAAGGGCAAGGTCGAGCGGCCGTTCCGTTATATCCGAGAGGACTTCTTCCTGGCCCGCTCGTTTCGCAATCTCGATGACCTGAATGCCCAGTTGCGGCACTGGCTGGACACTGTTGCCAATCCGAGAAAGCATGCCACGACCCTTCGCGTCGTCAACGAAGCCTTTGCCGAAGAGCGGCCGCACCTGCGGCCGTTACCGCTGGCACCGTTCAAATCCGTTCTCAAGCTTGAGCGCCGCGTGTCGCGGGAAGGCATGGTCAGCGTTGGTGGCAATGCCTATAGCGTCCCTGATGCCACGCGCAGTCGGACGGTTGAGGTCCATTCGTTCGCCGACGAGGTCCGGATCTTCGAGAACGGCACCCTGATCGCAGCTCATCCCGTCTTGGAGGGCCGTAAGCAGCGCCGGGTTCATCCGGATCATCGGCGATCCATTCACCCGCAACTCCGGCCGGGGGCACGGCAGGAATCCCATATTGTCAAACCCGCCGGCGACATCGTGCTCCAGCGGTCGCTCGCCTTCTATGATGCCGTTGGCAAGGTGCTGGCACAGGAGAACCGGCCATGAGCGCGACCCTCGATCCTGTTCCGTCGATGATCGACCGTATCCGTCATGATCTCGTCGGACTGAAGATGCCGCGCGCACTGGAAGCGCTCGACCATGTCGTGCGTCGCCTCGAACACGGCGAGCTGTCGGCACTTGAGGCCATCGATATCCTCTTGTCGGAGGAACTGACGCTGCGCGAGAACAGCCGCATCAAGACGGCTCTGCGCATGGGCAGACTTGCAACCATCAAGACGCTCGCCGGCTTCGATTTCACATTCCAGCCTTCACTCGACCGCGATCGCATTCTGACCCTGGCCCAGCTCGGCTTCGTCGACCGTCACGAAGCGGTGCATTTCCTCGGCCCTCCGGGAACGGGCAAGAGCCATCTCGCCACAGCGCTCGGCGTCGAAGCCGTGAAGGCCGGAAAGAGCGTTTACTTTACCACACTCGCAGACCTGATCGCTTCGCTTGCCAAATCTGAACGGGAAGGCAGGCTGCAGGAGCGCATTCGCTTCTTCTGCAGGCCGAGCCTGCTCATCGTCGACGAGATCGGCTATCTGCCGGTCGTCCAGGGCGGCGGCAATCTGTTCTTCCAGCTTGTCAACGCCCGCTATGAACGCGGCGCCATGATCCTGACGTCAAACCGCGGCTTTGCAGAATGGGGCGATGTCTTCGGCGATCCCGTCGTCGCAACGGCACTGCTCGACAGATTGCCTCCATCATGCCGTCGTCATACAGATCGAAGGCTCCAGCTACCGGCTGCGGCAGCACGCTGAACTCATGCCGGAACATGTCCGCTCGAAAGCGCTGATCGCGCCGCCCGCATTCACACCACCTCAAAAGCCGCGAGGCCCGAACCCCCGAAAAATCCTCAAGCCATGTCGTCGACAGCGGCATAACGTGGGGTAATTTTTACTTCGGCACTTCTGGGGAAATTTCACGCGGCATTGACAGCCGTTGTCGGTCGGTTTGCCAGGCCGCGAGAAGTCTAGCGTAACCTTGTTCACATAGGCCCAGAGATCGAGGTCACGGGAGATAAATTCGCTGCCATTATCCACCCGTATCGTCTTCGGGTAGCCGCCTTTCTGGCAGATCCGCTCAAGGGTTTGCACCACATCCTCACCGCGATAGCTTGCGCGTTCGGGCAGGCCTCAGAGCTTTCGGCGGATGACATCCTGAAGCATCTCGCGGTCCAGCGTCAGGTCCGCCACGATCCGCTTCAGTTTCGCATTCTCATCTTCCAAAGCCTTCAGCCGGCGCATCTCGTCAGGCAGCAGACCTGCGTATTTTTTCTTCCAGTTGAAATAGGTCGCCTGGCTGATCCCGGCCTTGCGGCAGATCTCCGCCACAGGCACACCGTCATCCCCCTGCTTCAGAATAAACGCCTTCTGGGCGTCCGAAAACTTCGATGCCTTCATCGCTTCCACTCCTTCTCCCAGCCAGGAAAATACCGCGGAACACTCCAACAGCAAACGATCCAGTTTTCATGGGGCAGAGCAAGCTTGCCAAACAGGGGCATCCACACACGTCTTGGTATACCCGATGCCGCTGGGTGGGGGCATCCAGCGCATCAGTTCACCTTGACCACAACGACCCCAATCAGAGAAGACTCTCAGCTCTTAAAGACATATCTTTTAGAGAGTGTAAAATTAATAAGCATTCCGCAAAGTGTACCGCACACAAGCGATAACAGCGTCGAGAACTCACTTCTTTCAGAAATCATGTAGGATATAAAGATCGACACAATGTAATTCACCATGCCGCCCGATAAATTCGCTATTAAGTAAGCTCCCCATTGCCGAATAATGCTATTATTTTTGTTCTCAAATGTCCATTTTCTATTTAAAATCCATGCAGCACTCGCCGCACAGAAATAACTCCCAGCCCGTGCCAACGGAAATAAAATCCCAATATGCAGCAATACTGTGATGATCGCCCAGTCAACACAGAACGCAATCACGCCGACAATCGCAAACCTCCCAAACATACTCATGTCTAGGCGGAGGGGCTCGGAATCGAAAGATAACACATACGCTTGGCCTCACGCCTGCTCAACGTCACCGTATCCAAAATCAGCCCGCAGAAAAAAGAAAGTGCCCCGAGAATACTACAGGCGGTGGCCATCAGAACCGTCGGCAGGCGTGGTACTAGACCAGTTTGGAAATAGGTCAGGAATACCGGTATCATGATGGCAAGCGAAAATAGAAGGAGCAGCAGGGCGACGCCGGAGAAAAACTGAAATGGGCGCTCGTCGCGCACAAGCAGCATTATCGTCCTCAAGATCCTGAAGCCATCACTGAACGTACGCAGCTTGCTGGTCGATCCCTCCGGCCTTTCCTTGTAAGGCGTCCCGATCTCGGCAGTTGGCATCCGCAGTTCCAGGGCATGGACGGTGAGCTCAGTCTCGATTTCAAAGCCGGTCGCTAGCGCCGGAAAGCTCTTCACGAAACGACGGGAGAAGACCCGATACCCGGAAAGCATATCGCTGAACTCGTTCCCGAATATCGTCGAGACAAGCCCGGTCAACAACCTGTTGCCAAAACGGTGACCACGTCGATAGGCCTCCATCGATCCACCGTCACGACGACCATTGACCATATCGAGCCCCTCTGCGCACAGAACGTCAACCAACTTCGGCGCAGAGGCTGCGTCATAGGTATCGTCGCCATCGACCAGGACATAGACATCCGCCTCGATGTCAGCGAACATCCGCCGCATGACATTGCCCTTACCCTGACGCCGCTCCAGGCGAACCACAGCACCGGCCTCCGCTGCAAACTCACGCGAGCGATCTGTGGAATTATTGTCATAAACAAAGATCGTCGCCTCCGGCAGAGCCGCCCTGAAATCGGAAACCACCTTGCTGATGGTAACCTCCTCATTGTAGCATGGCACAAGGATAGCGATGGTTTTATCTTCAGTCATATCTTTCTCGAATTGCATGCGTCACCAATCTTTGCCACTCTGATCACTTGAGGCGGCCTCCATCCAATTAAACGCGACATTGTGATCACGCTGCATATACTGCCCATCAGTTGTAACCTTAAATCCGGATTCAGCCACGATTTTCTTGTATTTTCCGGTATCAGCAGCATCCCAATAATAGATCCTGACGATTTTCCCCTCCCTCGCCAGGCGCCCCAGAATCTCTACCGACAAATCCGTCTCATACAAACGCCGATTCCCAGTCAAGAAAGCGAAAGGCATCATAAAGCCCCATTCCGGGAACACGTGCACAACCTGCTCGGGCAGGCTCATAGCATTATCTGCCATTCGGTTAATCGCGTCTGAGAACTTCCCGACCCCGCCGGTCTCCTCCAGCTTTAGAAAGAACGCGCGCTGTTGCAAAGTGTTGCCGATCAAAAAGAGGAGGCACAGAGCCACGGAAAACGACACACGCCACACCTTACCCCCACCAAGTCCCCCGTGCAAAACCCTCGATATAGCTAAAAATAAAATCAGATAACATAAAGGAATAAGCGCCGAAAAATGATGAGCCCATAGACGAGATCCAAAAACGGATGAAATTACAATGAAGGATATCGGAAGAAGAACTACAGAAGAATACATTCTTATATCATAGTCGTTTCCGCGTTTTCGTTTTATAACGTCAAAAATGAAATACAAAAACAGGATAATAAATGAGATAGCCATAGTATATATTTTCGCACAAGCAAAAATAGGCTTATCTGCAGAACCAAAAATAAGAATATTATTTCCATAATTACTTAAGGCTAGATAAACTAGAGACCAAGAGTATTCCAATCTCTGCCACAGGCCTTGATGGTCAGACATGGGGTCTAGGCCGCCGAGCGCATTCTTGAGCCAATCCAAGGCGGGCGTCACCCCCCCTAACGCAGCTGCCAAAGAGATGTATCCCACAACATAAGGCAGCACCCCTATACAAAGGCCGGCACAAAACCGGAACACGCATGCGATGTTCCTTGCGCTCAGATAAACTATAATAAGCAATGCCGGAACAAAAAAAGAGAACACAAAATAGCTGTATATAGATAAGCCTGAGAATACTCCTGGAATTATCCAATCAGACCTCAATAACCCTCGAGTTATGCCTGAATTCGGATTGTTCTTCGAAATTCTATAGGAGTCCATCTTGAATATAAAATAGAGAGACATAAACAACCAGAATACGCCTGATATAACAATATACATCTGTGTTCGGAATGAGGCGAGAAAAGCCATATCAATTGCCAAGCACAAAGAACCGACTAAAGAAACCGACCTCGATCCCGTCGCCTTCATAATTATAATCTGATATAATATAAGTATACCTGAAGCAAATACCCCTTGGGAAACCCTTAGGGATAGCATGTTAAAACCAAGAAGTTCGAAAACCGGCAAACCTACATAGTAATTCTGGACCCCATGATAGAGGTTCCCTAAAAGTGGAAAAATTTCCGTGGGAGGGAACCAAGTTGCGTTTCTCAACTCTGGGTTCAAGGTTTTGCCGGCTAAGTAATCTGGATTGACAGCATCCATATACAATCCAGGCAGGGCGGCGTCATGCAAATGGCCAACCCAGAAAAAAAACTGAACTATTATAAAGCAAATCGTGGTGTTCAGATATTTTGAAGCAAATTTGGTGTGATCGCTACCCAATGAATGCATTCGAGATCCCCAATATATCGACCGTACAGATCAGACACTTGTCGGAAGCGAGCATAGCCATATGTCAGAAGCCGCAACGACTTGTCTTTGGCATATCATCTCCATGCGCCGCCTACGGAACACGCAGCACTCTCCGTCAAATCAACGCCAGTAAAAACGCATTGTCTGTTGGTCTGCACGCATGCGTCACACACTTAAATCGAGAGTTCGCGGGTGACTGATAGTTCGGTTGGTATTCCTAGGCAAGTGTTTGAGTGGCGCCGGCATCGAAAATTCCCGTTTCTCGCCGCACTTCGATCGGCGTTTTGTTGCCCGGCGAGAAGTCCCTCAGCGCGCAGCTCGAAAAGAGTTGAGCAGTTTCAGAGATTTGTGATCCAGTTCTGTCGCCAAACCGAAATGGGTCTGACCTGTACACCCTCTGTTATAATCACTTTGTCCACTGGCGGCAGGCTGGTGACTGAGATCGCCAAGGCGATTTGTTCGGCCTTCGGCGGCGATATTCAGGTGATCGACTCGTCGTGTGTTCGCTTGCATCAGCATGGTGTCGCCGGCAAACTCGGAGCGGTTCAGCGACATTCAAGACAGACACTGAGGAAATGATAGAGCATGATCAGCAAGTTCAAAGACATCGGTAGATTCTTCCGCTACAAGCGCACCACTCGACGTACGGTGGTGACTGTTATCGGAGCGCGCAGCGGCACTTCGGCCCTTACCGGGACATTGGGCATTCTCGGATGCACGCTTCCCAAGAACCTGATGTCAGCAAACATGGCAAATGAGAAGGGGTATTTTGAGCCTCAGGATCTGGCTAATCTCCACGATGAAATCCTAGAAGCTGTTGACAGCGAATGGAGTGACTGTCGTCCCTTCCCTTTCGAGAGGCTAGACGCGAGTCAGGTCGAGGATTACACGCAGCGAATTGCGTGCGCCTTCCAGCAGAATTACGGCGACGCCGCGCTCTGCGTACTCAAGGAGCCGCGCATGTGCCGTATGCTCGACCTATGGGATATCATATTCCAAAAGCTGGATGCCGACCCGGTGTTCTGCTTCATTTCTAGAAATCCGGCTGAAATTGCCGGGTCACTAAGAGCCAGAGACGGCTCTTCGCTGGAGCAAGGTCTTATGTATTATATCAGAAATCAATTAGACGCCGAAAAAGCAACGCGACGTCGTCGCCGGGCTTTTGTTTCCTACGACAATTTGCTCTCCGACTGGCGCAGAACCGTCAGTGATATAAGCGGAAGTCTCGATATCGTTCTTTCTAAGACGCAGGAGCGATCGGAAAAGGTGGACGCATTTCTCGATCGCAAATTACGCCATCATGCAGGTGACGGCGCCGCTCCCTCCGGAGAGTTGTTTGATATTGCCATGGCGGTCCATGAATCGCTTTTTCTAGTCACAGACCAGAAAAGTGGGTTGGCGGCCCAAGAAAAACTTGATGACTTGAGAGCCATTTTCAATGAGCGGTTAATGGAATACGCAGGTAAATAAAAGGCTCCAACTTGGCTTGCAAACAGCTTTTGATACACGAGGCTGGCAAATGGCGGAAACCATGATCGTCGGGAACACTGGTGTGCATCCTCTTGTACTCTGCAAAATCAAGCCCACTATTGAGAGCTTTTCGAGTCCGACTCTCAGAGTCTGTTCAAGAAAGCGGATATCGAGCGAGCCGCTTTGTCATGAGCTTGATCATAGCGGTCTGAATGAAGGCGAGGCTTGTTGCTGAGAACCGCTCGAAATCCTTTGCCAAACGGCGGTTTATCCCGAGCCACGCCAATGTTCGTTCGACAATCCAGCGCTTCGGCAGAACCTGAAAGCCTGCTTGATTGCGCTTGACGATCTCCATCGGTCTCGGGCTTGCCTCTTCGACCCTTTGGTCTTGATAGCCGCCGTCACCGCAGATTTTTTCAATGAAAGGAAAACGATCGGCGATTTTGTTGAACACGAGCGCTGCTCCGTCGCGATCCTGAATGCATGCCGAGCGTGTCGACCAGAATGTGCCGTTTGCGGCCCTTGACCTTCTTGCCTGCATCATAGCCGACATCGCGGTGTACATCCGGGCCAGACTTCACCGACTGGCTGTCAATGATGGCAAACGACGGCTGTTCCTCGCGCCCCTCCAACCGCCGGGTCCGGCAATAGAGCGCGTCATGAATACGTCGCCATGTCCAGTCCCGGCAGAACCTTTTGAAATAGTGATGGACCGTGCTTTTCGGCGGAAAGTCGTGCGGCAGCAAAGCCCATTGGCAACCCGATTGCAGCAGGTAGAAGATGGCGTTTATCGCGGAGGATCGTGTCCCGAGACGTGGTGTATCTTAGACGGCCACGGCTCATCCCAGAGGGGCGGATGAGTGTCAGCTTGCTGCTGGCAGGCTGATGAGCGGATCTCGCTCATCTTGGCGATTGTCTCAAGGGTCATAGAGCGAGATCGCTGAACGGCCCATTCATCATTCTGTTCGAGCAGGAGCGCACCGACGAGGCGCACGATGGCGTCGTCGTTGGGGAAGATGCCGACGACCTCTGTCCGCCGCTTGATCTCGCCGTTCAATCGTTCGATCGGGTTGGTCGAGTGAAGTTTCGCCCAATGCTGCTTGGGAAAGGTCATGTAGGCGAGTACGTCTTGCTCGGCGCTGTCCATGAGATTGGCAAGCTTCGGGACCTTCGGCCTGATCTGGTCGGCGACATTGCGCCACTGGGCGCTCGCCGCCTCCGGCGTGTCCTGGGCAAAGGCCGTGGCGATGAAGGCTGAGACGACACGGCGTCCGCTTTTCCCGGCATGGGCGAGCGCATTGCGCATGAAGTGCACCCTGCAGCGCTGCCAGGTCGCGGAAAGCACCTTCGATACTGCGGCCTTGATGCCCTCATGGCCATCGGAGACGACGAGCTTGACGCCGCTGAAGCCTCGCCTGGTCAGCTTTCGAAGAAACTCGGTCCAGATCGCCTCGGCCTCGGACGTGCCGATCTCCATGCCGAGCACTTCACGCCGGCCGTCGGTGTTGACGCCGACGGCGATGATGACGGCGACGGAGACAATGCGGCCACCGCGCCGAACCTTCAGATAGGTGGCATCGATCCACAAATAGGGCCACTCGCCCTCGATGGGCCGATCGAGGAAGGCCTTCACCTTGTCGTCTGTGATTAGGCGTGGAATAAGGACCCCGTTAGAGGGGTGATCGGCTTCCAAAAGGGACCCCTTCTGGCACAGGGGTTACAACAGCCTCCGGTTTATCTCGGAGGCTTTTTATTTGGATGCTTGTTGTGGAAACAATTGCGAAGATACGCCGGCTTGCCCTGACGCAAGGCATGCCGATCAAAGCGATCTGCCGGGAATTGGGCATTTCGYRTAAWGTRKKMYRKAMGRKKYTRYKMSGTSSTRWRACAGCGTTCTCCTATGAGCGCACGACGCAGCCTCGCCCGAAGCTTGGACCGTGGCAGGACCAGCTCGATGGAATACTGCTCGCCAATGATGCCAAGCCGTCGCGCGAACGGCTGACGCTCATCCGGATATATGAAGATCTGCGCGATCAAGGTTACGAAGGCGGCTACGATGCCGTCCGGCGTTATGCCCGCAAATGGTCTAAGGAGCGCGGTTCTGTTTCGACAGAAGCCTATGTGCCGCTCTATTACGCACCCGGTGAGGCCTACCAGTTCGACTGGAGCCACGAGATTGTCGTGCTGAACGGCGTGACGACAACCATCAAGGTGGCGCATGTCCGGCTCTGCCACAGCCGGATGATGTATGTAAGGGCCTATCCGCGAGAGACACAGGAGATGGTCTTCGACGCCCATGACCGGGCATTCGCCTTCTTCGGCGGGGCTTGTACGCGCGGGATCTATGACAACATGAAGACCGCGGTGGAGACGGTCTTTGTCGGCAAGGAAAGGCAATACAACCGCCGTTTGTCTCACAGATGTGCAGTCATTTCCTTGTCGAGCCAGTGGCCTGTACGCCGGCGTCCGGCTGGGAGAAGGGACAGGTCGAGAACCAGGTTAACCTGGTCAGGGAGCGCTTCTTCACACCAAGACTACGCTTCAAGTCCTATGGGGAGCTGAACGGGTGGCTGCTGGACAAATGCATCAATTACGCCCGTGCCCACAAACATGTCGATCAGCCACAGCGCACGGTCTGGGACGTCTTCGAGGAAGAGCGATCCAATCTGATCGGATACCCGGGCAAGTTCGATGGCTTCCATGCTGTTCAGGCCGCGATCGGCAAGACTTGCCTCGTCCGCTTCGACAACAACAAGTATTCCGTACTGTCGACCGCTGTGGGCCGTCCGGCCGAGATCCACGCATACGCTGAGCACATCGTCATTCGCCAGGATGGCGTCGAGATCGGTCAGCATGAGCGCTGCTTCGGCCGCGGCGAGACGATCTATAATCCCTGGCATTATGTACCGGTCCTGACCCGCAAGCCGGGAGCACTCAGAAACGGCGCGCCCTTCCATGACTGGGTTCTGCCGGCTGCCATGGAGAAGGTGCGCCGTCGGCTAAAGGCCATGGCTGACGGTGATCGTCAGATGGTGTCGATCCTGGAATGTGTAGGGCTGGACGGACTTCCCGCTGTCGAGGCGGCCTGCCAGGAAGCGCTCGATCAAGGCGTGTTCTCGGCCGCCATCATCATCAATATCCTGGCTCGCAATCGTGATCCGCAGCCACCCGCCATTCTCTCCATTCCCGACGCCCTTCGTCTGACCCATGAGCCTCTGGCAGATTGCGCACGTTACGATAGCCTCCGGAGGGCAAGCTGATATGGAACGATCCCAAATCCTCGACATGATGGGTGCGCTGAAGCTGTTCGGTATGCGTGGCGCCTACGACGAGATCATGGCCTCCGGTATCAAGCGGCAGCATGAGCCGCCGCGCATCGTGGGTAACCTGCTGCAGTCTGAGATCGCCGAGAAGCAGGCGCGCTCCATCAAATACCAGCTCACCGTCGCCAAGTTGCCGCTGGCTAAGGACATTGATGACTTCGACTTCTCGGATACGCCGGTCAACGAAGGATTGGTCCGCCAGCTCGCCACAGGCGACTTCCTCTCTCCGCAACATAACCTGGTTCTGGTCGGCGGAACGGGAACAGGAAAGTCGCATTTGTCGATCGCACTTGCCCGCGCCCTGATCCGCAACGGGGCAAGAGGACGGTTCTTCAATGTTGTCGACCTCGTCAATCAGCTCGAGACAGAAGCACGAAATGGCAAACAAGGGCGGCTCGCCGACTTCATCACCAGACTCGACTTCGTTATCATGGATGAACTGGGGTATCTTCCGTTTGCCCAGGCTGGTGGCCAGCTTCTCTTCCATCTGGTCAGCAGGCTCTACGAGCGCACATCAATCATCCGTCACCACCAATCTTGCATTCGGCGAGTGGCCAGCCGTGTTTGGCGACGCAAAGATGACCGCTGCGCTCCTCGACCGGCTCACGCACCACTGCGAGATCATCGAAACCGGAAACGAATCCTGGCGCTTCAGAAACCGTTCTCAAAGCTAAAGCCGAAGAAGCCAAACAACCCGCGCCCGCAAGCCTCTACGCTAAATTGATGGCTCCGGGCCTGCGCGCGCTGATCGCCGAGTGCAACCCAAGGGAGGGGTTCCTTTTGGACGCCTAAATGGGGTCCCATTACAACGCTGATTGACAACTCGGTTGCACGGAATTCGAAATCATGGCCATTACAGGCCATACGACCTCCAAAGAGGTGACGAGATACACCCGGGCAGCGAGTCAGAAAACGCGGGCTGAGAGCGCCCTCAAGCGCATTTCGGGAGAACACAGCAAGGACAAAAGTGTCCCACTTTTTCGCAAAGACAATTAAGGTGGGACAAAACCAAGGTTTAATCGTCTGAAAAATATACACTTTTATAGAAAAATGGTGCCCAGACGCGGATTCGAACCACGGACACGCGGATTTTCAATCCGCTGCTCTACCAACTGAGCTATCTGGGCATACCGCCGGGGCGGCAGTCTTGAAGGGCTCAGCCCCTCAAGTGAGCGCGTTTATAGCATCTTGTTTTTTCAAGTCCAGCGTCAAATTGCCGAATTGCGGAGAAAAATCAGGTCCGGCAAAGAGGGCTCCCGTCCTTCCGCCGGGCGGCATTCGCCTCCTCCGCGACCGCACGGCAAGCCTCAAAACACCACGCAGAGCGAGACATCTTCATGAAGGTGTTCAGCGAGAGCGATCACGTCCGCAAAGCGCTCATCTGACAGTGCATAGGTGAGGCCATCGCCGTCGCGACGGACGGCGACGATACCGGCGCCTGTGAGGCGGGCGAGACTTGCGGCGATCAGCATCAGCGACAGGCCGGTGGAGAGGCGGAGCTGCTGAACGGTCTGCGGCCGAGCGGCGAGCGCGGCGGCGACGACAAGGCAGTGGCCGCTTGCGAGCGCGGCCAGCATATCGGATATATAGGCAAGTCGCGCCGCGTCAGCCGCTACGCCGCAGCCGTGCGTCACCTTCGAGATCGTCATCGGAAATCCGCCTGTCGAAAGCGTCAGTGAAAATGGACAAAATATTGCAGTTCCGGGCAATACGCATATTGTGCATGCGGAAACATGAAGCGCGAAGCCGGATCATGACCGGACAGTCGGGTTTACCAGAAAAAGTCTGGAAATATTATAACTCGGACGCCTTTAAATTGCAACGCGCACGAGCTGCGACTCGCGCGCGTTGCGGCAGATCCTTTGCGTATCCTACGCGGCCAAATGAACGACCAGTTGCGGCCTGCCGTCCGACGTCTTCTCGACGGTCTCACCGGTTTCAAGGTCGATCGTCGCGCTGATACGGCGGCGTTTCACGGCAAAGCTCGAAAACCGGGAGACATCGACAGGCGCATCGAAAACCACGGTAAGCCGCAGGAAGCGGCCACCCCTGCGGCCGAGCGCAGCGATGCGGCCTGTGAAGGGCACGCCGAGATAATGGCCGCTCACTTGCATATCGAGCCTGAGCTCCGGCCGGGCCGCCGATGCTTGGGCGGCCGCGCGGGCGCAGAGCGTGTTCCAGTCCCTGAAGCCGTATTGACCCGCGATCAGCTCCAGCGCCTTGCCGTGGGTGACGGGGCGTCCGGTTGCAGAAAGGCTTTCGCGCAGGCGCCGCGCCTGGCCCTTCAGAAGATCGAGGGTGGGAAGGTTCGTTGTTGTCATGGCGACGTTCTTTCCGTCGACGCCGGTCTGCCATCGGGGTTTCCGCATTGCCCTGAGCCCTGGCGTCATGGGAAACAAGCCAATGGCAACAATGGAAGCTTCACCATGCCCTTTCGGGTGCGGACGGCCGGCGCTTCCAGCCGGCGCCAACAATATCGCCGATCGGACGCGATGAAAAGAGCCAACAGCCGATGCGGCAGCGCAACAAAAACAGCCTCTACCCGATGCAATCTCCGATAGGCAATTGCCAATTGGTAGTGACATGATAACCTTGGCATCAGGGGAAAGAAGGACAAGAATGACGACACTTGCAGAGACACCGGAACCGCCTCAGAAAGCCATGGTCGTTTCCAGGCGGTTACGCGAAAGCATTCGCCTCCATCTCGAAAACATCTATCCGGACCGTGATTCACGCGCGTTGACGCGGCAGGTTCTCGAATCCTACTGGGGCGACGGCACGGTGCCCCGCAAGCGCGGCAGGATTGCCGGCAACAGCATGTGGAGTTCGGACAACGCCTATGTGATCACCTACGGCAATTCGATCATCGACGGCGAGCACAAGCCGCTTTCGCTGTTGCAGGATTTCCTGACCGAGAACCTGAAGGGCGTGATCAAGGGCGTGCACATCCTGCCCTATTTCCCCTACACATCCGATGACGGATTCGCGATCACCGACTATCGCGCCGTCGACAGCGGCCTCGGCGGCTGGGAGGATATCGAACGGATCGGCCGCGAATTCCGGCTGATGTCGGACCTCGTTCTCAACCACTGTTCGAGCCAGAGCAGCTGGTTCAACGAATTCCGCATGGGCCACGAGCCCTACAAGGATTTTTTCTTTACGGCGTCGCCGGAAGACGATCTCTCCGATGTCGTGCGCCCGCGCGCACATCCCCTGTTGCGCAAGGTCGAGACCGCCGACGGCGACAAATATGTCTGGTGCACCTTCAGCCACGATCAGGTGGATTTCGACTTTTCCAACCCTGAAGTGCTGATGGAATTCCTGAGGATCATGCGCTTCCACATCAATCGCGGTGTGCGCACGATAAGGCTCGATGCCTGCGCCTTCATCTGGAAGGAGGTCGGCACCTCCTGCATCCACCTGCCCGAGACCCACGAGATCATCCGGCTGATGCGGGTGCTGGCCGATTTCAGCGAGGAAAGCGTCGTTCTCATCACCGAGACCAACGTGCCGAACATCGAGAACCTCAGCTATTTCGGCAATCGCAACGAAGCGCACATGATCTACAATTTTTCGTTGCCGCCGCTGATCGTGCATGCGCTTTTGAACGGGACCTCGCAATTCCTCAACGCCTGGCAGATGGCGATGCCGCCGGCGCAGATGGGCTGCGCCTATTTCAACTTCACCGCCTCCCATGACGGCATTGGGCTTCGCCCGGCCGAAAGCCTGCTGTCGGAGGACGCGATCACCGGCATGGTCGAGACCATCCAGCAGTTCGGCGGTCGGGTTTCGATGCGCCAGCTTTCCGATGGCTCGATGCGGCCCTACGAGATGAACGTGTCGCTGTTCGATGCGCTGAAGGGCACGGTGAAGGGCGAAGACGAGCACAACATCGCCCGCTTTCTCTGCAGCCAGACGATCGCCATGGCGCTGGAGGGCATTCCGGCCTTCTACATCCATTCGCTGCTGGCCACGAGCAACGATGCCGAAGGCGTCGAGAAGTCCGGCCATAACCGCGCCATCAACCGCCACCGCTGGAACTATGATAAGCTGCAGCAGGCGCTGGCCGACGAGACCAGCCAGCATGCGCAGGTGTTCAACGCCATGTGTGAGCGGATCACCACCCGCACGGCTCAGCCGGCCTTCCATCCGAACGCGACACAGTTCACGCTGCATCTTGGTGAAAAGCTGTTCGGCTTCTGGCGCCAGAGCGTCGACCGCTCGCAAAGCATCTTCGCGATCAACAATGTCACCGACGAGACGCTCGAAATCCCGGCCATGTCGCTCAATCTGATCGGCGGCGAGAGCTGGACCGACCTGATCACCGGCGAACCGGTTGTCGCCGGCGGCAACAAGATCACCTTCGCACCCTATCAGTGCCGCTGGATCTCGAACCGGGCGTGAGTGTGGAACCGTTCGAAACCGGCATGCTGGATGTCGGTGATGGTCAGCGGCTTTTCTTTGCGCTCTCCGGCAATCCGAAGGGGCGGCCGGTGGTCGTTCTTCACGGCGGGCCAGGCTCGGGCATGTCGCGGTCGATCCGTGACTGCTTTGATGCTTCCGACTGGCTGATCGTCCAGTTTGACCAGCGCGGCGCCGGCCAAAGCACGCCGCATGCCAGCGCACCGGAGATCGATCTCTCGGTCAACACGACCGATCATCTGATCGGCGATATCGAGAGCCTGCGGCGCGCGCTCGGCATCGAGCGGTGGACCGTCGCCGGCGGATCATGGGGCGCGACGCTGGCGCAGGCCTATATTGCCCGACACCGCCCGCAGGTGACGGCCGCCCTGCTCTACCTGGTGACGATGACGACGCGGCGCGAGATCGCGTGGTTTGCCGAAGGCGCTGGCCGCTTCTTTCCGGATGCCTTTATCCGCTTTGCCGAAGCCGTGCCGGAGGCGACGGACGCGACCGCACGGGTCCGTGGCTATCATCGGCTGCTGATGGACCCGACAACTGCGGATGCGACGGCGCGACGATGGTGCGATTGGGAGATGGCGCTGGTCAGCGGCGAGAGCGGCGGCAAGCCGGATCCACGCTATGACGATCCGGCGTTCCGCCTTGGCTTTGCCCGGCTGGTGACCCATTATTTCGGCCATCACGGTTTTCTGCCTGATGGCGCGCTGCTTGCGGCGGCCCGGATGAACGGCGCGATCCCGGCCCGGCTGATCCATGGTGCGCTGGATATCTCCGCCCCGCTTGAAACCGCCCATGCGTTGCACCGGGCCTGGCCGGAAAGCCGGCTTGCGACCATTGGCGGCGCCGGCCACAATGCGGGTACGGCCACCATGCGGGATGCGATTGCGGCCGCCGCCGCCGACCTCGCCCGCGATTGCTGATCAGACCGGAGACAGGGCCGCAGGCCCTGACCCCGGTTCAGGCGTTCTTTTCCCCAAAATCCCGTGTATGGCCGATTGAAACAGCGGCAAACCGCAGGTCATACTAATTTCATATTTACGTATATACGTATTGTACGCTATGAGCTTTGCAGTCTGCGAGGAGAAAGACCATGGTTCCATCCCTGCCCTTCACACCCGAACCCGGCGTCAAGCCCGAGGTGCTGGGCTTCTTCGATCCGCAAACCAACACGATTTCCTACATCGTGCGCGATCCGGCCTCGCCCTCCTGCGCCGTCATCGACAGCGTCATGGACATCGACTATGCGGCCGGCCGGCTTTCCCACGAGAGCGCCGACCGGATGATCGACATCATCCGCGCGAAGGACTGGCAGCTCGAGTGGATCATCGAGACCCATGTTCACGCCGACCATCTCTCCGCTGCGCCCTATATCCAGGATGCGCTTGGCGGTCGGCTGGGCATCGGCGAAAACATCACCATCGTGCAGGACACCTTCGGCAAGGTGTTCAATGAGGGCACCGAGTTCCAACGCGACGGCTCGCAGTTCGACCGGTTGTTTGCCGATGGCGACAGCTACACGATCGGCGGACTGACGGCCCATGTGATGCACACGCCCGGCCATACGCCCGCCTGCATGACCCATGTCATCGGCGATGCCGCCTTTGTCGGCGATACGCTGTTCATGCCGGACGGCGGCTCGGCGCGGGCGGACTTTCCCGGCGGCGATGCCCGCACGCTCTACCGCTCGACGAAACGCGTGCTGCAGCTGCCAGACGATACCCGGCTGTTCATGTGCCACGACTATGGGCCGAACGGCCGCGAGATCCGGTTCGAGACGACCGTCGGCGACGAGCGCAAGCACAATATCCACCTCAGGGACGGCATCAGCGAAGGTGAGTTCGTCGCCATGCGCGAGGCGCGTGACGCGACGCTTTCGATGCCGCGCCTGATCCTGCCATCGCTTCAGGTCAACATGCGCGCCGGCGACATCCCCAAGGACAAGGATGGCCGCCCGGTGCTCAAGGTCCCGCTCAACGCACTCTGACAAGAGGAAATGTCATGCACGCACGCCCCGTTACCGAGCACTATCATGTGACCGGCCAGCTCAAGCCGCAGGATATGGCGGAGGTCGCCAGCGCCGGCTACAAGGCCGTGATCTGCATGCGGCCTGACGGCGAAGGCTTCTTCCAGCCGAAGTTCGGCGATATCGAGCAAGCCGCGAAGGCTGCGGGGTTGGGGTGTCACTACCTGCCCGTTGGCGGCAATCATTCGCCGATCACCCAGGCGCCGAAACTGAAGCAGATCCTGAAGGAAACGGAAGGGCCGGTGCTCGCCTTCTGCGCATCGGGCGGACGCTGCGCCAACCTCTACCAGCTCGCACTCCAGGCCGGATGATCGATCAGCCCCAGCCTGCTCACAAAGCCGAAGACGCTGGGGCTATGCTGCTTAAGCCGTTGATCAGGCATAACCTTGTTCACACGCACGTCACGGCAGCCTGGATCCTCGGGTCAAGCCCGAGGATGACACCGGTGGGGGCCGGGTTTTCCAGCAAGCCGAGGCTCAGACCTTGCGGGCGTAGGCGATTGTGTCGAAGCGGGCTCCAAGCCCGTCATAGAGCAACAGGCGGCCGATGAGCGGCGCGCCGGCGCCGGTGATGAGTTTTACCGCCTCCATTGCCATCAGCGTGCCGATGACACCGGTGACGGGGCCGATGACCCCGGCTTCGGCGCAGGAGGGCACAAGGCCTGCCGGCGGCGCCTTGGGATAAAGATCGCGGTAGCGTGGATTGGGTTTGCCGCTGTCATCCATGGCATAGGGTTTCAGCACCGTCAGCGAACCATCGAAGCGGCCGACCGCACCGGTAACCAGCGGGATTTCGGCATGTTCGGCCGCATCGGCGGCCAGATAGCGCGTGTCGAAATTGTCGGAGCCATCGATCAGCAGATCGAAGCTTGCGAGAATGTCGCCGATATTATCAGCTTTCAGCCGCTCATTATATCGCCGGCTGACGACATGCGGATTGATGCGGGCGATGGCGCGAGCGGCACTTTCCGTCTTGGCCGCACCCAGCGTCTCGCTGTCGTGGATCACCTGCCGCTGCAGGTTCGACAGGCTGACGCCATCATCATCGGCAATGCCGAGCGTACCGATACCGGCGGCGGCCAGATAGGCAAGCACCGGACTGCCGAGCCCGCCTGCGCCGATCACCAGCACCCGCGCCCGTTTCAGCGCCTGCTGCCCCGCGCCGCCGATCTCGGGCAACACGATGTGGCGGGCATAACGTTCGATTTCTTCGGCAGAAAAGGGTTCACTGTCTGTCATGGGCGCACTATAGCAGGGAGGAAACCGACGGAAACGGCCGTTCCTGAAAACGTGATGGGAAACCGAGCATGAGTGAAGACCGTATCGTGCAGCTGGAAGAAACCGTCGCCTATCAGGCGAAGACGATCGACGAATTGTCGGAGCAGCTGGCGGCACAGTGGAAGGAAATCGACCGGCTGAAGAAGCAGTTCGAGGTCCTTGCCGACCGGTTTCTGGAACTTGAGGAAAGCGCCGGCGAACGCCCCGCCATCACCAAGCCTCCGCATTACTGAGCCGATCATTCCGGCGTGACCGTGCCGGCGGCGACGGTGAAGAACTGCCCACGCTCGCCAAGCGCTTCGAACAGCGCCCGGTCCGTGCCGGTCATGAAGGCCTGGCCACCGATATCGTCGATGCGCTCGAAGAGAGCGGCGCGGCGGCCGGCATCGAGATGGGCGGCCACCTCATCGAACAGCATGATCGGCGGATGGCCGCTGATGCGGCGTGTCAGCCGCGCATGGGCGAGCACCAGTCCGATCAGCAGCGCCTTCTGCTCGCCGGTGGAACAGAGTGCGGCATCCATTGCCTTCGCTGCGTGGCGCACCTCCATGTCGCTGCGATGCGGCCCCTCCAGCGTGCGCCCTGCCCCGGCATCGCGGTAGCGCTCCTCTTCCAGCATGGCGCGGTAGCGATCCTCAAGATCGATGGCCGGCGCTTCGGCGTGATCGGCGAAAAAACCGGTAAGCGCGATTTCGGGGGCGGGAAAGGGCGAGCCGCCAGCGGTCTCGGCGATCAGCGCCACGAGCAGCGAAATCAGCTCGCGCCGCGCCAACGCCATGGCGACGCCAAGCCCCGCCATCTGCTCTTCGAGGCCCGAAAGCCAGACCGGCTCCAGCCGGCGTTCCGACAAGAGGCGGTTGCGCGAACGCATGGCGCGCTCGAAATCGGCCACGCGGCGACCATGCGCCGGGTCGATGGAGAGCACCATGCGGTCGAGAAAGCGGCGACGATCCGAAGCCGAGCCGGTGAATAGCCCGTCCATCGACGGTGTCAGCCAGATCACGCGGG
Source organism: Martelella endophytica (assembly GCF_000960975.1). Classification (NCBI taxonomy): domain Bacteria; kingdom Pseudomonadati; phylum Pseudomonadota; class Alphaproteobacteria; order Hyphomicrobiales; family Aurantimonadaceae; genus Martelella; species Martelella endophytica. The sequence continues at coordinate 1,381,741 of NZ_CP010803.1, read as the reverse complement.
CATGGTCGAGAAGCTCATCGCCGGTCTGGGCCTGGGTGCCGTTGATGCGCACCCTGCGCCCCGTGCCCTCGGCACCATCCGTGCCGGTCCCGATCGACACGGCCCCCTCCATGCCCTCAAGCTCGGCGAACACGGTGAAGCCGGCATCGGCCTCCTTGCGCACCACCTGCCCATAGGCCGCCCGACGCATGCCACGCCCCGGCGACAGAAAGGATACCGCCTCCATCAGATTGGTCTTGCCCGAGCCATTGTCGCCGGTCAGCACCACATGCCGCCCGTCAAAGGCAAGCGCGGCCTTTCCGTAATTGCGGAAATCCGTGAGCTTCAGCGCGGTGAGAAAGATCGAGGGCAGCATGCAAGCTGGCTACGACGAAACGGATGTTCGAGCAAGCCCGCTTCAGCGCGAACGCAACCCCTCGACAATCTGGCGCGCCACCTGCCGCAAGATTTCGTCGGCAACATCAAGCTCGTCGCGCAACAGCCGGCCCCAGGCATAGTAGGAGGTAATCTCTGCCGAAAGTTTGGGATCGACCCAAGCTGCAATTTCTCCGCGTTCCTGCCCCCTGCGGAAGATCTCCGCTGTCCGCTGGTGACGCTCATGCGCAAAGGCACGAAGGGTCGACGCCATATCAGGGTCGCCCTGAATGGCTGCAATAACGCTGCGGAACAACGCCCCGCCCGGCGTCTCGCGCCAGTATCCGATAAGCCGCTTCAAAAACAGGAAGACGTCCTCTTCTACATCGCCTGTATCCGCGAAGATATTATCCGATTTCTGACGGAGATAGACGTCCAGCAGCAGTGCCGTCTTGTTCGGCCACCAGCGATAGATCGTTGGCTTGCCTGCATGGGCGCGGCGCGCCACCGCCTCGATCGAGAATCCGTGCAGACCGGCCTCGAGCAGGATCGCTTCGGCAGCCTGAAGGATTGCTTCCTGGCTTTCCGGGTTTCTGCTCGCACCAATGGAAGCGCGTCTCTTTTTCTCTTTTGTCGCTTGGGACATGGCAGGCCTGGCGCCAACCCCTTTCACAGGACGTCGATTTGCCTGGGAGACCTAACACAATTCGGACTTGCAAGAAACCTCGCAGACATATATAAACGAAACGTATCGTTTCTATAGAGTTTCCATGTTGGCCAAGACGCATCCAGCGCATCAGCACACGCATCTTCCCTCAAAAGCACGGCTCGCCCTGTTTCTCATTCTGGCGGTCTATCCCGTCATCACCGCACTCCTATACGGCGTGGCGACCTTCACCAGGAGCTGGCCGCTCTGGCAGCGCACGCTGATCGTCACTCCGATCATGGTACTGCTGATGGTCTATTTCGTGATGCCAGCCGTTCACCGCGTTTTTGCCCGGTTTATCCTCAGGCCCGTCCGGACATGAAAAAGCCGGGCAATGGCCCGGCTCTTTCTTTTGATCATCAAGCGGACATTATTCCGTCCCGAAGAAGTCCTTCATCTTGGCAAAGAAGCCGTTCGATTCCGGGTTGTTTTCGTTGGACGACAGCTCCTCGAATTCCTGCAGCAGTTCGCGCTGGCGCTTGGTGAGTTTCTGCGGGGTTTCGACGCGGACCTGGATATAGAGGTCGCCCTTGTGCGAGGACCGCAGCACCGGCATGCCCTTGCCCTTCAGGCGGAACTGCTTGCCGGTCTGGGTGCCTTCCGGCACGGCGACGCGGGATTTGGCGCCGTCGAGCGTGGTGACCTCGAACTTGCCGCCCAGCGTTGCCTGGGTCATCGAGATCGGTACCGAGCAATGCAGGTCGGCGCCATCGCGCTGGAAGAACGGGTGCGGCTTGACCGACAGGAAGATGTAGAGATCGCCCGAAGGTCCGCCGCGCAGACCGGCCTCGCCCTCGCCCTGAAGGCGGATGCGGGTGCCATCCTCGATGCCGGCGGGAATGTTGACCGAAAGCGAGCGCTCCTGCACCACGCGGCCATCGCCGTGGCACTTGGGGCAGGGATCAGATATGATCTCGCCGCGGCCGTGACAGGTCGGGCAGGTGCGTTCGACGGAGAAGAAGCCCTGGGCAGCGCGCACGCGGCCGGCACCGTGACAGGTGGGGCAGCTCGTCGGCGAGGAACCGGGCTTGGCGCCCGAGCCGGAGCACTCGTCGCACACGATCGAGGTCGGCACGCGGATCTGCGCCGTCTTGCCTTCAAAGGCTTCCTCGAGGGTGATTTCCATGTTGTAACGCAGATCCGCGCCGCGTTCGCGCCCGCCGGAGGAACGGCGGCCACGGGCGCCGCCCATCATCTCGCCGAAGATATCCTCGAAGATATCGGAGAAACCGCCGGCACCGCCGAAGCCAGCCGCGCCGCCGCCGAAGCCGCCAGCGCCCGGACCACCGTTTTCGAAGGCGGCATGGCCGAAGCGGTCATAGGCCGCCCGCTTCTGCGGGTCCTTCAGCGTCTCGTAGGCTTCGTTGATTTCCTTGAACTTCTTTTCCGACTCGGCATTGTCCGGATTTCTGTCCGGGTGATACTTCATCGCAAGCTTGCGGAAAGCGCTCTTGAGCTCCTTCTCGTCCGCCGAACGGCCGACGCCGAGTGTCTCGTAATAGTCCGCTTTTGCCATGGAGTTTTGCCAACCTCTTCAAAAGAGTTGTCCGGCCGTCGTTTGCGACGGCCGGATTTTCGTTAGTGTTGATGCTGCCTGATGACTAAATCAAGCGGATTTCTTCTTGTCGTCGTCATCGCTGACGTCTTCGAAATCGGCATCAACAACATCGTCCTGGCCGGCATCCTTCGCAGCGTCTGCAGAGGCCTGTGCGCCTTCTTCAGCCTGCTGGGCTTCATAGATCGCCTGGCCGAGCTTCATCGAGGTTTCCATCAGCGTCTGGGTCTTCGCCTGGATATCCTCGGCATTCGGCTCTTCGGCCGCCACGGCGGTCTTCAGTTCGTCGATCGCCGTCTGGATGGCGTTGCGATCGTCCTCGGAGACCTTGTCACCATGCTCCTTGAGCGACTGCTCGGAGGAGTGGATCAGGCTTTCGGCCTGGTTCCTGGCCTCGACGGCCGCACGGCGCTTCTTGTCTTCCTCGGCATGGCTTTCGGCGTCCTTGACCATCTGATCGATGTCGGCGTCGGACAGACCACCCGATGCCTGGATGCGGATCTGGTGCTCCTTGCCGGTACCCTTGTCCTTGGCCGACACGTTGACGATACCATTGGCGTCGATGTCGAAGGTGACTTCGATCTGCGGTACGCCGCGCGGGGCCGGCGGAATGCCGACGAGGTCGAACTGGCCGAGCATCTTGTTGTCGGCCGCCATTTCGCGCTCGCCCTGGGCAACGCGGATGGTCACGGCAGACTGGTTGTCCTCAGCCGTCGAGAAGGTCTGGCTCTTCTTCGTCGGGATCGTGGTGTTGCGGTCGATCAGGCGGGTGAACACGCCGCCGAGCGTTTCAATGCCGAGCGACAGCGGGGTCACGTCGAGCAGCAGAACGTCCTTGACGTCGCCCTGCAGAACGCCGCCCTGGATCGCCGCGCCAAGGGCCACGACTTCATCCGGGTTGACGCCCTTGTGCGGGTCCTTGCCGAACAGCTGCTTGACGGTTTCCTGAACCTTCGGCATGCGGCTCATGCCGCCGACGAGAACGACTTCATCGATCTCGCTGGCCGAAACGCCGGCATCCTTCAGCGCAGCCTTGCACGGACCAACCGTACGCTTGACCAGGTCATCGACCAGGCTTTCGAACTTGGCACGCGTCAGCTTCAGCGTCAGGTGCTTCGGACCGGAAGCATCGGCCGTGATGAACGGCAGGTTGATTTCGGTCTGCTGCGAGGACGACAGCTCGATCTTGGCCTTTTCAGCGGCTTCCTTCAGGCGCTGCAGGGCGAGCTTGTCGGCCTTCAGGTCGATGCCGTTTTCCTTCTTGAACTCGTCGGCGAGGTATTCGACGAGACGCATGTCGAAGTCTTCACCACCGAGGAAGGTATCGCCGTTCGTCGACTTCACTTCGAAGACGCCGTCGCCGATTTCGAGGATCGAGACGTCAAAGGTACCACCGCCAAGGTCGTAGACGGCAATGGTCTTGCCTTCGTTCTTGTCGAGACCATAAGCGAGCGCGGCAGCCGTCGGCTCGTTGATGATGCGCAGGACTTCGAGGCCAGCGATCTTGCCGGCGTCCTTGGTTGCCTGACGCTGGGCGTCGTTGAAGTAGGCGGGAACCGTGATGACGGCCTGCTCGACCTTTTCGCCGAGATAGGCTTCGGCGGTTTCCTTCATCTTCTGAAGAACCATCGCCGAGACCTGCGACGGGGAATAGGACTTGCCGCTTGCCTTTACCCAGGCATCGCCATTGTCGCCCTTGACGATTTCGAAGGGGACGAGGCCCTTGTCCTTGGTGACGGTCGGGTCTTCGTAGCGGCGGCCGATCAGGCGCTTGACGGCAAACAGGGTATTCGTCGGGTTGGTGACAGCCTGACGCTTGGCTGGCTGACCGACAAGGCGCTCGCCATCGTCGGTGAAGGCCACCATCGACGGAGTCGTGCGTGCGCCTTCGGCGTTTTCGATCACCTTGGCATCCTTGCCATCCATGATGGCGATGCAGGAGTTCGTCGTACCGAGGTCAATACCAATTACTTTTGCCATTTTCGATTCTCTCCTTTTAAGCAGGCCATCCGAACCCTTCAGGCATTCCATGACGGCCCCTTGAGCTATGGTCTTTCTTTGATTTCGCAGGCGGCGATAACGCCGTTGTGATGGCTATATAATAAGCACGAAATGGCTCTGCAAGGCGGGAAACAGCCCGAGCGACGCCAATTCGGCGCCAATTCCGGACCTGTAAGGCTTCTTTTCGTCGGTCAGCCAGGTTTGGCCGCGTCCGTCGACCGTGATGGCGGCTTTCAGGTTCATTTAGCCTTGATTTAAAGTTCATATGGTCTTATTTTGGGTTGAGCTCGAGGATTAACCATGGCGCAACTTGCCGAAAGCCAATCGAACCCCGCACGCGCGATTGTCGCGCTGAAGGCCTTCTCGCGCATCATCGAGGCCTGGCGTATCCCGCAGGCCGAAGCCGCCGCCCTTGCCGACATGTCGGAGAGCACCTGGAAGCGGGCGAAGAAGCCCGATTTCCGCGGCGAACTGACCCGCGATCAGATGCTGCGCCTATCCGCGGTCATCGGTATCTACAAGGCGCTCGAACTCTATTTCGGCCCGGAGATTTCCCGCGACTGGATCAGGCTTGCCAATCAGGGGCCGCTGTTTCACGGCGCCCGGCCAATCGACACGATGATCGAGGACGGCCTGCCGCAATTCCTGCGCGTGCGCAACTATCTCGATGCGCTGAGGGGCGGCGCGTGAAGATTACCACTCTGACCGATCGCGCGCTGGTCCGGCTCATCCCCGCGACCTATCACAAGCCGCCGGCGCTCGGCGGACTGGTCGACAGCGACGCCGAGATGGCGGCACTCGCCGAAATCGAGGGGCTGACGAGCGCCCGCCTGACGAGCGAGCGCGGCCGCAACCTGCATCTCGATCGCCGCGAACTGGCCTGGGCGCGCCGCGAGAACGATCTGAGGCTTTATGGCGAGGGCCACGTCAACGCCGCCTTTTCCTATACGCGCGCGGGCGGCAACCGCTTCAACGACGAGAGCCGCGGCGCCTGGTATTGCAGCTGGGAATTCCTCACCTCGGTCGAGGAGGTCGCCTTCCACCGGACCCGCGAGCTCTCCTATATCGGAAGGTTCGAGGACAGCGCCCGCTATGTCGAAATCCTGAGCGATTTCATCGGCGATTTTCCCGATATCACCGACGAGCCCGACCATCCGGCGCTAACGCCGGAGCCGGCCGAAGGCTATCCGGAAGGGCAGGCGCTTGCCCGCCAACTGATGGGGCGCGGCCATCGCGGGCTGATCTATCCCTCCGTGCGCCATCGGGGCGGGCGCTGCCTCGTCGCCTTCCAGCCCGCCGCCGTCCAGAATGTCCGCCCCGGCGCCAACTGGGACCTCGTCTGGCGGGGCACGCCGGACTATGAGGTCGTCGGCCTTTAGGTCCGCCGTCGGAAAATGCCGCCCAAGACCACTTGACGGATGGCGTCAGGAAGGGCTTATTATTCAGCCAATCGGATTTAAACCGAAAAAATGGATTTAGTGCTTCACGGGGGAGGACCATGGAAGCTAAGGTTACAGCGCACGCGCGCTTCACCATCGCGGACATCGACAAGCGGGTATACGGTTCATTCCTCGAGCATCTCGGGCGTGCGGTCTACACCGGCATCTACGAACCGGGTCATCCGACGGCAGACGAGCACGGCATGCGCCGTGATGTCATCGACCTCGTACGCGAGCTCGATACGCCGATCTGCCGCTATCCCGGCGGCAATTTCGTCTCCGCCTATAACTGGGAAGACGGCATCGGCCCGAAGGAAGATCGCCCGACGCGCCTCGATCTCGCCTGGCGCACCTCGGAATCGAATCAGGTCGGCATCCACGAATTCGCGGAATGGGCAAAATCGGCCAATACCGAGATGATGCTGGCCGTCAATCTCGGCTCGCGCGGGCTCGATGATGCCCGCAACTTCGTCGAATACGTCAATCATCCGGGCGGCAGCTACTGGTCGGACCTCAGGAAGAAGAACGGCCGCGCCGATCCCTGGGACGTCAAGGTCTGGTGCCTCGGTAACGAGATGGACGGGCCCTGGCAGGTCGGCCACAAGTCCGCCCATGAATACGGGCATCTCGCCAATGAGACAGCCAAGGCGTTGCGCGCCTTCGACGACAAGCTGCAGCTCATCGTCTGCGGCTCCTCCTCCGCCGAAATGCCGACCTATCCGCAGTGGGAGGCGACAGTGCTGGAAGAGACCTACGAACAGGTCGATTTCATCTCGCTGCACATGTATTTCATGAACTACGAGAAGAACACGCGCGAATATCTTGCGCTTCCCGAAAAGCTCGACCGCTATATCGGCACCGTCAGCGGCGTCATCGACTATGTGAAGGCGAAGAAGCGCGCCAAGCACGACGTCAAGATTTCCTTCGACGAGTGGAACGTCTGGTATCACGAGCGCAAGCAGGACGAGAAGCGCGTCAAGGAATGGGACTGGCCGCATGCGCCGGTTCTTCTGGAGGACATCTACAATTTCGAGGACGTGCTGCAGGTCGGCTGCATCCTCAATACCTTCATCCGCCGCTCCGACGTCGTCGGCATCGCCTGCATTGCCCAGCTCGTCAACGTCATCGCCCCGATCATGACCGAGCCCGGCGGCGCATCCTGGAAGCAGACGATCTACTATCCCTTCCAGTTCGCCTCGCGTTACGGCCGCGGCACCGCGCTGCAGCTCGACGTCGATTGCCCGAGCTACAATGCCGATATCGCCGCGAACGTCTCCTATCTCGACGTCGCGGGTGTTCACGACGGCGATGCCGGAACCGTGACCTTCTTCGCCGTCAACCGTCACGAGAGCGAAGCAATCACGATCGACCTTGCGTTGGAGCGCTTCGGCGAGGCAAAATCGGTCGAACATACGCTGATCAAGCATGACGATCTGGAAGCGGTGAACAGTCGGGACAACCCGGACAACGTGAAGCCGGAGCGGAAGGAAGGGGCGAACCTTGCTGGAGGCAAGATTACCGTGACGGTCCCGCCCTACTCCTATTCGATGATCCGCGTAACGCTCTAGCTCTCACGCGATGACGTTGCGCACCGGATGCGGCCACGGGCCCGATCCGTTGCGCAAAGGGTTGCATGATCCCGTTTCCGGCCACGTCCGGACCAAAACTGCACTTTGACGATGCGGCGGGAGGCCGCATTCAATGGAGAGGAGAATGGAAATGCGAAAGATACTGGGCATCGCCATGGGGGCCATGATCGCCGCCGGGGCAGTTTCGAACGCGGCCCATGCCGAGGAAACCGTCATCTGGTGGGACTTCCTCAGCGGCGGCGACGGCGTGCGCATGAAGCAGCTGATTTCCGACTTCAACGAACAGCATGCCGGCGAGATCACGATCGACGCCACCACGCTGGAATGGGGCACGCCCTTCTATTCGAAGGTCCGCACCTCCGCCGCCATCGGCGAGGCGCCCGACATGATGACCTACCACGCGAGCCGCATTCCGCTCGCCGTCAGCCAGGGCATTCTGAGCGAGATCACGCCGGACGACTGGCAGGCGATGGGGCTTTCGCAGGACGATTACGCCCCGGCCACCTGGGACGCGGTGACGATCGACGACAAGCAGTATGCCGTGCCGTTCGACACCCACCCGATCGTGCTTTACTACAACAAGGACGTGCTTGCCGCGAATGATCTCCTGACCGAGGATGGCAAGCCGAAGGGGCTCGACAGCCGCGAGGGCTTCGAGGCAACGCTCAAGGGCCTGAAGGATGCGGGCGTGGACTATCCGCTGGCCTCCACCACGGCCGACGGCACCTTCATGTTCCGCACCATCTACTCGTTCATGGCCCAGCAGGATGGCGAGCTGATGACCGGCGACGAGTTCCTCGCCGGCGACAATGCCGAAAAGCTGCAGAACTCGCTCGAGGTTCTTGCCGGCTGGACCAATGACGGCCTGCAGACGACCTATACCGACTATCCGGCCGCGGTTGCGCTGTTCACCTCCGGCAAGTCGCCGCTGCTGATCAACGGTGTCTGGGAAGTGCCGACGATGATCGACCTCAAGGACCAGGGCAAGCTCTTCGAATGGGGCGCTGTCGAGATCCCGGTGATCTTCGATCATCCGGCCACCTATGCCGACAGCCACACCTTCGCTATCCCGGCCAATGCCGGCAAGGAAATGACGCCCGAGAAGCACGCCGCCGTGCTGGAAGTCATCTCCTGGATGGCGAAGAATTCGCTGTTCTGGGCAACCGCCGGCCACATCCCGGCCTATGGCCCGGTCACCCAGTCGGATGAGTTCAAGCAGATGGAACCGAATGCCGCCTATGCTTCGGTGACCGACAATCTGGTTTTTGACCCGAAGTCGACGCTCGCCGGCGTCGCCGGTCCGATCTACGACGTGATGTCGACCTATTTCGTGCCGACACTGAACGGCGAGATGGAGCCGGCCGAGGCGGTCGAGGAAATCAAGTACGAACTGAACGATCTGCAGTGATCGCCGCGAAGGCCGCCGGGCAACCGGCGGCCTTTTCCCTCAGTCGCACCTGATCCCGGGGAACCGTTATGCTCCGCAACAAAAGCAATGAAGCGCTCGTCGCCCTGCTGCTGGTCGCTCCGTTCGTTGCCATTTACGGGTTGATCTTCATCTATCCGACGATCAAGCTGTTCATCGTCTCGTTCCAGGACGCGCCGATCATCGGCAACGGGCCGTTTGTCGGCTTCGAGAACTATACACGGCTCTGGGGCGATCGCCGCTTCAACACGGCCTTCTGGAACACCGCCTATTTCGTCGCGCTCACCGTCATCCCGGGCACGCTGGTCGCCTTCGCGATCGCGCTCGGCATCAACCGGCTGAAGGGCCGGCTGCAGGCTCTGGTGCTGGCGCTGTTCTTCCTGCCTTATATCCTGCCGGTTTCGGTGGTCTATCTCATCTGGGACTGGACGCTGAACTTCCAGTTCGGCATCGCCATGCATCTGTTCGACCTGCTCGGCCTCGAACGTGTGTCGATCTTCAAGAACACCACCTGGTTCATGCCCGCCGTCGCCTTCGTCACCATCTGGTGGACATGCGGGTTTTCGATCCTGCTATTTCTTGCCGGGTTGAGAGCGATCCCCGCCGAGATCTACGAGGCCGCCGCACTCGACAATTCTTCGGTCTGGACGACCTTCCGCAAGCTCACCTGGCCGCTGATGTGGCCGATCACCGCGCTGGTTCTGATGATCCAGCTCATCCTGCAGCTCAAGATTTTCGATCAGGTCTACCTGTTTTCGATCGGCGGCCGGCCGAACGACAATCTCGTGCTCGTCTACTACGTCTTCCAGCGCGCCTTCCAGTATGACCAGGGTGGACGGGCGGGTGCTGCGGCCGTCGTGCTGTTCCTCATCGTCATCATCGTCTCGGTGTTGAACTTCCAGCTTACACGGCTTTCGAAAGGACGCGGATGATGCAGGCCACGACCGCACGCCGGCTGAATGTCGCCGGTCTCATCGTCACCCTGTTCACGGTCATCATCGCCGTCATCTGGGCCTTTCCGCTCTACTGGGGCGTGGTCTCGTCGCTGAAGCCAGAGGACGAGGTGATCCGGACCAATATCGAATTGTGGCCCGAGCACCTGACCTTCGGCCACTACGTCTTCGCCCTGACGCAGACACAGATCGGCATCTGGTACCTGAACTCGATCGTCACCGCCATCGCCATCACCTTTCTGACGGTGGCATCGTCGATGTTCTGCGGCTATGCGATCTCGCAGCTCGATTTTCCGCTGCGCCGACCGCTGTGGTGGATGATCCTGGCGAGCTTCATGGTGCCGATGCAGGTGCTGATCATCAACCACTTCCAGCTGATGGCGGGTTTCGGGCTGATCAACACCTGGGCGGGCATCATCCTGCCGCAGCTCATCCAGCCGGTCGTCGTCATCGTCTACAAGCAGTTCTTCGACAATGTGCCGAAGGATTTCCGCGAGGCGGCGGTGATGGACAATGCCTCGGAATGGCGGATCCTGACCCGCATCTACATGCCGATGAACTGGGGCGTGACAACGGCGCTTGCGATCGTCACCTTCATCTGGTCGTGGAATTCGTTCCTGTGGCCGTTCCTGGCGGTGACCAAGACAGAGATGATGACGATCACCGTCGGCATCACCCAGGTCAACGACGCCTTCGGCGTCTACTACGCCCGCCAGCTCTCCGCCGCAGTCCTCGCCGGCCTGCCCGTCGCCGTCGCCTACCTGATCTTCCAGCGCCGCGTCACCGAGGCGATCACGCTGTCGGCGGGGATCAAGGGGTAGCACCGACACAGCGCCCCCTTCGATCTCCCCCCTCGAGGGGGGAGATTATAGGCTGAGAGGCTTTCTCATCCCATCGAAGCCACGCAGGGCGGCCCTCACCCGGCGTGCCAGGCCGTGCCCTTCTCGTCGAAGAGATGCACCGCCGTCGGGTCGAAGACCAGCGACACCGTGTCGCCGGAGCGGGCCTCGGAGCGGCCGCTATCCTGGGCGATGAGTTCGGTGCCATCGGACAGCGTGCAATAAACCAGCGTGCGCTCGCCGAGGCGTTCGACAACGCCGACTGTCGCGCGCGTGGTCGCGGTATCGCCGCCGGCGGCGACATGTACCGATTCCGGGCGGATGCCAAGTTCGTAGGAACCGGCTTCAATACCGGCGATATTGACCGGGACCTTCGCGCCGTCGGACAGCGTCGCCTCGCCATCGGCCACAGCGACCTTGATGAAGTTCATTCCCGGCGAACCGACGAAACCGGCGACGAAGCGGCTGGCCGGCTTCAGATAGACATCCATCGGTGTGCCGATCTGCTCGATCCGGCAATTGTTGAGCACCACGATCCGGTCGGCAAGCGTCATCGCCTCCGTCTGGTCGTGAGTCACATAGATCATCGTCGATTTCATGCGATTGTGGAGCTCGGCAAGCTCGACGCGGGTGCGCACCCTGAGCGCGGCATCAAGGTTCGACAAGGGCTCGTCGAACAGGAAGGCCTTCGGCTCCTTGACGATGGCGCGCCCGATCGCGACACGCTGGCGCTGGCCGCCGGAAAGCTGCGCGGGCCGCCGGTCGAGCAGCTCCTCCATCTCCAGCATGCGCGCCGCCTCCTTGACCCGCTGATCGACATCGGCGGCGGACATGCCGATATTGCGCAGGCCGAAGGCCATGTTTTCCTTGACCGTCATGTGCGGATAGAGCGCGTAGTTCTGAAACACCATGGCGACATTGCGCTGGCCGGGCGCCAGCCGTTCGCTGCGCACCTCACCGATCGTCAGACCGCCGGTGTCGATGGTCTCCAGGCCCGCGATCATCCTCAGCAGCGTCGACTTGCCGGACCCGGACGGTCCGAGAAAGACGACGAATTCCCCCGAATTCACCGTCAGCGAGATATCGTTGATGACATTCACGCTGCCGAAGCTCTTCGACACGCTGTCGAGACTGATTTGTGCCATGTCTTTCCTCCCGAAAGTTCAAACCATTTTTTCCGGTCTGCATCAGAAGTCAAGATATGGATTCATGCCGCGTTGTAGGCAATGCGAAAGCCGACATTGCTGGCGGCGCTGTCCGGGGTCAGCGCCATGCGCGCGACGATGCGGTAACGGTAGCAATAGGAGATGTGGCAGAGGAAGGAACCGCCCTTGAGGAGCTGTTCGTTCTGCTCGACCGCCTGGGCGTTGCGCTGCTTGGCGTGTTTCGACAGCGAACGGATGCGATAGCTGTCGCTCGTCCACTCCCAGACATTGCCGGACATGTTGTAGAAGCCGCCATCATTGGGGGTGAAGGCGCGCGCCGGCGCCGTGCCGAAATAGCCGTCGACCACGGTATTCTGCGTCGGAAACCGGCCCTGCCAGATATTGCAGAAGATCTTCTCGTCGGTCGGCTCCTCATTGCCCCAAGGAAACTTGCGATCGCGGTGACCACCATGGGCGGCGCGCTCCCACTCCGCCTCGTTCGGCAGCCGCCCGCCGACATAGGCCGCAAACGCCTTGGCATCGGCGAGGGAGACCTGTGTGACCGGATGGTCGAGGCGGTCCGCGATCGAGGAAAGCGGCCCTTCCGGATGGCGCCAGTCAGCGCCGTCGATGCGCACCCACCAGGGCGTGCCGGAGGCGTTGCCGGAAACCTCGGCCCCCTCGGGCAGAAGGCCGGCGAACACCGCCGACCAGCCGAAACGCTCGGCCTCGGTCACATAGCCGGTGGTCTCGACGAACTCCCGGAACCGGGCGATCGTCACCGTCTGGGCTTCGAGCGCATAGGGCTTGAGCTTCACCTCGCGCAGCGGTCCCTCGCCATCGAGCGGGATATCCGGCCGGTTTGCGCCGACATGCGAGCGCCCGCCGGGAATGGCGATCGGAAAGGCGCGCGCGCCCACGCCCGCGGCAATCGCGACATCGGCCACCGGCAACGGCGTTTCAGCATTGCGCGATGCAGAGCAGCATCCGCCGCCGGGTTTGTCCTGTTCGCTCATCCGGTCCACTCCCATCTGAAGCCCTGTGTTACACCCCGCTCCTGCTCTTTATCAAGCCGCCAGCCAATAGGAAAAGCACCCGCTCCGATAACCCGTTTTGATTGCTGTCTGCGGCATTTGGCGCTGTTGCATGCCGTCACTTCCGGCAACAGAATGATGTGCATGAGTGCGCACCCATTTCATGTGATGACAAAGCCCATCGGGCCCCGCTGCAACATCAACTGCAGCTATTGCTATTATCTCGAGAAGGAGACGCTTTATCCGGACGAGAAACGGTTTCGCATGTCCGACGCGGTGCTGGAACGCTACGTTCGGGATTACATCGGCTCGCAGACCGCGACCGGCATGCGCAATGTGCTGTTTGCCTGGCAGGGCGGCGAACCGACCATGCTGGGACTGGACTTCTTTGAAAAGGCTGTGGCGCTGCAGAAGAAGCACTGTCCGAAGGGTGTCACGATCGAGAACGCGTTCCAGACCAACGGCATGCTACTCGATGACGACTGGGGCGCATTCCTCGCCCGCGAGCGCTTCCTCATCGGCATCAGCATCGACGGTCCCGCGCGCATTCACAATGCCTATCGCCGCGATCGCGCCGGCCGACCGACTTTCGACAAGGTGATGGCCGGGCTGGAGGTGCTGAAGCGCCACAAGGTCGAGTTCAACATCCTGACCACCGTGCATCGCGAAAACGCCATCCACGGCAAGGAGATCTACCGGTTCCTGAGCGGTCTTGGCACCCAACACCTGCAGTTCATCCCCATTGTCGAGCGCCGCGCCGGCAACGGGCCGCTGGCGTCGGCCCCGCAGGTCGACGACAACCCGGACAATGTCGTCACCGAATGGAGCGTGACGCCGCGCGTCTACGGCAAGTTCCTGTGCGAGGTGTTCGACAGCTGGTACCGCCGCGATGTCGGCCGCATCTTCGTGCAGTTCATCGAGAACCAGGTCGCCATGTGGTACGGCTACCCGGCTTCGCTCTGCATCTTCTCCGAGACCTGCGGCACGGGACTGGCGCTGGAGCACAATGGCGACCTTTACACCTGCGACCACTACGTCTACCCGGAATACCGCCTCGGCAACATCATGGAAACGCCGATGGCCGAGATGGCCGCGAGCGAACGCATGGAGCAGTTCGGCCTCGACAAGCGCGATGGCCTCACCGCCCAGTGCCGCGCCTGCAGCTATCGCTTCGCCTGCAATGGCGGCTGTCCGAAGCACCGCTTCCTCGTCTCGCGCGACGGCGAGCCGGGACACAACTATTTCTGCGAATCCAACATGGCCTTCTTCCACCATGCGGGCGACAGGCTGAAATCGGTGATGCTGCAGCCGGCGCGCTAAATCCCCGCACCCTGGTTGAGATAGTTCTCCATGCCCTCGAGGAACGAGGCGACGAAGGGGGTCGCGGGCCGGCGCACCAGTTCTTCCGCCGTGCCGAACTGTTCGATGCGGCCCTCCGACATCACCGCCACCCGGTCGGCAATCTCGAAGGCTTCCTCCTGATCGTGGGTGACGAGGATGGCGGAAATGCCGACGCGACGCTGGAGATCGCGCAGTGCCGAACGCAGGCCCTTGCGGATCTGGGTGTCGAGGGCGCTGAAGGGCTCGTCGAGCAGCAGCATGCGCGGCTCGATGGCGAGCGCCCGCGTCAGCGCCACGCGCTGGCGCTGACCGCCGGAAAGCTGAGAAGGATAGCGTTTGGCGAGATGGCCTATTTCGGCAAGCTCCAGCAGTTCGCGGACCTTCTTGGCGATCTCGTCGCGCGGCGGCCTTGTCGAGCGCGGCCGCATGCGCAGGCCGAAGGCGACATTGGCCTCCACCGTCATGTGCTCGAACAGGGCATAGCTCTGGAACACCATGCCGAAGCGCCTGAGACGGGCATCGAGCCCGGTAATGTCCTCGCCGTCAAACACCAGCCGCCCCTGTTCTGCAAACTGCAGGCCGGCGATGATCCTGAGCAGCGTCGTCTTGCCGGAGCCCGAGGGCCCGAGAAGCGCCACGAACTCGCCCGGTGCGATTTCGAGGTCGACCCCGTTCAGCACCAGACTGCCGCCATAGGACTTCGAGATGTTTTCGATCTGCAGGGCCATATCGGTCTCCAGTGCGTCAGTGGGTCTGCGGATGCCGCGATTCGATCACCGAACGCAGGATAAGGGTGATGACGGCAATCACCGTCAGGATCGTCGCGGCCGCAAAGGCGCCGGTGACATTGTAATCATCATAGAGAAGCTGCACCTGCAGCGGCAGCGTCATCGTCTCGCCGCGGATATTGCCGGAAACGACGCTGACGGCGCCGAACTCGCCGATGACGCGGGCGTTCGCCAGGATCGCGCCATAAAGCAGTGCCCAACGGATATTCGGCAGGGTGACGAAGAAGAAGGTCTGCCAGCCGGTGGCACCGAGCGTGAGGGCCGCCTCTTCCTGTTCCTGACCGGTGATCTCCATCAGCGGGATGACCTCACGGGCGACGAAGGGGCAGGTGACGAACAGCGACACCAGCACGATGCCGGTCAGGTTGAACATCAGCTGGATGCCGTACTGATCGGCATAGCTGCCGACGAGCCCGGTCGCGCCATAGACCAGCAGATAGCAAAGGCCGGCGACGATCGGCGAGATCGAGAACGGCAGTTCGATGATGGTGATCAGCACCCGCCGCCCCGGAAAACGGAAGCGGGTCACGGCCCAGGCGGCGCAAATGCCGAAGACGATGTTAACCGGCAGCGCGATGAGCGCCGTGATCACGGTCAGCTTGATCGCGTGCAGCGTCTCGGGCTCGGAGATATTGGCGGCATAGGCCGCAACGCCTTCGGAAAAGGCACGCACGAAGATCGCCAGGCTCGGCAGCCCCATGACCAGGGACGCAAACAGCACGGCGACAAGGACGAGCGCCAGACGCTTCATCCTGCGTCGCCGCATCAGCGCTTTCACCTGGGGATGCATGGTGGTTTCGACGCTCATGATCATGCCCCCCGGTTCAGGTGCCGTGCGGCACGGCTCTGGGCGATGTTGGCGAGGATCAGCACGACAAGCGCCAATGCGAGGATCGTACCGGCAATCGCGCTTGCGGCAGGGAAATCATATTCATCGAGGCGGATCATGATCAGAAGCGAGGCAATCTCGGTCTTGTAGGGCATGTTGCCGGCGATGAAGATCACCGCACCGAACTCGCCGAGCGAACGGGCAAAGGCCAGCGAGGCACCCATGATGAAGCTCGGGAACACCTGCGGAAAGATGATGTTGCGGAACACCTGGAGGTCCGTTGCGCCGAGGGTGCGCGCGGCCTCCTCGCGGTCGGCGTTGAGGCTTTCGAGCACCGGCTGCACGGTGCGCACACCAAATGGAACGGAGGTGAAGGTCATCGCGATAACAATCCCCCACCATGTGTAGGCAACCTTCAGGCCGAATTCCGACAGCAGCATGCCCATCCAGCCATTGCGATCGTAGAGCGCCACCAGCGCGATGCCGGCGACGGCCGTCGGCAGGGCGAAGGGCAGGTCGATCAGCGCGTCGAGCAGCCGCTTGCCGGGAAACCTGTAGCGCACCAGGACATAGGCAAGCAGCAGGCCAAAGCAGGCATTGAACACCGTCGCCACCGCCGCCGCCGAAATCGTCACCCGAAACGCCGCAAGCGTGCGGTCGTTGGAAATGATCCGCCAGTAATCGGCAAAGCCGAGCTGGCCGAGCTGGAAGAACAGGGCGCTCAGCGGCAGCAGGATGATCAGCGCGACAAACAGCAGCGTGATCCCGAGCGTCAGCCCGAAACCCGGCATGACGCTGCGGCTCGCGCGTCGCGAAACTGTCGGCGTGATGAAACTCATGAAGACCCTTGGTGTTGATGCGTCCGCGCGCTGAGCAAGACCACATCGGGGCGGAAACGGCAAGAGGAGCGAAGCGATGACGCTTGCTCCCTTCAATCTCTCCCCTTGAGGGAGAGATGTCGCGACAGCGACAGAGAGGGTTGAACCCTCTCCAGCCAGTTCAGAATTCGCGGTTGTCGCGGCCCCCTTCTCTGCCCCTGTCGGGGCATCTCCCCCTCACGGGGGAGATCGGTGGGCGCAAGCGGCCTGGTTACCGCGCCAGCAGCTGATCGAGCACGCCGCCATCGGCGAAGTGGGTCTCGTTGGCCTGTTCCCAGCCGCCGAACACATCCTCGACGGTCACGAGCTTAACTTCCGGGAACTTGTCGGCGTATTTGGCGACGACTTCCGGGTTATGAACGCGGTTGTTGAACGAGGCGATGATTTCCTGGCCGGGCTCGCTGTAGAGATATTCGAGATAGGCCTTGGAAATTTCTTCCGTGCCGCGCTCCTCGGCGACCTTGTCGACCACCGCGACCGGGAATTCGGCGAGCAGCGACATCGACGGCACGACGCGCGAATACTCGTCTTCGCCATATTCCTTGCGGATGTTCTCGACTTCCGCCTCGAAGGTGATCAGCACATCGCCGATGCCACGCTCGACAAAGGTGGTGGTGGCGCCACGGCCGCCGGTATCGAAGACGGCGACGTTCTTGAGCAGCTTGCCCACGAATTCCTGGGCCTTTGCCTCATCGCCACCGTTCTGTTCCAGCGCATAGGCATAGGCGGCCAGATAGGTGTAGCGCGCATTGCCAGAGGTCTTGGGGTTCGGGAAGACAAGCTGGACGTCGTCACGGACAAGATCGTTCCAGTCCTTGATGCCCTTCGGATTGCCCTCGCGCACAAGGAAGGCCGGCAGCGAATAGTAGGGCGAGGCATTGTTCGGCAGCGCCTGCTGCCAGTCCTCGGCAACGAAACCGTTATCGGCAAGCACCTGCACGTCGAGCACCTGATTGAAGGTGACGAGGTCGGCCTTCAGCCCCTGCATGATGGCGCGGGCCTGTTTGGAGGAACCGGCATGCGACTGCTTGATGGTCACATCCTGGCCGGTCTGGTCCTTCCAGTATTCGGCAAAGGCCGGGTTGATCGTCGCGTAGAGTTCGCGCGCGATATCATAGGAAACATTGAGGATTTCCACCGGCTCCTGGGCGCGGGCGGGAGCGCCGGCGGCAAAGAGCAGGGCAGCGGAAAGCGCGGCGGCGAGTATCTTTCGCATGAAGGAACCATTTCTTTCGGTTTTGTAATCTTGCGGCAAGATATAAAACCGGAGCGCGACACCCAAGAAAACAATTCCCCGCAACGGCGGCACTGCAGAAAATGAATTCTGTTTTGTCGCGGTTTTGGGCCATTTGAAGCCTGCCACCTCCGTCACGGCGCGAGCGCCCTCGTCCGCTTGACAGTTTTCACGGCGCACGCCAATATGATAAACAAGTTTAGCAGCCCGGTCAGCGGGCGCCCAATCGCGGTTTGGATCGCCGA
The DNA here is from genome assembly GCF_000960975.1 of Martelella endophytica. NCBI lineage: Bacteria > Pseudomonadati > Pseudomonadota > Alphaproteobacteria > Hyphomicrobiales > Aurantimonadaceae > Martelella > Martelella endophytica. Next base: position 1,363,385 of record NZ_CP010803.1, on the reverse strand, counting down.
TCCTTGCCGCATCGGGAACAGGGAGGAAAACATGACAGCCAGTTCAGCCGCAGAAATCGCCCCCAATCCGCAATTTGCCCGCGAGAAGACCATCGACCTTTGCGGCACGTGGGGCTTTGCCCATGACGATGCCAAGGTCGGGCTTGCCGCAAAATGGTGGAAAAGCGCCGATGCCTTCGGTCGCGAGATCACCGTGCCCTATCCGCCGGAATCGAAGGCTTCCGGGGTTCACGAAACCGGCTACCACCCCGTCATCTGGTATCGCCGGACCTTCGAGAAGCCTTCGCTTTCCGAAGGCGAACGACTGACCATCACCTTCGGCGCCGTCGACTATGCCGCAAGTGTCTGGGTCAACGGCGAAAGGGTCGCGACCCACGAGGGCGGCCATGTGCCGTTTTCCGCCGACATCACCGATGCGCTTGTCGATAGCGGTGAACAGGTCGTGGTCGTGCGCGCCGAGGACCCGCCGAAGGATGCCGGCATTCCGCGCGGCAAGCAGGACTGGCTCGAGGAGCCGCACGTCATATGGTACTACCGCACCAGCGGCATCTGGCAGCCGGTCTGGCTCACCGTGGTGCCGGCGCTTTCAATCGAGGAATGCCATTTCGTGGCCGACCTCACCCATGCCCGGGTGCGTTGCGAGACGCGGCTGAGCGCGGCGCCGGAGAAGCCAGTGCGGCTGACGATCGGGCTCTCCTGCAAGGGCGAATTCCTCGCCGAGCAGAGCGTCACGATGACCGGTCAGGAAATGCGCTTCGATGTCGCCCTGCCACAGCTCGAACACGGCGTCCACCGCGATCATCTGCTGTGGTCGCCGGAGCGGCCCACCCTCGTCGATGCCGAGATCACGCTTGAAGGCGAGACGCCGGACAGGGTCACAAGCTATCTCGGCCTCAGGACCGTGGGCGTTTCCGACGGCCATTTCCTGCTGAACGACCTGCCCTATTTCCTGCGCTTCGCGCTCGGCCAGAACTACTGGCCGGAGAGCCATCTCGCCGCCAGCGCCGAGACGCTGAAGAAGGAAGTCGAGCTGATCAAGGCGATGGGCTTCAACGGCGTGCGCATCCACCAGAAGATCGAGGATCCGCGCTTTCTCTACTGGTGCGACGTGCTGGGCCTGCTCGTCTGGGAGGAAATGCCCTCCGCCTACATCTTCTCCAATTCCATGGCCCGCCGGCTGACGGCCGAATGGTCGGAGGCGATCCGCCGCGACAAGAGCCATCCCTGCATCGTCGCCTGGGTGCCGCTCAATGAAAGCTGGGGCGTGCAATATATTGCCGACAAGGCCGACGAGAAGCATTTCGCCAACGCGCTCTACCACCTCACCAAGGCGCTCGATCCGAGCCGGCCGGCGATTTCCAACGACGGCTGGGAGCTCGCCGAGACGGATATCATCTCCGTCCACGACTATTCGCCGGACGGCGAGGGCATCGCGATGAGCTTCGGCGACGGCGAGGCGCTCGAGGCCATGCTCTACGGCCGCGGCCCGTCGCGCCGGCGCATCCTGCTCGATGACGGCGATATCGGCGGACGGCCGGTGATGCTGACCGAGTTCGGCGGCCTCAGCTATACGCCGAAGGCCGGCGATCACTGGTTCGGCTATTCGACGGTCGAAAGCCCTGAAGAATATGCCGCGCGCCTCGATGACCTGTTCGAGGCAATCGCTGAAAGCCCTCTGATCGCCGGCTACTGCTACACCCAGGTGACCGATACCGAGCAGGAGACCAACGGCCTGCTGACGGCCGCGCGCGAGCCGAAGCTGCCGCTCGAAAAGCTCTACGAGATCACCAACAAACCGGCAGCCTCGATCCCCTCGGAGCGGCTCGAAGTGCTGCAGCGCCGCGCCGCCCGCAAGGCTGCGGCCCAATAGAGCCCGTGATCGTCAGAAGCGGAGCGAGAGTGCGCCATAGGCGGCGTGGCTCGCAGCGGCGCTGCCGATGCGGCCATTATAGCCGAGCGAAACGCTGGCCCGGTCGGTGATCGCGAAATCGATGCCGGCGCCGATGACGGCCACGTCTTCGGCAACCGGCGCACCGGTGATGGTGAAGGCAGCGCCATTGCTCGTGAAGGCAAGGCCGAGCGTCGGATCGACCTCGCCGAAGGCATGCTGCCAGCCAAGCGTCGCATGCGGCCTCAAGACACCGCCACCAACGGCGAAATCCTTGGCGAAACGAAAGCCGAGCGTCGTCAGCGTGTTCGCCTGGCTGCCGCTGCCGCCGGAAAGGGCGGCAAGGCCGGTGCCTTCCGAAAACCCGTCCGTCGCGCTCTCGACATAGGCGAGACCGCCGAAGGCTTCGAGCGGCGCGAAACCGAGATCATAGGCGATTTCGCCAAAAACCTGGCCGGTGGTTGCCGAATAATCGACGCTGTGGCTTTCGGCATAGCCCGGCAGGCTCACAGAGCGGTCCACATCGAGATCGTGCCAGGTCCAGCTTCCGCCCATTATTGCCTTGAACGCACCGAACGCACCACCGCCATAAAGGGCAACCGACGTCGATCCCGCCTGGCCGGAGGCGTTGAGCGCCGATGACTTGAACCGCTGCGAACCGAAACCGACGGCAAGGCCGAGCCGACCGCTGTCGCCGATCGGTGCGTCGAGGCCGCCGATCGTGCCGCCGAGGCTCGTCGACATGCTCGCCGTGTTCGATGTCGAGAAGGTGTTGCCCCAGTTGCCGTAGCCGGAGATCCACGCCGTCATGCCGGCAACCGGCGCGCCGCCGACGCCGTTTGCGGCCGGTGCGCCATCGTCAAACGAAGCGCCGAGCCGGGCATGGATCGCATCGCGCACGCCGTCCGCCTCATTCTGCAGCGCCGTCAGCGCCGAGGCGTAGATTTCACCGGAGAGCTGGCCCGCGGCGCTGGCATAGCCCGCCGTGGTCAGATGGGTGAGCGGCAGGTCCAGCGCGCTGCCGGGAACGAAGGTGTCGAGCGCCGCCCCGACAGCGCGCGCATTCGGCGTCATGCCGGCATCCTCGAAGGAAAGTCCGCTGCGGATCACCACCAGCAACGCATCATTGCGGCCATAGGCAATGTCGGTGGCGAGGAACGGATAGTCTTCGGCAAGCCCGCCGACCAGCGTGTCATGCCTGCCGGCAATGCCGCCATCGGCCTGCAGGAAGACGTAGGAATTGCCAAGAACAGGGACATAATCGGCCTCCGGAATGACCACGACCGTTCCGCCGGCCAGCATCGCGACGCCGCCGACCGTCAGCAGATCGACCGTGCCGTCGGCCCCGACTTCGACCTCGCGGCTTGCGCCCGGCCCGAAAAGATAGTCGCCGGAAACCGTCATCGTGCCGACCGAATTGCCGGTCGCAACCGTGCCGCCGGCCGCGACCACGAGATTGCCGATGCTGCCGGAGCCGGAAAGCCGGCCGCTGGTGGTGAGCGTTCCGGTCACCGTGCCGTTCTGCACGAAGGTGCCGCTATTGGTGGCGTCGCCGTCAACCGTGCCGGTCACCGTCGTCATGCCGGCATTGGTGACATTGCCCGTCAACGTGCCGGAGAGGCTGAAGGTGCCGCCGGCATCGACCGTCACCGGGCTTGCCAGCGCCTGGGTCACCGAGAAGCTGCCAGATTGCACCGTCGTCGCGCCGCTATAGGTGTTGATGCCATTGAGCACGACTGTGCCCGCCCCGTTCAGGACCAGTCCGCCCGGCCCCGAAAGCGGCCCGTTGAAGGTTGCCGTCGTTCCGCTTGCCGCGGCAATCGCCGGCGTGCTTGCAGCGCTCGCCCGCAACCAGACCGGCATTGCCGTCGTCATGTCATCGGAAAAGCTGATCTGCCCGGAGGCGGCGACCACCGGCGTGAATACGATGCCGTCGCTGTTCAGTCCGTCAGCCGGCACAACGCCGACGAAACCGTTCTGCGGATCGAACATGTAGTGGAAATTGCGATAGAAATTCAGGCCGGTGTTGAGATAGGACTGGCCGTTGACATTCGAGACCCAGAGCAGGTTGCTCGGCGTCGCCCTGACGCAGCCCGCCGGCGGCGGATCGACCTTGCAGGCATTGTCGACCGGATAGGTCAGTGTCACGAGGTCGCCGGCATCGATCACCTGCACGAGCAGCGTCGAGCCCTCGTAGATCTGGTTGCCGCCCTCCGAATTGACGAAGGAATAGGCCTTGTAGTCGGCGCCATCGATATGGACGAAGGAATCCGTCACGCCGGTGTCCGGCAGGAAGATGCCGGTCATCACGCCGGTCGGTTTGCCGGCCGGATTGGTGAGTTCGACACCCATGATCGCCTGCGACCAGCTGGAAGCCCCCAGAGCATCGGTTGCCGGCTGAAGCTGGCTGTAGGCAAAGCCGGAGGTGTTGCCCGCCGTCAAACCGACGACGACCGAAACCTGATCCTTCACCGTCGAACCGGCCTTCTCGTCCCACTGGATGATATAGCCCTGATGGAGATTGCCGTCAGAAGCGGCGATATGCAGGAAGGGATTGAAGCTGAGCGATGTCTGGCCGGCATTGTCGAGCCCGCTGATCAGCGAGCCGTAATTGCCGGCATCATTCGTCGCCATCGTATAGACCGGTAAGGCGGCGGTATCCTCGCCCAACGTATTGCGACCGAAACCGACGCCCATCATGGTGATGTTGTTCTGCCTGTCGTTCTCGCAATTCGCCGAATTGGCGCCGGTCCCGAGACAGAACTTCTCCATCACCACCAGGATCGGAACATTGGCGACCACCGGCGCGCCCGACAGCGTCTCCACATAGGTGACGCTGGCATTGACGACATAGCCGGTGGCAAGAAGACCCGTCGAATTGTAGAAGGCCCAGCCGCGCTGATCGGAGACGAGCAGGTCCTGGTTGTCGGTCAAAAGGCTCCACTCGACGACGATGCCGGTCGAGCCGGTATCCATCTGAAAATCGATCGGGTTGCTGGTAAAGGCGTTGGACGTGCCCTGAAGTGCCGCGATCCGGAGGTCGAATTTCAGCACACTATCGGTGCTGAGGTTTGACGGTTTGATCGTGTAAGATGCCGCTCCGTCCGCATAATCCGGCCAGCCCTCGTCCGCCGCCGCCTGAAAACCCATCAGCGACAGGCCCAGAGCCATGCCCCAGGCCATCACACCCCTCATCGCCACCATGATCCCCTCGCCAAACGGCCGGCCCGCTGCGTGCCCAGCCCCATGCTCACGAATGGTAATTCAAGTCTTGCCGAGAGTCTTGGAGATTCATCTATCATCGTTCGCATCGCTCGTGCCCGAGAGAGACGCTTCATGCGACAACGGTTTTTGACATTCCGCTGAGGCGCGAAGAAAAACGAGCGCGCGTGCGAATTTGTCGCACCGCTTCCAATCGGGTGGGCTTCAATAATGAAAACAATGACTAAACTTGATTTTCACACACCACTTTGAAGACCTGCGGGCTCCAGTCTAGAATTACTCTAATTCATTGGTATTGCGCGGGATTTGTCTTTTTTCTAAAGCTCGGCCCATAAGCTTGATCATCACGGTCCGCCTTGGCGGGCCATCATCCGGTGCTCAAAGCCCTTGCTCTTCTCCCGCCCCAGACGACGCTCGTCGCCTCTGGCGGCCGACCTGCCACAGGACTTTCGCATGGAGCCCGGACTGAAACCCAGGGTCGCTCGCGAGGTCGTCGGCAATGCTTGCAACATTCATCATCGGTCTGCGCGAGGGTCTGGAAGCCGCACTCATCGTCGGCATCATCGCCGCATTCCTGAAGAACAATGGCAAGAGCCTGGCCGGCATGTGGATCGGCGTCGTTCTGGCCGTGCTGCTGTCGATCGCGGTCGGCGTCGGGCTCAGCCTGGTGGAGCGCGCCCTGCCGCAGGCGGCGCAGGAGGGCATGGAGGCCGTGATCGGCGCCATCGCCATCATCTTCGTCACCGGCATGATCTTCTGGATGAACGCCCATGCCCGCGACATGAAGCGGCAGATCGAGGCGGAAACCGAAGAAGCGCTCGGCCGCTCCGGCACATTCGCGCTCGCCGGCATGGCCTTCCTTGCCGTGCTGAAGGAAGGTTTCGAGACCAGCGTGTTCCTGCTCGCGACCTTCTCGGCCGCCCAGTCTGCGGGCTATGCCGCTGCCGGCGCGGTGATCGGCCTTGCCGCCTCCGTCATCGTCGGCTGGGGCATCTATGCCGGCGGCATCCGCTTCAACCTGTCGAAATTCTTCCAGTTCACCGGCGCCTTCCTCATCCTCGTCGCCGCCGGTCTCGTGGTAACGTCACTGCGCACCGCGCATGAGGCCGGCTGGCTCAATGCCGGTCAGGAAACAACGGTGAGCCTCGCCTGGCTGGTCGCGCCCGGCACCATCCGCTCGGCGCTGATCACCGGCGTTCTCGGCATTCCGGCAGACCCGCGGCTTGTCGAGGTCGTCGGCTGGTTCGCCTATCTCGTTCCGGTCTCGCTTCTGGTCTACTGGCCGCGCAGCCATCGTCCGGGCCCGCAGGCCGCACGCCGGCTCAAACTTGCGGCAGCATCGGGTCTGGCGCTCGCCGCCGTGCTGCTCGCCGCGCTCTATCCGAAGCCCGAGCTTTTCACCCCAGCAACCGCCGACATCACCGCAAGTGGTGACAGCGCGCCCATCGGTCATATTGCGCTCGAAACGGACACGGCCGACAAGCCGGAGACGCTCCAGCTCACCATCGGTGGGAACACGACAACCCTGCCGATCGACGCAGCGACAGCGACCAGCGAGGCCTATGACGGTCTTCAGACGGTGAGCTACGACATCAGCCGGTCGGATGCCGATAGCGACCGCCCGGCCGAATTGTCGCTCAACGACCTCGTCACGCTTGCCGGCGGCCGGCTGCCGACCGGGGTCTCGCCGGCCCGCAATCCGGGCCCGTTCGACGCGGAATGGTCCGTGCACAGCGCCGTAAAGATCTGGACGGCCGACGGCCTGCTGCTCGACGGCAGCGGCCGCGACGCGACCATCCTCACTCTTTCCGGTGGCGGCCTGCAGACGCCGCGTTCGATCACCGTGCGCGACGATGCGGGCGGCGAATGGCAGGTGCAGCCCGATTATCGCAACACCGTCAAATCGGCGATCTATCGCTACGAGGCGGCGACGCATGAGCAGCATTTCTGGGCGCGGCTGGTGCCCGCGCTGCTGCTTGTCGCCGCGATTTTCGCCCTTGTCTCCCTCTGTCGCCCCGCGTCCGCCGGCACCTCGCGAAATCCGGCCGGGCGCGGCGCCCCATCAATCCAGAGCGCGAAAGGAACCGCTTTATGACACGCACGCTCACTTCGAAAATGCCGCTTCCGCTGGCAGTCGCCCTTGCCGGCTTTCTTGGCGCGGGTGCAGCCCTTGCCGAAGAAGCCCCGGTTGAAAACGGCGCCTCGCAGGTCGCCATCACGCTGACCGGCGATGACGGCGGTAGCTGCGTCCTCGACTACGACAGCGCCAAGGCCGGCCCGGTAACCTTCAGCGTTACCAACGAAACGGCAACCGCACTCACCGAGGTCGAGCTGCTCAACGAAAACCGCATTCTCGGCGAGAAGGAAAACCTCGCACCGGGTCTTCCGACGGTCTCCTTCACGGTCACGCTCGGCGGCGGAGACTATCAGGTCTATTGCCCGGGTGCCGGCACCGAACAGGTTGCCTTCGCCGTGACCGGCGCGCCGGCGCCGAAGCCGACCGGTGGCGTCACGGCCATTCTCGCGGAAGGCACCGAAGGCTACGGCAACTATGTCGACGGCATGGTCGACGCCATGGTCACCGCTGTTGATCGCCTGAAGGCCGACATCGATGCCGGCGACCTCGACAAGGCCAAGGAAGACTACGCCGCCGCCCGCCCGTTCTACGAGCGCATCGAATCCGATGTCGAGGGCTTCATCATGCCCGGCTTCGACGTCACCTCGAACGAAGGCAATCTCGACTACCTGATCGACATGCGTGAATCGAACCTCGACCCGGCGGTCGGCTGGCACGGTTTCCACGCCATCGAGCGCGATCTGTTCGGCAAGGGCGAAATCACCGACGAGACAAAGGACATGGCGGCCGAGCTGCAGACCAACGTCACCCATCTCGCCGAAGTCGCCAAGGGCCTCGACTTCATGCCGGAAGACCTCGCCAACGGCGCGGCATCGCTTCTGGAAGAAGTGCAGAGCGGCAAGATTTCCGGCGAGGAAGAAGCCTTCAGCCATTACGACCTTGTTGACTTCGCCGGCAATGTCGAAGGCGCCGAGCAGGCCTTCGCCTTCCTTCAGCCCGGCATGGAAGAAATCGATCCGGAGCTGACCAAGCAGGTCAACGACCAGTTTGCCAAGGTCAAGGTTCTGCTGGAAGACTACCGGGACCCGAACGCACCCGGCGGCTATGTGATCTACACCGCCGAACTGCGGGCCAGCGATGCCGCCAAGCTTTCGCGTGCGATCCAGTCGCTGCAAGAGCCGCTGTCGACGATCGCCGAAAAGGTGGCGACCGCGCAGTAAGCGCATGAACCGTGATCCCGGCGGTTTTCCGCCGGGACCTTCGCGCCTGCCGTCATGCAGGCAACTGCTCGAAGGACATGAAGATGAGCAAGGATAGAGCCTCCACGTCAGCGAAACTGTCGCGTCGCGGCCTGCTGGTCGGTGCTGCGGCAAGCCCGCTCGCCGCGATCGCCCTGCCGGCGGCCGCCGAGACCAGGCCGAGCGAGCCGGTCGACCATGTCAATCTCAACATGGAAGTGCCGTTTTACGGTTCGGGAGGCCAGGCTGGCGTGGAGACGCCGCCGCAGCGCTACATCCATTTCATGACCTTCGACCTCACCACCGTCAATCCGCGCGACCTGCAGGTGCTGCTGGCGCGCTGGTCGGCGGCGATCGCGCAGATGGCGAAGGGCGAGACCATCGGCCAGGTGGAACCCGCCCGCGAACACGGCATCGGCTTCGACACAGGCGAGGCGCTGGACCTCGGGCCGGCCTCGCTGACGGTGACAGTTGGCCTCGGCCCGGAAGTGTTTTCCGAGCGTCTCGGCCTTGCCGCGATGAAGCCGCAGTTTCTGAGGGAGCTCGAGCATCTGCCCAGCGATGCCTTCCTGCCGCAGTTTACCGGCGGCGATCTTTCGCTGCAGGCCTGCGCCGACGATCCGCAGGTCGCCTATCACGCGATCCGCGATCTCGCCCGCATTGCCAAGGATACCGGAGCCGCCTCCACCCGCTGGACGGTGATGGGTTTCGGCCGCGCTTCCGCCGGCAGGAACCAGGCGACGCCGCGCAATCTGCTCGGCTACAAGGACGGCACCCGCAACATCGCCGAGCCAGAGGATTTCGACAGGTTCGTGTGGACCCGTGACGATCCCGTCTGGGGCGGCATGGGCAGCTATCAGGTTGCCCGCAAGATCAAGATGCATATCGAGAACTGGGACGTCGACCGGGTCAGCGACCAGAACAATGTTTTCGGCCGGTTCAAGGTTTCCGGCGCGCCGTTGACGGGCACCGATGAATTCGACACGCCGGATTTCGGGAAGACGGACGCCGAGGGCAATCACGTCATCCCGCGTACATCCCATATCAGCCTTGCAGCCCACGAGAACAACGACGGCATCAAGATCCTGCGCCGATCCTATAACTATACCGAGGGCATCAACGAGGTGGGGCTGTTGAGTGCCGGCCTGCTGTTCATCAGCTATCAGAACGACCCGGCCCATTTCGAGCGCCTGCAGCAGCGCCTTGGCGCGGCCGACCGGCTCAACGAATACATCTCCCACATCGGCTCGGCGATCTTCTTCGTACCGCCGGCTCCGGAAGAAGGCCACTATATCGGACAGCAGATGTTCGGCTGACGCCAAGCGGGATTGCGATGATCACATCCTCGGGTCAAACCCGAGGATGACGCCCTTGGAAAGGACGACCCACCGTGAGGTCGCGCGCGTTCGAGGCGCGCTCAGCAGCCTACCCAACGAATGCCGCTACTTCTCGACCAGCTTGAGGTTGCGGTCGAAAACCTTCAGCACTTGGCGCAGGTCATGGCCGCGCTTCAGCACCAAGCCGGCGGTATTGGTGACGGAGAAGGCGCCCTGCTTTGCGGCAAGTTTCGGGTTTTTCTCGATCCGGTAGAGCGGCATCTCGCCCGCCCGCTTGAACACCGAGAACACCGCTCTGTCCTTCATGTGGTCGAGGGCATAGTCGCGCCACTCGCCCTCCCCCACCATGCGTCCGTAGATCCACAGGATGGCATCGAGTTCGCGGCGGTGAAAGGTGATCGGGAGAGGTTCGGCTTTCTGGCCGGAGCGGAACTGCGCGAGTTCCACCACATTCTCGCCAGAGGCATTTCCATCGCGTTGCGATTCCGACTTCCGGGCCATCGCTTCCTCGCATCAAGATGACAATTACAAGACAGTCTGCCCGGATCGACCAAAATTGCAAGGCCGGGCTCTGCCTTTTTGCGGCCACACAATGGCAGGGGCCAACGCTTTGTTAACCTTGGTCGGGTAGTGGTTTTCAGGTGCGTTTTACCCCAAGTCAGTAGTGCGTTTTGATGACTTCAGGCTCCCCACAACCGCTTGCGTCCGGCACGCCGTCCCTGCCGGTACCGCCCCGCGGTCCGTCTTTGGCCGGGGGTCGGCGATGAGCATCATCCGCAAGGATCTGGGTGTCCGCCCTCCCGCCCGCCTGAAGTCGAAGCTCTCCGTCGTCCGTCCCGGCCATGCCGTGCCCGATGTGCGGCTGGAGCTGAAGAGCGGCGGCGAATTCTCCATTTACTCTCATGCGCCAGACGAACTCGAAAAGGCCATGGACCGGCTCGCCTTCCAGGCGATCGAAACCAATGTGTTTCAGACCGCGCCCTTCTTCCTGCCGGCGCTGCGCCATAGCGGCGGCCAGCTGCGGCTTGCCGTCATCGAGGATGCGACCAACGCGGCTTCGGAGGACAACCTTGCGGCGCTGATGGCGTTCAGCGTCGAAGGCCATGGCAACCAGCAGGGTTCGCATGTCGTGGCACGCGCGCTCACCCGAGACGGCGGCGGCTATCACGCGCCGCTGGTTTCCCGCCACCGGCCGATGGCCACACTGGACCAGCTCTTCGAGGCGCTCGCCGGCTCGCTCGTCAACCTGCCGGGCGTGGTGGTGTTTCCGCAGTTGCTCGCCGACGGCCCTTTCATGCGCGCCGCACGTGCCGTCGCCGCCGCACGCGGCCTGCCCTTCCGGGTGAAGGCGACCGGCCGACGCCGGGCGCTGACCGGCCGTATCGATCCGACCACCGCGCTTTCGGAGGCCGAACGCGCCGCCTGGCAGGATTATCTCGGCAAATGGCAGGCCCTGCAAACCAAGGGGCGGCTCAGCTATTCCGTCGCCCGCAACCCGGCCGAGATCAGCACCGCGCTGGAGCGGCTGCACCAGCTTTCCGACCTTGCCGAACATGAAAGCCGGCTGGCGGCGACCGTGCCGGCCGCCCGCATGCTGGCCCGGCGCGACTGGCTGCGCATTCACTCGCTGCGCCAGAACGACCGCCTGCTTGCCGCGGCGATCCAGCCTGTCTTCCGCGGCGAGGCAACGATCTGGCAGATCTTCGAAAGGCCGGACATGGCCGATCACGCGATCGGCGAACAGCTGCTCGTGCGGCTGACGGAGTGGAACCTCGCCGACCCGAACATTACCGTTACCCGCGCCGACGCCGCAGCGCCCGCGGCCCTTGCCGAGCGCTTCTGGCCGACCGAGGAAGGCCGCGCCACCCTCGCCGTCGCCATCCGCCCGGGCCTGGAGCGGCAACTCGATTCGGTCGTGGATGCCGATCGCTGATCCCGGCGACAAAGGGGCCGGCCGCGGATTACACCTCTGTCGCTGTCGCGACATCTCTACCGAAACAAAAAAGGAAAAGGCTGCCGGAGCTTCGGATCAGAATGCTGCGTTCAGCGCCGCAACCCGCGCCGCAGGTCCTGAAAGCCTCACCCTGCGGCCGGCGCCTTCTTCCGCAAAGATGAGCCACAGCGCATCCTCGGGAAGATAGCCTTCGCCCCGCTCCGGCCATTCGATCAGGCTGATGCCCTCTTCCAGAGCCTCGTCGAGACCGAGTTCGATCAGTTCGCCGGGATCGCCGAGGCGGTAGAGGTCGAAGTGGTAGAGCGGCGGGGCGCCGTCATAGACCTGCACCAGGGTGAAGGTCGGGCTTGGCACTTCCATGTCGGGGTCAGACAGCCGGGCCCGGATCAGGGCGCGGGCAAGCGTCGATTTTCCCATGCCGAGATCGCCTTCCAGAAGCAGGCAATCGCCCTTGCGCATCAGCGGTGCGAGCACACCGGCAAAGGCGATGGTGGCGGCCTCGTCTGGAAGGAAACGCTCCGTCATTCGGCGGCGATGATTTCCGGCCCGCCCTTGGCTTCCGCAGCATCGGGAATGCGGCAGGAAACGGTGGTGCCGGCGCCGGGTTCGCTGTCGATGAACACCTTGCCGTGATGCAGGCCGACGAAGCTCTCGACGATCGCAAGGCCGAGACCCGCGCCTGCATACTGGGCCTGACGGCCACCGGATTCGAAGCGCGAGAACACGCTTTCCAGTGCATCCTCCGCGATGCCGGGGCCATTGTCGGTGACGGTGAAGACGAAATCGCCATTCTCGCGCCAGCAGGACAGCGCGACGATCGAGCCGCGCGGCGCATATTTGATGGCGTTGCCGAGGATCTTCAGCAGAACCTGCTTCAGCCGCTGGAAGTCCGCGGTGATCGGCCCGAGCGCCGGCGGCGCGGTGATTTCGAGGGTCACACCCATTTCCTGCAGGCGGCTCGAAATATCGTCAGCGACGCTGTCGATCAGGTCATCGAGCGACATTGCATCGAGTTCGAGCTGCAGGATACCGGCATCGGCCGATTTCAGATCGATCATGTCGTTGACGATGGTCATCAGAACCGACGAGGAATTGGCGATGTGATCGACGTAATTGCTCTGCCGCGCCGAAAGCGGTCCGATTTCCGGTGATTTCAGCAGTTCGGCGAAGCCCATGATCGAGGTGAGCGGCGTGCGCAGTTCGTGGCTGACATGTTCGAGGAAGGCGTTCTTCAACTCTTCCGCCTTGCGCAGCGCATCGTTCTTTTCCGTCAGCGCGCGCTCGACCTGCACCGAATCCGTCTTGTTGACGAAGGTCAGCATCGTTTGGGCATTCGGCAGCGGCGTCACCGCATAGTCGAGCACGAGGCCCGCGGAGAGCTCGAGCCGGCCCTGACGCGAGACCCGCTCATCGTCGAAGGAGGTGATCATCCGCGCAAACAGGCGCCAGCCGTCGCGCGCGCCGGGATCGGCCTCGCAGGCCTGCATCAGCGTGCGGATATGGGTGCCGGTCTCGGCATCCTTGATGCGCCAGAGATTGGCAAAGGCGGGGTTGGAAAGCTTCAGCCGGCCATCCGGCCCGAACACGGCGACACCTTCGGAAAGGTGGTCGATGGTTTCGCCCTGCACCTTCACCAGCGTATTGTAGCGGGTCTTCAGCGCCACCTGCTCGGTATGGTTCTCGAAAACCCAGGTCGTGCCACCGCCCGGATGGGCCGAGGCATAGACCGAAAGCGTCTCGCCGCTCGGCAGATACCAGAGGTCGGAATAGGGCTCGACGGCGCGATAGACGGACAGAGCCTTGTCCTTCCATTCGCGCCACTGATGCGGTTCCGGCAGCTTGCCATCGGCGCGCAGGCGCTCGAACAGCTCGCCATTGTCCGGATGGCTTTCGAGGAAGCCCATGTCGAGCTTCCAGAGTTTCTCGAAGGCCTCGTTGTAGAATTTCATCCGCCGGTTCTCGTCGAAGATGGCGACGGCCGTATTCAGATGGTTCAGCGTCTCGGCATGGCTTTCGAGCGTCTGTTCCAGCGTGTTCTCGATCGTCTCGAGCGCGGAAACGTCGGCCGCGATACCGGCTGAACCCTCGCCGTTCGGCACTTCGCGGATATCGAAGAAGGTGCGGCTTCCAGCCGTCACCACCGGCTGGCGGCCCGAGAACGGCTTGCCGGCCTTGATCGCCTCGTCGAGCTTCTGGCGGTTGGCTGGCGCGAGCAGCATGCGGTTTTCGGCAATCGCGTCTTCAAGGCTGTCGGCCTCGACCGCCTTCAGATAGGCACGGTTCGCCCAGATCAGCCGGCCTTCGCCATCGCGCTGCCAGCAGGGCATGTCGGTAGTCTCAAACAAGGCCTCGAAGCGGGCGAGCACGGCGTTGCGCCGCTTGTGCTGGACCTTCAGCTCGGCAAGCTCGGCGCGGATCGATTCCAGCGCGCCGAAGCGCACATGGGCGCGCCCGCCGGTGGTGCTGCCGATCACTTCCAGAACATAGCCGTTCTTCGTCTCCGCGAGCATTTCGAAGGCCTTGGCCTTGGCGCGCAGCGATGAAACCGCGGTCTGCAGCTGTTTGGTGCTGCCGGGCGAAAGCCAGTCGGAGAAGGCGAGGAAAGCGTGCTCGTCCTCGGGGGCACCGGCTTCTTCCGGAAGCGCGCCGAGGAATTCCGGCGCACTGTCCGGGCCGTCCCAGAAGATGATGCGGCGGTTCTTTTCCGCATTCAGCGCCTTGAGATTGGAGATGCGCTCGCGCTGTTCATCAAGCTCTGCCTTCAGCGTCTGGTTCTCGATCTCGGTGCGGCCGCGCAGGCGCATGAACCAGAGCGTCGAGAGCACGGTGGCAGCCAGGATGCCACCGAAGGCGGAGAGCACCATGACCTCGCGCGAGGACAGCGTCGGCGCTGCCACATCCAGGCTCTGGGCCATGGCATAGCCGGCCGAAAGCGTCAGCGCCGTCGAGGTCGCGAGCAGGCGCGTGGCACCGCCCAGCAGACGCTTCGTGTTCAGGCCCTCGTTGTTCTTGCCGCCCCGGCAAAGCTCCATATCGGTCTTCCGCATTCAATCATCTGGCAGGCTGCGCTCAAAAATCGCCGCATAAGCGCCCGTCTGCCGGTTTTCGGGCTTGTCATGTCGATGAAGATCCGGTCGATTTCCGCCGAATCGCCCTTCCCAAAACATAGACGCTTGGCGAATCCGCGAAAAGAGTCCGGCGGAAATAAAGCGGCCGCGCCCTTTGTGAAGGACGCGGCCAGATTAATGCGGTCATGTTTACCGTGGGGTTAATACCGCCCGGTTTCGGGCGGAAGAAACCCGTCAGTAGCGGTAATGTTCCGGCTTGAACGGGCCCTCAGGCGTGACGCCGATATAGGCGGCCTGTTCTTCCGACAGCACGGTCAGCTTGGCGCCGAGCTTTTCGAGATGCAGGCGGGCAACCTTTTCGTCGAGATGCTTCGGCAGAACGTGGACGGCGTTCTCGTACTTGTCGTGATGCTGGAAGATTTCCATCTGCGCCAGCACCTGGTTGGTGAACGATGCCGACATCACGAAGGACGGGTGGCCAGTCGCATTGCCGAGGTTCAGCAGACGGCCTTCGGACAAGAGGATGATCCGCTTGCCATCGGGGAAGCCGATCATGTCGACCTGCGGCTTGATGTTGGTCCACTTGTAATTGCGAAGCGACGAGACCTGGATCTCGTTGTCGAAGTGGCCGATATTGCCGACGATCGCCATGTCCTTCATCGCGCGCATGTGCTCGATGCGGATGATGTCCTTGTTGCCGGTGGTGGTGACGAAGATGTCGGCACTGTCGACGACGTCTTCCAGAACCACGACCTCGTAGCCATCCATCGCGGCCTGCAGTGCGCAGATCGGATCGGCTTCGGTGACCTTGACGCGGGCGCCGGCGCCGGAAAGCGAGGCGGCCGAGCCCTTGCCGACATCGCCGTAACCGCAGACGACGGCGACCTTGCCGGCCATCATCACGTCGGTGGCGCGGCGGATGCCGTCGACCAGCGATTCCTTGCAGCCATACTTGTTGTCGAACTTCGACTTGGTGACCGAGTCGTTGACGTTGATCGCCGGGAAGGGAAGCTGGCCGGCACGGGCAAGCTGGTAGAGACGGTTGACGCCGGTGGTGGTTTCTTCCGTCACGCCGAGGAGGGCGGCGCGCTGCTTGGTGAAGAAGCCGGGCGTTGCCGCCATGCGCTTCCTGATCTGCGCGAACAGCACTTCCTCTTCTTCCGAGCCGGGCTTGGAGAGAACGTCCTCGCCGGCCTCGGCACGGGCGCCGATCAGGATGTACATGGTGGCATCGCCGCCATCATCGAGGATCATGTTCGACTGACCGCCATCGGTCCACTGGAAGATCTGGTCGGTATAGGTCCAATATTCCTCGAGGCTCTCGCCCTTCACCGCATAGACCGGGATGCCGGCGGCAGCGATCGCTGCTGCGGCATGGTCCTGGGTCGAGAAGATATTGCACGATGCCCAGCGAACATCGGCGCCAAGCGCCTTCAGCGTCTCGATCAGCACCGCCGTCTGGATGGTCATGTGCAGCGAGCCGGAAATGCGCGCGCCCTTCAGCGGCTGGCTCTCGCCGAACTCGGCGCGCGACGCCATCAGGCCCGGCATTTCGGTTTCGGCGATGTCGATTTCCTTGCGGCCGAAATCGGCAAGCGCGATATCGGCGACATGATAGTCGTAGGTGCTCATCAATCACTCCGGAAACTGGAACTTGAAATGACGGGCAGCCTCGGCCCGCAGCTCTGCGAGCCTTACTATCAGCAAGCCCCGCCGCTGACAAGAAAGACATAAAGAAATCTTTATATCTTGATCGGCGCCTAGATCTCTTCGCCGAACCTGTCGGCAACCAGTGCCTCGATCGCCGAAAGCGCTGCCTCCGCCTCGGCGCCGGTGGCGCAGACGTTGATCGTGCTGTTGATCCCGGCGGCGAGCATCATGAGACCCATGATCGACGTGCCGCCGACGCTCATGCCATCCTTGGTGACGGTGACGGTCGCGGAGAAGCGCTCGACGGTCTGGACGAATTTCGCGGATGCCCGCGCGTGCAAGCCCCGACGGTTGACGATGACGAGGTCACGGGAAACTTTATCCATCCGGTCCTGCTATTTGCCCGAGAGGACGCGGCTTGCGACGTTGATATAGCGGCGGCCGGCATCCTCCGCCTCGGCCAACGCCTTGGTCATGTCGTTCTCGGTGCGCACCGCCACAAGCTTGATCAGCATCGGCAGGTTCACGCCGGCAATCACTTCGGTGGTGCCGCTATTCATCACCGAGATCGCGAGATTGGAGGGCGTTCCGCCGAACATGTCGGTGAGGATGATGACGCCGTTGCCGCTGTCGACCTTTCCGACGGCGGCGAGAATGTCGTCGCGGCGCCGATCCATATCGTCCTCGGGACCGATGGAAATCGTCTCGATCGCTTCCTGAGGCCCGACGACATGTTCGACAGCCAGCCGAAACTGCTCGGCAAGCCCACCATGAGTCACAAGCACCAGTCCGATCATGATCGCCACGCTCCCTTCACCCGGCGGCATGGCCGGAAAGCGGTTTCATTCCAACCTTCCGGCGCAGCGCCGGAAGGCTCGCCCACAAAGCAGGGCATACTGCCGGACATCTTGTCGAAGCGCGCGCGAAGTGCAAGCCAAAACGGCAAAATTGTGTCGACAATTCCGCCCGCCGGACCGGCCCTGATGCAGGGTGGGCACACCGTTGCCACTCAGCCCTCCACCAGCCGCGGGCGGGCAACAAGCCCGGATTCCAGCCCCGGACAGGCCGCCGCGAGAAACGAAAACGGATCGGGCGAAGGCCAGGAAAGATTGATCGCCGGCAGGGCCAGGCCCGGCGCAAGCGCAAGCGTTGCAGCGGCTTCCGGCAGCCTTTCCCCCGCGCCCGGCGCAAGCGGGTAGACCGCGAAATCGAGGCAGGCGGCATCCAGCTGATTGCAACGTTCCAGCCGGGCGAGACCCGTGCCGCGCAACTCGATGAGACCGGCGATCGCAGGCGGGGCCTCGGCAACGAGGCGGCCATTTGCCGCGGTGACGAAGACCTGGTCATCGGCGACGAGCGCGGCAAAGAGCCCCCTGAGGCGAGCCGCCGAAATCAGCGATAGCGCCAGCGCGCTCTTGCCCGCACCGGAGGCGCCGGCGATGAGGATGCCGGTCGCGCCGAGGACGATCGCCGTGCCGTGCATGTTGAGGCGGGTGCTCATGCGCTCTTGCCGCTGGCCGCCGGCAGGCGCAGCGTGAAGCGGGCGCCCTTGACCTCGCCGGTTTCCTCGTCGGTGACATTGCCCGCCGTCAGCGTGCCGCCATGGGCTTCGGCGATCTGGCGCGAGATCGAAAGGCCGAGGCCGGAATTCTGGCCGAAGGCCTCGCTGTCCGGCCGGTCGGTGTAGAAGCGCTCGAAGATCCGCTCGATCGCATCGGCGCGGATGCCGGGACCATTGTCATCGACGGTGACGACAATGTGGTTGCGGGTGCGGGTGAGCGTCACATTGATCTCGCCGCCGGTCTCCGGAACGAAGGAACGGGCGTTCTCGATCAGGTTGGTGACGATCTGGCCGATCCTCAGATCGTGGCCGAAGACATCGAAGGCGCCCTTGCCGTGATGGCCGGCCTGGACGGTGAATCCGATCTTCACCTTCTTGTGCCGGCGCCCTGTCTCGCGCGAAATGGTGATCAGGTCGTTCAGAAGGACCTGCGCGTCAAAGCGCTTGGCGTCCTCACGGGCGAGTTCGGCATCGAGGCGCGAGGCATCGGAAATGTCGCTGATCAGCCTGTCGAGGCGGCGCACGTCATGCTGGATGATATCGGTGAGGCGCGCCTTGCTCTCTTCCGTCTTGGCAAGCGGCAGGGTCTCGACCGCGCTTCGAAGCGAAGTCAGCGGGTTTTTCAGCTCGTGGGCGACGTCGGCGGCGAAGCTGTCGATCGCGTCGATCCGGTCGTAAAGCGCAGTGGTCATTTCCCGAAGCGCCGTCGACAGATGGCCGATCTCATCCTGACGCGCCGAAAAGTCCGGGATCTCCTCACGCTCGCGCGGACCGCCGCGACGCACCCTGACGGCGGCCTCGGAGAGCCGGCGGAGCGGGCTCGCAATCGTCGAGGACAGCATGAAGGAAAGGATCATGGTGACCAGCGCCGTCACGCCGAACACGCGGATGATGGCAATGCGTTCGGCGTGGACGATCTTGTCGATGTCACCGGCCTGGGTGGAGAGCAGCAGCACGCCGAGCACGGCGCGGAAACGCTGGATCGGCACGGCGACGGAGACGATCAGCTTGCCCTTGTCGGTGACGCGCACGACGGCGGAGCGCTGCGCATCGAGCGCCTTTTCCACTTCCGGATAGATCGAGCCGTCACCGCCGGGCGCCTCCTCATAACGCGGCAGGTTGCCCGGCTGCAGCAGCCGGTTCATCAGGTTGCCGAGCCGATCGCCGATCGTCTCGGCGGTCGATTCCGAAGACGGCGGCAGGTCGTAGCGCAACACCTGGCCGCGCGAATAGAGGAATCGCGAATCGAGGATCAGGTTGGCATCGGGGTCGAAGATGCGGGCGCGGGTACGCGTCGGCGAGATCAGCCGTCTGAGGATCGGCGCCACCTTTTCCGGATTGAGCGGAAACCTGAGGTCCTCGTCGCTGGAGGTCGGCCGCGCGCTTTCGCCCGCCTGCAGCTCGAGAAGCTTCTGCGGGTCGATCGTCATCGTATCGGTTTCGACGGAGGCGGAGGAGGCGATGGCGCCGGCAATGATCTCGCCCTGCGTCAACAGGCTTTCAACGCGGGCATCGATCAGGCCCTCGCGGAACTGGTTGAGGTAGAGAATGCCGCCGACGAGGAAGAACAGCGCCAGCAGGTTGAAGAACAGGATGCGCCAGTTGAGGCTCGAAAAAACCGTCGAGGCCAGAAGCCAGCGCATCACCGAAAAGGGTTTGCGCCAGCGCCGTGCCGGTTTGGCTGCCGCCGGTTTTTCGCTCGTCTCTGTCAAGCCTGACCCTGTCTGACCATGGTGGCGGCCGGACCTGAGTCCGCGCCTTTCCTAAGCTAGGCCGCTTCGCGGAAGCGATAGCCAACGCCGTAGAGGGTTTCGATCATGTCGAAATCGGTGTCAACCAGCTTGAACTTCTTGCGCAGCCGCTTGATGTGGCTGTCGATGGTGCGGTCGTCGACATAGACCTGGTCGTCATAGGCCGCATCCATCAGGGCATCGCGGCTCTTGACCACGCCGGGACGCTGGGCAAGCGACTGGAGGATCAGGAACTCGGTCACCGTCAGCGTCACGGCGTCACCCTTCCAGGTGCAGGTGTGGCGCTCGCGGTCCATGACCAGAGGTCCACGCTCCAGCGGCCGGTTGGCCTCGTTCTCGCTCGGCTTGGCACCGCCGACGGCGGCCGCCTCGCGGGCGGCGGAGCGGCGCAGCACGGCGCGCACGCGCTCGACCAGAAGCCGCTGTGAGAACGGCTTGGTGATGAAGTCGTCCGCGCCCATCTTCAGCCCGAACAATTCGTCGATCTCCTCGTCCTTGGAGGTGAGGAAGATCACCGGAATGTCGGATTTCTGGCGCAAACGCCGCAGAAGTTCCATCCCGTCCATGCGCGGCATCTTGATGTCGAAAATGGCGAGCTGCGGCGGATTGGCCTGAAGCCCGGTCAGCGCCGTGGCGCCGTCCGTATAGGTGTCGACCCGGTAACCTTCGGATTCGAGTGCAATCGAAACCGAGGTCAGAATGTTCCGGTCGTCATCCACCAGAGCAATCGTCTGCATGCTTGAGAACTCCTTGCGTGTGTTTCTTTCGAAAGACCCGTCTCTTCGTTTCTAGCATTTCTTGGAAAGAAACTGGAACAAATTGTGGCAAAGCCAACCGGCACGGGCGGTTCTCCCCTTCAAATCGTTCGGAATGCAAAATCTTCAAGAGGCACTTAAGGCGCTGTATCGGCAGTGGATTTCGCTTTTTAGGTGATCAAAATACAACTCGTTAAAACGATTAAATAACTGATACTATTACATATTTTTAATTTTACTCTTGCCTCATGCGAAATAATTTAATACCAATTTAAAATATTGAATTCGTCAAGAGGAGTGAAAGCGTGGCGGAGCACGGCATCTACAATCTCGCATGTCCAGTCGCAGCCCAGGGCCTCAACGCCCCGGCTTCGGTGTTCTACAACCTTCTGCCGGCGGCACTGTGCGAGGCATCGCTTGCCCGCGGCGAGGCGGTGCTGACCGCCGACGGGGCGCTCAGGGCGCTGACCGGCCAGCACACCGGCCGCTCCGCCAAGGACAAGTTCATCGTGATCGACGATGCCACGCGCGACGATATCTGGTGGGACAACAACAAGGCGATGACGCCCGAGCATTTCGCCCTGCTGAGGGCCGACATGCTGGCCCACGCCGATGGCCGCGAACTCTACGTGCAGGATCTCGCCGGCGGCGCAGATGCAGAGAGCCGGCTGCCGGTGCGCGTGATCACCGAATACGCCTGGCATGCGCTGTTCATCCGCAACCTGCTGCTGCGGCCCGAACGCCCGGCGCTCGAGAGCTTCATTCCGAAGCTCACCATCATCAACCTGCCGAGCTTTGCCGCCGATCCGCGCCGCCATGGCTGCCGCACGGAGACGGTGATTGCCTGCGATCTCGAGGCCGGGCTGGTGCTGATTGCCGGCACCTCCTATGCCGGCGAGATGAAGAAGTCGGTGTTCACTGCGCTCAACTACGCGCTGCCGCCGGCAGGCGTGATGCCGATGCACTGCTCGGCCAATGTCGGGCCAGATGGCGACGCGGCCGTGTTCTTCGGTCTGTCGGGCACCGGCAAGACGACGCTGTCCGCCGACCCGGCCCGCACGCTCATCGGCGACGACGAGCACGGCTGGGGCGAAAACGGCCTCTTCAATTTCGAGGGCGGCTGCTACGCCAAGACCATCCGCCTCTCGGCCGAGGCTGAACCGGAAATCTTCGCCACCACGAAGCGCTTCGGGACCGTGCTCGAAAACGTTGTTCTCGACGGAGATCGCGTTCCGGATTTCGATGACGGTTCGCTCACCGAGAACACGCGCTGCGCCTATCCGCTGGATTTCATTCCGAATGCCTCGGCCACCGGCCTCGCGCCGCATCCGAAGACGATCATCATGCTGACGGCGGACGCTTTCGGCGTGCTGCCGCCGATCGCGCGGCTGACACCGGACCAGGCGATGTACCACTTCCTGTCGGGCTACACCGCGAAAGTGGCCGGCACCGAAAAGGGCGTGACCGAGCCTGAGGCGACCTTCTCCACCTGTTTCGGCGCCCCCTTCATGCCGCGTCATCCGGCGGAATACGGCAATCTGCTGAAGGCGTTGATAGCCCGCCACGGCGTCACCTGCTGGTTGGTCAACACCGGCTGGACCGGCGGCGCCTATGGCGTTGGCAAACGCATGCCGATCCGCCAGACAAGAGCGATGCTTGCCGAGGCCCTCTCCGGCCGCCTGAATGATGCCGAATTCCGCGCCGACCCATATTTCGGCTTTGCCGTACCCGTGGCGGTCCCCGGTGTCGATACCGCGATCCTGAACCCGCGTGGCACCTGGGCCGATGCGGCCGCCTATGATGCGCAGGCGGCGAAGCTGGTCGACATGTTCGTGGCGAACTTCGCCAAGTTCGAGGCGCATGTGGATGCCGGTGTTGCCGCGGCAGCCCCGCATATGCTGGTGGCCGCCTGAACCAAGCGTTCCTGAGGAGGAGCAGGCCCGGCCGCCGCAAGGCGCCGGGCCATTTCCGTCTTGCGGGGCGGGGTGCGGCCATGTGATAACGCGCCATGGCCTCAAGCGATCTCTTCATCAATGACAACATCACCATTTTCGGCTGGGAGCTGACCGAGCAGTTCGTGCTCGCCGGCGGACCGGGCGGGCAGAATGTCAACAAGGTCGCAACCGCCGTTCAGCTGTTCTTTCCGGTGCTGTCGTCGCCCTCGCTGCCCGAGCGGGTAAAGCGCAATCTCCTGCGCATCGGTGGCCGCAAGGTGTCAAAGGACGGCGTGCTGCTGGTCGAGGCCAATCGCTTCCGCAGCCAGGAGCGCAACCGCGAGGATGCACGCGAGCGGCTGAAGGAAATGGTTCTGGAGGCAGCGGCCCCGCCGCCGCCGGCAAGGCGCAAGACGCGGCCGACAAAGGGCTCCATCGAACGGCGCCTGAAGGCAAAGGCCGGCCGTGCCAACATCAAGAAGGCCCGCGCCAAGCCGACCCGGGAGGATTGAGGCGATGGCAACCGAGAAACAGGCATTGCCGGACGGCTTCCGGTATCTACCCGACCATCTCGATCGCGCCGCGCAGGAGGTCCTCGTCGGCGAGATCCGCGCCGTCGTGGCCGCAGCCCCGCTCTATGTGCCGACCATGCCGCGCACCGGCAAACCGATGTCGGTCAGGATGACCAATTGCGGCAGGCTCGGCTGGGTGACGGACAAGGCGCGCGGCTACCGCTATCAGGAGACCCATCCGGCCACCGGAAAGCCCTGGCCGCCGATCCCCGAACGCCTGCTGGCACTCTGGCAGGAGCTTGCCGGCTTCGAAGCCCCGCCCGAGGCCTGCCTCGTCAATTTCTACGACGATACGGCCAAGATGGGCATGCATCAGGACAGCGACGAGGCCGAATTCGCCGCCCCCGTGCTCTCGATCTCGCTCGGCGACACGTGCCTGTTCCGCATCGGCGGGACCGAGCGCAGCGACAAGGCGCAGTCGCTGAAGCTTGCCAGCGGCGATATCGTGCTTTTGGCCGGCAAGAGCCGCCTCGCCTATCACGGTGTCACCCGCACCTATCCCGGCACGTCAACGCTTCTGAAGAACGGCGGCCGCATCAATCTGACGCTACGGCGCGTGACGCCGATCTGAGGCCCGCCAGCGCATCTTCGTCCGACTCAGGCTGACACCACTTCAAGAGTTACCCAAGCCGTCCAGCCGTCATAATATTCCCTTAGCGCGGCTGCTTGACGCATTTATTACTAACTGGTAGGTAACAACCACTAAAGGGAGGACTTCATGACAGATACGATCGGGATCATCATGCACGGCGTCACCGGCCGCATGGGGATGAACCAGCACCTTATCCGCTCGGTGCTTGCCATTCGCGCTGAAGGCGGCATCAGGCTGAAGGACGGCCGCAAGGTGATGCCGGACCCGATCATCGTCGGCCGCAATGCCGCCAAGATCGAGGAACTGGCGAAGCGCCACGGTGTCGAGCGCGTCACCACCGATCTCGATGCGGCTCTTGCCGACCCCTACAATGTTATCTTCTTCGATGCCGCCTCCACCAAGCTGCGCCCGACGCTTCTGAAGAAGGCGATCGATGCCGGCAAGCATGTCTATTCCGAGAAGCCAGTTTCCGAGGGTCTCGAAGAGGCCGTTGAGATCGCCCGCTATGCCAAGGCGAAGGGCGTCAAGAACGGCATCGTCCACGACAAGCTCGACCTTCCCGGCCTCGTCAAGCTGAAGCGGCTGCGCGATAACGGCTTCTTCGGCAAGATCCTGTCCGTGAAGGGCGAGTTCGGCTACTGGGTTTTCACCGGCGAGGACCAGCCGGCGCAACGCCCGAGCTGGAACTACCGCGCCGCAGATGGCGGCGGCATGGTGTCCGACATGCTCTGCCACTGGCGCTATGTGCTCGACAATGTCGTCGCCCCGGTGAAATCGGTCTCCTGCACCACTGCAACCCATATCCCGACCCGTTTCGACGAAGAGGGCAAGGAATACAAGGCGACCGCCGATGACGCGGCCTATGCCACCTTCCAGCTCGAAGGCGATATCGTCGCCCACATCAATTCGAGCTGGTGCACCCGTGTCCGCCGTGATGATCTCGTGACCTTCCAGATCGACGGCACCCATGGTTCCGCCGTTGCCGGCCTGCACAAGTGCGTGAGCCAGCACCGCGCCAACACGCCGAAGCCGGTATGGAACCCGGACGAACCGCAGAAGATGAACTTCTTCGAAGACTGGCAGGAAGTGCCGGACAACACCGTGTTCGACAACGGCTTCAAGGTGCAGTGGGAACAGTTCCTGCGCCATGTACTGGAAGACGGTCCCTGGGCCTACACGCTGACCGAAGGCGCCAAGGGCGTGCAACTTGCCGAAGCTGGCTACAAGAGCGCCCGCGAACGCCGCTGGGTCGATCTGGAGGATCTCGGCATATGAGCACCGTCAGCCTTCCGACCGCCGCCGGCGGCATCGAGAAATTCGCCTTTTCCGGCACGAGCGTAGCGCCCGATGGCGGCGACTGGAACCGCAAGGTGTTTGCCGCCGCGCATGTCGTGGTCGACCCCCTCGCCGATAACAATCCCTGGTCCGACTGCAATGTCGACTGGGAGAAGACGATGGCATTCCGCCGCCATCTCTGGTCACTCGGCTTCGGCGTTGCGGAAGCCATGGACACCGCCCAGCGCGGCATGGGCATAGACTGGCCGACCTCGCTCGAGCTGATCCAGCGCTCCGTCAAGGAGGCGAAGGCCGGCGGTCATTCGATCGCCTGCGGCGCAGGCACCGACCACCTCGACCCGGCCGATGCCAAGACCATCGACGATGTGATCGCGGCCTATGAAATGCAGTGCGAAGCGGTCGAGGCGACCGGCGGTCAGGTGATCCTGATGGCCTCGCGCGCGCTCTGCAAGGTTGCCAAAAGCGCCGACGACTATGCCCTCGTCTATGGCCGCATTCTTTCCGGCCTGAAGCAACCGGCCGTGCTGCACTGGCTCGGCGAGATGTTCGACCCGGCGCTTGAGGGCTACTGGGCGAGCACCGATCATATGGTGGCAATGGACACCTGCCTGAAGGTGATCGAGGATAATGCCGCGAAGGTCGACGGCATCAAGATCTCGCTGCTTTCGGCGGAAAAGGAAATCGCCATGCGCCGCCGGCTGCCGGATGGCGTGAAGATGTATACCGGCGACGATTTCAACTATCCCGAACTCATCGCCGGCGACGATCACGGCTATAGCCACGCGCTTCTCGGCATCTTCGATCCGATCGCGCCGGTTGCCGCGACCGGGCTTGCGGCGTTGGCGAAAGGCGACATGCAGCGCTGGGGCGCGGTGATGGAGCCGACCGTGCCGCTGTCGCGCCACATCTTCAAGGCGCCGACCCGCTACTACAAGACCGGCGTCGTGTTCCTAGCCTATCTGATGGGCCATCAGGACCACTTCACCATGCTCGGTGGCCAGCAGAGCGCCCGCTCGGCGCAGCATCTGGCCGATATCGTGCGCCTTGCCGATGCCGCCGGGCTGATCGCGGATACCGAGATGGCCGCAACCCGCACCGCGCTGGTGATGGCCACCCACGGCATCGGGGTCTGATGGCATGGCTGTGATCACACCCGAAAGGCTGTCTCTCAACACCGCCACCACGCGGGCACAGTGGAAGCTCGATCAGGCGATCGAAGGCTGTGCCCGCCATGGCTTTGGCGGTCTGTCGCCATGGCGTGACCAGTTGCAGGCGCTTGGTGCCGAGAAGGCCGCCCGCCAGATCCGCGATGCGGGCCTTGCCGTCTCCGGACTTTGCCGTGGCGGCTGGTTCACGGAGGAGGGCGCGCTGACCGATGCCGTGCTCGCCGACAATCGCCTTGCCGTCGATGAGGCCGCGACCATCGGGGCGGCATGCCTCGTCATGGTGGTCGGTGGCCTTCCGAAGGGGAGCCGCGATATCGACGGCGCCCGTGCCATGATCGAGGACGGCCTGGCGAAGACGCTTGAATATGCCCTCACCGTCGGCGTGAAGATCGCTATCGAGCCGCTGCATCCGATGTATGCGGCCGACCGTGCGGCGGTGAACACGTTGGCGCAGGCACTTGATATCTGCGACCGACTTGGTGACGGCATCGGCGTTGCCGCCGACGTCTACCACATCTGGTGGGATCCGGCGGTGAAGGCCGAAATCGCCCGTGCCGGCAAGGAGCGGCTTTATGCCTTCCATCTCTGCGATTGGCTGGTGCCGACCACCGACATGCTGAACGACCGCGGCATGATGGGCGATGGCGTCATCGACATTCCGGGCCTTCGCGCCGCCGTGGAGGCTGAGGGCTTTTCGGGACTGAACGAGGTGGAGATCTTTTCGGCGGGG
This sequence comes from Martelella endophytica, assembly GCF_000960975.1. NCBI lineage: Bacteria > Pseudomonadati > Pseudomonadota > Alphaproteobacteria > Hyphomicrobiales > Aurantimonadaceae > Martelella > Martelella endophytica. The sequence goes on along the minus strand of NZ_CP010803.1, from coordinate 1,336,594 downwards.
AACTGGTGGAAGCGCGATGCCGACGAGGTGATGGAAATCATCATCGAACGCGCCGCCACCTGCTGCTGACCACATTGCCTGCCGCGCAGGCAGGCGGCCCATACGGGCTCCACGGGAGGAGCATCGGGCCGGACACTGCGCTTGCGGTGACTTGACAGGTCGTCATGTGACCGTAACCTACCAGCTAGTAGTCAAGGGAGGAGACATGACTATGACATTCACGAAACTGGCCGCTTCCGCGGCGCTTTTTGCTGTATTCGCCGCCGGCGCGGCTTCTGCCGAAACCTGGCAGCCAGACCGGCCGATCAACATCATCGTGCCGTGGTCCGCTGGCGGCTCCACCGACCAGGTGACCCGTGTCGTGGCCCCGATCCTGGCCGAGGCGCTCGGCACCGAGGTGGTCGTCGTCAACCAGCCCGGCGCATCCGGCTCGATCGGCACCAAGGCGGCGATGGACGCCCCGCATGACGGCTACACCTGGACCGCGAACGCGATCGCCAACAACGCCACCTATGCGGTTTCCGGCCTGCTCGAAGACTCCAACATCGACGATTACCGGATCTATCTGCACGTCGCCAACGCGCCGCTGATATCGGTCAACGCCGACGCCCCCTACAAGGATTTCGGCGAATTGCTGGAAGCCATGAAGACCGGCGACGTCACGGTCGGCACCGCCGGCGTTACCTCGTCGGGCGGTACCGCCTATGCCACGCTCAACGATGCCGCAGGCGGCAACATGACCGCGCGCATGGTCGCCTATGACGGCGGCAATCCGGCCGTCATCGCGGCCGCTTCCGGCGAAGTCGACATGACCACGCAGCTTGCCGTCGAGCAGACGGAAATGATCAAGGCCGGACGCCTGCGTCCGCTCGCCGTGCTTTCCGACACGCCGCTCGAGATCGAAGGCATTGACCCGATCCCGCCGGTCACCGAATGGCTCGATCTCGATGTCGCACCGGATTACTTCGGCGTCTTCATCCCGAAGGGCGCGCCGCAGGAAGTCTACGACACGGTCGACCAGATCTGGGCCGACAAGGTGATGAACTCGGAAGAGCTCAAGCACTATGCCAATCAGCGCGGCGCAAGCTTCGCGCCGAGCTATGGCGACGAGGCTCGCGCCCGCGCCATTCCGGTGGCCACCAACGAGGCCTGCGCCATGAAGGCCCGTGGCGAAGCGGTGAAGGACCCGTCGGAAGTCGGTCTCACCTGCCCGGAGTAACGTCGGCCGCTTGCTCCACTCGATCTCCCCCCTTGAGGGGGAGATCTCTGGTGGAGGGGCCTGCGGAAGACGTCGAGGCCGTCTTCCAGCACCACAAAACCGGGGCGGCTTCGCTGCCGTCTCATCCAATTTCCTCGGAGGCTTCATGCTGAAAATCCGCTCCGTCGACATTGCCGTCGCGACCATCCTGCTGGCTGTCGGGATCGCGCAGCTTATTGGCGGTTACACCATGGACCGGCTGGAAGTGCGTCATATCCCGCCGGCAAGCTTCCCGGGCCTGCTGCCGATCGTGCTCGGCATCGCCATGACCATCGTCGCGAGCCTTCAGCTTGTCGGCATCCTGCGCAGCCGCGATGGTGAAGACGAGCGCCGGGCAAGCGGCTTAGTGACCCGCGAGGAGCTTTTGCGGCTTTCCGGCCTGATCGCGCTTTGTGCGCTCTATGCCATTGTGCTTGTCGGTCGCATCCATTTCTGGGTGGCCAGCAGCCTCTTCGTCGCCACCTTCATGCTCGTCTTCGAGCTCTCGCCCGGCATGCCGCGACGCGCCATGATCATCACCATCGTTCGCGCGCTGGTGATTGCGATCCTCTTCGGCGGCGCGGTGTCATACCTTTTTGAAGATCTGTTTCTGGTGCGCCTGCCATGACCCCTGTCATCGACGCGCTCTCAAGCGCCTTTGCCGAACTTACAACGCCGATGATGCTGTTCAACGTCGCCTGGGCGACGCTGCTCGGCATCTTCGTCGGCGCGCTGCCCGGCCTGACGGCGACGATGGGCGTCGCGCTTCTGACGACGCTGACCTATTCGCTTGACCGCAACACCGCGATCATGGTGCTGATCTGCATGTATGTCGGGGCAATCTATGGCGGCTCGCGCAGCGCCATCCTGCTCAATATTCCCGGCACGCCGGCGAGTGCCGCCACCGCGCTCGACGGCTTCCCGCTGGTGCGCAAGGGCAAGGGTAGCCTCGCCATGGCGATCGCCACCCTCGGTTCCATGCTCGGCACGCTGGTCGGCATCGCCATGCTGGTGATGATCGCGCCGCCGCTGGCGGAAGCCGCATTCGGCTTCGGCTCCTACGAATTCTTCTGGCTGGCGCTGTTCGGCATCATCATTTCCGGTCAGCTCACCCATTCCGGCGAACCGCTGAAGGGCTATATGGCCGGACTGATCGGCCTGTCAGTGGCGATGATCGGCTCGGAAGGCATTCACTCCTTCGTCCGCTTCAATTTCGGCGTCCAGCAGATGAATGGCGGTATCGAGCTGATCCCGGCCATGGTCGGCGCTTTCGGTTTTGCCGAGGTGCTGTTCGCGATGACGCTTCCGGCCGCGGAGATGGCCAGGGCAAAATCGGTGCCCGCGCCGTTGAAGGAGCTTTTCGGGAGCGTCTGGCGCTACAAGCGCACTGTGCTCGAATCCGGCATCATCGGCACGCTGGTCGGCATCATTCCGGGTGTCGGCGAGGATATCGGCGCCTGGGGATCCTATGCCGCCGCCAAGCGCCACTCGAAGGAGCGTGAAGAGTTCGGCAAGGGCAGCCAGGAAGGGCTGATCGCGGCCGAGACCGGCAATTCCGCCGTCGTTCCCGGCTCGCTGATCCCGACGCTGACGCTCGGCGTGCCGGGTTCGGCTTCGGCTGCGGTGCTGATTGCGGCGCTGTTCCTGCATGGCGTCCGCCCCGGCCCGATGATCATGTTCGACCAGCCGGACATGATCTATCTCATCGCCGTCATGCTGATCTTCGCGACCATCGCCATGGGTCTGTTCGGCATGGCGCTGACGCCGCTTTTCGTCAAGGTGCTGCAGGTGCCGCGCACGATCCTGATGCCGATGGTGTTCACGCTCTGCGTCATCGGCCCCTATGCGCTCTCCCAGCGGATCTTCGATATCTGGGTGATGTTCGCCTTCGGTGTCGGCGGCTATGTCCTCAGGCGTCTCAACTACCCGATGGCGCCGCTGGTGCTCGGCATCATCCTCGGCAGCCTGCTCGACAAGAGCCTCCGGCGCGGGCTGATCCTCTCCAATGGCGACATCACCGCCTTCTTCACAAGGCCGGTTTCCGCCGGCTTCGCGGTGCTGATCACACTCACCATCCTGTTCTCGATTCCGGCCGTTCGCCGGTTTGCAAGCTTCAAACGGCGGCGTGGCGATGCTAACGGGGAAGATATGAGTGCGAATTAAGGAGAGATCGGCGTGGCAAGGCGGACAGCGGTAAAGACGAAACGGGGCACGCGCGATGCGGAGGCTTCGCGCGCGGCGATCCTGCAGGCGGCGCTCGACGAGTTCTCCTCCGTCGGCTACGACGGCGCCCGCGTCGACCGCATCGCCGCCGAAGCCGGCCTGTCGAAGCCGCTGCTCTACGATTATTTCGGCGACAAGGACGAGCTCTACAAGGCCGCGCTGCGCGAAGCCTATGTGCAGATCCGCGCCGGCGAGGAAAAACTTCACCTCGACGAACTGACGCCGGAAGACGCGGTGGCGGCACTGGTGATGTTCACCATGACTCATTTCCGCACCCGGCCCTGGTTCATCACCATGCTCAACACCGAGAACCTGAGGAAGGGGTCCTCGGTCGGCAGCATTGGCGACCGCCGCGAAATCCAGTCCAAACTGCTGGTCAAACTCGCCGACGTTCTCGAACGCGGTCGCCGTGACGGGGTTTTCCTGCGCGAGGCGCGGCCCGTCGATGTCTATCTGCTGATCGCCTCGCTCTGCTATTTCCCGGTGTCCAACCGTTTTACGCTTGCAGAGGTTTTCGGTTTCGATACCTCCGAGGAAGGGCTGAATGCCCACGCCCGCCGCGCCACCGAAGCCGTCATCGGCTGGCTGAAGCAGAACGGATGAGGTGCACGGCTATGCTCATTTTCTGAGCGGCCGGATTTTCGAGCTCTGCGTTTTTTGCATAGGGGCATTGCTCTTGCCCCACTGCCTCACTCCGGATCGTCCGCGTATATGTAGGTCAACAAGAGCGAAGCAATGACCAACACAGGAGACCGGACAATGAGCATGACCCGTTCCTTCAGCAACTGGCTCAAGTACCGCGAAACGGTTACCGAACTTGGCCGCATGAGCAACCGCGAACTGCATGACCTCGGCATCGACCGTCAGGACATCCGTCGCGTCGCCCGCAAGGCCTCGTTCTAACAAAGATTTCTGATCCGGGTTTGCCCGGATCAACATGAATATCGGAGTTGCGCTCTCCTCCTCCCGGCGCCTCCGATCTCGGCCAGCGATACTCCTCCTCCCAGTCGCCGGCCGAACCGATGACGCCCACCGGATCCTCCTCCCCCGGTGGGCGTTTTCTTTTGTCTGCACACAATGCGACAAGGGCCTTTGGGGCTCGCCCTCGGCCCCTAGTGGCCGGAACGCGCTTCCCCCTGAAATTCGGAATCTGCTAATTTTCTGAATTATTCTCGATAAATCTGATGCCTCCGCGTCTCTGTTCCGCTATGTTGCCAACACAACGGACGGAGGAGGCGATTGGCAACGCGAATTGCGAAACGGCGTGCGTCAGGGCGGTTGTGATTTTTTAATTTATTTTCAGCGACTTACTTCAATTTTAGAATCTGGGTGAGATGAGAGACCGTCAAGAATACATCGAAAATGACGAAATCGACCTCGGGAAGCTGTTCTCGCTGTTCTGGCGGGGAAAATTCATCATCCTTGCCGTGACCTTGTGTTTCGCGGCTGTCGGCTTCTACTACGCGTTCTTCGTCACGAAACCGATCTACAGCGCGTCTTCCGTGGTCATGCTGAACAGTCAGGCCGAGCAGGTGATCGACCTGCCGAGCGTGATCAGCCAGCTGACAAGCGATGACACCGTCATCCAGACCGAGATCCAGGTGATGCGCTCGCGCATCCTCGCCGGCAACGTCGTCGATACCCTCGACCTGACAGCCGACCCTGAGTTCAACTCCTCTCTTCGCGAGGTCAGCCTCATTTCGAGGATGAAGGCCGCGATACTGGGCTCTATCGGAGCCCGACCGCAGTCGGATGCGCCAGTGCCCTCTGACGCGGCAACACACGACCGCGTCGTCGATTCGCTCCTGAACGCCTACAGTGTTTCCGTCGTACCCAATACCACCGCCTTCAGGATCACGGTGCTGTCCGAGGATGCCGCAAAGGCAGCCGAGATCGCCGATACGATTGCCAAGCAATATGTGCAGAGCCAGATCGATGTGAAGCGCGATGCGACAGTGCAGGCGATCAACTGGCTCACCGATCAGGTCAGCGAGCTGAAAATCAGCCTCGAGAACTCCGAAAACGCGGTCAAGAACTTCAAGACCGAAACGCCGATGATCTCGCCCGAGGTCCTGACCGGGCTCGAGCGCCAGTTGAAGTCGGTCCGCGACAGGGTTGCGGAAAACAAGCGGAACCTCGCGGAATCAACCGCCCTCCTGGAGAGGCTCGCTTCGGCCGAGGGCTATGACGGCAGGGCCGAGGCCGCAGGCGATGCCCTCCTTTCCGACCTCGCCCGCCGCGCCCCGCGCGATCCGGCGGCGGCTGCGCAGTTCGAAACGCGGTTCCAGACCATCCTTACCGACGCCCGCAGCACGGTGCAGCGCAGCCAGGAACAGCTGAATGTGCTCGAAACCTCGGAACAGGCGCTTGAAACGCGCATCAAGACCGAAAGCGACGCCTCCGTCGAGCTTGAACAGCTGACCCGCGAAGCCGAGGCCAACCGCACGCTTTACGAATATTTCCTGGCGCGGCTGAAGGAAACTTCCGCCCAGCAGGGCATTCAGCAGGCCGACAGCCGGATCATTTCCTATTCGGTGCAGCCGGTCTTTCCGGCCAAGCCGAACAAGAAGCTGATCGTGCTGCTTTCCGCCATGCTCGGCTTCGGCGCCGGCAGCGGCCTGGTTCTGCTGATGGAGATGCGCCACAAGACCTTCCGTTCATCGCAGGAGATCGAAGAGGCCACCGGACTGCCGGTGCTCGGACAGATCCCGCTGATAGCCGGCAAGGGGCGCCGCGACGTGCTGACCTTCATTCGCGACAATCCGACGTCGCCGGTCACCGAATCCGTCCGCAATCTCAGAACCTCCGTCCTGCTCGGCAATATCGACAAGCCGCCGCAGGTGCTCGTCACCACCTCGGCCATCCCCGGCGAGGGCAAGACGACGACCGGCGCGGCGCTGGCGCTCAATTTCGTCGGCATGGGCAAGAAGGTGCTGCTGATCGAGGGCGACCTCCGTCGCCTTTCGCTCGATCAGTATTTCTCGCGTCCGAAGACCCTCGCCGGCGTGATATCGGTGCTCACCGGGCGCGTAGCGCTGGAAGAGGCGGTCTGGCACAGCGAGGAACACGGCCTCGATGTCCTGTTCGGCGAGAAGTCCGAAGCCAACGCGGCCGACGTGCTTTCGTCGGAGCGAATGCGCACCCTGCTTGACGAGGCTCGCGCACGCTACGATGTCATCGTCATCGACACGCCGCCCGCCTTGATCGTGCCCGATGCCCGCGTCGTCAGCCAGTTCGTCGACATGGTGCTGTTCGTGGTGAAGTGGGATTCGACCCATCAGCAGCAGGTTGAAGAAGCGATCCGGCTGTTCGAGGACAAGGTCATCGGCGGCGTCGTGCTCAACCAGATCGACCCCAATGGCTTCAAGCGCTACGGCTACAGCTATGGCTACGGGTATGGCTATGCCGCCCATTACGATGACAAGTATTATCTGAGCAAATAGCTCGTCGTTCAGGCCTTCCGGAAATCCGGACAAAAATTAAGGGCGACCGCCTTGGCGGTCGCCCTTCTTTCGACTGTCCCGAGGGAACGCAGTTCAGTCGTCGCTCTGGCGAACCTGGTCTACCAGCTTCAGCGTACCGTCCTGCTGCACAACGTAATAGTTGTTGTATTCGGTGCCGAACTGATCATTCGCGCGGATCTGCACGGTGCTGCCGGCCGGCGACTTGGTCAGCTTGCCGGTGTCCGGAACAGCGGTCGGCTGCAGGGCAAAGGCGGCCGGGGCGGCGAGGACGGACAGCAGGGCTGCGGATGCAAGAATCTTCTTCATGGTGTTTCTTCCTTTGATGTCATTCGGGATCGGAGGCCGCGAACGGCCCCGTCCCATGATCTGTTATGATTTCGCGATTAGTCGCTCTGGCGAACCTGGTCGACGAGCTTCAGCGAGCCGTCTTCCTTCACCTGGAAAATGTTCTGGTATTCGTTACCGAACTGGTCCTTGGCGCGGATTTCGACCGCGGAGCCAACGGGCGCATTGGTGAGCTTGCCGGTATCCGGAATGGCAGACGGCTGGATCGCAAATGCGGCAGGGGCGGCCAGGACGGTTACGAGGGCTGCGGATGCAAAAATCTTGTTCATGACACTCTCTCCTTCAGAGAAATAAACTGCGCATCTGGCCGTCGTCCCGGGAGGAAGGGACAGTCATGCCAATCATGCGCGATTTCAATCCTCAGAGCTTCGGGTGCCGGCTCGTGAATGGGTCGGAGCGCTCTTTGCTCTGGTAAGACAGATATAGGTTTAATCAGATGATTAACAAGAGGAGAAAAGGGGTCTGATGCAATTTTTTTGATGACCATCAGGTCGTGCAGCGGACCCCATTAACTCCGGTTCGTCATCAGTTGCTTTCTGGCAGCTGATGGACAAATTCCAGCGAGCCGTCTTCGGCAACCTGGAAGATGTTCTGGTATTCGTTACCGAACTGGTCCTTGGCGCGGATTTCGACGGCGGAACCGACGGGAGCCTTGGTCAGCTTGCCGGTGTCCGGAATGGCGGTCGGCTGAACCGCAAAAGCGGCAGGGGCGGCCAGGACGGTTACGAGGGCTGCGGATGCGAAAATCTTGTTCATGTTAGTCTCTCCTGAAAACGTTCAGTGTTGCGTTTGATGAGCCGGGATATAAGTTTAATCACCCGACCAACAAGAGACCTTTTTGAGTACCGCTCTGTCTTCAAAACGTTGACGGCAATTGCCCTTGAAGATTCTGCGCAAACGCCTATTCGGCATGGCGATCGCCGCATTTTGGGGGCGAAATCATCCTGAAAACAGAGGCTTAAATCGCTCCTCGCAAATCGGGCCGCATTGGCAGCTGCGGCGCTGATTTTGATGGCTTATCGTCCCGGTTGTGAGCAATTTCCGTACGGAAAATTTTATTTTTTTCTCGTTTGGCGTCCGAAAAATCCCTCACAACGGCCATCATCCGATGCCCGTCAGGTCACAGTTTCGGCCGTTTCGGAGCGCTTCCTCACGACCCGCTGTGCCCCGGCGAGGTCCGCGCGCAGCGCGTGATGGACAGAAAGGAAGATGTTCATGAAACTGCGTTCACTCTTCTATACTGGTGCCCTGATATCGACGATCGGCCTTCTTGCCCTCCAGGCGAATGCCGCCGACGCCGGCGCGAAAAGTGTCGGCGACACCTGGATGGCGGCCTGCACGAGCGCGATGTCCTGCCGGCTCACCAGCGATCGCTTGCCGCCCGAGGACGGCGGCCTCGCCATCCCCGCCTTCATCCGCGACGCCAAGGCCGGGAGCCCGTTTTCCATGGTGCTGCCCTCGCCCGAGGGTTACGATTTGCTAAGCCCCGACGGCACCTACACGATCAGCGTCGATGACAAGGTCGTCGCCGCGGTCACCGTTGCCGAGCTGAAGCGTGATACCGCCGAGGGCGGCTATGTCACGGCCGATCCGTCGGTCGTTGACCCGGTGCTCGATGCCGCGAAGGCAGGCAAGACGAAGATCACCGTCGCCTATGACGGACCGGAGGTGAGCGAATTTGCCGAGGCCGATCTCAGCGGCTTCCGCCAGAGCCTCGACTGGCTGGACACCCATGACTGACGGCTGCTTGCAGACAGCCCCTATCGGCCCTACATCGCGATGACACCCTTTTCGTGATGTGGGGCCAAGGACGACATGCTGATCGATGCCGCCCGCCGGGCAATTTACGACATCCTCGACCCCAAGATGCGCGGCATCCTGTGGAAGGTCCTCGGGCTTTCGCTGCTATGCCTCATCGGCCTCTGGTTTGCGGTGCGGGCCGTTTTCCTCTGGCTCGCCTTCCCCTGGATCGAGAGCCTGTTTCCAACCATGCCGGATTGGGCCGGATGGATTTCCTTCGTGCTGCTCCTGCTCGCAGCCGTTGGGCTGGCGCTCGGCCTTGCCCTCCTGATGGCGCCCGTCTCCGCCCTCGTCGCCGGCATCTTTCTTGATGACGCGGCAGACCATATCGAGGCGCTTCACTATCCGGACGATCCGCCGGGCACGGCCATGCCGGCCCTTGCCGCCCTCCTGGCCTCGCTCAAGTTTCTCGGCGTGGTGATCATCGGCAACATCTTCGCCCTGCTGCTATTGCTCGTACCCGGCGTCAACCTGATCGCCTTCTTCCTCGTCAATGGCTATCTTCTCGGCCGGGAGTTCTTCGAATTCGCGGCCATGCGCTTCATGTCTCCTGAAGCGGCGCGGGCGATGCGGCGAAAGCGTGCGCTGACGGTGTTCCTCGGTGGCCTGGTGATTGCCGGTTTCGTGGCCATCCCGATCGTCAATCTGGCAACGCCGCTGTTCGCCACCGCATTCATGCTGCACCTGCTCAAGCGGCTGACCCCTTCCGCTCAGATTGATGCGACAAAAGAGCAGAAATACGCAACAAACATCGACTGATTACATCTTGTATCGAAGACTACTTGCCATTATCACCGAAACACAGGCGAAACGACCAGAGACGGAGAGCGGGAATGAGCCGGATTGTCTATCTGAACGGGGAATGGCTGGCTGAGGAAGAGGCGAAGGTCTCGATCTTCGATCGCGGCTATGTCTTTGCCGATGCCATCTATGAAGTGACCTGCGTTCTCGACGGCAAGCTGCTCGATTATGATGGCCACGCGGCGCGGCTGAAACGCTCCACCGGCGCGATCGGCATCAACATGCCCGTCGATGACGAGACGCTGCTTTCGCTCCACCGCGAAATTGCCGCCCGCAACGACATGACCGAGGGCCTGATCTACCTGCAGGTCTCGCGCGGCAATCCCGGCGATCGCGACTTCATGTTCGAAAAGGACATGACGCCGACCTTCTCCATGTTCACCCAGAAGAAGCAGGTCACCGAAACCAAGTCTGCGAAGAACGGCATCGCCGTGGTCACCATGGAAGACCTCCGCTGGGGCCGCTGCGATATCAAGACCGTGCAGCTTCTCTACCCGAGCCTCGCCAAGATGGAAGCCCATGACAAGGGCGCCGACGATGCCTGGCTGGTGCGCGACGGCGAGATCACCGAGCAGACGTCCGCCACCGCCTATATCGTCACCGCCGACGATGTCGTCATCACCCGGCCGCTGAGCCATGTCGTCCTGCCCGGCATCACCCGCGCCAGTGCGCTGCAGATTGCCGCGCGCAACGGCATGAAGGTGGAAGAGCGGGCCTTTACCGTCGAAGAGGCGCTTGCCGCCAAGGAAGCCTTCTATACCTCCGCCAGCAATTTCATCACGCCGGTGGTTTCCATTGACGGCAAGGCGATCGGCGATGGCAAGCCCGGCGCGCTGACGATGAAGCTGCGCGAGCTCTATATCGCTGACCGGCGCGCCAACGCCATCTGAGCGCAGGGCTTGGGCGCGGGTCGGCTTTGCTTTATAGCCGGAGCATCGACGATCCCAAGAGAAGGCCCGCACCATGGATGACGTTTCCCGAAACCCGATACCGGATGCGATCGCCGGCGATCTCCCGTTCTGGACGGAGCTTCGCCGCGATCTGCATGCCCATCCGGAACTGGGCTTCGAGGAGACACGGACCAGCGCCATTGTCGCGCAATTGCTGGAAGCCGAGGGCATCGCTGTCCATCGCGGGCTGGGTGGCACCGGCGTGGTCGGCACGCTGAAGCGCGGCGACGGAAACCGCGCCATCGGCCTTCGCGCCGATATGGACGCGCTCGCCATGCCGGAAACGGCGGAGAGACCCTACAAGAGCACGGTGCCCGGAAAGATGCATGCCTGCGGCCATGACGGACATACCGTGATGCTGCTTGCTGCCGCCCGTCATCTCGCCCGCAACGGCGGCTTTTCCGGGACGGTCCACTTCATCTTCCAGCCCGCCGAGGAAGGCCGCGGCGGCGCGAAGAAGATGGTCGAGGACGGGCTTTTCCGGCTTTTCCCGTGTGATGCGGTCTACGGCCTGCACAACATGCCGGGGCTTGCCGTTGACGAGATGGCCGTGGTCGAAGGTCCGCAGCTTGCTTCGTCCGACAGCTGGATGGTGACCTTCAGGGGCACCGGCACCCACGGCGCCAAGCCGCATCTCGGACGCGATCCGGTGACCGCCGCCGGCCATTTCATTGCGGCGCTGCAGACGATTGTCGGCCGTGTGGTCGATCCGTTACAGCCCGCCGTCGTCAGCGCCTGCTCGCTGCAGGCGGGCGATCCGAAGGCACTGAATGTCATCCCGGATCACGTGGAGATCGGCGGCACCGCGCGGGCCTATTCGCCCGAGACCCGCGACCAGCTTGAAGAGGAGATCGGACGGCTGGCGCATGGCATGGCGGCCTCCTTCGGTATCGCCGCCGAATACCGCTTCATCCGCCGCATTCCGCCGGTGGTCAACGCACCGGAACCGACGGCACAGGCGCTTGCGGCCGCGACAGGCGTGTTCGGCGAAAAGGCCCGCACAAGCTTCCCGCCCTCGACCGCCGGAGACGATTTTTCCTACCTCGGAAACGAGGTCCCGGGCTGCTATGTCTGGCTCGGCAACGGCCCCGCACGCGACGGCGCCCTGCATCACAACACCGCCTATGATTTCAACGATGACGCCATCGGCTATGGCGCGGCCTGGTGGGCGCGCGTCGTGGAAACCGAACTGCCCGGCACGGACGCCTGAGCGCCGTCAGTCAATGACGCTCAGAACCGGGCTTTTCAGAACGCTGCCGGTCTCGACATCGGCAATGCCCATGTCGGTCTGGTGCGGGCCGGCATTGCAGGCAAGCGTTGCGCCGACGAGCGCCTTGAAGGTGAGGTAGGGCGGCTGCCAATCGACGATGGCGCCGGCTGCCTCCTTCAGCCTCTCGAATTCGGCGGCGATCTCCGCAAGCGATCGGTCGCTGACCAGCCCGAGCAGCGGCAGCGCCAAGAGCGCCTCGACCTTGCCACCTGAAGCGACGGCCATGCCGCCGCCGGCCGCAATCAGCGCATTCGCTGCCAACGCCATATCCTCCGCATTGCCGCCGAACACCGTCAGATTGTGGCTGTCATGCGAGACAGTGGTGGCGATCGCCCCGCGCCAGTTACCCCAGCCGGTGAGAAACCCCATTTGCGGCACGGCCGGCGCGTGGCCGTGGCGGTGCACCACGCTGATCAGCGTGGTCCCGGCAGGCGGCACGACGAAACCGTCCTGAACGTCGGCGACGGTCTTTCCCCAGCGGGTGAAGCGTGGCTGGTCGATCGTGGCCACCTCGACCTTGCGGCCTTCGGCTCTCACCCGGAAGTCCTCGGCGGAGAGCGGCTTCACCTTCATCGTGTTCTTCAGCGCGCCCGAAGGATGCGCCGGAAGAGCGACGGTCATGCCGCCGTCGGCCGCAACGATCGCGCCATCGACGATCACCCGGCGCGTTGCAAACTGCGCCAGATCCTCGAAAACCACCAGGTTGGCGCGCCGACCGGCGGCAACGAGGCCGAGATCGGGGCGTTCGAGCCGCATGGCCGCGTTCAGCGTTGCCGCCTGCAGCACCTGCACCGGCGGCACACCGAGCCCGACCAGCGCCCGAACCAGCGCGTCAAGCCCGCCCTTTTCATCCAGATCATCCGGGAAAACGTCGTCGGTGCAAAGCGTCAGCGTCTGCGGCCAGATCGGAAGCGCCTTCAGAGCCCGGACGAATTCCGCGAAGAGATAGGGATGAGAGCCGCGCAGTTCGACCGTCAGCCCGGCGCGCAGCTTCTCGATGAGATCGTCTCCCGACGTCAGTTCGTGATCGGAGGATACGCCGGCGGCCATGAAGGCCTGCAGCCGTTCGCCCGAAAGGCCGCGGGCATGGCCGAACACCGGCTTGCCGGCGGCAAGCCCGGCCTGGACGATGCCGCTCATGCGTTCGTCGCCGGCGATCACGCCTTCCATGTTCATCACTTCGCCGATGCCGCCGATTTCGGATGCTGCGAGCATGTCCTGAACGGCGACCGGGCCAAAGTCCGCGCCGGCCCGCTCGAGGCCGGGGGCCGAGGGCACGCAGGACGGCGCCAGCACGATGGCTTCAAGCGGCAGGTCGCGCGTGGCGGCAACCGCCCAGTCCACAGCGCCGCGGCCTGCCACATTGGCGAATTCGTGCGGATCCCAGACGACCGTGGTCACACCGCGCTTCAGCACCGCACCGGCATAGGTCGCCGGCGTTACCATTGAGCTCTCGACATGCATGTGCATGTCGATCAGGCCCGGTGCCACGAAGGCACCGGAGGCATCGACCATTCTGGCGGCATCCCGGCGGCTGCCGGGCGCCAGGACTGCGGCAATCAACGGCCCGACAAGACCGATATCGGCCTTGCGCAACTCGCCCGTCACCACATCGACCAGAGTGCCTCCCGCAATCAGCATGTCGAACGGCTCATCCCCCCGCGCAGCGGCGACGGCGCGGGCGCGAAGATCCGGATCGTTAAGAGACGCGGTCATCGGGCAGCCTCGCTGGCAAGTGCGATCATGATCAGGTCATGAGCGGTATCGGCGTCGACATCGCTGATGATGCGGGCATTGAACTTAGCCTTGTGCGGCCGCGTCTCGACCACTGTGCGGCCGCGCGTCAGCGTGCCGGCTGTCTCGATGTCGATGCGCACCGGCTGAAGGCTGACGAGGGTCGGATGGCAGAAGGCAATTGCAGCCGCCGGATCGAAGAAAGGCATTTCGCTGGCACCACGCTTCAGCGCGATCGACAGGAAGCCCTCGGTCAGATCGGCAAGCAGAGCCGCATTGCGGCCGGCCCTTAGCCGGAGTGTTCGGATGTCATCGGCCCTGAGCCTCACCTTGCGGCAGAAGTCGAGGTCAGCCATGGTCAGCGGCACGGCTCGGGAGAGAACGATCGCCGCCGCCTCCGGATCGGCAAGCGCGTTGAACTCGGCGGACGCCGTGTGGTTGCCGAGCGAAACGCCGCCACCCATCCAGACGATCTCGGTGATGTTTTTCGCAAGGTCCGGGCGGGCAAGGCAGAGGATCGCGATATTGGTGAGCGGCCCAAGCGCAAGGATCCGTTTTTCGCCAGCGCCATCACCGAGCCATCCACACAGAGCTTCAAGCGCCGGGGCGGTCGGCGGCAGGCCCGCTTCGGGAAGCGAGAGCCCCGCCGTCGGCATGCCAGCCTCGCTGAGGATGGATGAGGCCGTCTCCGTCGTACCGATCACGGCGCGGTCGGCGCCGGAGTGGATCGGCATCGACCAGCAAAAGGCCTTTGCCGCACCGGCGGCATTGCGCTCCACCTGCGCCAGGACGGCGTTGCCGAAGACCAGCGACATGCCGTCAATCTCGAACCCGGCCGCCGCAACGGTGAGAATGGCCGCGATATCATCGAAGCCCATGTCGGTGTCGATCCAGATACCCATGCCCGTCACCTATCGCCTCAGCACGACGGCGTCTTCAACGCGCAGGTCGAAGGCGAGCCTTGTGTCGAGCGGATGGGCCGGCAGATTGGCGTCAACATTGACCTTGATGCGGCCGATCGCGCTTTCGAGAACATATTCGCGCATCTGGCCGACAAAGGCGGCACCGATGACGGTGCCCTCGAAAGCGCCTTCGCCAAGCCACACGGCCTCAGGCCGCCAGGCAAGCCCGGTTGCGCCTTCCGGCAGCGGAGAGGCAAGGGTGAAGGCCTCTCCCTTGCCCTTCAACTCGCCGCCTTCGATGGCGAAGATGTTTTCGAAGCCGACAAAATCGGCGACGAAGGCGGAAACCGGACGATTGTAGATATCCTCCGGCGTGCCAAGCTGTTCGATCTCGCCATCGCGCATGACGACGATGCGATCGGCGAGCGACAGGGCTTCCGACTGGTCGTGGGTGACGAAGATCATCGTCAGCCCGCTTTCCTTCTGAACCCGCTGCAGCTCGGTGCGCATCTCGAGGCGCAGACGGGCATCGAGATTGGAAAGCGGCTCGTCGAGCAGCAGGATCTTCGGATCCATCACCAGCGAGCGGGCAAGTGCCACGCGCTGCTGCTGACCGCCGGAAAGATCGGCGGGACGGCGGTCGCCATATTGGGCAAGACCGACCGATGCGAGCCCCTCATTGACCTTTGACGACAGGGCGTCGCCGCGCATGCCCTTCAGCCGCAGTCCGAAGGCGACGTTCTCGAACACCGAGAGATGCGGGAACAGCGCATAGGACTGGAACATCAGCCCGACCTGCCGCTTGTTCGGCGGTACGCGGGTGACATCCTTGCCATCGAGCACGATCTTTCCGGCAGACGGCGTCAGCAGGCCGGCGACGGCGCGCATGGTGGTGGTCTTGCCGCAGCCCGAGGGGCCGAGCAGCGCGATCAGCTCGCCCTTTCTGACGCCAAGATTGAGCTGGTCGACGACCGTGGTACGACCATAGGAGAGCGAGAGGTTATCGAGGACGAGGAAATCAGACATAGCGGGTAAAGCCCAGGAAGCGTTCGGCGATGAAGACAATGCCGATCGACAGGAAAGCGAGAAGTGCCGCGAGCGCCGCGACGGAAGGATCGTAGGTGGTCTCCATGTAGCCGATCATGTCGATGGGCAGCGTTCTGACACCCGGCCCCGACAGAAACAGCGACACCGGCACCTGATTGAAACTGGTGACGAAGCCAAGAATGAAGGCCGACAGCACGCCGCCGCGGATATTCGGCAGGATCACGCGGAAGAAGGCGCCCGACCGGCTTGCGCCGAGCAGCACGGCCGCTTCTTCGATATCCGAGCGCAGATTGTTGAGGCTCGCCGAGACGACACGGACCGCATAGGGCAGGATCAGCGCCGTATGGGCGGCAAACAGCGCCAGCGTGATCGACAGCGACAGCGGCACGACGAAATAGCGCAGTAGCGCCAGGCCGACGATGATGCCCGGTACGATGATCGGCGAGGACACGATGAGCCGCACCGTCTCCGAGCCCGGCACCTTGTAGCGCGACATGGCATAGGAGGCCGGAATGCCGAGGATCAGCGCCGCTAGCGTGCCGAAGATCGCGAGGAACATCGACATCGCGAAGCTTGCTCGGAAGCTTTCGATGCTGAAGACCTTGATGACCCATTTCAGCGACAGTCCGGGCGGCGGGAAGGCAAGATTGTTGCCTGACGAAAGCCCCGCCATGACGATGACGATGAAGGGACCGATGAGGAAGATCAGCGTGAGCGCCAGCGGCAGGAAGGTGAGGACGCGGGTTTTCATTTGCCACCTCGCGCGGATGCGATCTTCTTCAGCAGGAAATTGGCGGAAAAGGCCATGGCCATCAGGATGAAGGCGATGACGCTTGCAGAGACGAGGTCGTTTGCGACCGTCACCCGCTGGTAAAGCAGGGTCTCGAGCATCAGAACCTTGGAACCGCCGAGGATGGCGGGGGTGATGTAAGCGGTCATCGAGCCGGTGAACACCAGCGTGCCGCCGATGATCAGGCCTTCGCGCGTCAGCGGCAGGATCACCTTCCAGAATACCTGGAACCAGTTGGCGCCGAGCACGCGGGCGGCCGTCACGGCATCGCGCGGCATGTTCTCCAGCGCGGAGATCAGAGCAATGATCATCAGCGGCAGGAACAGCTGCAACAGGCCGATGGTCACGGCCGTCTCGGTGAACAGAAAGCGGAACGGTTCGTCCGTCAGGCCGATCGCGACCAGCGCCTCGTTGATGATGCCGGTGCGGCCAAGCAGCACAATCCACGCATAGGTGCGCGCCACCGGCGAGATCATCAGCGGCAGAACGATGAGGCCGATGATCCGGCCCTTGCTGCGCGGCGGCAGGCTGACCGTGGCATAGGCGGCGGCATAGCCGATGATCGCGGCAATCAGGGTCACCAGCGCGGCGAGCTTCAGCGTGCGCAGGAACACGGTGCGGTTCAGCGGTTTGGCAAAGAAATCGACATAGGCCGAAAGCGTCCATTGGCCGTCGATATGAATGCCCTGAGCGAGCAGCACGACCACCGGCAGCAGGAACACCAGCCCCGCAAACAGGGCCGCCGGCAGCACCAGCGCCATGGCCTCGACGCGGCTTTGAAACATTGAGTTTGCTTTCTGTTGTTCAGGCCGCGGCGACCGAAGCCGCCGCAGGTCTTTGGGTTTGAAGTTCAGGCGGTCAGAAGGCTACCGCCCGAACCACTCTTTTTGCCGCAAAGCCCCCAATCAATCTCCCCCCTTGAGGGGGAGATTGAAGGAGCCCGCCTGCCGGCCCTGATTACTGCCCGACCTTCTCGTTCCACTGCTCGAGCCAGGCATCACGCTTGTCGAGCATCACATCGGAGGGGATCAGGCTGAGGCTGTCGGCGGTTTCCGCGCCATAGGTGAGGTTGTTGGCGACCTCGTCGGAGACGACGACATCCTTGTTGGCGGGGCTGTCCACCAGTGCCTCTGCGAGCTTGGTCTGAACATCGGTCGAGAGCCAGAAATCCATGAACTGCATGGCCAGTTCCTGGTTCTCGCTGCCCTTGGTCAGCACCATGACATTGAGGCCGCCGGTCTGGCCTTCCTTCGGCGTCGCCCACTCGACCGGGAAGCCCATGTCGGTGAAGCCGGCCCAGGCGAAGCGGCCGATCGGCGCGGCCCAGATTTCTTCCTGCTGCATCAGCTGGGTCAGCTGCGAGGAGCGGACGTAGAAGGTGACGAAGTCGTCGCGGTGTTCGGCAACGGCATCGATCGGCGTCGTCAGGTCGGCGCCGTCATCACCGAGCGCCTTGCCAAGCATGTAGAGAGCCGGTGGGCCCTGATTGGTGGTGACGTTCGGGAAGGCGACGCGGCCGGCAAGCTCCGGCTTCAGGAGGTCGGCCCAGGACTCGATCGTGACCTTGTCCGGACGATAGGCGATCGACGTGGCGTAGAAGGTGTAGCCGACGCTCTTGCCGTCCTTGTTCGGGTCCTTGGCGATGTCGTAAAGCTTGTCGTAGTTCGTAAGCTTGGAGAAATCGATGTCGTCGATCAGGTCCTGGCGCGAGGCCTGCAGCGCATCCGCCATCGACATCACGGCCATGGCGATGACCGGGCTTGCCTTGTTGGCTTCCATCTTGGCGAGGCGCTCGACGCTGTTGCCGGTCTCGACCACGATGTCGCAGCCGCAGATTTCCTTGAAGGGATCGTAGACGATCTCCTTGAACTCGTCCTGCGCGAAGGCATAGACGGAAATCGTCAGCGTCTTGTCGGCTGCCGACGCGGCGCCGGCGGAAAGTGCAAACGTGGCGAGAGCCACCGATGAGAGAAGGGTCTTCACGGTTTCAGTTCTCCTGCTGGGGGTGGGGCAAGCGGGGTTTGGCCCCCGCTTCTTCATGGACCGGTCCGGTGGACCGGCGGATGACAAGGGTCATGGGCACCCTGTCGGGATCTGCCCTGACGGTTTCGGCACCATCGCCGGACTTCGCCTCGATGGCCCGCTTCAGAGCCGAAATCGCGATTTCCGCGACCTTCGGCATATCCATGCGCACCGTCGTCAGCGCCGGAATGACGCTGCTGGCGAAGACGAGATCGTCGAAGCCGGTTACGGACGCCATGGATGGCACCGCAATGCCGGCACTCTGCAGCGCCGTCAGAACCCGGAGCGCCTGCAGATCGGAAACGGTAACGAAGGCGGTGAAGCCCTCGCTATACCAGCGCACCGGATCGAGCGCGCCGATCGGCTGGTCGCCGGGCAGGCTGTCGAGCCAGACACGCTCGACCTCGGTGCCCTGAAGCGCCGCACGCACGCCGCCAAGACGATCTGTCTGGACGATGGAATCGCGGTGATTGCCGATCAGCAGTACCTTACGATGGCCAAGCGATCGCAGATGCTCGCCGAGAAGAAAGCCGCCGCACCAGTGATCCGCCGAAACCGTGTTGCCGGGGGTCGAGGGGGAATCGATCATTGCCACCGGGCAGCCGACATCCGCCACCCGCGAGCCACGGCGGGGCACCACGATCATGCCGTCGACGCCATGGTCGCGCAGATGCTGGATCGCCTCCGTCTGGGCCTGGATGCTGCCGCGCGAATCCGCGATCAGCACGCCGAGCCCGGCATCGGTCGCCGCATTCTCGATGGCCTGCGCGATCTGCGGAAACAACGGATTGCCGATATCGGGCAGGACCAGACCGATGACGCCGGAAAGCCCGGTTCTGAGCGCGCGCGCCGAAACGCTCGGCACATAGCCAAGTTCCTCGGCCACCTGGCGGATCCGTTCGGCAAGCTCTGCCGACACCCGCCCCTTGCCGGAGAGCGCGTTGGAGACCGTGGCGGCGGAAATATCCAGCCGGTCAGCAATTTCCGTCAGTTTTGGCGGGCGCTGCTTCATCAAGGGGCCTGATTAATCGTTTAAGCAACCCTGCAGAATTTCTGTCCGCTTGTCGAGTCCCGCCGCTTAACAATGCCCGCAAAACTGTGCGCGGGATGCTCTTTTGCAACGGTGCGCGGCCCAGACGGCATCTCCGAATGGAAATCGGCGACATTGTTGCACCTCGGGCGATTGATTTCGGCTACCCTGCTGCCTACCATTTGCTCACGGCACAGATTTCTGAAGGCGCGGCACTGGCTGCGCCGAACTTTCCCGGAGGAACACAATGGAATACCGCACGCTCGGCCGCTCGGGCCTGAAGATCTCGACCATCACCATGGGTACGATGACGTTCGGCGGGGTCGGCTGGGCGAAGATGGTCGGCGATCTCGGCGTCAAGGAGGCCGCCCATCTCGTCGACATCTGCATCGATGCCGGCGTCAACATTCTCGATACCGCCAACGCCTATTCGCAGGGCGTGTGCGAGGAGATCATCGGTGAGGTGCTCGATGGGCCCCGTCGCAAAAACATGCTGATCGCCACCAAGGCGCGGTTTGCCATGGGCGACGGGCCGAACGACAGCGGCCTCTCCCGCCACCACCTGATTTCCGCCTGCGAAGCCAGCCTGAAACGTCTGAAGACCGACGTCATCGATCTCTACCAGGTGCACGAATGGGACGGGCTGACGCCGCTGGAGGAAACCATGGAGGCGCTCGACACGCTCGTGCGCCAGGGCAAGGTCCGCTATATCGGCTGCTCGAACTTTTCCGGCTGGCACATCATGAAGGCGCTCGGTGTTTCCGAGCGCGAGCATTACCAGCGCTTCGTCAGCCAGCAGATCCACTACACGCTGGAAAGCCGCGATGCCGAGAACGAACTGCTGCCGATCAGCATCGACCAGGGCCTCGGCGTGCTGGTCTGGAGTCCGATCGCCGGTGGGCTGCTTTCGGGCAAACACCGCCGCAACCAGAAGGCCCCGGAAGGTACGCGCCAGTTTTCGGGCTGGACCGAACCGCCGATCCGCGACGAGGAGCGGCTCTGGTCCATCATCGACACGCTGGTCGAGATCGCCGACGGCCGCGGCGCCTCCGCCGCCCAGGTAGCGCTCGCCTGGACCATCGGCCGCAAGGGAATCACCTCGGTCATCGCCGGCGGCCGCACGGAAGAACAGTTCCGCGACAACCTCGCCGCCGCCGATCTGAAGCTTTCGGATGAGGAACGCAGCAAGCTCGACGCCGTCAGCCAGCCCTGGCTGCAGTACCCCTACTGGCACCAGCGCAACACCGCCAGCGACCGCCTGACCGAAGCCGACCTCAGCCTGCTGGGACCGTATTTGGAGACGTAAGCGGGGCTTGGGGCGTGGCCCGCCATGACGGGCAACCGCATCCCGGCCACGCTCGCTGGTATCCATCGCCCCCGCGTCGCGTCCACACTTCAGCCACCACGTCCGGCGTCATCCTCGGGCTTGACCCGAGGATCCAGGCAAACCCGGCGGCGGAAGCCGTTGATGGATGCTCGGGTCAAGCCCGAGCATGACGCAATTGAGAAAACAGCGCTTTCGGCGCTAGCACCGAAAACGCCGCTGCCTCCAGTTCGCAAGAACACAACTTATTCCAGTTTGGCAACAATATTTCAAATTCATGCCGAATTGACCGCAGCGGCTTTGCCGCTAGATTGATGACAAACAGATTCCAGCCACAGGGATGACCGCTTCATGGCCCGCATCGAAAAACACGGCCTTGCCTTCGACAAGGCGCTTTACGATTTCCTGACCGAGGCCGTCCTGCCCGGTACCGATGTCGATGCGGAGGCCTGGTTTGCGGGCTTTGCCGAGATCGTCCATACGCTTGCGCCGAAGAACCGGGCTCTTCTGAAGACGCGTGACGCGATGCAGGAGAAGCTTGACGCATGGTACAAGGAAAACGGCGCGCCTGCCGATATGGCCGCCTATGAGGCATTCCTCCGCGAGATCGGCTACATCCTGCCCGAAGGCGAGGATTTCTCCGTTGCCACCGACAATGTCGACCCGGAAATTGCCATCATCGCCGGCCCGCAGCTCGTCGTCCCGGTGATGAACGCCCGCTACGCGCTGAACGCAGCCAATGCCCGCTGGGGTTCGCTTTATGATGCGCTTTACGGCACGGATGCGATCTCCGAGGATGACGGCGCCGAAAAGGGCAAGGGCTACAATCCGAAGCGCGGCGCGAAGGTCATCGCCTGGGCCAAGAGTTTTCTCGACCAGAACTTTCCGCTGGCCGGCGGCAAATGGGCCGATGTCACCGGCTTTGGCTATGACGGCGGCGCGCTGATCGTGAAGACGGCATCCGGTGAGACCGGCCTTGCCGATCCGGCCCAATATTCCGGTTTCAGCCGCGAAAGCGACACCGCCTTCCGCCTCGTGCTTTCCAATAACGGTCTGCACGCCATTGTCTCGGTGAACCCCGACGGCATGATCGGCAAGACGGATCCCGCCGGGATCAACGATGTCGCGCTCGAATCGGCGATCACCACGATCATGGACTGCGAGGATTCCGTCGCGGCCGTCGACGCCGAGGACAAGGTGCTGGCCTATTCCAACTGGCTCGGCCTGATGAAGGGCGACCTGACGGAAGAGGTCAACAAGGGCGGCAGGACCTTCACCCGCAAGCTCGCCGGCGACGTGGAATTCGTCAGCCCCGAAGGCGAGGCAAAGAGCCTGCCCGGCCGCTCGCTGATGCTGGTCCGCAATGTCGGCCACCTGATGACCAATCCGGCGATCCTCGACCGTGACGGCCGCGAGGTTCCCGAAGGCATCATGGATGCCGCCATCACCGCGCTGATCGCGCTCTATGACATCGGCAAGGACGGGCGCCACATGAATTCGCGCGCCGGCTCGATGTATGTGGTCAAGCCGAAGATGCACGGACCGGAAGAGGTCGCCTTTGCCACCGAACTCTTCGGCCGCGTCGAGCAGATCACCGGCATGGCGTCGAACACGATGAAGATGGGTATCATGGACGAGGAGCGCCGCACCACGGTCAACCTCAAGGAATGCATCCGCGCGGCGAAGGACCGCGTGGTGTTCATCAACACCGGCTTCCTCGATCGCACCGGCGACGAGATCCACACCTCGATGGAAGCCGGCCCGATGATCCGCAAGGGCGACATGAAGGCCGCGCCGTGGATTTCCGCCTATGAGGACTGGAACGTCGATATCGGTCTCGAATGCGGCCTTTCCGGCCATGCCCAGATCGGCAAGGGCATGTGGGCGATGCCGGACCTGATGGCGGCCATGCTGGAGGCCAAGATCGGCCAGCCGAAGGCCGGCGCCAACACCGCCTGGGTGCCCTCGCCGACGGCCGCCACGCTGCATGCGACGCATTATCACGCTGTCAACGTCGCCAGGGTTCAGGAGAGCCTGAAGAGCCGTCCGCGCGCGAGCCTCACCAACATCCTCTCCGTGCCGGTCGCGGTGCGGCCGAACTGGAGCCCGGAAGAAATCCAGGCCGAACTCGACAACAACGCCCAGGGCATTCTCGGCTACGTCGTGCGCTGGATCGATCAGGGTGTCGGCTGCTCCAAGGTGCCGGACATCAACGATGTCGGTCTGATGGAAGACCGCGCGACGCTGCGTATCTCCTCACAGCACATGGCGAACTGGCTCCATCACGGCGTTGTCGGCGAAGAGCAGATCGTCGCGACGATGAGGAAGATGGCCGCCGTCGTTGACCGCCAGAACGAGGGCGATCCGCTCTATCACCCGATGGCCGGCCATTTCGACACCTCCGTTGCCTTCCAGGCCGCCCTAGACCTCGTGCTGAAGGGCCGCGAACAACCGAACGGCTACACCGAACCGGTGCTGCATGCCCGCCGGCTGGAGCGCAAGGCAAAGGACGCCGCCTGAGGACGGCGCGGCACATACCAAGCTACACCTTGGGTGCTATCGCATGAGTCTCGCCGCTTGCTCCCATTCCTCTCTCCCGCTTGCGGGAGAGATGTCGCGATAGCGACAGTGAGGGGATGCAGCATTTCCGCTATTAAGGGCGCCCGCGTGGAAACACTCGCCCCTCACTCCCCCTTTCGGGGGATCTCTCCCCTCCGGGGCGAGACGGTTGGGGGCTGTGCGGTGTGCCATATGCAATTGTCCTGCCCTCTAGCGGGAGAATGCTATGGCATAGCTTTTTGCTCAATTCCCGGCCAGTCCAGAGAACTCGCCTCAAAGCTTCCGAAGCGCCACCGTTTCCACCAGGTGATCGCGTCCCTTGCGGAGGATGAGATCGGCGCGGGGGCGGGTGGGCAGGATGTTTTCGACGAAGTTTTTCATGTTGATATTGTTCCAGAGATCTTCCGCCGTCGACAGGGCGTCCTTCTCCGTCAGCTGAGCATAGCGATGGAAATAGGAAGCAGGGTCGCGGAAGGCGGTCTGGCGCAGCTTCTTGAAGCGTTCGATATACCAGTGATGGATGAGGTCGAGATCGGCGTCGATATAGACGGAGAAATCGAAGAAGTCCGAGACCATCGGCACCATCTGCCCGGCCTTCGGCAGATCGCGCGCCTGCAGCACATTGATGCCCTCGAAGATCAGGATGTCCGGGCGGTCGACGGTGACGAACTGGTCCGGCTGCACGTCATAGCTCAGATGCGAGTAGACCGGTGCCTTCACATTCGGCATGCCGGCCTTGATGGCCGAGAGAAAGCGCAGGATCGCCCCGGTATCGAAACTCTCGGGGAAGCCCTTGCGCCGCATCAGCCCTTCCATCTCGAGGACAGCATTCGGATATAGAAATCCGTCCGAGGTGACGAGATCGACCTTGGGGCTTGAGGGCCAGCGGGCGAGGAGCTGTTTCAAGAGGCGCGCCGTGGTCGACTTGCCGACCGCGACCGGCCCCGCAACGCCAATGATGAACGGCGTCTTGGCGTCTTCCTCGCCAAAATTCAGGAACTCGGCGCGCTGGCGGAACAGCATCTGCGAGCTTTCGACATGGCTCGACAGGAGCCGCGACAACGACAGGTAGATGCGCCGCACCTCTTCGAGTTCGATCGGGTCGTTCAGCGAGCGGAGCTGGCGCACTTCCTCGGCCGTCAGCGTCAGCGGCGTGTCGGCGCGGAAATGCGACCATTCCTCCGCGGAGAAGAAGCGATATGGCGAGACCTGATCGAGCCGCGTGCCGTCGGCCGCGACACCATCGCTGGCGAGGGCTTCCCGGAACTCTGCAATCATGAAGACGCGCGCCCCGCCTTTTCCGCAAGGCCGGACTGGCCGGTGCGCCGGGCGAGTTCGTCCATCACCTCGACAAGCGGAATATCGGCAATCTTCAGCACCACGAGAAGGTGGTAGAGCAGATCGGCGCTTTCGGCGACAAGTTCCGTGCGCTGGTCGGCGATCGCGGCAATCACGGTTTCGACGGCCTCTTCGCCCAGCTTCTTGGCTGCGCGCTCCTGGCCCTTCGAAACCAGCTTTGCGGTCCAGCTTTCATCCGGCGAGGCCTTGGCCCGCGTCGCGACGATCTGTTCCAGATCGGCAAGCGTGAAGTCAGACATTGTGTTCCCCCTCAGTCGAGCCGCATGGCGATGCCCGCATCCGCCATATAATGTTTCGCCTCGCCGATGGAATAGATCCCGAAATGGAAGATCGAGGCGGCGAGCACGGCGGTGGCATGGCCCTCGCGGATGCCATCGACCAGATGATCGAGCGTGCCGACGCCGCCGGAGGCAATCACCGGCACGGAAACGGCATCCGCAATCGCCCGCGTCAGCTCGATATCGAAGCCAGCCTTGGTGCCATCACGATCCATCGAGGTCAGCAGGATTTCACCGGCGCCGCGCTCCACCACGGTGCGGGCAAATTCCACCGCGTCAATGCCGGTCGACTGACGGCCGCCATGGGTGTAGATCTCCCAGTCGCTTTCGCCGCCATGGGGGCCTTCGGGGCGACGCTTGGCGTCTATTGCGACGACGATGCACTGATTGCCGAACTTGTCGGCGGCTTCTGCGACGAAATCGGAATTCTTCACCGCAGCCGAGTTGATCGACACCTTGTCGGCGCCGCAGAGCAGAAGCTTGCGGATATCGGCCACGGTGCGCACGCCGCCGCCGACGGTGAGCGGCATGAAGCAGTGCTCGGCGGTGCGGGTGATGACGTCGAAGATCGTCTCGCGATTGTCGGAGGTGGCGGTGATGTCGAGGAAGCAGAGTTCGTCGGCACCCGCCGCATCATAGGCCTTTGCAGCCTCCACCGGGTCGCCGGCGTCGATCAGGTCGACGAAATTGACGCCCTTGACGACACGGCCGTCCTTGACGTCGAGGCAGGGAATGACACGGGCTTTCAGGGTCATGGGTTCAGCCTTTCAGCAGCGCCAGCGCTTCGGCCGGATCGATCCGGCCATCATAGAGCGCGCGGCCGGAGATTGCACCTTCGAGGATTTGCGCGTCCGGCTTTGTCATCCGGGCGATGTCGTCCATCGAGGCGAGACCGCCCGAGGCGATCACCGGGATATTGACGGCGCGGGCGAGGCCCAGCGTCGCATCCCAGTTGATGCCGGAAAGGATGCCGTCGCGGTCGATGTCGGTGTAGATGATCGCGGCAACGCCGGCGCCTTCGAAGCGTTTCGCCAGCTCGACGACCTCGAGCTCCGAGGCTTCCGCCCAGCCCTCGACAGCCACCTTGCCGCCGCGCGCATCGATGCCGACGGCAACCTTGCCTGGAAACGCCTTGCAGGCCGCCTTCACCAGCTCGGGATCACGCACCGCGACCGTGCCGAGGATGACGCGGGCAAGACCGCGCGACAGCCAGTTCTCGATATGCGCGAGCGAGCGGATGCCGCCACCGAGCTGAACCGGGTTCTTCGTCGCCTTCAGGATCGCGTCGACAGCGTCGCCGTTCACCGTCTTGCCGGCAAAGGCGCCGTTGAGATCGACCACATGCAGCCACGAAAACCCCTGATCCTCGAAGGCCTTTGCCTGGGCGCCCGGATCGGGATTGTAGATCGTCGCCTGCTCCATGTCGCCAAGCTTCAGGCGAACGCACTGGCCGTCTTTCAGGTCGATTGCGGGGAAGAGTATCATCTGGATTCAGTCTTTCGAAATGGAGGGCAGCCTCAGGGCGCCCACGTCAGAAAATTGGCGATCAGCTTCAGGCCGAGCGTCTGGCTCTTTTCCGGGTGGAACTGGCTGCCGGCCTTGTTACCGTCGGCGACGAAGGCGGTAACCGGGCCGCCGTAATCGGTGGTGGCGATCACCTGTTCCGGTTTCTTCGCGGCGAGGTGATAGGAGTGCACGAAATAGGCGTGCAGACCGGTATCGCCCGTCGGGATGCCATCGAACAGCGGGTGCGGCGTGTTGAGGGTCAGCGTGTTCCAGCCGATCTGCGGGATCTTCAGCGTCGGATCGGACGGCGTGATCTCGGTGACATCGCCGGCAATCCAACCGAACCCTTCGGACACGGTCTTTTCCAGGCCGCGCTCCGACATCAGCTGCATGCCGACGCAGATGCCGAGGAAAGGGCGCGCCTTCGCCTCGACCGCCTCGCGCACCGCCTCCACCATGCCGTCAACGGTGGCAAGGCCGGCGCGGCAATCGGCATAGGCGCCGACGCCCGGCAGCACGATGCGGTCGGCACCGGCGACGATATCGGCCTTGTCGGTCAGGATGATCTCGGCATCGCTGCCGCTTTCGCGGGCGGCCCGCTCGAAGGCCTTGGTCGCCGAGCGCAGGTTTCCCGAGCCGTAATCGATAATCGCAACTTTCATGGTCTTCACTTCTTCGAATAGGCGTCCATCAACCCGATGCCGCCAGCCGGCCAGGGATCGGTCGCGCGAATGGCTGAAAACGGCGAGACGCTCTCACGCCCGCTGAAATAAATCTCTTCCGCCGTCTCGATGTCGCTTGCGACAATGACATCCCTGAGCCTGAAACCGCGCCGTTCCATCGCCGCAGCCTTCCACTCGCGCCCTTCGAGCGCAATGAACAGGTTGAGCGCCAGCGAGGCCGCGCCTGCGGCAAAGGAAAGGCCCTCGTAGAACCCGGCAACGGACAACAGGATCGAGATGACGAGCGTCGAAAATCCGGCAATCCATGCCCGGCTTGCCAGAAGGTAGAACGGCCCGAAGATCAGCCCGGCCCAGGAAAACCCGTCGCGGATGAAGCGGACCCTTTCCGGGGCGTCGTCGCCTGCAGGCTCCAGCACGAGAAAGCTTGCCATTCTGCCTCCTCAGGCGAGCATGCCCTTGGTCGAGGGAACGCGACCCTGCTGACGCGGATCGATCTCGGCAGCGGTGCGCAACGCGCGGGCCACCGCCTTGAAGCAGGTCTCGGCGATATGGTGACTGTTGGCGCCGTAATGATTGAGCACATGCAGCGTGATGCCGGCATTCTGGGCAAAGGCATTGAAGAACTCGCGCACCAGCTCGGTATCGAACGTGCCGATCTTCTCGGTCGGGAAGGTGACGTTCCAGACGAGATAGGGCCGGCCGGAAAGGTCGAGCGCCGCTTTCGTCATGGTCTCGTCCATGGCGAGGTCGATCGAGGCATAGCGGGTCACGCCGGCGCGGTTGCCGAGCGCCTTGGCCAGCGCCTGGCCGATCGCGATGCCGACGTCTTCCACCGTATGGTGATCATCGATATGCAGGTCGCCCTTCGCCTCGATCGTCATGTCGATCAGGGAATGGCGGGAGAGCTGGTCGAGCATATGGTCGAAGAAGCCGACACCGGTCGAAATCCGCGCCTCGCCGGTTCCGTCGACATTGACGGACACGGAAATCGCGGTTTCCTTGGTCTCGCGCGCAATCTCCGCGCGGCGGGCTTCGTTCTCAGCGGCCATATGCCTGATGCCTCCATGGATGATGCCCCGTGTCTTTAACAGGCAGGCCGGTGAAGCGCAAAAGAAAAGCGGGCGCGATAGTTCTCCTTCCAGCGTCCCGCATCCAGCGTTCGCCGTCTGCTGGATCGCGAAAACCTGATACCCGGAATTGACGGGACGCAGCTTCGGAGGAGCCGCCGCTTTCCCGGTGGTCATTTCTCCTTTAAGGAAAAGCGAGAAGTCTCGTCCGAAAGTCCTCCGCATGTCCCGCTCGCTTCCCTATTTCTTCGTTGCCTTTGCTGCCGGCTGCCTGATGGCGGTCATGACCCATCTCAATGCCGTGACGGCGTTCTATGGCAGCCCGATGTTCGCCTCCTGGGTGGGACACGGCGCCGGGACGATCGCGGCGATCATCATTCTGGCCGTGCTCTATCTAATAAGGCCGAAGGACACGGCGTCCGAGCCCAAGCCGCGGGCGCCCTGGTGGGCCTATCTCGGTGGCGTTTCGGGTGCGGCCACCGTGATCACCGCCTCGCTCGCGGTCAATTCGCCCCTGGCGCTCTCCGGCGCGATCGCGCTTGGCCTCGGCGGCCAGGTGCTGTTTTCGCTTGCCGCCGACCAGTGGGGCTTCTTCGGCCTTGCCGCAAGGAAGCTCGACCGCCGGGATCTATTGACGGTCGCCTTCATTCTGGCGGGCAGTCTTCTGGTCATTCTCGCGGGAGCGCAGGCATGATCCAGGCGATCCTCTTTGCCGTCACCGCCGGCGTTCTCGTCGGCATCAGCCGCCAGGTCAACGGGCGGCTGAGCCTCTCCACCTCGCCGATGGTGTCGTCCTTCTTCAACCACATTGTCGGTTTCGCGGTGATGTGCGTGGTCGCGGTCATTGTCGGCGGGCTCATTCCGCCGACCATCAGGGACATTCCCTATTATGCCTATCTGGCGGGGCCGTTCGGCGTGATCTTCGTCGCAGCCGGTTCGCTCGCCATCACCCGGATCGGCGCAGTCAACACCGCGGTGCTGATCATCGGCGGCCAGATGATCACCGGCGCGGCGATGGATCTTGCCGAAGGCGTCACCGCCGCACCCCTGCTGCGTTTCAGCGGCCTCGCGCTCATTCTGGTCGGCATGCTGCTGGCACAGGGTCGGCGGGCGTGAACGGATTGCAATTGTGGCAAGGCTGCCTACATAGGAAGCCGGAAAGGCCCTGATCTGAAGGGCCAAATCTTTGTACAAGCAATTCCGAAAGCGGAATTGCCGAGGAGTATTGGACTATGAGCGAACACAATCCCTTCGGCACCATGCACGCAACGACCATCATCACCGTGCGCAAGGACGGCATGGTGGTAATGGCCGGCGATGGCCAGGTCTCGCTCGGCCAGACGGTGATGAAGGGCAATGCCCGCAAGGTTCGCCGCATCGGCAAGGGCAATGTCATTGCCGGCTTCGCCGGCGCGACCGCCGATGCCTTCACCCTGCTGGAGCGGCTGGAACGCAAGCTGGAGCAATATCCCGACCAGCTGATGCGCGCCGCCGTCGAGCTTGCCAAGGACTGGCGCACCGACAAGTATCTGCGCAATCTGGAAGCGATGATGCTCGTCGCCGACAAGGACATTACATTGGCGATCACCGGCAATGGCGACGTTCTGGAACCAGAACACGGCGTCATGGCGATCGGCTCGGGCGGCAACTTCGCCTATTCGGCGGCGCGGGCGCTGATGGACAGCGACAGGTCCGCCGAGGATGTTGCCCGCAAGGCAATGGCGATCGCTGCCGAGATCTGCGTCTACACCAACGACAATGTCATCGTGGAAACGCTGGATGCCGCATGACGGGACCATAGATTTCAGGCCGCTTGAAGAAAGCGATCTGGAACTGATGGCCCGCTGGCTCCGGGCGCCCCATGTCGCGGCATGGTGGGACCGGGCGGAAAAGCAGGTGGAGCAAATGCGCGCTCACCTCAACGATCCGACGGTATCGCCCTTCGTCGTAACGCTGGATGAGGTGCCGTTCGGCTATATCCAGCTCTGCGATCTCGATGGCGAGCGCGACAGGGAATCCGCGCTCGCGAGCCAGCCCGCCGGCACCTTCGGCATCGACCAGTTCATCGGGCCGGCCGACATGATCGGCAAGGGGCTCGGTACAAGGCTCGTCTCCGCCATGGCGGAGCGGGCACTGAATAACGGCGCGATGCGCGTCCTCGTAGACCCGCATCCCGAAAACGCGGCTGCGATCCGCGCCTATGAGAAGGCCGGTTTCGTCCGGCTCGGTACATTCAGCATGACAGGCGGTCCGGCACTTCTGATGGCCCGCGACGCTTGAGGAGCAGTAACAGATGACCAATTTTTCCCCCCGCGAGATCGTTTCCGAGCTCGACCGCCACATCATCGGCCAGCACGACGCCAAACGCGCCGTCGCGATTGCGCTCAGAAACCGCTGGCGCCGCCAGCAGCTTCCCGACGATCTGCGCGACGAGGTGATGCCGAAGAACATCCTGATGATCGGCCCGACCGGCGTCGGCAAGACCGAGATTTCGCGGCGCCTCGCCAAGCTTGCCGGCGCGCCCTTCATCAAGGTCGAAGCCACCAAGTTCACCGAGGTCGGCTATGTCGGTCGCGATGTCGAGCAGATCATCCGCGACCTGGTCGAGATCGGCCTCGTGCTGGTGCGCGAGAAGAAGCGCCAGGAAGTCCAGGCAAAGGCGCATGCCAATGCCGAGGAACGCGTTCTCGACGCGCTGGTCGGCAAGACGGCCTCGCCGGCGACCCGCGACAGTTTCCGCAAGAAGCTTCGCTCCGGCGAACTCGATGACAAGGAAATCGACATCGAGATCAACGATAACAGCTCCGGCATGCCGGGCCTTGAAATTCCGGGCATGCCGGGGGCCAATATCGGCGTTCTGAACCTATCGGAAATGTTCGGCAAGGGCATGGGCCAGAAGACCAAGAAGGTCCGCACCACCGTCAAGGCCTCTTATGAGGATCTGATCCGTGACGAAAGCGACAAGCTGCTCGACGACGAGGTGATCCAGCGCGAGGCCGTGCGCCTGGTGCAGGAAGATGGCATCGTGTTCCTCGACGAGATCGACAAGATCGCCGCCGGCGACGGCCGCATGGGGGCTGGCGTTTCCCGCGAGGGCGTGCAGCGCGACCTGCTGCCGCTGGTCGAAGGCACGACGGTTGCCACCAAGTACGGCCCGATCAAGACCGACCACATCCTGTTCATCGCGTCCGGCGCATTCCACGTCTCCAAGCCCTCGGACCTGCTGCCGGAGCTTCAGGGCCGCCTGCCGATCCGCGTCGAACTGCAGGCGCTGACCAAGGAAGACTTCCGCCGCATCCTGACGGAAACCGAGGCGAGCCTGATCCGCCAGTACAAGGCGCTGCTCAATACCGAGGAAGTCTCGCTCGACTTCACCGAGGATGCGATCGACGCGCTTGCCGATGTCGCGGTGCACCTCAATGCCTCCGTCGAAAACATCGGCGCACGGCGACTGCAGACGGTGATGGAACGGGTGCTGGACGAAGTCTCCTTCACCGCCCCGGACCAGTCCGGTCAGGAACTGCTGATCGACAGCGAATACGTCCGCAAGCATGTCGGCGACATGGCGCAGGATACGGACCTGTCGCGGTATATCCTGTAGAAAAAGCCGCTCGATAGACGATCTCCCCCTCAAAGGGGGAGATGCCCCTATAGGGCGGAGAGGGGTAAACCCTGTCAAAGCGCACAGAGCACGACCCGGCAAGCCGCGTCGCACCAGACGCTATTTCTCGGAGCAGCTCTTCAGCCGCGAACCTTCCGGCCGGTTCATCAGCGAAAAGATGTTGATGTCGGACAGCAGCGGGTGGAACCCGGTTCCGTCGCCGGCCTCGATCAGAACATCGAGCGGCACCGCCGGATCGATCATCGCCGCATTCCAGCAGGAGGTATCGAGATCGACCGAGAATCCGGGTTTGGCACTGCCCGTGCGGGCTGCGGCCATCTCCTGCTGCTGATCGTGAAGCGCCAGCGCATCGGCGGGCGTCAGCCGATAGACCTGCAGCACCTGGCCGGGCTTGCGCAGCCTGGCGACCGCGGCCTCGGCGGCCTCATTGTCGGCGGCAACCAGCATGTAGTCCCGCGAGATATCGTTTCCGCCACCGCGCTGATAGACGGTGAGCTTCACCTCGTCCTTCAGCATATGGAAGGGCTCGGGGGCAAGCAGCGCGATGCGGAGCGAGGCCGGATTGGCGGCAATCGGCGTCGGGATCGGGTCCGACCGGCCGGGCAGGATCGAGCAGGCCGACAGCAGCATCAGCGCCGCGGCAAGGCCGATGCCCCGCCATTTGGCGCGGCTGCGGCCATATTCTCTATGCATGGGAATTTCACCAGATGCGCGCATGGGGACGACCAACCAATATGCCGTTCAAAGTGCCCGGGACCTTACGCGGTTATGCTTAAGGTGAAGTAAAGGCCGCTCAGAGGCCGATCTCATGCGCAAAGGGCGGATTGGCGCCTGCGCGCGACACGGTGACGGCAGCTGCCTTGGCGCCGAGCGCCAGCGCGTCGCGGATGGCATCGGCCGAAAGCGCCTTCACCTTCGCCTTGGTCAGGAGCCCCGCCATGTCGAGCGAGGCGAGAATGCCGGCATCGAAGGTGTCGCCGGCACCGACCGTGTCGACCACCTCGACCTTTTCGCTCGGCACTTCCACCTTTTCCGTCGCGGTATACCCGATCGCGCTTTCGCCACCGCGGGTGATGACGACGAGGCTGGCGCCGGCCGCAATCCAGTGGCGGGCCTTGTCGTCGAGCGAGCCTTCAAGGCCGAACCAGTCGAGATCCTCGTCGGAGAACTTGATGATGTCGGACTTTGCCGCCATCCGCTCGATGCGGGCGCGATGCTTGTCGGCGTCGGTGATGAAGGTCGGGCGGATGTTCGGGTCGAGCGAGATCACCCGGTGATCCGCCTCGCGCATCAAAAGCGCCTCGTAGGTGGAGCCGCAGGGCTCGGGAATGAGGCTGATCGCGCCGAAATGCATGGCCTTGCAGTCGTCGCCGAGCGTCGGCAGGTCGGCCTCGGTGATCATCCGGCCGGCGGTGTTTTCGTCATAGAAGGCATAGCTCGCCGAACCGTTGACGAGCTTGACGAAGGCAAGCGTCGTCGGACGGTCGGAGACTGCCGCATAGCTGTAGTCGACCTTGGAGGCATCGAGCTTCTCGCGGATGATGTCGCCCATCAGGTCGGAGGAGATGCCGGAGAAGAAGCCGGTCGGCCGCCCGAGCCGGGCAAGCGCGACCGCCGTGTTGCAGACGGCGCCACCGGCATAGGGGGCAAAGGCAGGCTCCCCGGCCTTGCTTTCGCGGGGCAACATGTCGATCAGCGATTCGCCGCAGCACACAATCATTCTTCTCTCCCGGTCTTTTGTCTGTTGCTGTTATACGAGCAGTTCTTCCAGGCCGCCACGGGCCCGCGACCATTCCATCGGCCTGTCGAGGAATTCGGCGACGCTGTCGAGCGTCTTCGGGTCAGAGCGCTGCTCCTCGCGCGCAACCGCCAGAACCTCTTTCCAGGTGGCGATGTAATGGAGGTCGACGCCGCCTTCGGTGAAGCGCTTCTCGGCCTGTTCGAAGATATCGTAGTAGAACAGCGCCAGCCCATGCTCGACGACGCCGCCGGCCTCGCGCACGGCGTTGATGAAGTGGAACATCGAGCCGCCGGCCGTCGTCAGATCCTCGACCATCAGCACCCGGGCGCCCTTGGGCAGCGTGCCCTCGATCTGGGCGTTGCGGCCGTAGCCCTTCGGCTTCTTGCGCACGTAGATCATCGGTAGTTCCAGCCGGTCGGCCAGAAGGGCGGCGAAGGGAATACCCGCCGTCTCGCCACCGGCAACGCAATCGAAGCGCTCGAAACCGGCTTGCTTCAGCACGGTTGCCGCCGCGAAATCCATCAGCGTGGAGCGCACGCGCGGATAGGAGAGCAGCTTGCGGCAATCGATATAGACTGGGCTGACGAGACCGGAGGAGAGCTTGTAGGGCTCGTCGGGGGCGAAATGCACCGCCTCGATTTCCCACAGCATCCGGGCCATCAATTCACCCATCACCGCCGGGTCGGCAAAACTCGCTCTTGTCATTTCGGTCCCTTTCATCTCGCCCGGCTTCGCGCGCCGGCTGCGGGAGGAGCAACCGGGGAAGGCTTCGGGTGGCGCCGCGCGGCGGCTTCGGTTCTGTCCGTGCCCTTTTCAGGCGGAAAAATCAATCGCCCGATACGGAAAGAGCGGTCAACCGCCCGCTCCGGCGCCCCGAAGATAACGAAACATTGGGCCGCCGCAATGACGGAAACCATCTTCGCAGAAGGAATTGCGTTTCATTGCCCTCCTCCTTGAGGAGGTGCTATCGCATATGGCTTCACCGCAAAGCCTCAAGTCTTCTCGCCCCGGAGGGGAGAGATGTCGCGACAGCGACAGTGAGGGGGGACGTTATCCAAGCTGACGTCCTCAAGAACGGACATGCTGCTTCACCCTCACTGCCCCTTTCGGGGCATCTCTCCCGCAAGCGGGAGAGAGTATATGGAGCGAGATCCAAGGCCATCTGAGATAGCCCTCCCTTGAGGGGCGAAGATCGGTTGGGGGCGATGCGCTAGCCCTCAGACTTCCATCGCATAACCCGCGCCGCGCACGGTGCGGATGACGTCGGGCATCTGGGAGAAGTTCAGCGCCTTGCGCAGCCGGCCGACATGGACGTCGACCGTGCGTTCGTCGACATAGATGTCGTGGCCCCAGACGCCATCGAGAAGCTGAGCGCGGGAGAAGACGCGGCCGGGCGAACTCATCAGGAATTCGAGCAGGCGGAACTCGGTCGGGCCGAGGCGGACCTCACGGCTCTTGCGGTGGACGCGGTGGGTCTCCCGGTCGAGCTCGATATCGCCGCATTTGAGCACGGTGGAAAGCACTTCCGGCCGGGCCCTGCGCAGGATCGCCCTGACACGGGCCATCAGTTCCGGTGTCGAGAACGGTTTCACCACATAATCGTCGGCGCCGATGGCAAGGCCCCTCACCCGCTCGCTTTCCTCGCCGCGCGCGGTCAGCATGATGATCGGCAGACGTTCGGTCTCGGGACGCATCCTCAGGCGCCGGCAGAGCTCGATGCCGGAGACGCCGGGCAGCATCCAGTCGAGCAGCAGCAGGTCGGGCACCCATTCCTGCAGGCGGATTTCGGCCTCGTCCCCGCGCAGGATGGTCTCGACCTCATAGCCTTCGGCTTCCAGATTGTATCGCAGCAGAACGCTCAGGGCCTCTTCGTCTTCAACGACGGCAATCTTCGGCACCATGGATCTCAAACTCCGTTATCGTGGCTTGTCGTTCAGGTATCACTGGAGCCGACGGCCGCGGTATTGTCGTCCTTCGGACGCTCTCCCTGCGGCTGGGCGCCGGTGGCGATGTAGTAGATCATCTCGGCAATGTTGGTCGCATGGTCGCCGATACGCTCGATGTTCTTGGCGCAGAACAGAAGATGCGTGCAGGTGGTGATGTTGCGCGGATCTTCCATCATGTAGGTCAGAAGCTCGCGGAACAGCGAGGTGTAGATCGCGTCGATCTCCTCGTCGCGCTCGCGGATCGAATTGGCCTTGTCGGCCTGGCGCGAATTGTAGGCGTCGAGCACTTCCTTGAGCTGCAGCAGCGCCAGTTCGGACAGATGCTCGATGCCGTGGGCGAGCTTGCGCGGCACGCCGGTGCCCTGCACCGAGATCACCCGCTTGGCGGTGTTCTTGGCCATGTCGCCGACGCGCTCGAGATCGGCGGCGATGCGGATCGCGCCCATGATTTCGCGCAGGTCCGAGGCGACCGGCTGGCGTCTTGCGATGATCACCACCGCCTTGTCGCCGATCTCGCGCTCGGCCTCGTCGAGAACCAGGTCGTCGGAAATCACCTTCTGGGCAAGGGCGCTGTCGGTGTTGACCAGCGCCTCGACCGATTCGCTCACCATCTCCTCGGCAAGTCCGCCCATTTCCGAAATGCGGCGCTGCAGGTATTTCAGCTCTTCATCAAAGGCTGTCAGAATATGCGAAGGGGCCATTGTCGTTCCTTCCCTCAGTAAATGCAGGCGCTCAACCGAAGCGTCCCATGATGTAATCCTGGGTGCGGCTGTCGGCCGGATTGGTGAAGATCGTGTCGGTGTCGTTTTCCTCGACCATATGGCCGAGATGGAACATGGCCGTGCGCTCGGAAACGCGGGCGGCCTGCTGCATCGAGTGGGTCACCATCACGATCGTGTAGTTCTGCTTCAACTCGCTGATCAGCTCCTCGACGCGCGCCGTGGCGATCGGGTCGAGCGCCGAGCAGGGTTCGTCCATCAGGATCACCTCCGGGCTGACGGCGATGGCGCGGGCGATGCAGAGCCGCTGCTGTTGACCGCCGGAGAGGCTGGTGCCGGGCTCGTGCAAGCGATCCTTGACCTCGTTGAAGAGCCCCGCCTTCTGCAGGCTGGTCTCGACGATCTGGTCGAAATCGGCGCGGTGGCGAGCCAGTCCGTGGATGCGCGGGCCGTAAGCGACGTTCTCGTAGATCGACTTCGGAAACGGGTTCGGGTTCTGGAACACCATGCCGACACGGGCGCGCAGCTCCACGACGTCGATGCCGGACTTGTAGATGTCCTCGCCATCGAGCGTGATCTCGCCGGTGACGCGGCAGTTGTCGATGGTGTCGTTCATCCGGTTCAGCGTGCGCAGGAAGGTCGACTTGCCGCAGCCGGACGGGCCGATCAGCGCGGTGACGGCGTTTTCGCGGATATTGAGGTCGACATCGAACAGGGCGCGCTTCTCGCCGTAGTAAACGGAGACCTTGCTGCCGGCCATCTTGTGGGTATTAGCGTTCATTTTGTCGTTCAAAGCCTTTTTCGCGTCGGGTCCGGTCATCGCATTCATGGTTTTCTCCTACCACCGTCGCTCGAAGCGACGCCGAAGGATCACGGCCGTCAGGTTCATCAGGATCAGGAACACCAGCAGCACGATGATGGCGGCGGAGGTGCGCTCGACGAAGGCGCGTTCCGCCTCGCCGGCCCACATGTAGATCTGCACCGGCAGCGCGGTTGCCGGATCGAGCGGGGTTGCCGGATAGTCGGCAACGAAGGCGACCATGCCGATCAAGAGCAGCGGCGCGGTCTCGCCGAGCGCGCGGGCAAGGCCGATGATCGTGCCGGTGAGGATGCCGGGCATGGCAAGCGGCAGCACGTGGTGGAACACCGCCTGCATCTTCGAGGCGCCGACGCCGAGTGCCGCCGAACGGATCGAGGGCGGTACCGCCTTCAGCGCCGCGCGGGTGGCGATGATGATCGTCGGCAGCGTCATCAGCGTCAGCACCAGCCCACCGACCAGCGAGGCCGAGCGTGGCAGGCCGAGGAAGCCGATGAAGACGGCAAGGCCGAGTAGGCCGAAGACAATGGAGGGCACCGCCGCCAGATTGTTGATGTTGACCTCGATGACATCCGTCAACCGATTCTTCGGCGCGAATTCCTCCAGATAGATGGCCGAGGCGACGCCGAGCGGCAGCGACAGGACGAGCACGATGCCCATCATGTAGAGCGTGCCGACGAAGGCGACGCCGATGCCGGCCGATTCCGGACGGGAGGAAGCGCCATGGGTGAAGAAGCCGGTGTTGAAGCTCGTCTTCAGCCGGCCATCGGCCTTCAGTTCGTTCATCCAGGCGAGCTGCTGATCGGATACCCTGCGGCTGGTTTCCGGAACCGAAAGATCGATCTGTCCCTTGTTGGCCGAGTCGATATCGGCAGCGGCCAGCAGCCGCACATCCTGCGTCTTGCCGATCACGCCCGGATCCTTCAGCACGACATCGCGCAGTTCGACGCGGGAGCTGCGGGAAATCATCCGCATCGCTTCCCGCATCTCCGCCTTGTTGGCGAGGTCGATGCCGAGCGTCTTCGCCAGCGCGTCCTGCACCAGCAGCGGATAGTTGGCGGTCAGAAGCAGGTTCTGATCCGACCGGCGCTGATTGTCCGGATCGATGACATCGGCGCTGAAGGTGATCGGCAGCGTGATCGTGGTCTGCTGGAAGGCCGTGAAGCCCTTGCCCGCGACCGAATAGAGCAGTGCGACGAGGAAGAACAGGCCGATCGCAATCGCAAGCCTGCCGAAGACGCGAAAGCGTCTTTCAGCGGCATGGCGGCGCTTCAGCCCGCTGCGGCGGCGCTCGGCGAGCTTGGCACGGACTTCCGCGGCATCGTTTCCGGTCGGCAAACTCATTGATACTGCTCCCGGTACTTGCGCACGACGTAGAGCGCGTAAACGTTAAGGCAGAGCGTGATGACGAACAGCGTCAGACCGAGCGCGAAGGCCACCAGCGTCTGCGGCGTGTTGAACTCGAGGTCGCCGGTCAGCTGATTGACGATCTTGACCGTCACCGTCGTCATCGGCTCGAACGGGTTGAGCTGCAGATTGGCGGCCACACCGGCGGCGAGCACGACGATCATGGTCTCACCGATGGCGCGCGAGGCCGTCAAGAGCAGCGCCCCGACAATGCCCGGAAGGGCGGCCGGCATCACCACCCGCTTGATCGTTTCCGACTGCGTGGCACCGAGGCCGAGCGAGCCCTTGCGCAGACTGTCCGGCACGGCGTTGATGATATCATCCGACAGCGACGAAACGAAGGGGATGAGCATGATGCCCATGACGATGCCCGCCGTCAGCACTGACTGCGCCTCGATGAAGTTGCGATAATTGCCCGTCAGAAGATTGTTCAGCTCGGCGGAGAGATCACGCAGAAGCGGACCGACGGTCACCAGCGCGAAGAAGCCGTAGACGATGGTCGGGATGCCGGCCAGCACTTCGAGCAGCGGCTTGGCGATGGCCCTCAGCCGCGAGCTTGCATATTCGGACATGTAGATTGCCGCGTAGAGCCCGATCGGCACCGCCACGGCCATCGCCACCAGCGAGATGTAGATGGTGCCGGCGAGCAGCGGGATCAGGCCGAACTGGCCGGCAGAGCCCGCCTCGCCCGCTGCGGCGAAACGCGGATCCCAGACCGTGCCGAAGAAGAAATCGATCGGCGAGACCTGTGAGAAGAAGCGCAGGGTCTCCGACAGCATCGATAGCACGATGCCGACCGTGGTGATGATCGCGATCGACGAGGCGATCAGAAGCGTGGCCAGCACCACCCGCTCGACGCTGTTGCGCGCCTTGAAGGCGGGACGGACAGCGCGATAGGCAAGCGCAAGCGAGACCAGAGAGACGGCAAGCACGATCGCCGCCATGGCATAGCTGCTCTTCGCCGAAAGCGCGTTCATGCGCTCGGCCGATTGCAGCACGAAGGCCGGTGGATTGGCGGCGAGCGGTATGCCGTTTCTCGCCAGCACCTGACGGAGCTGATCGGTATCGGCGCTGACCTGCGCCCTAGCTTCCGGCGACAGCTGGCGCAGGCCATAGGCAACCGAGGTGACGGTGTTGAAGGTGAGGCTCTGCTGCGACACCGGCTCCAGGCGCACGCTCTCGGGAAAATCCTTGCGGATTTCCGCACCGATGAGGAGCGGGCTCGCAATCATCCAGACCGCCATCACCAGCGCGGCCGGCACGACCGTTACAATCGCCACGAAGCTTGCATGATGGACAGGCCGCGAATTGAGCCGGGTCGAGCCCTGTCGCGCCAGTGCCAGCGCCCGGGCCCTTGCCGCGAAGAAACCGCCTGCGCCGAAAAGGGCGACCAGAGCCACGATGATCAAAAAGACATGCATATGTCCGTTCCAGACCGCCGGTTTGAGCCGGCCATGTTCCGGCGACGCCAATTGCGGCACCGGGTTTCATTTGCCCGGGCGGCGCGCCGCCCGTTGGAATTCACTGCGTCATCGTCACGCCGGCGTCGAAATCGGCGCGGATCTTTGCCCGCTCGGCGCTTGACGACGGCACGAGGCCATATTCGGCAAGCGGCCCGTCGGGGCCAGCCATGTCGTCGGACAGGAAGAAATCGACATATTCCTTCAGCCCGGCGATGACACCGACATGCGGCTTCTTGACGTAGAAATAGAGCGGTCGCGATACCGGATATTCGCCGGAGGCAACCGTTTCAGCCGAGGGCACAACGTCCGAAATCGTCGCGACATTCAGCTTGTCGGCATTGTTTTCGTAGAAGGATAGGCCGAAGACGCCGATGCCGGTGCGGCTTGCGATGACGCGGGCCAGCGTTTCCGAATAGTCGCCGTCGATCGCCGGGGCGCGGCCGTCCTTGCGCACAGCAATGCATTTCT
Source organism: Martelella endophytica (assembly GCF_000960975.1). Lineage (NCBI taxonomy): Bacteria > Pseudomonadati > Pseudomonadota > Alphaproteobacteria > Hyphomicrobiales > Aurantimonadaceae > Martelella > Martelella endophytica. The sequence goes on along the minus strand of NZ_CP010803.1, from coordinate 1,296,020 downwards.
GGCCGCCCTCGACCTTGCCGAAGTTCGACACCAGGAATTCGGCGGCACCGGCGGCCTCGCAGCCGACCTTGAGCACCTTTTCCTCGAATACTTCGCGGGTCCCGTGCTTTTCGCCGGGGATATAGGCGGTGATCTCGACGTCCGGCAGGGAGGGGTCGACTTCCGACCAGCGTCGGTAGGGATTGGCCACGACAACGCCGTCCATCACCAGTTCGGCGGCGAGCGCCTTGTAGAGCTCAAGCGGGGTCAGGTCGATCTCGGGCATGGAGGCGTCGGTGGCGAAGACGATGCCATCGTAGCCGAACGGGATTTCGAAAATGCCGCTGACGCCGTTTTCGACGCAGTTCTCGATCTCGCCTCCACGGATCGGACGCGAGGCATTGGCAATGTCGATCGTGCGCGGCCCGACACCGCGGCAGAATTCCTTCAGGCCCGCCGAGGAGCCGCCCGATTCGACCACCGGCGTCTTGTAGTTCGGATAGATTTCTCCGAAGGTCTCGGCGACGATCTTGGCATAGGGCAGCACGGTGGAGGAACCGGCAATCTGGATCTGGTCGCGCGCAAGCGACGGCACCGCACCGAGGAGGACGGTGAGAAGGGTCGCTGCTGAAAGGCTGAAGAGCTTCATGGCGCATTGCCTCGGGTTTGCATTTGGACCGTGGAGCCGGGTGCCGCGGTCGCCCCGGTTTTATGTCATTTTTGCAAAGGTTTTATGACAGACTAAACCCTTGATTCAAAAAGCATTAAAGTCAGGCCTCCGAGATCCTCTCGGAAATGGCCTAGAACCGGACGGTAAAGGTCGTGCCCTTTCCCACCTCGGATTTGACGATCAGCCGGGCCCGGTGGCGGGTCAGGATATGCTTGACGATGGCAAGGCCAAGGCCGGTGCCCTTTTTCGAGCGGCTGTCGGCGACGGAGACGCGGTAGAAGCGTTCGGTCAGGCGCGGCACATGCTCCGCCGGAATGCCCGGACCGTGGTCAACGACGGAAACTTCCGCGCCCCTTGGCGCGACCGGCTTCAGCCAGACATCGACGACCTTGCCCTCGGCGCCATATTTGCAGGCATTCTCGATAAGGTTCTCGAAGACCTCGACGAGCTCGTCATGATCGCCGATCACGTCCACCGGTTCCTGCGGCAGGTGCAGTTCGATTGAAACGTCGAGATCGCCGGCGAGCGGCAGCAGGCTGTCGCGAACATGCTCGAGAAGCGGGCCGAGCGACACGGTCTGGTCGGGCGGCAGATGGGCGCGCACCTCCAGCCTGGACAGCGACATCAGGTCGTCGACAAGCCGGCTCATCCGCGTCGCCTGATCGAGCATGATCGGCAGGAAACGCTCCTGCGCCTTGGTGTCGTTCTTCGCCGGCCCCTGCAGCGTCTCGATATAGCCGCGCAACGAGGCGAGCGGCGTGCGCAGCTCGTGGCTGGCATTGGCCACGAAATCGGAACGCATGCGATCGATGCGCCGGCCTTCCGAAACATCGCGGAAGACCAGCATGAACACCGGCCGTTCACCTTCGGCGGTCGCGACCGGCGCGGAGCGCACGTGATAGACGCGCTCCGACGGCAGCCGCTCGGAATATTCGATCTGGTTGGCGCGTCCGCTCGAAAGCGTGTCGCGGACGATGTCAAGCACGCCGGGGGCCCGCATCCGCGCCGAGATATGCGAGCCGACCGGAAAGGCGCCAAAGGTCACGCCGGCCGATCTGTTCTGAAACAGCACCGCCCCATCCGGTCCGAGCAGATAGATGCCGAGATCGATTTCGTCGAGAAACCGGGTCAGCTCGCCGAAACTCTGAACGCTGTCGCCCTCCTCCGCCGCCGGCCCGGCATCGGCCGGTCGCTCGACCACAGGCCCGGCACCGGCAAGCGCGGCCAGCACGATCACCGCCCAGCCAAGAGCGATCACGGAGGGTTCGGCGATTTCGAAAAGGGTGGCAAAGAGCGCCACCAGCGTCGCGGCAAACAGCACGATGCGCGCCGCCGCCGCGCGCGCCGCCAGATTGCCTGCCACCTGTCCGAACCGGTTCAACCGCTGCTCCTTATGCCCTGGAATCTGCTCGATACACCGGTTTTATGACAGCCATATTCGCCTGATGGCAAATCCCCCGATATCGTGCACTCAATTCGCAGCGCTGGCACGGATGGCGAAGATATCGAGCGGTTCGCCGCCACCATTGAGGTCACCGGAAATCATCAGCCGCGTTGGCAGATCGCCGCCGTTCGGCGTCAGCCGGATCACGAAATCCTCCCGGTGCGCCGGCGCGGTGAAGCGATGGCGCTGACAGCCGTCGATGGTTCCGTCGGCGCAATAGATGCCGACGGGCTGGCCGCCGCCCTCGGGCGCGAGCACCGTCGCCTCGATCAGCACCGGCCCGCTCTGCAAAAGCTCGATGACCGCAGGCGGCAGAGTGACCGTTGCCGCGCCGGCATCGCCCGTGGCGGTCGAGGTCAGGGTGACGGCCGGAACGCCGTCGAGCGTGACATTCTGAAGGTTTGCGGCGCTGCCCGCGGTCAGGCCGGCCGCCGAGCCGGGCGTGAAGATCGGCGTCCAGGTCGACGAGCCTTCGAAATCCTCGGCCTCGATCCGCACCGGCGGGTTCGGAACGGCGGTATCGCGCGATTCCGGATCGAGCGTGAAATCGGACCGCAGCACCCACCACACGCCGAACAGCAGGAAGGCCATCAGGATCAGGATCATGAACAGCGTGGCGAACACACCGCGCCGTTTCGGCTTCTCGCCGGGCGCAGCCTTCGCCTTCCTGCCCTTCTTCGGTTTCTTCGCCTTGCGGGGCTCCGAGCGTATGGCATGGCCGGCCGGGGCGCGGGCATCGTCGTCAACCGTGATGTCGTCGAAAGCACCGCGCCGGGAGGAAAGGTGGCCGGTCTCGATCGCGTCAGCGGCAAAGGCGTCATCGGCAAGGCCCGGCGACTGCCGCTCCGGCTCCGGAGCGAAGCCGGTCTCGGTGAAACCGCGCATGTCTGGATCGGCGCTGGAAAGTTCCGGCAGGACCACGAAATCGGCGCCGGGGCCGGTGGCGATGAGGCCGTCGTCATCGTCAAGAACCGGCTCGTCGAGCGTCGGGCCATCAATGGTCGGCGTATCGATGGTCGGTCCATTCGGGGTGGGCTTATCCGGAACCCGTCCGACGGCGAAGGGATCATCGAAGACCGGTGGGCGCGGCTTGCGGGCCTCGCGCGCCTGGCGGACAGCCTCGGCCTCTTCACGCTCGATCGTGGTGATGATGTCGTCGAGGCGGCGGCGCTGGCGGGCGATCACCTTCGGATCGGTGACGTTCTGCTTGGCAAGCCCGCCTTCCAGCGCCTGGCGTGCCGACTGATAGATGCGCGCGCGCTGATTGGCGTCCTCGCGGTCGGCGTTCTCAAGCGCCTTTCTGATGGCCTGTTCCAATCCGCTCACGATCTCGTCCCGTCCTGATACATTTTTTACCGAGGCATAACGCTATTGAAGGGTTTCAGTCTCCATATCAAGGCAAAATAGTTGTTTGGCCTTACCCAGCGCAGGTGCTCGCAGGGCGGCGAGGCCATTGCAAAGACCTGCAAAAAATGCCTCCCTTGACGACAACCGAAGCAAACGGGAAAACCGAGTTGGCGCAAAGATTCCGCCTTGATGATCTGATGCAGATGGCCCGCGAAGAGGGCCGGATTGTGGCTGAGGACGCGGCCGCCCGGCTTGGCGTCACGGTGCAGACGATCCGGCGCGACCTTCTGAAGCTTGCCGAGACAGGCCGGCTGACGCGCGTTCATGGCGGCGCGGTGCTGCCGTCCGGCACCGCCAATATCGGCTATGACGACCGCCGCGGCCTGCTGTCGGCGGAGAAGGCGGCCATCGCCGCTGCCTGCGCCGCGGCAATCCCCGACAATGCGGCGATCTTCATGAATATCGGCACGACGACCGAAGCCGTGGCCCGGGCACTGCTCGGCCACAAGAACATTCTCGTCGTCACCAACAACATGAACGTCGCCAATATCCTGGTCGCCAATCCGGATTGCGAGATCGTCGTCGCCGGCGGCCAACTGCGGCGCACCGATGGCGGGCTCGTCGGCGCGCTGGCAAACAGGATCGTCGAACAGTTCAAGTTCGATTTCGCCGTGATCGGCTGCTCGGCGATCGATGCCGATGGCGACCTGCTCGATTTCGACATCATGGAGGTGGGCGTCAGCCAGACGGCGCTGACCCGCACCCGCAAGACGCTGCTCGTGGCCGACCACTCGAAATTCGCCCGCTCGGCCCCCGCCCGCATCGCCTCGCTCGCCGACATCGACAGCTTTTTCACCGACGCACCGCTGGCTCCGGCGCTTTCGGCCAAATGCCGAACCTGGAAGACCGATGTCGTGGTCGCTGGCGCTGGCGAAGCTGGAAAGCCTGGCGATGGGGCTGCAAGTAATTAGCCGAACCTTGGATCGACCGGCTCGCCGCAACGCAAAGGGCATGCTGGCGGAGGGAAGGCGCGCGGACAAATAGCGCCCCCTGAAAAGCAAACGGCCCGCGCTGGGCGGGCCGTTCTGTCAGAGCCTATTGCTGGCCCTGCACGATGATCTCGCCGGTGACGCCGGCGTCGCGGAGCTGCTGGGCGATCTCCGGCGTGGCGCAGACGATGGTGCCGTCGTCCATGATGGTGTAGCCGCTTTCCGGCAGGGGCATCATGTACTCGTTCATGTTGTGCATGACCCAGAGCGAGCCGGCGAGCACGATCAGCAGCAGGATGAGGGCGAGCAGCGCGGAGGCCATCGTCCAACCCTGTTCCTGGTGGCTCGAAAGCAGCAGGAAATATTTCAGGTGCACGAGGATCTGCGCCGCGGCACAGATCATCACCACGGCCAGCACGAAGATCTTGCTGGAAATCACATCCGCCATCACCAGCCCGAACGGGATGATGGTGAGGATGATGGCGAGCACGAAGCCCGTCATTAGCGACTTGAAGCTGCCGTGACCGTGGCTTTCGGCATGGGCGGTATGTTCGTGGGCTGTGCTCATAGAACAACTCCCGTGAGATAGACAAGCGAGAACACGCCGATCCAGACCAGGTCAAGGAAGTGCCAGAACATCGACAGCGTCGTTGTCCGGCGGCGCATGGCTTCGTTGAGGCCGTACTTGGAGATCTGCACGAGCAGGACGATCAGCCAGATCGTGCCGAAGGTGACGTGCAGGCCGTGGGTGCCGACCAGTGTGAAATAGGCCGACAGGAAGGCCGAACGGTCCGGCGTCGCGCCGATCTCGATGAAGTGATGAAATTCGTAGAGTTCCATCGCCAGGAAGCCGATGGCGAAGAGACCGGCAACCACCAGCCACTTCATCACGCCTGCCTTGTCGCCCTTGTCCATCCGCAGCATGCCCATGCCGAAGGTGACCGAGGAAAACAGCAGCAGCGCGGTTTCGATCAGCGCGAAGTCGAGCTCGAACAGGTTGGCCGGGGCCGGCCCGCCCGCATAGGAGCGGCCGAGCACGGCATAGGTTGCGAACAGCGTGCCGAAGATCAGGCAGTCGCTCATCAGATAGATCCAGAAGCCAAGCGGCGTCGGGCTGTCGTGATGGGCGTGTTCTTCGTGATGCGTTTCGCCCGTCATATCAGCGGTCGTCATGCATAAGCCTCCTTGGCCTTTTCCTGGTCGCTGGCGACCTGTTCAGCCGGGATGTAGTAGTCACGGTCCATATCGAAGGTGTGGTAGATGATCGAGCCGACCGCGAGGACGAAGCTCAGAACCACCAGCCACCACATGTGCCAGACCAGCGCGAAACCGAGCACAAGCGCCAGGAAGGCTGGGACGATACCGGCCCAGGTGTTCTTCGGCATGTGGATCGGCTGATAGTCGGTCGACCACTTGAAGCCTTCCTTCTTCATCCGCCACCACGCGTCACGACCGGTTACGACGATGTCCTGCGGGAAGTTGTAGGGCGCCACCGGCGAGGTCGTGGCCCATTCCAGCGTGCGGGCATTCCACGGATCGGGACCGCATTTCAGCTTGTCGCGGTTCTTGATGGTGACGACGAGCTGGATGACGGTGCAGGCGATGCCGGCGCCGATCAGCAGCATGCCGAAGCAGGCGATGACGAAGTAGATCTGCCAGCCGGTGTCGGTGTAGCTCTGCAGGCGACGGGTCACGCCCATCAGGCCAAGCACGTAGAGCGGCATGAAGGCAAAGTAGAAGCCGATGCACCAGAACCAGAACGAACGGCGGCCCCAGGTATCATCGAGCTTGAAGCCGAACACCTTAGGCCACCAGTACTGGTAGCCCGCCATCAGGCCGAACACCACGCCGCCAATGATGACGTTGTGGAAGTGGGCGACCAGGAACAGCGAGTTGTGCAGCTGGAAGTCCGCCGGCGGAACCGCGAGCATGACACCGGTCATGCCGCCGATGGTGAAGGTGATCAGGAAGCCCACCGTCCAGTACATCGGCGTTTCGAAGCGAATACGGCCGCGATACATCGTGAACAGCCAGTTGAAGATCTTCGCACCCGTCGGGATCGCGATGATCATCGTCGAGATGCCGAAGAAGGTGTTCACGCTGGCGCCGGAGCCCATGGTGAAGAAGTGGTGCAGCCACACGATGAAGGACAGCACCATGATGCAGGCCGTGGCGTAGACCATCGAGCGATAGCCGAACAGCGGCTTGCCGGAGAAGGTCGACACGACTTCCGAGAAGATGCCGAAGCAGGGCAGGATCAGGATGTAGACTTCCGGGTGACCCCAGATCCAGATCAGGTTCACATACATCATGGGGTTGCCGCCCATGTCGTTGGTGAAGAAGTGCATGCCGAAATAGCGGTCAAGCGCCAGCATGGCGAGCGTTGCCGTCAGCACCGGGAAGGCTGCGACGATCAGCACGTTGGCGCAGAGCGTCGTCCAGGTGAACACGGGCATGCGCATCATGGTCATGCCCGGCGCGCGCATCTTCAGGATCGTGGCGATCATGTTGACGCCGGACAGCGTCGTCCCGATACCCGCGATCTGCAATGACCATATGTAATAGTCGACGCCCACATCGGGCGAGTATGCGATTCCCGAAAGCGGCGGCATGGCAAGCCAGCCGGTGCGGCCCAGAAGGCCGATGAACAGCGACACGTTGAGCAGGATGGCGCCCGAGACGGTCATCCAGAACGAGAAGTTGTTCAACCACGGGAAGGCAACGTCACGCGCGCCGATCTGCAGCGGCATCGCGATATTCATCACGCCGACCAGGAAGGCCATGGCGAAGAAGAAGATCATGACCGTGCCGTGGGCGGTGAAGATCTGGTCGAAGTGGTGCGGCGGCAGATAGCCCTGGGCGCCACCGGCGGCAAGCGCCTGCTGGGTGCGCATCATGAAGGCATCGGTAAAGCCGCGGAACAGCATGACAAGCGCCAGCACGATGTACATCACGCCGATCTTCTTGTGGTCGACCGAGGTGAACCACTCGTTCCAGAGATAGGCCCACTTGCGATGGTAGGTGATCAGGCCGAACACGGTCAGGCCGGCGAGCACAACCGCGGCGAAGGTGACGTCAAGGATCAGCACATCATAGGGGATGTCGGACCATGTTAGCCGTCCGAAGATGAAGTTCCAGAAATCAGATCTCATTACTGCCTCGCCGTTTCGGAAGCGGTCGACACACCGCCATCAAGGTTCATCACGGTCTGGTCGGGATTCTTGACGTTGACCGGGCCCTTGCGGGGTTCGTCGGGATTGGCGTGAATCTCGCCTTCGAATTCATGCTGGTCGAAACCTTCGCCAGGGGCGAATTCGTCATAGACGTAGTTCTTCTTGGTCTCGATGCCCTTCAGGCCGCCGCCGCCCATCATGTCCTGCATCATCATGTCGCCGATGCAGACCTTGCCAGGCTCGACGCAGAGACCGACGACCTTGTCGAACAGGTTTTCGGCAACGCCGTTGTAATAGTACACGCCATCGGCGGCCGACGGCTTGTCGAGCGTCTGATAGGCATCGACGGACAGTTCGGTACCGGACGACTTGGCGTTATCGACCCATTTGGTGAACTCGTCTTCCGACACCGCGTAGGTCTCGAAGTCCATGTGGGCGTAGCCGGGGCCGGAATAATTGGCGGAGCGACCGTAGTATTTGCCGGCGTCATCGGCCACCAGATGCAGCTTCGTCTCCATGCCGGCCATGGTGTAGATCATGCCGGCGAGCGCGGGCACCGAGAAGGTGTTCATCACCGAGCTCGAGGTCAACCGCAGGTTGACCGGACGATCGGTCGGCAGCACCAGCTCGTTGACGACCGCAATGTTCTGTTCGGGATAGATGAACAGCCATTTCCAGTCCATCGACACCACATCGATCTCAAGCGGCTCGGCGGCGATATGGTCGAGCGGCTTATAGGGATCGAGCTTGTGGGTGTAGATTGCCGTGACCGCGCCGAGCGCGATGACGATCATCACCGGTACGCCCCAGATGAACGCCTCGAACAGCGAGGAATGCTCGAATTCGGGATCGTAATCATCCGTGGCCTTGCGCGAATCGCGGTAGCGCCAGGGGATGTAGACCGCCATGACCAGCACCGGAACGATGATGATCAGCATCAGCAGGGTGGAGATGACCAGAAGGTCACGTTCCTGATTGGCAACCCAGCCTGCCGGGTCGAGAAGGATGAGCTGACAGCCCGAAAGCATCAGCACGAACGGCAGCAGAAGCGCCGGTTTCAAGAGCTTGAGAAGGTTCACTATCGTTTTCATTCTCTGCCGTGACGCCCGGACCGCGCGGATGAACCGGGACTGGTTTGTCGATGACTGTCCGGCGCCTTCGGGCCCGCGGCGGCCGTCTGTAGACGCTGGTATTCCGGTTGTACCGGCGAAATGTGTTCGCCGTTTTGCAGAAGCCGGCAGGTGCCAGGCTTCGGCTTTCCGGTCAATTCCGGAAGGTTCCGGAACGATGCCGGTCTCTAGATACGCCGGAATCGCGCGGCCGGACCAAGGGCGCGGCTCGCACATGGCGGGTCTAATATCGCAAAATTGCCAAAAATAAACTGCCTCCGACCTGTGGCATTTTGGCACAAGGCCTCAATTCCGTCACCTCACCGACGACTTTTTCGCCGGCGCTGCGTGAAAATTGCCACTTTTTCGCCAATCCGTCGGTCTTCGCCGACGTTTCCGTGACGCCGCTGCCCCTTCTCGAAAAACTTCCAAAACGCAAGTTCGGCCGTCGCGTCGGAACCTTATCGGCGTCGTCATCATTCCTATGGGACACCGTTTCACGATTGGCAGTTGCAAGCGGCCTCCCTTCTATGCGACAATCTGCCACATGCGACAAAATGCGCACCGTTTCGCGCAGCGTCCGTTTCGAGGAGGAAACGATATGACAGGCCTTTTCTTTTTCCCGTATGCGACAAGCGCCATCGGCGTTCTGCTCGGGGTCTACCTCACTCGCGAAAAGCGTGAATACGACCGCATGGACTATTTCCTGCGCGCCTGCTTCATTTTCGTGATCAATCTGGTGATTTCCTATCTGCTCGAATTCGCCTTCCCGCGCGAGGCCGGAACCGGCATTGCGCTGTCGACGGCCTATTACATGGGCCTTTCGATCTATGCGGTCGTGCCGGGCCTCGCCTTCGGCCGGTTCACCGCCTTCCGCGCCCGCAACATGGGCCACGACAAGTCGGTCGCCTACTGGAGCGCCATCCCCTTCGTGTTCCTGTATTTCATGCTGGTGGCGCACAAGCACCACAACACGCCGGCCAGGCCGACCCACGCCTGAGCCAAATGAACGAGGAGGCGGGGCCGCGTGCTTCAGGGCACGCGGCTTTCGTTTGTCCCGACCGTGGTTTCCCTTGCCGCCCTGCTTTCGGCGGTTGATTTTCGCGCCCGCGACGCTTTGAATGACATGAAAACGGAATACGTTTCCGGCAACCAGTTACCGAATCGCATTCAATCGTTTTAAGAAGCGGTTATGATCGCGCCATCCATGACATTGCAGGGAGCCCCCACATGAACGCCCTTCTCAAAAGCCTGACCGAGGCGGCCAAGAATTCCGCCGCCACCGATCTGCGCGCCGCCTTTGCCGCCGATCCCGACCGGTTTGCGAAGTTCAGCATCAGCTTCGAAGATCTGCTGATGGATTTCTCGAAGACCGCGATCAATGACGAGATCCTTTCGTTGCTGGTGAAACTTGCAGCCGAGACCGGCGTCGAGGACAAGCGCGCGGCCATGTTCTCCGGCGAGAAGATCAACATCACCGAAGACCGCGCCGTGCTGCACACGGCACTGCGCAACCGGTCGAACACACCGGTGATGGTCGATGGCGCCGATGTGATGCCGGACGTCAATGCCGTGCTTGCCGCCATGGGCACCTTTGCCGAAGGCATCCGCTCGGGCACCATCAAGGGCGCGACCGGCAAGGCCTTCACCGACGTCGTCAATATCGGTATCGGCGGCTCGGATCTCGGTCCGGCGATGACGACGCTGGCGCTGGCCCCCTTCCATGACGGCCCGAAGCTTCATTATGTCTCCAATGTTGACGGCGCCCATATCGCCGACACCATCAAGGACCTCGATCCGGCGACGACGCTGTTCATCGTCGCCTCGAAGACCTTCACCACCATCGAGACGATGACCAACGCCAAGACCGCACGCACGTTCATTGCAGATGCGCTTGGCGAGGAGGCCGTCGGCCACCATTTCTGCGCGGTTTCGACGGCGCTCGACAAGGTCGCCGCCTTCGGCATCGAGGAAGAGCGCGTCTTTGGCTTCTGGGACTGGGTCGGCGGACGCTACTCGATCTGGTCGGCGATCGGCCTGCCGCTGATGATCGCCATCGGCGCCGACGACTTCGGCCGCTTCCTCGACGGCGCCCATGCGATGGACAATCATTTCCGCGAGGCGCCGGTGACCGGGAACCTGCCCTTCATGCTCGGCCTTCTCGGCTATTACCAGCGGGTGGTACTGGGTTATCCCTCCCGCGCGGTCATTCCCTATGACCAGCGCATGTCGCGCTTTGCCGCCTACCTGCAGCAGCTCGACATGGAGAGCAACGGCAAGTCGGTGACGATCGAATCCGAAGACGTCACCACGCCGACCGGCCCGATCGTGTGGGGCGAGCCCGGCACCAACGGCCAGCATGCCTTCTTCCAGCTCCTGCACCAGGGCACCAACATCATTCCGATCGAGTTCATGATCGCCGCCAATGGCTTCGAGCCGGAGCTGCGCCACCAGCACCAGCTGCTGATGGCAAACTGCCTCGCCCAGTCCGAAGCGCTGATGAAAGGCCGCACGCTCGACGAGGCGAAGGCCCAGCTTCTGGCCAAGGGTGCCGACGAGGCGACCGCCGCCAAGATCGGCCCGCACCGGGTGTTTTCCGGCAACCGCCCGTCGATCACCTTCGTCTATGACAGCCTGACGCCCTACGCGCTCGGCCGCATGATCGCGCTCTATGAGCACCGCGTCTTCGTCGAGGGCGTGCTGTTCGGCATCAACTCCTTCGACCAGTGGGGCGTCGAGCTTGGCAAGGAACTCGCCACCGGCCTGCTGCCGGTCGTCTCCGGCAAGGAGAGCGCGGATGGCCATGATTCTTCGACGGCAGGCCTGGTTTCCGTCCTGCTGAAGGCTGCGAAGTAAGGCCCGTAAAGCCCTCCCCGCATCCCGGCAATCGGTCGGGATGCGTGTCCTGACCGGGCGATGGTCAGACGCGTCCTTCCGTCACAGCCTCGCCTTCCCCGTTGCGACAGACGCGCACAGTCTATATCCAGTGGCGGCGCAAGGCGCGCCACCGCCGGCCCGATGCCGGCTGCAAAAGGGTATCCGACATGGCCGCAGTTTCCCGGAAACGTCTCGTTGTGATCACCGCCATTGCGGCGGTGCTGTTTGCAGGGTTCATGGCGCTCGGCATATGGCAGGTCTACAGGCTGCAGTGGAAGCTCGATCTGATTGCCGCGGTCGATGCCCGCGTCGAGGCGCCCGCCGTGCCGGCGCCGGGGCCGGCCGAATGGCCGGACATCACCCGCGACAAGGACGCCTATCGCCACGTGACCGTGACGGGCGAACTCCTCAACGACGAGGAAGTGCAGATCTACTACCCGACCGAGCTCGGGCCCGGCTATTTCGTGATGACGCCGCTCAAGCGGCAGGACGGCAGCTATGTGCTGATCAACCGCGGCTTCGTGCCGGAAAAGCAGCGCGACCCGGCGACCCGCACGGCGCCCGAGGGCGAGGTGACGATCACCGGCCTGCTCAGGATGTCGGAAGAAAGAGGCTGGCTGTTTTCCCGCGCCAACGATCCCGAGGACGGGCAATGGTATCGCCGCGATGTCCAGTCGATCATGGAGACCAAGGGGCTCGAACCGTCGGCGCCCTATTTCATCGACGCCGACAGCACGCCCAATCCCGGCGGCTATCCGATCGGCGGGCTGACCGTGGTCAAGTTCCGCAATGCCCATCTCTCCTATGCCCTGACCTGGTTTGCGATGGCGCTCGGGACGCTGGCGCTCTACGCCTTCATGCTGCGGGTCGAGGGCGTCTGGGGCAAGCCGCTTCGTATCGACGAGGACGAGTGAGCACCACGCGCGCTCTATTCGCCCCAGGTCCGCCTCAGCACGCGCATCCAGTTGCCGTTGCAAAGCTTTGCAATCAGCGGCTCGCCAAAACCGTGATCGCGCATCGCCTGCCTTAGCGCTATCAGCCCTGTCACGTCGGCGATGCCGTCCGCCACGATGGCACCGTCGAAATCGGAACCGAGCCCGACCCGGTCTTCGCCGAGCACGGAAATAAGGTGGTCGAGATGGCGGATCATCACCGCGATCGACATGTTCGGCGCCATTCGTCCGTCGGCCCGCAGGAAGGCGGTGGCGAAGTTGAGGCCCACCATTCCGTCGCTCTCGGCGATCACGGCAAGCTGGCGATCGGTGAGATTGCGAGCATGCGAGCTCAGCGCATGGGCATTGGAATGCGTGGCAACGATCGGCGCATCCGTGACCGCCGCGACGTCGTCAAAGCCCTTTTCGTTGAGATGCGAGACGTCGAGCATGATCTTCAGCCGGTTGCACTCGCGCACCAGCGCCTTGCCGAGATCGGTGAGGCCGGGCCCGATGTCGCCGGTCGAGGGAAAGCGGAAGGGCACGCCGTGGCCGAAGATCGTCGGCCGGCTCCACACCGGCCCGAGCGACCGGAGCCCCGCGGCATAGAGCACCTCGAGCGCCGCAAATTCGGGATCGATGGCTTCCGCGCCCTCCATGTGCAGGACGGCGGCGAGCGTCTCTCCGGTCATGGCCGCCTCGATCTCGGCAACGCTTGTGCAGGGGGTCAGAACGCCGCATCCGGCGAGCTTGCGAAAGATGGCAACCTCTTCGACCACCACCCTGATCGCCTCTTCCCAGGTCACCATGCCGGGCAACGGCACGTTGTAACGGATGTCGGCCATCAGCGCGTCATCGCTGTCTTCGGCGGCTGAGCCGGTGCGGGTGGACGGCACCCAGAGCGCGAAGAATCCACCGGCGAAACCGGCAGCTTTCGCCCGCGGCAGATCGAGATGACCGCTCGCCAGACCGCTGACCACGTCTTCGATCGCGATCTGCTGGTGATGAAGCCTGAAGAGCAGGTCGTTGTGTCCGTCAAACACGGGAGGGCTGCTGTGATTAATCATAAATTGCTCAATTTTTTTGTTTGAAAGGCATTCAGTCCTCCCGCCGGCAGGCTGGAGCCGGGTCAATACGGCGCGGCGCCTGTGCTGAGCGGGTTCGGGTCCGCCGTTTCCTCCCTCGCCCGGCCCAAATCGGCAGCGGACGCCATTGCTCCGGGGAAATGTCCCGGGCGAATGCATTAATTTAGTATCTCCTTGAATGAATAGCGGCGACTTTCGCCTGTCAAGATTACTTTTACGTTATTGTCATTACGTCATCTCGCGCGCTCACCCTTGTGTCTTTGACGCATCTGTGGAAAGCGAGGACGAATGAAGCCTGCCGGGCAACTTCTACCTGCGGTTGGTGGCACAATACCCCCCGAAACCCGCATCCTCACCTCAAGACGGGAATCACTTTTCCACGCTGTTGCGCAGCGGCATTTTTTTCCGGCGGCGCGCCTGCTCCGGGCCTCGATGTCAAGGCCGTTTCTTCACCAATCATTGACCATAATGGATGTGGAAATGCCGCCCCCGGCAAACTATATATTGACGGTCTGAGTGTTTCAGGTAGCATATATAGTGTTCTCGACGGCAGGGGCGATTCGCCCTGAAACGCTCGGTCGGGTCCGGTTTCTGAGTCGGTTCTCTGGTGCGGATATGGGTTCGGTGCTTCGCTTGGCGAAGACGGATTTTCTCGCCGCCGGAAAGCCGGAAACGAAGCCGGATCAGCGAGTTCGGCGGCGTCGCTGAGAACGGACCGCAACGCATCGGCTGCAACCGGTTCGTGCCGGTCTTTTTCGTGAACGGGTCCGCGCCGGATGGCGCAGTGGCAAGCGAAGAGCCGGTCTGCGGAACGAAAAAGAGGCCGGCGGCGAGTGTCGGCGGCGCTTTTTGACAAGAATGATCATGCGAGGAAGAAATGAAGATCACCGTCTATTCCAAACCGGCCTGCGTGCAGTGCAATGCCACGACCCGCGCGCTTGAGCGCAAGGGCCTCGACTACGAGATTGTCGATGTCTCGGTCGACAACGCGGCCTATGACCATGTCGTCGGCATGGGTTATCGCCAGGTTCCGGTCGTGGTCGCCGGTGAGCAGCACTGGTCCGGCTTCCGCCCGGACATGATCGGCGCCCTCGCCTGAGATAAAGACGCCTGCGCGAAATCAGCAGGCGCGGGGGCAAGACAAGGCGACATAACGCCTTGAAGATGTGACGGCGCGCTGCTGGCGCGCCGCTTTTGTGAAGGGCAAGGGGCATGCTCGTCTATTATTCCAGTGCGACAGGCAACACCCATCGTTTCGTCTCCAAGACGGGCCTCCCGGCAAAGCGCCTCGGCCCGCAGGGTGATACCGAAACGGTGGAGGAGCCTTATGTGCTGGTGGTGCCGACCTATGCCGGCGGCGACGGTAGCGGCGCTGTCCCCAAGCCTGTGATCAAGTTTCTCAACAATCCGGACAACCGCGCCCTCATCCGTGGCGTGATTGCCTCCGGAAACACCAATTTCGGCAGTACATACGGCATCGCCGGCGACATCATATCGGCGAAGTGCAAGGTACCGTACCTCTACCGTTTCGAACTTCTCGGCACGGCAGAGGATGTCAACAACGTCAAACAAGGGCTGGAAGAGTTTTGGAAACGGCAGAATTGAGGATGGCCACAAGCGCCGAGGACGAAACCGTTCTGAGCGCCGAAACGGGTGCTGACAAGAGCGTGGAAAAGGGTGCCGCCAAGGCCAAGCCGGCGACGCTCGACTATCATGCGCTGAACGCGATGCTCAATCTCTACGACGAGAACGGGCACATCCAGTTCGACAAGGACCGGATGGCGGCGAAGCAGTATTTCCTGCAGCACGTCAACCAGAACACCGTGTTCTTCCATAACCTGCGGGAGAAGCTCGATTATCTGGTCGACGAAGGCTATTACGAGCAGGAAGTGCTCGACCAGTATTCGTTCAATTTCGTGCGCGACCTCTGGGACCATGCCTTCGACAAGAAGTTCCGTTTCCAGACCTTCCTCGGCGCCTTCAAGTACTACACTGCCTATACGCTGAAGACGTTTGACGGCAAACGCTATCTGGAGCGTTACGAGGACCGTGTCTGCATGGTGGCGCTGGCGCTTGCCAACGGCAATGAAGAGCTTGCGACCGCGCTCGTCGACGAGATCATCGCCGGCCGTTTCCAGCCCGCGACGCCCACCTTCCTCAATGCCGGCAAGAAGAGCCGCGGCGAGCTGGTCTCCTGCTTCCTGCTGCGCATCGAAGACAACATGGAAAGCATCGGACGTTCGATCAATTCGGCGCTGCAGCTTTCCAAGCGCGGCGGCGGCGTGGCCCTGTCGCTGACCAACATCCGTGAATCCGGCGCGCCGATCAAAAAGATCGAGAACCAGTCCTCCGGCGTCATCCCGGTGATGAAGCTGCTCGAGGACAGCTTCTCCTATGCCAACCAGCTCGGCGCACGCCAGGGCGCAGGTGCTGTCTATCTCAACGCCCACCACCCCGACATCATGCGCTTCCTCGACACCAAGCGCGAAAATGCGGATGAAAAGATCCGCATCAAGACGCTGTCGCTCGGCGTGGTGATCCCGGACATCACCTTCGAACTCGCCCGCAACAACGAGGACATGTACCTGTTCTCGCCCTATGACGTGGAACGCGTCTACGGCAAGGCGATGACCGAGGTGTCGATCACCGAGCACTATCGCGACATGGTCGACAACCCGGAAATCCGCAAGAAGAAGATCAACGCCCGCGCCTTCTTCCAGACGCTGGCCGAGCTTCAGTTCGAGAGCGGCTACCCCTATATCCTGTTCGAGGACACGGCGAACCGCGCCAACCCGGTGGCCGGCCGCATTTCCATGAGCAATCTCTGCTCGGAAATCCTGCAGGTCTCGGAAGCCAGCGAATTCGACGAGGATCTGTCCTACAAGCACATGGGCAAGGACATTTCCTGCAATCTCGGCTCGATGAATATCGCCATGGCGATGGATTCGGCCGATTTCGGCCGCACCGTCGATACCGCGATCCGCGCGCTGACGGCCGTTTCCGACATGAGCCACATCTCGTCGGTTCCCTCCGTCGAGAAGGGCAATGACGAGAGCCACGCCATCGGCCTTGGCCAGATGAACCTGCACGGCTATCTCGCCCGCGAGCACATCTTCTACGGCTCGGAAGAGGGCGTCGACTTCACCAACATGTATTTCTACGCCGTGACCTATCACGCGCTGAAGGCCTCGAACCGTATCGCCGTCGAGCGCGGCGTCACCTTCGCCGACTTCGAGAAGTCGAAATACGCAAGCGGTGAATATTTCGACAAGTACACCGAGAAGGACTGGGTTCCGGCGACCGAACGCGTGCGCGACCTGTTCGAAAAGGCCGGCATCGAGCTGCCGACGCGCGAAGACTGGCTGGCGCTGAAGGAAGCGGTGATGAAGGGCGGTCTTTATAACCGCAACCTGCAGGCCGTGCCGCCGACCGGCTCGATCTCCTACATCAACAATGCCACGGCCTCGATCCATCCGATCGTCTCCAAGATCGAGATCCGCAAGGAAGGCAAGATCGGCCGCGTCTACTATCCGGCGCCGTTCATGAACAACGACAACCTGGAATACTACCAGGATGCCTATGAAATCGGGCCGGACAAGATCATCGACACCTATGCGGCGGCGACCCAGCACGTCGACCAGGGCCTTTCGCTGACGCTGTTCTTCCGCGACACCGCCACCACCCGCGATGTCAACAAGGCGCAGATCTACGCCTGGAAGAAGGGCATCAAGACCATCTATTACATCCGTCTTCGGCAGATGGCGCTTTCGGGCACCGAGGTCGAAGGCTGCGTTTCGTGCAGCCTGTAATGCGCGGGGGAAAAACCATGAACATTCAGACAAAGAAGCCCGCTATCACCGTGCCGCGTGCGGTCAACTGGAACCGCATTGTCGACGACAAGGACCTCGAGGTCTGGAACCGTCTGACCGGCAATTTCTGGCTGCCCGAGAAAGTGCCGCTGTCGAACGATATCCCGTCCTGGTCGACGCTGAAGGAAAGCGAGCAGCAGCTCACCATCCGCGTCTTCACCGGGCTGACGCTGCTCGATACCATCCAGAACACCATCGGCGCCGTGACGCTGATGCCGGATGCCGTCACCCCGCATGAGGAAGCCGTGCTGTCGAACATCTCCTTCATGGAAGCCGTTCACGCCCGCTCCTATTCCTCGATCTTCTCCACCCTCTGCTCGATGGCGGAAGTCGACGACGCCTATCGCTGGTCGGAGGAAAACGCCTTCCTGCAGGAGAAGTCGCAGCTCGTGCTGCAGGAGTACCGCGCCACCGATCCGCTTCGGAAGAAGGTCGCCAGCGTCTTCCTCGAAAGCTTCCTGTTCTATTCGGGCTTCTATCTGCCGATGTACTGGTCGAGCCGCGCCAAGCTCACCAACACCGCCGACCTGATCCGCCTGATCATCCGCGACGAGGCGGTGCACGGTTACTACATCGGCTACAAGTTCCAGCAAGGTCTGAAGAAGGTTTCCGAAGCCGAGCGCGAGGCGATCAAGGATTTTGCATTCGGCCTGCTGTTCGAACTCTACGAGATCGAGGCGAAGTACACCGAGTCGCTTTATGACGCCGTCGGTCTGACCGAAGACGTCAAGGCCTTCCTGCATTACAACGCCAACAAGGCGCTGATGAACCTCGGCTACGAGGCGCTGTTCCCGGCGGAGGCCTGCAAGGTCAACCCGGCGATCCTTTCGGCGCTGTCGCCGAACGCCGACGAGAACCACGACTTCTTCTCCGGCTCCGGCTCCTCCTACGTCATCGGCAAGGCAGTCGCGACGGAAGACGACGACTGGGATTTTTAAGGAAGCCTGTTCCTTCCTGACCAATCTGCAACGGGGCCTCTTCGGGCCCCGTTCGCTTTTCGGAACGACTATCTCCTTCAGCCTTTCGCATAGCGGACTCCCTTGACGTTTCATAAAATACTATTACATGATAGCTATCAGACGATAGCAAAAGGGCCGACACATGGGCAAGGAGCATGACGCTGCGCTTTATGAACTGGCCGACCTCGTCCACGCGGTGGCCCGGCAGCTTCCCGCTCCGTCCAACCTCGAACCGGGGCCGTGCACGCCGATCGAAATCAGCGTGATGCGGTTCGTGGGGCGAAACCCGGGTGTGTCCGCGCGCCGCGCCGCCGATGCCTGCGGACTGCCGACCAGCAATTTCAGCCGGGTGCTGAAGGGGCTGGTGGCAAAGGGCCTGCTGGAGCGGCTGGCCGATCCCAAGGACGCGCGCATCGCCCATCTCCACCCGACCGAGCGCGCGATGAAGAACAGTCTTCGCATGCGAGATGCCTGGAGCGCGGCGCTGGGCGGCGCTGCATTGGACCCCGATACGATCGCAACGGTGACGCAGGCGCTTCGCCGCATCGAGGCGCATCTCGCGCATCCGTCGACAGTGGATGCCCGCAGCACCAACGCGCCTCATTTCCACGACGATCCATGAAAAGGAAACCAGCCGATGCCGGATGATCTCACCTTCACGGACGATACCAAAGGACTGCAATCCACTGTCAGCGGCTTGTCAGGAACGCCGACCGCCCCGCTGCCGTTTCTCGGCGGGGTGGTGGTGCGCGCGTTCGTGTTGCAACGGCCGCAGGGCAACACGATCGTCTACAACGCTCCGGGGATCAGCGAAGCTGCGGATGAAATCCGCGGGTTGGGTCGGCCCGAGCGGCTGTTGCTGAACCACCATCATGAAGCGATGTATGGGGCCCCGAGCCTCGATGTGCCCGTCTTCATCCACGAGGCGGATCGGGCGGGGGTCGATCTTCCGATCGCCGGGACGTTTTCCGAGCGCCATATGATCGACGATGATCTGGAGGTCATCCCGACACCCGGCCATACGCCCGGTGCAACGATGTTCCTCTGGGACAACGGCGCGCACCGCTTCCTCTTTTCCGGCGACAGCCTCTGGGTGCAGGGCAGCGAATGGAAGGCCGTTCTCCTCGGCGACAGCGATCGCGCGGCATATCTCGACAGTCTCGCGCTGCTGAAGGCGGTTGATTTCGACGTGCTCGTGCCATGGGGCGTGGAAGTCGGCGAACCCTACGGCTATGCCGTCACCCGCGAAGAGGCCGCCGCAAATCTGGACAAGATTATTGCGCGTCTGAAGGCCGGAGAGAATGCCTGACGGATCGGGTTGCTTCATGCCAGCCGAAGCGCACCAACACGGTTTGCGGACGCCACCGACGAAAAAGGCGGCCATGGGCCGCCTTTTCTTGCATCAGCTTGTCCGGTTCGCCAGCGCCAAGGTTGCGCCAGCGCCGAGACTTGAGACCGCGACGATGTAATCGACCCTCCCCGCCCGATAGGCCTTCAGGAACTTGTAGTAGTCCTTGAACACCAGGCAGCCGTGCGAATCACCCGGCGTGCGCAGCATGTAGGTGTGCGCGAGCAGGCCCGTACGGCCGAGCGGATTGGTGCCGTCGACGGAGGTCATGCGCAAGGCGGGCACGCCGTGGAACAGCGCTTCGCGCGGTGTCAGCTTGTAGGTTGCCGCCGGAACGGCGCCTGCCATCTTCACATGCGTGTATTTGGGATTGTCGCGATACTTGCCGATGCCGGAATGGGCTTCCATGACCTCGCCATCGGGCATGTAGACCTTGCCGGCCGAAATGTCATAGACGGCGACCTTCTTGGTCCGCTCCGGCACCTCGCCAAAGAGCTGGTCGTAGTCATCATGACCAGGTGCGGCATAGGCAAGCATCTTGCTGCCGCCCGGCCGTTGCTCGGGAACCGGGACCTCGCCATCGGCCAGACGGGACGAATCCGCCCCCTGCAGCACCAGTTCGAAGGCATTGCCGGCATCCTGGGTCGTATCCTTGCCGGGAGCGACGGCCGCGAGCGCCGTCGCGGCCGGGATCGACGGAGAGGCCGCGGGCTTGGCCGGCTTCTCGGCCAGCGCAGGCGGCGGACCGGCAAGCGCGATCTCCGCTGCGGCATTCTCCTCGATCTGCTTGTGGACGAGGCCGCGCTGCCACACGGCAAGCACCTGGGCCCCGGCCTTTTCAAGCTTCGGCTTCAGGTAGGAAAGACGGATTTCGTCGGGTTCCATCGGCAGCGCACGGCCGGTGCCGGCGCTTGCCGCCAGAAGGCGTTCGCCCTTGGCGCTCTGGGCGCGCTGCGGTTGCCTGAAGGCGGGATTGACGCTCAGGCTGAGCCCCGATGTCGCTGACAGCGATGGCCGTGTCACCGAGGTCGAGATGATCGGCGAGGCCGCAATCGACACGATGGCACCACCTGCTGCGACACAGACGGTCGCGGCGGCGATGAGGCGAAGGAGCACGCCTCTGCCTTCACGCTTGCGGCGTGGATTCTGAACTTTCTTCAACGTCACGGCGCACACTTCCTACGCATTACTCAAAGACGGTGTGGTTGTTGCCGAGGAGAAGAATATGAGGAACAGGGTAAATTTTTCCTTACGCCAAATGGCGCCCCCCAGATCCGATGACGCAAACACCCTGAAGAAGCGGGCGAAAGGGCCCTCGATTTTTTTAAGGAACAATGCGCTTAAACTGCGCGTTTCATTTTTCGACAAATCAGTGCCGAGATCAAGGGCGACCGCTTTCATGCGATTGTCGTTTCCTTCCTGAATGGAGCCTTGACGTAAACGTCGGTTTCTTTCGTCGTGCCAGCCGGCAGGCGACAGCAGTGATGGCAATTTCATGCAATGCCCGCCACGCCGCGGCGTGGAACACCAGTTGTGATTTTCTAAAACGGGCAAAATGGGGCCAAGATATGGAGAATCGCGCCGTCTCGGGCACGAGAAACCCGCGTCGGCTGCGGGGCCATCCATGCCACGTTAACTAAATTTCTCTTTTTCAAGGCGAAATTCCGGAAGCCGGCTTGACGCGCCCCGCGCGAAAAAAAATCGGCGGCGGCGGCTCTCTTGTTCACCTATGTGCGCGCATGATATCTTTTGCCGGTCTAAAATGGTTAGGGTGGTTTGGTTTGCCCGCCCGTTTCCCCATCGGGAAATTCCGACTGGCATTGCGCCTCGTCCCCTGACGTCACGCCACCGCATGGTGCGGTCGCGAACGGAAGGAGTGCGTCATGCAACAGCAGATCTCAGTTATCACCCTCGGCATTAAGGACCCGGAGCGCGCCAGACGGTTCTACGCGGACGGCTTCGGCTGGACGCCGGTTTTCGAAAATGCCGACATCGCCTTCTACCAGATGAACGGGCTGGTGCTCGGCCTCTGGCTGGCCAATCAGCTGGCGGAGGATGCCGGGCGCGCCCAGCAGCCCGGCAATGGCGCCTATGCACTGGCCCACAATGTCGAGAGCCCTGACGCCGTCGAGACGCTGATCGCGAAACTGGTCGCCGCCGGCGGAACGCTGCTGCGCCCGGCCGATGCACCACCCCATGGCGGCTATCGGGGCTATGTCGCCGATCCGGACGGCCATGCCTGGGAGATTGCCTACAATCCGGCCTGGACGATAGACGATGCCGGCCATGTGACCTTCGGCCTCTAGGGCTTTGCCGATACCGTTGCGGGCGGGTGCGAAAGGCTCGTCCGCAGCCGAGAAAAAGATTTACGCACAAGATGTTAGCAGAGGCTTGCCGAAACGCGGCAGCGTCTGCCAGTATGCTGGTTCGCGCCCGGGCGGCCCCCGCCTGTCGCCCAAGCCCCTGATGAGGCCTCAAGCTTGCTGGAACACGTCCACCTCATTGCCACGCTGGCAATCATTGCCGGGTCGATCGTCCTCTACACGCTCGACCGCTATCCCGTCGAAGCGGTTGCGCTCACATCGCTGACGCTGCTCCTGGTACTGTTCGGGGCCTTTCCCTATCAGCCGGCGGAAGGCGAAGAGGTGACAGTCGCGGCCCTTCTCGCCGGCTTCTCCTCTCCCGCACTCGTCACGGTGCTGGCGCTGCTGATCGTCGGCAAGGGGCTGTTCGCCACGGATGCGCTGGAAGGTATCATCAACTGGATCGGCCGTGGCAGCAATCCGCGCCGCGCCATCACCGTCATCCTGGTGGTGGCGGGCGTTACCTCCGCCTTCCTCAACAATACGCCCGTGGTGGTGATCTTCATCCCAGTGCTGATCGCGCTTGCCGCTCGCTTTCGGCTCAGGGCCTACCGTATCTTCATGCCGCTCTCCTTCGTCTCCATTCTCGGCGGCATGACGACGCTGATCGGCTCCTCGACCAATATGATCGCGGCCGGCGTCGCCGCCGAACAGGGCATCGAGGTCGGTTTCTTCGACATCACCGGCATGGGCACCATCCTCGCCGTGATCGGCTTTCTCTATGTGGTTCTGGTGTTGCCGCGCATCCTCTCGCCGAAGCGTTCGGCTGGGCTCGAAAACATCGCGCGCGCCGGCACCCAGTTTCTGGGCGAAGTCGTGGTCCTGCCGACGAGCCGGTTTGCCGGCGATACGGCGCGTTCCGGTTTCTTTCCCAATCTGGCGCCGCTCTCGCTGCATGCCATGATCCGCAACGGCGCCGTCACCCTGCCGCCCTATGACGACGAGCTGACGCTGGCGCCCGGCGACCGGCTGCAGCTCACAGGAACCCGCAAGGCATTCATGGACCTGATCGCCGCCGGCGAGATCGACCTTGCCGCCCCGCCGGATGGCTCGGCACCAGCCGGCGAGCGCAAGCCGGGCCCGCATTATCACCTTGCCGAGGCGGTGATCGCGCCCGGCTCCCTGTTCGAGGGCCGCACGGTGCGTTTCAGCGGTATCCAGCATCGCTTCAACGTCACCATCTTCGGCGTGCGCCGCAAGAACCGGATGGCACGCTCGCCGCTGGCGCAGCTTCGCCTTGAAGCTGGCGACACGCTGCTGGTCGGCGGTGACGAAGATGACATCCTGTCGATGCGCGGCAATCACGATATCCTGCTGCTGGAGCATTCCGCCGAAAGCGTGCCGCCGCGCGACAAGGCGCTGATCGCAAGCGTGATCTTTGCCGGTATCGTGCTGTTTTCGGCCAGCGGGCTTTCCCCGATCGCGGTGAATTCGGTGGCGGGCGTGGTGCTGATGCTGCTGTTCGGCTGCCTGACGATGCAGCAGGCCGCACGCGCCTTCGACCGGCAGATCTTTCTCCTTGTCGGCGCCTCGATCGCGATGTCGACTGCCCTTCAGGCGACAGGTGGGGCAAGGCTGATCGCCGAGACCATTGTCGGGCTTGGCGGCGGCTCATCGGCGCCGGTGATCATCGCGCTGCTCTTCGTCAGCGTGGCACTGCTGACCAATGTGCTTTCCAACAACGCCGCCGCCGCGCTGTTCGTCCCGATCGCGATCGACATGGCGAACCAGATCGATGCGCCGCCGGCGGTATTCGTCGCCGCCGTGATCTACGCCGCCAACTGCTCCTTCGCCACGCCGATCGCCTACCAGACCAATCTGATGGTGATGGGGCCCGGACACTACGGCTTCCAGGATTTCATGCGCGCCGGCATTCCGCTGATCATCCTGCTGACCATCGCCTTCGCGGTGCTGGCGCCTTGGTATTACGGGCTGTAGTCGAGCCCTGCCGTCTCGCACCAGGCTTCGAGCGCAGACCGGATGGCCTGCGCCGGGTCGCCATTGCGGCAGAAGCCCCACCAGATGATGGCGCCCTGCCAGACCTGCGCCATCTGCCAGCCGAGATCCGTGGCACCCTTCTTCGCCAACCTGCGGTTCAGTGCAACCGAAAGCCTGTCGCCCCAGGCGCTGCCGCGCGCCCTCAGTGCCGGGTTTCTCATATCTTCCTGGAGCAAGCGCAAACCGCCATCAAGGCCCTGGCCCGGGTCGTGCGTGAGATGCAGGAGCAGGTCGATCGCTCCCCGCGGCGAGACCGGGTAGCCGACATCGGCGGCCTCCGTGGCTTCATCAAGCCGGTCCCATGAATAGAGAAGCACAGCCTCGATCATCCTGTCGCGCGCGCCGAAGCGTTGCACGAGCGTCGGAGCGGAAAGCCCGGTGGACGCTGCCGCTCTGGCAAAGGTGAGGTTGTCCGGCCCGACCGCCATCATGGCATCGAGAAGAAGGGCAAGCAGGTCCGGCTCGGAGATTGACTTGCGTCTTGGCATCCGTAATTTATAAATGAATGTTCATTTATAAACAAGAGGAAAATCATGGCCAGGATACTGGGTTATATAGCGACCAGCCTCGATGGCTTCATCGCGGCCAGGAATGACGATCTCGCCTGGCTGTTTCGGTATGACGACATGGATCTCGGCGAACATGGTTATGACCGTTTTCTGGAGACGATCGGTACGCTGGTAATGGGCCGGGGCACCTACGATTTCCTGGAAGCGGACCAGGGGCCATGGCCCTATGACGGCAAGCGGGTAATCGTCGTCACCTCCCGCCCGATCGCCAACCCCAAGGGGCCAATCGAGACGCGAACCGATGTCGACGCGCTGATCGCGGAGCTCCGGGCTCTCGATGACGGCGACGTGTGGATGCTGGGAGGCGGACAGCTGCAGATGGCCTTCCTCGAACGCTCCGCCCTCGATGAGATCGAGATCTATGTGATTCCCGAGCTGATTGGCGGCGGAACACCGCTCTTCCCGGTAACAGGTTTCGCCGCAAGCCCGCGCCTGATCTCAGCGAAGCCGCTCGATAAGGGCTGTGTCAGGCTGCACTACGCTTTTGCGCCGATCGCATCGTAGCGCGTTCTCACTGGACGCTGGTCCAGCGCGCCGATTTGCAGAGCAGCTGCCCCAGCACGCAGCCGCGCGTGCGCATGGCGTTGTCGCCGAGCGTGATCGTCATGCTGTAGGTCATACCCCGGCGCACGTCCTCGGCCTCGCCCTCGTAGCGCCCCGGCTCGACCGGAGCCACGTCCATGATCAGCTGGTCGCCGACGCGCTCATGGGCGGTGCCTGGACGGATCCAGACATTGGTGGCGCAAAAGCTGTCGCCACAGCGCTCTACCTTCACCTGCGCCTTGCCGTCGCCCCGTGCCCAGAGCCCCGTCAGTTCCGCGGCATCGACGGCAGGGGCCGTGACGGCGAAGGCCGCGCAGGCCAATGCAATCCAGGATTTTGTCATGTCATTTCCCTCGCTCTTTTCCTGAAGAACGTGGAAGACGGGCAATCGGATCGAAAATGTCGTGCAGTCAGGCCGCGGCGGATTGGTAATCGAGGCCGATATCGAGCACTGGGGCGGAATGGGTGAGCCAGCCGATCGAGATCAGATCGACGCCGGCCGCAGCCACTACGCCAGCCGTTTCGGGGGTAATGCCACCCGAGGCCTCGGTGACGGCACGGCCGGCGACGATCGCGACGGCCTCACGCAGCGTCTCCGGCGACATGTTGTCGAGCAGCACAGCGTCGGCGCCCTCCTCCATCACCGCGCGGAGCTGGTCGAGCGTGTCGACCTCAATCTCGATCTTCACCATATGACCGGCATTCTTCCTGGCCGCCTGAAGCGCCGGTTTGATGCCGCCGGCAATGGCGATGTGGTTGTCCTTGATCAGCACCGCATCGGCGAGCGAGAAGCGGTGATTGCCGCCGCCGCCGGCCTTGACCGCGTATTTCTCCAGTGCGCGGATGCCGGGCGTGGTCTTGCGGGTGCAGACGATGGCGGCGCCCGTGCCTGAGACAGCGTCCACCACGCCCGCCGTTACCGTGGCGATGCCGGAGAGGTGACTGAGAAAGTTGAGCGCAGTGCGTTCGCCGGTCAGAAGCCCGCGCGACGGGCCGGTGACGGTGGCGACCACATCGCCAGCCTTCACCGCCGCGCCATCCTCCACATGCCGCGTCATCACGATGGTCGGGTCGACCAGGGTGAAGGCGAGTTCGGCGGCGTCGAGCCCGGCAATGACACCCGGCTTGCGCACCGCCATCACCACGGTGGAGCGATGGCCGGCCGGAATGACGGCATTGGCGGTGATATCGCCGGCAAGGCCGAGGTCTTCCTCAAGCGCACGGCGCACGGCGGGTTCGATGATCAGGCGGGGCAGTATCATGTCAGGCACTCCAGGCGAGAACGGGGCGTGCCTGCCCCGATGCGGAAAGTTCACGGGCCATGGCGACGACGGCGTCGAGCGTCATCGACCGGCGCTGGCCGTCGGAAAGCGTTTCGGGAAAATCGATACGGGCGTGACCGCCGCGCGATTCCTGCCGCATGGCCGCAAAGACCGCGATGGAAAGCGCGACCACGGCCGGATCGGCATCCGCGCCACCATGCTCGGCAAGCGGCAACAGGGCGGCGATTGCCTCCACAAGGCGCGGCCCGTCGCGGGTGACGCCAAGCGCGCGCGAGACGATGGTGCGCACGGTCTCGAGCCGGGGAGCGGGCAGCAGCGCGGCAGTCGGCATGTTGCGCGTGCGCGGCAACGGCGAAGCCGCGATGGCGGAAGCGGCGGCAAGGCCGGTGACGGCACCTTCGAGCAGCGAATTGCTGGCAAGCCGGTTGGCGCCGTGGAGGCCCGTCGCAGCGCACTCGCCGACGGCATAAAGTCCGTTCACCGAGGTCAGGCTGTCCTCATCGGTCTCGATGCCGCCCATATGGTAGTGCTCGGCCGGGCGCACCGGAACGAGATCGGTCGCGGGGTCGATGCCGGCGCGGGCGCAGATCGCAAAAATCTCCGGAAAACGTGTCGCAAACCGGCTGCCAAGCGCCGAGCGGGCGTCGAGAAACACCCGGCCGCCCCGCGCGATCTCTCCGGCAATGGCGCGGGCAACGACATCGCGCGGCGCAAGCTCTGCGCCGGGCGTCGAGGCCATGAAGCGCTCGCCCCTCTCGTTGAGAAGCAGCGCGCCCTCGCCGCGCACGGCCTCGCTGATCAGCGGCAGCGGCCGGAGATCGGTCGCAAGCGCGGTCGGGTGGAACTGCACGAATTCCATATCGGCGAGCACCGCACCGGCGCGGGCGGCGAGCATGACCCCCTGGCCGAAATTGCCGGCCGGATTTGTAGACGTATCGTAAAGCCCGCCAATGCCGCCGGTGGCCAGCACCACACGGGATGCGGCAAGCCGCAGCGGGTGGCCGTCCTTGATGCAGAGAAGACCCCGCACCGCATTGTCTTCCACCAGCAGGCGGCGAACCTCGACGCCGGTAAAGACCTCGATGGAGGGCGTGTTCAAAACGGCCCTCTTGAGCGCGGCAACAACCGCCGCGCCCGAGGCATCGCCGCCGGCATGGAGAATGCGGCGGCGGGCATGGGCCGCCTCAAGCCCGAAGGCAAGTCGGCCCTCCGCATCGCGATCGAAGACGACGCCCTGGCGTTCGAGAAAGGCGATCGCCTGCGGTGCGGCGGAAAGAATGCGTTCGGCAGCGACCGGATCGCAAAGGCCGGCACCGGCCGCGAGCGTATCGGCAAGGTGAAGAGCGGCGCTGTCGTCATCGCCGAGGGCTGCGGCAATGCCACCCTGCGCCCAGCCGGTGGAGCTTTCGTCGCCAAGCGCCGCCTTCGTCACCAGCACGATCGGCATCGGCGAAAGCGACAGCGCCGTCACCAGCCCGCCAATGCCCGATCCGACAACGACGACCGGCGCGCTCATACGAGCAGCATCCGTTCGACGGCGCGGCGGGCATCATCGGCGATCGCCGGATCGACCGTCACCTCATGGCGCATGCCTTCCAGTGCCTCGCGGATATTGCCAAGCGTGATGCGCTTCATGTGCGGGCAGAGGTTGCAGGGGCGGACGAAGTTCACATCCGGATGGTTGACGGCGACATTGTCGCTCATCGAACATTCGGTCAGAAGCACGACACGACCGGGTTTGGTGTTGCCGACATAGTCGGACATGCCGGCGGTCGAGCCGGAGAAATCGGCCTCCGCCACGACATCCGGCGGACATTCCGGATGGGCGATGATGGTGACACCCGGAAAGGCCTCGCGCATCTCGCGCACATCTTCTGCCGTGAACAGTTCGTGGACCTCGCAATGGCCATGCCAGGCGATCAGCTCGACATCGGTCTCGCGGGCGATGTTCCTGGCGAGATATTCGTCGGGCAGCATCAGAACCTTCGGCACGCCCAGCGATTCCACCACCTTCTTCGCATTGCCCGAGGTGCAGCAGATGTCGGAGGCCGCCTTCACCGCGGCCGAGGTGTTCACGTAGGTGACCACCGGCACGCCGGGATGGGCCTGACGCATCAGCGCGATGTCTTCCGGCGTAATCGAATCCGCCAGCGAGCAACCGGCGCCCATATCGGGGATCAGAACGGTTTTCTGCGGATTGAGCAGCTTGGCCGTCTCGGCCATGAAATGAACGCCGGCAAGCACGATCACATCGGCATCGACCTTGGTCGCCTCACGCGCCAGAGCCAGGCTGTCGCCGACGATATCGGCAACGCCATGGAAGATTTCCGGCGTCTGATAGTTATGCGCGAGAATGACGGCATTGCGCTCCCGCTTCAGGCGGAGAATGGCTTCGATGTCATCCTCGAAACTCAGCCATTCGGCCTTCGGGATCACATGGGCAACGCGGTCGTAAAGGGCGTCTGCGGAAAGCGGCGCGTTCATCGGCGGGACCTCCTGGCAACGGTCGACCGACCGTCGCAATGTAATACTCAAAACGAGTATATTTCGGAGGCGAGTCTTATTCCCGTTCTTGCCCGATGTCAAATGGCACAGCGGAGAGGTCGCATGCGACATCGCGAAGTGCTCTATCTACTCCGACCCAATAGCGGGAAAGAGGCCGCGACAGCCACAGTGACAGTGACAGTGATGCATTATTTCCTTTGTCGAGGGCGCTCGCCTGGAAAGACTCGCCCCTCACTGCCCCTTTCGGGGCATCTCTCCCCTCCGGGGCGAGAAGGTGGAGGCCTTGCGGCGGGCCAAAGGCGCTGGCCCACCCACATCCACCGATGCCTAGGTCGCGCGCCCCTAAGTCCGCGCCACCGGGAACCGTGACCCCGACAACGCCCGCTCTTCGACAATCGCGTGGCGATAGCGGAACAGCTTGGCCGGGCGGCCGCCGGCCTTGGCGGAGGTCTCGCCGGTCTCCTCGATCAGTTGCTGCTGGTCGATCTGGCGGCGGAAGTTGGGCTTGTGCAGCCTCAGCCCGGCCAGCGCCTCGACACCCTTTTGCAGCTGCAGCAGCGTGAAGCTTTCGGGCATCAGCTCGAAGAGCACCGGACGATACTTGATCTTGGACCGCAGCCTGGCAATGCCGGTCGCAAGGATGCGGCGATGGTCCGCCGCCATCGGCCGACCGAACCAGAAGGCCGGCGCCAGCCCTGCCTCGGCAATCAGCCCCGCTTCGTGCATCAGCTCGAAGCGCTGCAGCACAAGCTCCTCGTTCCACACCATCCCATTGAGCCCGAAGGCGAAGTCGAGACGGTGGCGGCGCTCGGCCCGGCCGGGACGCTCGCTCATCGCCCATTGGGTCAGCATGTCGGTGACCTGATCGAGGATTTCCGGCCGTCCGGCGCGCAGATCCTCCCATGGGAAATAGGTGTACCAGTCCTTCCAGAGCGGCCCGCCCGATCCCGGCGGCGACTGCTCGCGCACAAGACCGAGATAGCTGATCGAGATGGTGCGGGTGTCGATGCCGCGATCGCGGTCGGCAAAGGTATAGAGCTGCTCGAGATAGCCGACCGGATGGCCGGTCTGGCTCTCGACCCAGGAGCGCAGCCCAGTCTGCAAGGTCGGATGGCCGCTTTCGAACGGGCCGGAAGGCAGCGCTGCCCCCATGCGCACGGTCATCACCCGCGGCGCGTCATCGGTCAGCGCCGTCAGCACGGCAATCAGTTCGGCATGGGCGAGAGACTCGGCCAAGAATGTTGTCCCGCGTGGTCACTGACAAGCGCGGTAGCATCAATTGCGCGGATCGCCAAGTTCAGCCGAGCACCGAGGCCAGCCGCGGCCGCACCCGCTCGTCAATCATGTCGACCTCTGCCGCCGGCAACCAGCGCGCCGCATGCACCTCGGCAAGATCGGGCGACAGCGCGCCGGAAACCACCGCTGCGAAACGGATGTCGAGATGGTAATGCTCCGGCTCACCCTTCCGCGGGTTTTCCGGAATACGATGAAGATCGATGCTGACGGGCGCCGCGTCATCGGCAAGGGCTGCAACGAGCCCCGTCTCCTCCAGACATTCGCGGCGGGCGGCCTGCTGCAACGTCTCGCCGGCATCGACATGGCCGCCCGGCTGGAACCACCTGCCGGTTGCCCGGTGATGGATGAAGACCGTCTCGAGGAGATCCGCCGAAAACGGAAACAGCGAAGCCGTCACATGAACGGGATAGGTGTGGCGGCTGGTGTAGTCTCGCGGCGATGCGACGAAATCGGCGTAGCGGGTTCCATATCGGGCGTCATAGGTTACAATCAGCGTCTTGATATCGGTTGAACGCTGCATGCGCCTGCCCTCTTGAATTGATGCAACGCATGTTTGCGGTATCCTGAGGCCGACCGCGTCGCAGCTGTGGAAAGCAATCATCCTAAAGCCCGGCCCATGGTTTTCGAAACAGAATTGCGTGACGTCGGTCAGTTTTTTTGCAATTTCATATGTTTGGTAGATTTAGGCTGATAATTCAGGGTCTTGCTGCCTGTTCAATTTGGTCGCACAAGCGCTTTTTGATTGCGCGGTCAAAAAAAAACGATAGTCTCGCCCAAAGTGTGGCACCTGCGGTTGGGAGCAGGCGTGCATGAAAGGTACCAATCGACGTTCTGCGAACTCGAAGAGGATCGCGCGCGTCATGGCATGGTTGTTACGCGACGGTGATCCGTGCTTCGAGGCCGGGCTGCCGCCGCAACACCCGGGTAAGTCATCGGTCGGAGCGAGTGCCGGCCGGCCCGGATTTTCAACAAGGGGAAAATGATGAAAAAACTGAAGGCTTTGGCTCTTGCCACGAGCTTCTTCGTCGCGCTTGGCGGTGCGGCCAGCGCCAAGACGCTGGTTTACTGCTCCGAAGGTTCGCCGGAAGGCTTCGATCCGTCCGCCTATACCAGCGGCACCACCTTCGACGCATCTTCGCGTACCGTCTTCAACCGCCTGGTCGAATTCAAGCACGGCTCGACCGAAACCGAGCCCGGCCTTGCCGAGAGCTACGACGTTTCCGATGACGGCCTGGAATACACCTTCCATCTGCGTCCGGGCGTCAAGTTCCAGACCACCGATTTCTTCACGCCGACGCGTGAACTGAACGCTGACGACGTCGTGTTCTCGTTCGAGCGCCAGCTCGACAAGGACAATGAGTGGTACGCCTACGCGCCCGGCATTTCCTGGGAATATTTCGACGCGATGAGCTTCCCGAGCCTCATCTCGAGCGTCGAGAAGGTGGACGACATGACCGTCAAGTTCACCCTGACCCATCCGGAAGCGCCGTTCATCGCCGACCTCGCCATGGACTTCGCCTCGATCGTTTCCAAGGAATATGCCGACCAGCTCGCCGAAGCCGGCACCAAGGAACAGTTCAACCAGAAGCCCGTCGGCACCGGCCCGTTCCAGTTCGTCGCCTACCAGCAGGACGCCGTGATCCGCTACAAGGCCTTCGCCGACTACTGGAACGGCAAGCAGCCGATCGACGACCTCGTCTTCGCCATCACCACCGATGCCTCGGTGCGCGTGCAGAAGCTGCAGGCCGGCGAATGCCAGATCATGCCGTACCCGTCGCCGGCTGATGTCGAATCGCTGAAGGCCAACGACAGCCTGAAGGTCGAGGAAAGCGCCGGCCTGAACATCGGCTATCTCGCCTACAACACGATCCAGCCGCCCTTCGACAAGGTCGAGGTCCGCAAGGCCCTCAACATGGCGATCGACAAGCAGGCCATCATCGACGCCGTGTTCCAGGGCACCGGCCAGGTCGCCAAGAACCCGATCCCGCCGACGATGTGGTCGTATAACGACGCGGTCCAGGACGACCCCTACGATCCGGAAGCGGCCAAGAAGATGCTGGAAGACGCTGGCGTCACCGATCTTTCGATGAAGATCTGGGCAATGCCGGTGCAGCGTCCGTATAACCCGAACGCCCGCCGCATGGCCGAGCTGATGCAGTCCGACCTCGCCAAGATCGGCGTCAAGGTCGAGATCGTCTCCTACGAATGGGGCGAATATCTTGCCCGTTCGGGTGAAAAGGACCACGACGGCGCCGTCCTGCTTGGCTGGACCGGCGACAACGGCGATCCGGACAACTTCCTTGCCACGCTGCTTGGCTGCGATGCCGTCGGCACCTCTTCCAACGTCGCGGAATTCTGCTATCAGCCCTATGAGGACCTGATCCAGAAGGCAAAGATCACCTCCGATCAGGCGGAGCGCACCAAGCTCTACGAAGAGGCCCAGGTCATCTTCAAGGAACAGGCGCCGTGGGCCACCATCGCCCACTCGACGGTATTCGTGCCGATGTCGACCAAGGTCGAGAACTTCGTCATCGACCCGCTCGGCTACCACCGCTTCGACGGTGTCGACATCGCCGAATAAGGCTTGAGACAGAGAAGAGGGCCGGAAATGCGGCCCTCTTCCATTCCAGGACATCTTCATGATCAAATTTGTTCTCGGCAAGCTCCTGCTGATCGTGCCGACCTTTATCGGTATCACCATCGTCGCCTTCGGCTTTGTCCGCGTGCTGCCGGGTGATCCGATCCTCCTCATGGCCGGCGAACACGGCATCAGCCCCGAGCGATATCAGGAACTGGTGCACCAGTTCGGCTACGACAAGCCGCTCGTCGTCCAGTATCTCTCCTATGTCTGGGATCTGCTGCACGGCGATTTCGGCATTTCGCTCTCCACCAAGCAGCCCGTTCTGACCGAGTTCCTGGCGCGGTTCCCCGCGACGGCGGAACTGTCGATCTGCGCGATGATCATCGCGATCGTCATCGGCCTGCCCGCGGGCGTGCTCGCCGCCGTCAAACGTGGCTCGTGGTTCGATCAGGCCGCCATGGGCGTGGCGCTGACCGGCTATTCGATGCCGATCTTCTGGTGGGGCCTGCTGCTCATCATCCTGTTTTCCGGCATTCTTGGTTGGACGCCGGTCTCGGGCCGCATCTCGCTGCTCTATTATTTCCCCTCCGTCACCGGCTTCATGACCATCGATTCGCTGCTGTCGGGGCAGAAGGGCGCGTTCTCCTCGGCGCTGTCGCATCTCATCCTGCCATCGGTCGTGCTCGCCACCATTCCGCTTGCCGTGATCGCGCGGCAGACGCGCTCGGCGATGCTCGAGGTGATGGGCGAGGACTATGTCCGCACTGCCCGTGCCAAGGGGCTTTCCGGCGGCCGGGTTATCGGGCTTCATGCGCTCCGCAATGCGCTGATCCCGGTCATTACCACGATCGGCCTTCAGGTCGGCATGCTGATGGCGGGCGCGATCCTGACGGAGACGATCTTTTCCTGGCCGGGCATCGGCAAGTGGATGATCGATTCGATCTCGCGCCGCGACTATCCCGTGGTCCAGGGCGGTCTGGTGCTGATCGCCGGCCTCGTCATGCTGGTCAACCTTCTGGTCGACCTGGCCTATGGCCTCATCAACCCGCGCATTCGCCACCAATAGGAGGACCGCCATGACCGACCAAGTCTCCGTCGCCGCGGC
Source organism: Martelella endophytica (assembly GCF_000960975.1). NCBI lineage: Bacteria > Pseudomonadati > Pseudomonadota > Alphaproteobacteria > Hyphomicrobiales > Aurantimonadaceae > Martelella > Martelella endophytica. The sequence goes on along the minus strand of NZ_CP010803.1, from coordinate 1,261,996 downwards.
CCAGCGCAAACGGGTCCGCCTGCAGATGATCGCCGAGTTCTGGCACTATTTCAGCCGGAGCAAGGGCGCCGTCATCGGCCTTGCTATCATCGTCGTGCTCGTGCTGATCGCGATTTTCGCGCCCTTCCTCGCGCCGCATGACCCCAATGCCCAGAACGTCGCCATGCGGCTCACCCCGCCGGTCTGGGAGGCGAAAGGCACGGCCACCTATCTGCTCGGCACCGATGCCGTCGGCCGCGACATGCTCTCGCGGTTGATCTACGGCTCGCGCTATTCGCTGCTGATCGGCCTCGTCGTCGTCACCATCGCACTGGTCTTCGGCATCGTGCTCGGCCTGCTCGCCGGCTACTTCCGCGGCTGGGTGGATGTCGCGATCATGCGCGTCATGGACGTCATCCTCGCCTTCCCGCCGCTGCTTCTGGCGCTGGTGCTGGTGGCCGTGCTCGGTCCCGGCCTCGTCAACGCCATGCTCGCCATCGCACTGGTGCTGCAGCCGCATTTCGCGCGGCTGACCCGTGCCGCGGTGATGGGCGAATCCCGCCGCGAATATGTGATTTCGGCCCGCGTCGCCGGTGCGCGCAACGGACGGCTGATGTTCAAGACCATCCTGCCGAACTGCCTGTCGCCGCTGATCGTTCAGGGTACGCTGTCCTTCTCGGATGCGATCCTGAACGCCGCGGCGCTCGGCTTCCTCGGCATGGGCGCCCAGCCGCCGACACCGGAATGGGGCACGATGCTGGCGGAGGCCCGCGAGTTCATCCTGTCGGCCTGGTGGGTCGTCACCTTCCCCGGTCTTGCCATCCTGATCACCGTGCTGGCGATCAATCTCGTCGGCGACGGGTTGCGCGATGCGCTCGATCCCAAGCTGAAGCGGAGCTGAGCCCATGGAAAAGCAGATGGAACCGCTCCTCGACGTCCAGAACCTTTCGGTCTCGTTTCCGACCGCCGCCGGCCAGTCGACCGTGCTCTACAACGCCTCCTACCGCATTCACCGCGGTGAGGTGCTCGCCATTGTCGGCGAGAGCGGTTCGGGCAAGTCGGTCGCCATGCTCGCCGTGATGGGGCTTCTGCCGCCAACGGCAACGGTGACCGCCGACAGCATCACCTTCGAGGGCCGCGATATCGCCAGCCTCTCGCCGAAGGCGCGCCGCAGGATCATCGGCAAGGACATCTCGATGATCTTCCAGGAGCCGATCGCCAGCCTCAATCCGTGCTTCACCGCCGGCTTCCAGATCGAGGAAGTGCTGAAGCAGCACACCAACCTCGACCGCAAGGCCCGCCACGCCCGCGCCGTCGAACTGCTTCAGGCCGTCGGCCTGCCGAATCCGGAAGACCGACTGAAGGCCTATCCGCACCAGATGTCGGGCGGCCAGTGCCAGCGCATCATGATCGCGATCGCCATGGCCTGCTCGCCGAAGCTGCTGATCGCCGACGAGCCGACCACGGCGCTCGACGTGACGATCCAGAAACAGATCCTCGAACTGCTGGCCAAGCTCCAGGAAGAGACCGGCATGGCGATGATCATGATCACCCACGACATGGGCGTGGTCGCCGAGACAGCCGACCGTGTGGTGGTGCAGTACAAGGGCCGCAAGATGGAAGAATCCGACGTCCTGACCCTCTTCGAAAACCCGAAGCATGCCTATACCAGGGCGCTGCTTTCGGCCCTGCCGGAAAACGCCACCGGCGACCGGCTGCCGACCATCGACTATTCGGCCGACTTTACGGGAGGTGCCGCATGAGCGAGATCGTCGCTGAGGGAAAGAACATCGTCCGCGACTACATCGTGCCGGGCGGCATGTTCGGCAAGCCCCGCACAGTCAGGGCGCTGAAGGGCGTCGACTTTGCCGTCGAGCGCGGCAAGACGCTGGCGCTGGTCGGTGAATCGGGCTGCGGCAAGTCCACCCTTGCCCGCATCATCACCATGATCGACGCGCAGACCGAGGGCGAACTGCAGATCGGCGGCAAGGCGATCGACATCTCGAAGCATCGCCCGACGCCCGAGATGCGCCGCAAGGTGCAGATCGTGTTCCAGAACCCGTACGGTTCGCTGAACCCGCGCCAGAAGATCGGCGACGTGCTGATGGAGCCGCTGCTGCTCAATACCGACGACACCGCCGAGGACCGGCGCGCCAAGGCGCATGACCTGTTGAAGAAGGTGGGTCTCGGGCCGGAGCATTTCGAGCGCTACCCGCACATGTTCTCCGGCGGCCAGCGCCAGCGCATCGCGATCGCCCGCGCGCTGATCCTCAATCCGAGCCTGCTGGTTCTCGATGAACCGGTCTCAGCGCTCGATCTCTCGGTGCAGGCGCAGATCCTGAACCTGCTCGCCGACCTGCAGGACGAATTCAACCTCACCTATATCTTCGTCTCCCACGACCTTTCGGTAGTGCGCTATATCTGCGACGAGATCATGGTGATGTATTTCGGCGAGGTCGTCGAACGCGGCAGCCGCGATCAGGTGTTCACCGACCCGCAGCACGACTATACGCAGACCCTGTTCAAGGCGACCCCCCGCGCCGATGTTGACCACATCCGGGCCCGGCTTGCGGCAAAGCAGGCGAAGATGGCGGCGGGGAACTGAGAGCGCGTTAAGATGCCAGCCAGCCCCACGATCGGCCAAGGCGCCGGTTGTGGGGCTGTTGTCATTGATCGGCATCGCTCCAGATCAAGACGCTCTGCGGTCAGTGCGCCCAGATATAGAGCTCTTCCTTTCCGGGAAGGAGCGTATACTCGTTGGGGTCTCCCTCATCCGGAATGAACTTCGTGGCGCCGAGGGGCACGAAATCCTCATTCTGAAAGACCATGACCTTGTAAATGCCACGGCTGGGCATGCCCGGCACCCTGATCGTGCCTGGGAGTTGCCTCACGCTTCCGGTCACAGATATCATATCGTTCTGCGTTGTATCGGGCGTCGAAAGCGACAGCGTCAGAGTCGACTTCTCGGTGAGAACGAGATCGCCTTTGATATTCAGCGTCCCGAAGAAGGGCGCAACGCCAGTGGTGATGTTGCCCGGCGAAATCGTGCCATCTTCGATGGACACTTTCGCGCCATAGCTTCCGATCGTTCCGTTTCCGGAGAGCGTGGGAGAAAATGTCTGGCTTGCCTGAATTGATGACTCCATCCGCAGACCACCGCCGAGGGTGGACGTGACATTGATGCTGCTTGTGCTCGTGGTGGTGCCGCTGAACCCGGAGGCATCTCCATTGAAATAGACGGTGCCACCGCCCTTGAATCGGATCTCGGCGCTGGAGTCCTCGCTGCTGACCTTATTGTCGAATGTCGCTTCCCTCAGGGACGATACCTCGAGTTTCGCGCCGGCCATGAGCTGGATATCGCCGGCCACGCTGCCGGAATGTAAAGACGTCCCGAGGCTCAGGGCCGTGTCCTCGTAAACGATCGTTTCGCCGGTAAAGGTCTTCTTGCCGACCAGGGTCAGTTGGCCGCCGCCCATTACCATCAGATCAGGCCCGAACCTTGGCTGGATCGGATCGTTCTCGATATTGGCGTTGATCTGCGCGAACAGACCGGAATCGACGACAATTGTGGCGTATCGGTCTGCCCGCCGCATCTGCAGACTCTCGCCACCAATGACATATCCCTGCACGTCACTGAACTCGAGAATGTGAAAGGGAACAGGCTCTGTGATAAGCACATTGCCTTTTACGGTGTTGAAAATGCCCCTGAAGATCGAGCCGTCCCAGGTGCGCTGCGTGCTACCGCATTCGTCGGTCCAGTTCGACTTTGACAGGTTCCACTCGCCGTCGCCACCATTGACGCGCCCCTCGATCTCTTCCTCACCGTTCCAGTAAACGGTGCTGGAAAGCGTTGTACTGTTGTCCTCAAAACAGCCGGCGCGCACACCAACCGGCATCGCCGCCGCAAGCCCCAGGGCCAAAAGAAAAGAATATGTGCTGCCACCCAGAACCCTTTTCTGAGCTCGTCTGCGGTCCTGTTGCGCCTGGAATGATCGTCTTGACATCCTACCCTCCGATCTGAAGCAGACGGAGAAGTCCTGGTTCTCCGTCATCGACAAAAGTGAATTGAAAGCTCTTCCTGGATTTTTACTTGCAGGTACTTGCATAGACACCGTCGCCGATGTTGATAACGATGTTGATCGCCGTGCTCGCCGGAAACGGCAAGAAACCTGCAAGCAATTGCAGCATGCTTTTGGCCTGCGGCCAGATTGAGCAGAAATTCAGGCTCGCAAATTCGGGGTTTTCCGTAAGCTCTTTGCTCGCATGCTCGGCGATAGCGGCGATGTCACCATCCGCGAATTCAAGATTTAACTTCATTACAACCTCCACTGTTGATAAAACTAACGTAAAGGTTGTATTTCAGGAGACAATAGAACTAGTAATATTTATTTTTTACAGGATAGTTTAGTATAATACTTGTAAACGGATCCCGCGCCAAATTCAAACCTGCAAGATTGGCCAGCGCCCCTACGCGAAGAATCGAAAGAAGGGGGGACACGACAACAATGAACGCATACCCGGCCAGCAGAAGAGCCTATACCTCTCGCGGAAACGCCTCGCCCGAACCGATCAGCGCCAGCCCATGGGCGATCGACAGGAGTTCGCCGCCGGTCTCGATATCGGAAAACCGGTTCTCGAAGATTTTTCGCACCGCCGGCACGAACGAGGTGCCGCCGGTGAGGAACACCTTGTCGATTTCAGCGGGTTGCAGCCCGGCGCCTTCGATCGCCTCGTCGAGGGCGGCCTCCATCTGGCCGAGTTCACCGGCAATCCAGCCCTCGAAATCGCCACGGCGGATGGTGCGGCGACTGTCGCGGCCAAGCGGCGCGAAGAAGAACTCGGCCTCGTCTGCCTCCGACAGCGCCCGCTTGGTGGCCGAGACGGCCTCGTAAAGCGGGTAGCCCTCGTCGTTTTCGATCAGTTCGATGAAAAGCTCCAGCGCATCCGGATCGGTCGCATCGCGCACCAGGCTCTTCAGGTCTGTAAAGTCGCGAGTGGTCTTGAAGATCGAGAGCTGGCTCCAGCGGCCGAAATTGGCATAGTAGTTCGACGGCACGTCGAGCGTCTTGCCAAAGCTTTTGTAATGCGTGCCCTTGCCGATCATCGGGCTCACCACATTGTCGATGATGCGGTAGTCGAACATGTCGCCAGCAACGCCGACGCCGGAATGGGAGAGCGGCTCGGCTTCAAGCCTGCCCTCCGTTCTGGAAAACCGGATGATCGAATAGTCCGTTGTGCCGCCGCCGAAATCGGCGACCAACACATTGGCATCGCTTTTCAGGCGCTCGGCGAAATACCAGGCCGCCGCCACCGGCTCCAGCACGAAGCGGATTTCGGGAAAGCCGAAGCGCGACAGCGCCTCGTTATAGCGTTCGAGCGCCAGATCCTCATCCGCGCCGATGCCGGCGAAGCGCACCGGCCGGCCCGCGACGACACGGGAGACCTCGGTCGGCCAGCCCTCGCCGGCATAGGTCATCAGCTTTTCCAGGAACACGGCCATCAGGTCGGCGAAGGTGTGGCGCCGGCCGAGCACGGCGGTTTCCCTGAAAAGCGGGCTCGCCGCATAGGTCTTGATCGACTGCAGGAAACGGCACTCGCCGGGATGATCGATGAGGATTCTGATCGCGGCCGCACCGGCCTCCGTCAGAAGCGGCGCGCCGACGGCAGCCTGGCGGTCCTTCATGAAGGAAAGACAGGTGCGCATCGTGTCGGTCACGCCCGCGCGGCTTTCGAAGGTGAGAGACCGGGTCTCGCCCTCGGTCTTGCCGGGAATTGCGATCACGGTATTGGTCGTACCGAAGTCGAGGCCGAGCGCGGTCATGATGCCGTCCTTTGAGGTGTGGAAGGGCGGCGTTTATACGCCCCTGAAGCCCGAAAGCAACCCGGCTTCCACGCGCGGCGCACAAAAAAGCCGCCGCAAAAGGCTGCGGCGGCTTCTTTCGGACGCAGGTCGCTTCAAAGCGCCGGCATGCGTCCGTTACGGCGGGCATCGGCCATCAGTGCCGCGATCGCGCAGGAGCCGATGCGGGCTTCCGGGCCATCGGCGCGGCTGGTCAGGATGATCGGAATGCGTGCGCCGATGATGATGCCCGAAGAGGTGGCGCCGCCGAGCAGGACCAACTGCTTGGCCAGCATGTTGCCGGATTCGAGATCGGGCGTCAGCAGGATGTCGGCATCGCCCGAAACTCTGGAGGTGATGCCCTTGATCTTCGCGGCCTCAAGGCTGATCGCGTTGTCGAAGGCAAGCGGGCCATCGACGATCGCATTGGTGATCTGGCCGCGATCGGCCATCTTCGACAGGCAGGCGGCGTCGATGGTCGACTGGATCGCCGGATTGACGGTTTCCACGGCCGAAAGCACGGCCACCTTCGGAATGATGTCGACGTCGGAAATCGCCCGCATCAGGTCGATGGCGTTCTGGGCGATATCGACCTTGGTGGCGAGGTCCGGCTTGATGTTCATCGCCGCGTCGGTGATGAAAAACGGCTTCGGATATTCCGGGTCGACCATGGCGAAGACGTGGCTGATGCGCCGGCCGGTCCTGAGGCCGGCATCCTTCTTCAGCACCGCGCCCATGTATTCGTCGGTGTGCAGGCTGCCCTTCATCAGCGCCTCGGCCTCGCCCTTGCTGGCAAGCGCCACGGCCTGGGCCGCGGAGGCATGGCTGTGCGGGGTATCGACGATCTTGTAATCGGAAATGTCGATGCCGTGCTCGTCGGCGATCGCCCGGATCTTGGCCTCGGGGCCGACCAGGATCGGCACGATCAGGTTTTCATGGGCCGCCTCGACGGCGCCCAGAAGCGCATCACGGCTGCAGGGGTGAACAACGGCGGTGGCGATGGCGGGCTTCTGCGCTGCGCGCTCGATGAAATTCTTGTTGAAGCCGGCGACGTCGAATTTTTCGGCCATTGTCTGGAACTCCTTGGTTCATAACGTATGGGCTTGGCGGGGAGGCCTGGCCGCAGCGCCGGACACAGGCCGGGCCTGCGGACGGAAGGGTCTTGCCATCTCTCGCTTTTCGCCCTTTCAGGGTTTGGGAAGGCCGCCGGAGCGCGGCTTTCGAAGTTGACCTACGACTTAAGGCTAAGTTTTTCCTGCGACCTTGAGCAAGATCAACTCATCTGCCAAGGTTTGGGCGCGTTTGCGTGAAAGGTTTCAACATGTCCGTGGCCGAAAGCATAGCCCGGAAGCGGATAAATTGCATGACAGGAGGTGGTTTGATGCGCGCGAAATACCGGATGCTGGCCGTGGCAGCAACAATGGGGCTTGGCGCAGTGCAGCCGGCGCTGGCTTCGACGATCGAGATCACGCTGCCGGGAGAGACCGAAGTCGGCGATATCGACGCCACCTATGACTGCGGCGACTTCACGCTTGAGGCACACTATATCAACAGCGGCGACGTTTCCCTGGCAACGCTTGCCTGGCAAGAGCAGTTCGCGGTCGCAAGCGAGGTCATCTCCGGCTCCGGCGCACGCTATGCCGCCGGGCCTTATATCTGGTGGGTCAAGGGCGATACGGCAACGCTTTACGACAGCTTCAAGGGCCCCGACGATCCAGGCATCGCCTGCAAGACCACCACCCCCTAGAGACGCAGCCTTGCGCAATTTCGTCATCCTTTCCGGCTGTTCCGGCGGCGGCAAGTCGACGCTGCTTGCCGAACTCGGCCGGCGCGGCCACCTGATCGTGGAAGAGCCGGGGCGGCGGATCGTCGCCGAGGCGCTTGCCGGCGACGGCGCCACCCTGCCCTGGGTGGATATGGCCGCCTTTGCCCGCCGTGCCATCGAAATGGCGCTCGCCGACCGGAAAGCGATGTGTGCGCAAACCGGCCTCGTCTTCTTCGATCGCGGCCTTCTCGATGCCATCGCCGGGCTTGCCCATGCGACCGGCAACGCGACGCTGCCGCGCGAAGCGCTCACCTGCCGGTTCAACCGGCAGGTCTTCATGACGCCGCCCTGGCCCGCGATCTATCGCAACGATCCCGAACGCAGGCACGGGCTGGAGGACGGGATCGCCGAATACGAGCGGCTGATGGCCTTCTACCCGCGCCTTGGCTACAGCCCGGTGGTGTTGCCGAAGACGGATGTCGCGGCCCGCGCCGATTTCGTGCTGACCGCGCTTGGCGCCTGAGCCGGAAGCTTCACTGGAACCGGCCGCCGCGCTGCAGCACCTCGATCTTGTAGCCGTCCGGATCCGTGACGAAGAAGAAGCGGGCGAACACGGCGCCTTCCCGCTCCATCGAGACGAGCTTTCCGACCGGTATGCCGAGATCGATGAGACGCTGGTGCTCGGCGGCAACATCCTCGACCGACACCGCCAGATGGCCATAGCCATCGCCAAGGTCATAGGCCGCCTCGCGACCCGCGTTGACGGTGAACTCCAGCTCGAAACCGGTCTCGGCATTGGCGAGATAGACAAGCGTGAAGCCATCGAAGGGATAGCGATCGACCACTTCCAGGCCAAACAGCAGCTTGTAGAAATCGGCGGAGCGGGTTTCATCCAGCACCCGGATCATCGTGTGGATCATCTTGGCCATGGCGGCGGTTTCCTCGTTCGGTTCATCGGCAGGCGACCCTACGCGATCGCCGTCGCCAGGCAAAGCGTCCTTCCGCCACATCAGCCTTGACCCGCGGCACGCCCGCCGCTATCGCCGGAAGCTAGTTTCGGGGAGAGGCAGTCATCATGGTGGCATTGAGCCGTTCATCGGGTATCGGGCTGTGTGTCGCCGCGGTCGCAACGCTTTCCGGCGTCGACGCGCTCGCCAAGGCGCTGGGCGCGGAGCTCTCGAGCTTTCAGGTCGTTTTCCTGCGCTACACCGTCGCCTCGCTGTTTCTGGCGCTGTTCGTGGCGCTTTACGTGCGGCAGTGGCCGAAACGCGGATACCTGAGGGCGCATGCGCTGCGCGGCTTCCTGGCGGCAGCGACGGCCAGCAGCTTCTTCTACGGGCTTGCCGGCATGCCGCTGGTGATGGCGCTGGCGCTCGCCATGACCGGCCCGATCTACATGGCTGTGCTCGGCACGCTGCTTTTGAAAGAACGTCCCGGACGTCATCTGGTCGCGGCGATTGTGCTGGCGTTTGCCGGCTCCGCCATCATCGTCCTCACGCGCGGTACCGGGCTTGCCGGCCCGCCGGTCGCCCCGCTTGCGATTGCCGCCGGCCTTCTCGCCCCGGTCATCTATGCGCTGGCGGCGATCGCGATGAAGCAGAATTCGACCAGCGATCATCCAGCCGTGCTGAGCCTGATGCAGGCTATGTTTGCGGCACTATTCTCGCTGCCGATGGCCCTTTCCGTGTGGCAGGCGCCGCCGGCTCACCTTTCCGTCCAGATTACGCTGATCGGGCTTTGCGGCGCGGTCGGCTTCATCTTCCTGATCGCCGGCCTTGCCCGCATACCGGTCTCGCTCTATGCCGTCATCGACTATTCGTCACTCGTCTGGGCCGGGCTCTACGGCTACATCTTCTTCGCCGAACTCCCGACGCTGCCGACGCTTTTCGGCGCCGCGCTGATCATCATGGCCTGCGCGCTTTCGGCCCGCGAATAGGCAGAGCCGACCTCTTCACTTGAACATTGGCGCAGATTGTCTCATATGCATGCACGCGGCCAACGCCGCCGAAACGGGCGCGCCGCGCCGAGCCGACAGGTGAAACTTGGACGATATCCCAGCCGAAATGCGCGATGCCAACCGCAAGGCCCAGCAGCGCCAGACGATCATGAAGGCCGTGAACGACATTCTTGTCGCCCTCGGCGAGGATCCGTCGCGCGAGGGTCTGCGCGATACCCCGCTGCGCGTCGCCAAGATGTATCAGGAAGTGTTTTCCGGCCGCGAGGAAGACCCGCGCACGCATCTGCAGACGGTCTTCGCCGAGGAAGGCCACGGCGATGTCGTCATCGTCAAGGACATCCCCTTCCATACGATGTGCGAGCATCATCTGCTGCCGTTCTTCGGCAAGGCCCATATTGCCTATCTGCCCGACGGCGGCCGGCTGACCGGGCTTTCCAAGCTTGCTCGCGTCGTCGATACGCTGGCGCGCCGGCCGCAGCTGCAGGAACGGCTCACCGGCCAGATCGCCGATGCCATCAACGACGCGCTGGCACCCCGTGGGGTGATGGTGCTGGTCGAGGCGGAACACATGTGCATGGCGATGCGCGGCATCAAGGCGCACGGCTCCAGGACCGTCACCCTGGTCACCCGCGGCATCTACGACAACGACCGCGACCAGCGCGCCGAAATCCTCGGCCTGCTCGAACGCCAGAGCTGAGCGGCAGCGGGAACGCGGCCCGCATTTTTTTGAACGCCAGCTTCCAAGGCGCTTGAAAAACCGTGCCGGAGCCTGTAACAGCCTTCAGCGAAAGCGCATCCCGCTTTCCGCCGCTTTAGCTCAGTTGGTAGAGCACATCATTCGTAATGATGGGGTCACGTGTTCGAGTCACGTAAGCGGCACCAGCTTTTCCGTGAAATTTCCTCTGCTTGACCGCGACCGACGCATGAGCGTGTTCGTCACTGTTTACGGTTGGCGCGGCAGTAAAAGTCGGGCAGATTGGGCGGAATGCGCGTCCGGATCGATGAGTGTCGCGCCCCGGGGAGGCCTGATGCACATCATTCACGATACGATCGCGCTGATGGAGCCCTATCTGCGACATTACGGGCTCTTTGCGCTGCTCGTCATCATCTACCTGGAATCGCTCGGCGCGCCGCTTCCCGGCGAGAGCGCGCTGATCGGCGCCGCGCTGCTGGCGGCCGACGGGCAGCTTCCGATCGTCGGCGTGTTTCTGGTCGTAGTCGTTGCCGCCGTGGCCGGCGACAGCACCGGCTATCTCATCGGCCGCTATGGCGGCCGGGCCGTGATCCAGCGTTTCGGTCGCTATATCGGCCTGACCGACGAGCGCCAGCGATGGATCGAGGGGCTTTACGAAAAGCACGGCGCGCTCGTCGTCGTCGGCGCCCGTTTCGTGGTCGTGCTCCGGCAGCTGAACGGCATTGCCGCCGGCACGATGGCCATGCGCTGGCATGCGTTCTTCATCGCCAATCTTGCCGGCGCGCTGCTTTGGGCGGCGGTTTGGACCACCATTCCCTATTTCTTCGGCGACGTCATCGCCCAACATTTCGGCCTGCACCCCATGCCCGCCGCGAAATAGGCGATCAACCGGGCTGCGTGGCAAGCCGCGTGGCGCCGGGGCGCTTCAGGAAGAACTGGGCAAGGGCGGCCAGCAGGCACATCAGTCCGGCAATCTGCAGGGCCGGCATATAGGTGTTGAAATCGCTCTTGAAGACGCCGGCGCCGAATGCGGCGGTGGCCGCACCCAGCTGGTGGCCGGTAAACACCCAGCCGAAGATCAGCCCGGCCTTTTCCCTGCCGAAATTCTCGGCCGCGAGCTTCACCGTCGGCGGCACGGTGGCCACCCAGTCGAGGCCGTAGAACACAGCAAACAGCGACAGTTCGAGGAAGGTAAAGCCGGAAAACGACAGGTAAAGCAGCGACAGGCCGCGGAAGCCATAGAAGAAGAACAGGAGCAGGCGGTTGTCATAACGGTCCGAAAGCCAGCCGGCGAAGATCGTGCCGACGAAATCGAACAGGCCAATGACGGCAAGCGTGCTGGCAGCCATCACCGCCGTCAGCCCGAAATCGCCGCAGATCGAGATCCAGTGGGTCTGGATCAGTCCATTGGTGGAAAGGCCGCAGACGAAAAAGCTGCCGAACAACACCCAGAACACCGGGCTCGTTGCCGCCTCCTTCAGCACGATGAGCGGCGAGGCAAGTGTCGCCAGCAGCTTGTGATCCTGACTGACCGGCGCCTCGACCGCCGTTTCACCATAGACCGGCAGGCCGACATCCGACGGCCGGTCGCGCATTAAAAGCAGCACCAGCACCATGGCCGTGACGATGACGGCGACGCAGAGCGTCAGTGCCGCGCGCCAGCCATAGGCTTCCGTCAGCGCCGCCAGGATCGGCAGAAACACGAGCTGTCCGGTGGCATTGCTTGCCGTCATCAGGCCGACGACGAGACCGCGGCGCTTCGAAAACCAGCGCGAGGCGACCGTGGCGCCGAGCACCAGCGCGGTCATTCCCGTGCCAACGCCGATGACCACGCCCCAGAGCGCCACAAGCTGCCAGACCTCGGTCATGACGAGCGACAGGCCGATGCCGCCGACGATCAGCGCCAGCGCCGTCACCACCACCTGGCGGACGCCGAAATGGTTCATGAACGCTGCGGCGAACGGACCGAGCAGGCCGAAAAGCACCAGCCGGATCGCCATCGCCGTCGAGATATCGGCAATATCCCAGCCGAATTCGTCATGCAGCGGCTGGATCATCACACCGGCCGAGCCCATCGCGCCGGCGGTCGCCAGCATGGTCAGGAAGGTGGTCGCGGCCACCAGCCAGCCGTAATGGATATTCCGCGCCGCCATCCACCGGGCGATTGTGTTGGAAAGCATCGGGTATGTCCTCTCAAGCGCCGTTCGGGCGGAAGAAGCATGTCCGTTCTTTCTTCGCATAAGTCAATATCAGGCTATGGCCGTCTTGCCGGGGCGCGGAAATGGCGACGTCCTGCTTTGATGTCTGGCTCATTTGTTTTACCGTCCCATCGCCGACCAACCTGTTGAGATCACCATGCATCCAGTGCCTGCCGCCATACTTGAAAGTGAGCGACTGTCCTATTCCGTTTTCGAGCCCGGCGATGCGGCGATGCTTGCCGCCCTCCATTCGACACCCGAGGGCGAGCGCTATCTTTTCCGGGATGGCATGCTGTGGAGCGAAGCTTATGCAGCATCGGAAATCGCCAAATGGCGCGAGACCTACGCCCGGCATGGATACAGCAAGTTCAAGCTGGTGCGGAAGGCGGATGGCGCCTTCATCGGCCGCGCCGGTTTCGGCTTTCATGAAGACGGCAGCGTTGCCGAACTCGGTTACACGATCATCCGCAGCGAATGGGGCCAGGGCTATGCGACGGAAGCCGCCGCAGCGCTTGCACGCTGGTTTCTGGAAAAGCGGATCGGCAACCGATTCATTGCCTTCGCCGTTCCCGAAAACGGGGCCTCCGTCGCCGTGCTGCGCAAGATCGGCATGCGGGAAACGGCGCCTATCACGGTCAAGGGCATCATCTGCACCAGCTTCGAGATGGATGCGGCGGATCTGACCTCATTGAACCGATGACGCGGAAGGCGTCAGCCCCAGAGCGCCGGCTCCGGCGGGAACATCACCGAGCCCTCGAAGCGGATCGGGTGGTCGCGATCGCCTGCAAGCAGAAGCGGGCCATCGAGATCGATGAAGGGGGCGCCGGCGCCGACCAGCATGGCGGGTGCCATGGCAAGCGAGGTGCCGAGCATGCAGCCGACCATGATGCGGAAACCGGCCGCCTCGGCCTCTTCGCGCAGCCTGAGCGCCTCTGTAAGTCCGCCGGTCTTGTCGATCTTGATGTTGATGGCGTCGTACTTGCCCTTCAGGCCTTCAAGCGAGTGGCGATCGTGGCAACTCTCGTCGGCGCAGACCGGCAGCGGCCGATCGATGTGCCGCAGCGCCTCGTCATCGCCGGCGGGCAGCGGCTGTTCGACCAGCGCGACGCCGATCGAGACGAGCTCCGGCGCCAGCGCCTGATAGGCCTCGACCGACCAGCCCTCGTTCGCATCGACAATGATGGTGGATTCCGGCGCGCCGGTGCGCACGGCGCGGATCCGCTCAAGATCGCCTTCCGAGCCGAGCTTGACCTTCAAAAGCGGCCGATGGGCATTCTCGGCAGCCTGATTGCGCATCTTCTCCGGCGTGCCGAGCGAGATCGTGTAGGCGGTCGTCAGCGGCCCTGGTTCGGCAAGGCCGGCGAGCTGCCAGACCGGCTTGCCGGCGCGCTTGGCTTCCAGATCCCAGAAGGCGCAGTCGAGTGCATTGCGAGCCGCCCCCGGCTTCAACCGCTCCTGCAGGCCGAAGCGGGTGAGCCCGGCGGCGAGCTCCGCTTCCAGCGCAAGGATCGTGGCGATCACGCCATCGACGGTCTCGTGATAGCGGGCATAGGGCACGGATTCGCCGCGCCCCGTATATATGCCGTCGGAAAGCTCGACCGTGACGACGCGGATCTCGGTGCGCGAACCGCGCGAGATCGTAAAGCTTCCCGCGACCGGAAACACATCCTCGCGGACGGAGAGCGAAAGCCCGGTCATAGCGCCGCCAGCGCATCCGCCAGGCGCTCGGCGCCGTGGCGGAACGGATCGACGGTCGGAAGCCCCATGCGCTCCTCGGTCTCGCGGCAGATCGCCAGCGCCTCGTCATCCGACATGCCGTAGGTGTTGAGCGAGATGCCGACGACCTCGCAGGCCGGGTTGACGATGCGCGCGACCTGCAGCGCCAGATCGCGCAGCGCCTCAAGGCTTGGCAGCTGGTAATCCGGCAGGCCACGCATATGCGGCCGGTTCGGCACGTGGCAGAGCACCAGCGCATCCGGCTGGCCGCCATGGACCAGCGCCATCGTCACGCCGGAATAGGAGGCGTGGAACAGGCTGCCCTGGCCCTCGATCAGGTCCCAGTGATCGGGTTCGTTGTCGGGGGTGAGATATTCGATCGAGCCGGCCATGAAGTCCGCGATCACCGCATCGAGCGGCACGCCCTCGCCAGTGACCAGGATGCCGGTCTGGCCGGTGGCGCGGAAGGTGGCCTTCATGCCTTTCTCGCGCATCGCCTTTTCGACGCAGAGCGCGGTGTACATCTTGCCGACCGAGCAATCCGTGCCGACGGCGAGCATGCGCTTGCCGGTGCGCTTCTTGCCATTGGCGATCGGATACTGAACGGAGGGGATGCGGACATCATGCAGCGTGCGGCCGAGTTCCTTGGCCTTTTCGGCGAGATCGGGCTCGTTGCGCAGCAGATTGTGCAGGCCGGAGGCCAGATCGAGGCCGGCCTCGAGCGCCTCGATCAGCACGCTCTTCCACGAAGGCGAGATGATGCCGCCGCGATTGGCCACGCCGATCACCAGCGTCTTCACGCCCTTGTCCACGGCCTCGGCGATCGAAAGATCCGGCAGGCCGAGATCAGCCTTGCAGCCCTCAAGCCGGAACTGGCCGATGGCATATTCCGGCCGCCAGTCCTTGATGCCCTGCGCCACCTTGGCGGCAAGGCCATCGGGCGCATCGCCGAGGAAGAGAAGATAGGGTGTTTCGATCATCTGCCGTGCCCTTTTCGCAAAACCAGCCGTCACGCGTCATTTCGCGGCGGCAATTTGCGGTGACGATATCGTGGCGGAGCCGCCATGGTCAAGAGCGTGGTGGACAAGATTGCGCGTTCGAATGCATACGCAGCAGAATCATCGAATTTTGATGATATGTTCGTAGAAAGCGCGAACTTTGGCGCATATGGAAGCGAAATCCGCGTCAGCCTTTCGCCGACGCGGATTGCAAAGACCTCAGCCGCGGCCGAAGTCGTCGACGAGGCGGATGATGTCGTCTTCGCCGAGATAGGAGCCGGTCTGGACCTCGATCAGTTCGAGCGTGATCTTGCCCGGATTATAGAGCCGGTGGACGGCGCCGAGCGGGATGTAGATCGACTGGTTCTCGGTGAGCTGCGTGACGTTCTCGTCAACCGTCACCTCGGCCGTGCCAACGACGATGATCCAGTGCTCGGCGCGGTGATGGTGCTTCTGCAGCGACAGCTTCTTGCCGGGCTTGACGAAGATCCGCTTGGCCTGGAAACGTTCGCCCTTGATGATCGAGGTATAGCCGCCCCACGGCCGGTAGGCGGTCGGATGCTCCTCGGCAAGCGCCCTGGTTTCCTTGGCACCCTTCAGCACCTTGACGATATTGCCGACATTCTGGCTGTCTTCGAGCTTGCCGACATAGACGGCATCTTCGGAGGCGATCACCGCCATGCCGTCGAGGCCCTGCATGGCGACATGCATGTCGCGCGAGATCACCAGCGAGTTCTGCGTGTCGAGCAGCGTCGCATCGCCGGAGACGACATTGCCGCTTGCATCCTGATCGCCATCCTTCCAGATCGCATCCCAGGAGCCGAGATCCGACCAGGTGAAGGCCGACGGCACGACGGCGGCTGCAGACGTCTTTTCCATCACCGCATAGTCGATGGAAATGTCCGGGCACTGGGCGAAGGTTTCCTTGTCGAGGCGGGTGAAGTCGAGTTCGAGGTCGCTCTCGTCCTTCAGCACGGCCTGTTCGGCGAACGCGAACACCTCGGGGGCGTATTTCTCCAGTTCGCGGATCAGCACGGCGACCGGGAACATGAACATGCCGGAGTTCCAGGTGTAGTTGCCGGCCGCCAGCATCTCTTCCGCTTTTTCCTGCGCCGGCTTCTCGACGAAGCGGGCGACCTTGCGGGCGCCCGACGGCAGTTCCTCGCCGGCCTCGATATAGCCGAAACCGGTGGCGGGCTCGGTCGGCTCGATGCCGAAGGTGACGAGCTTGCCGGTTTTGGCCGCGGCAAGGGCGGTATCGATCGCGCCAAAGTAATCCGCGCCAGCATCGATCTCGTGGTCGGAGGCGAGCACCTGCATGATCGCGTCCTCGCCGAAATTGGCGCGCACCATGGCGGCAGCAGCCGCCACGGCCGGTGCGGTGTTGCGGGCGATCGGCTCCAGGATCACGCCGGAAAGCTCGATGTCGAGTTCGCGCGCCTGCTCGGCGGCAAGGAAGCGGAAGTCCTCATTGGTCAGAACGATCGGCGCTTCGTAGCGGTCGCTGTCGGAAAGACGCTCCAGCGTCTTCTGATAGAGCGTCTTCGGGCCGAGGAAGCGGATGAACTGTTTCGGCGCGGTGGCGCGCGACAGCGGCCACAGGCGCGTGCCCTTGCCGCCGGCCATGATGACGGGAACGATCTTGTTGGTCATGGTGCTCAAACTCCGGAATTCAAAAAGGTCATGGGTTCAAAAAGGTTCACGCCGAAAAGCCTTCGATGAGGGCGAGGCCTTCTCTCAGAAGGGCGCCTGCGGCCTCGGCCGTTTCGGCCTCGACATAGCAGCGCATTTCCGGCGCATTGCCCGAGGGGCGGAAATGGATGATGCGGCCATCTTCGAGCGTCACCCGAAGGCCGTCGATATCGCTCTTTGCAGCCGGCTTGCCGATCGGCGCGAGGAAGCTTTCGAGATTGTCGTCGCTGTTGCGAAGATAGTCCATCAGCGCGGCACTGCGCTCCTGGGCAAAATCCTTGATGCGGTCGGCATCGGCGACCGGAAGGCTGTAGGCCCTGGCCAGCTCCGACATCGGCCGCTTGTCCTTTGCCGCGAGGTAGAGGGCGGAGAGCACCGGCAGGAAGCAGTCGCGGGTCGGCAGCGCGGCAATGGTCTCGCCGGCCGGTCGGAACGGCGAGGCCGTCAGCAGTCCGCCATTGGCCTCGAAACCCATCACGCCGTCCTTGTCGGCCGAAAGCGCCTCGCTCATGGCAGCGATCACATAGGGCGAACCGACGCGGGTGCGGATCACCTCGAAATCGCCGTTCTTCTCGATGCCGGAATTGGAGGTGACGGGGGTGACGACGACCCTGGCGCCGAGGAAATTGGCCGTCATCAGGCCGACAAGATCGCCCCGGAGCGGCGTGCCGGTCTCGTCCGCCACGAGCGGCCGGTCGGCATCGCCATCGGCGGAGATGATCGCATCAAGCCCGTGCTCCTTCGCCCAGCCCTTCAGCAGCGTCACGGTCTCCGACGAGACGGCCTCGGTATCGACCGGGACGAAGGTTTCGGAAAAGCCGAGCGGGGTGACGTCAGCGCCATAATGCTCCAGCACGGCGATGAACAGGTCGCGGGCGACCGTCGAATGCTGGTAGACGCCGATCTTCATGCCCGAAAGCGCGTCATCGGGCAGGATATCGGTGCAGCGCACGCCGAAATGGGCGAGTGCCTCGCTCGATTCATCCTCGCCTTTGGCCGTCGTGACCGTGACGTCGCCGGAAAGCGTCTCCGCAAAGCGCGAGATCGCCTCCTCGTCTTCCTTGCTGATCTCGCCGGCCGGCAGATAGAACTTGATGCCGTTGCGGTCGGCCGGGATATGCGAGCCGGTGATCATCACCGAGGCGGCCTTGCGCTTCAGCCCGTAAAAGGCGAGCGCCGGCGTCGGCAGCGCGCCGCAATCGATCGGGGTCAGTCCCGCCGCCGCAATCGCCCCCATGGCGTTGGCGGCAATCGCCGGGCTCGAATCCCGGTAGTCCTGCCCGACGAGGACGGCATCGCCCTTGCTGGCATGTCCGGCTTTCTGCAGATGATGGCAGAAGGCCTTGGTGTAACGATAAGATGGTTCTCCGATAAGGTCAGCCGACAGGCCACGAAGCCCGCTGGTGCCGAATTTGATGCTCATGAATACGGTTTGTCCCACTTTTTTGCGCGTCCACCGGCCGCGCCTGACTGCATTTGGGAGCGGCCGATAACAGCGCTCCGTCTCTGACTACAAGGCGCCCGGGGGCACCGAGAAAATGTCTGTTGCCGAGGAAACACCCCAGCCCAATACAAACGTGCAACCGTCATGAAAGTTCCACCTGCCGTCGTAGCAGACGATCGCCCGCGGCTCATTGTGCTTGAGGGGAGCCGGTTTGCAACTGTCTATTTCGGGGCTGACCCCACGGCTGTGGCGGGACACCGAGCCACCGACAAAAAATTTCAACTGAACGCTTGCCGAACCGGGCGGGCTGTTTTATAGAGCAGCCGCTGGTCACGGAGTGTAGCGCAGTCTGGTAGCGCACCTCGTTCGGGACGAGGGGGTCGCGTGTTCGAATCACGCCACTCCGACCATCAAATTTCCCCGATTTTTCCGATAGATTTCGTGCCTGCGGGCCGTGGCTTTTCATCAAAGCTCGCGGATCGGGCGGAAGCTCCTGCGATGCAGCGGGCATGGGCCCGCCTCGCTAATCGCCGTCAGGTGACGGGCAGTGCCATAGCCGGAATGGATGTCGAAGCCGTAGGCCGGATAGAGCGTGCCGGCGGCGGCCATCATCCGGTCGCGCGTGACCTTGGCGACGATCGACGCTGCAGCGATCGACAACGAGCGCGCATCCCCCTTGATCACGGCGTCGGCGCGGCAGGCGATGTTCGGCGGCCGGTCCCGGCCGTCGGTCAGCACCAGTGCCGGCGGGACGCAGAGCCCCATGACGGCACGGCGCATCGCATCGAGGCTTGCCGCCAGGATGTTGATGCGGTCGATCAGGGCCGGACCGCTGGAAGCGACCGAGATCGATGCATGCTCCATGATCAGATCGAACAGCTCGGCCCGCCGTTTTGCCGAAAGTTTCTTGGAATCGTTCAGGCCGTCCGGAATGCGATCGGGATCGAGGATCACCGCCGCCGCGACAACCGGACCGGCGAGCGGACCACGACCGGCCTCATCGCAGCCGGCCACCGGCCAGAGGCCGCGCCCGCGGGCGGCAAGCTCCATCGAAAAGTCCGGGCCCTGCGGCGCAAGGTCGAACAGGAGAGGAGAATCGGAAGGCGCGCTCAAAGACATGATGTCATTTCGCACAGCCTTCCGATCTCCTGCAAGTCCCCTTATGGTTGGCGGCAAGGGGACTTCTTCGGCGGGCCAGGGAAGCCGGCCGGTAAGGCAACTGAAAATGCAGGTTTCAGAAGAGGTTGAGCTGGGTGCCGCCGCTGTCCGGCGAGACGAACAGATCGTCGCGCAGCGCCACCGAGCGCCGCATCAGCCCGAGCCGCTTGACGGCGATTTCGAAACGGCGTGCCAGCTGCCAGGCATAGGGACCGCTGCCCTTCATCCGCTTGCCGAATTCGGCATCATAGTCCTTGCCGCCGCGCATCGAGCGGATCAGGCTCATCACATGACGATAGCGCTCTGGATGATGCTCCAGCAGCCAATCCTTGAACAGCGGCGCCACTTCGAGCGGCAGACGCAGCAGGATATAGCTCGCCTCGGTGGCACCCGCCGCCTTGCCGCTGTCGAGGATCCGCTCCATTTCATGATCGTTCAGCGCCGGAATGACCGGCGCCAGCGAAATGCCGACCGGAACGCCGGCCTCGCTCAACGCCCTGATTGTCTCCAGCCGGCGCGGCGGCGTCGCAGCACGCGGTTCCATGGCCCGGGCAAGCTTGCGATCGAGCGTCGTCACCGACATGGTCACCTTCACCAGCCGCTTCTCCGCCATCGCGGAAAGGATGTCGAGATCGCGCAGCACCAGCGCCGACTTGGTGGTGATGGCAACGGGATGATTGGCGTCGGCGAGCACTTCCAGCACCTGCCGCATGATCCGCCAGTCTTTCTCGACCGGCTGATACGGATCGGTATTGGTGCCGATCGCGATCGTCTTCGCATGGTAACCGGGCTTCGACAGCTCGCGGGCGAGCTGGCGGGCGGCATCCGGCTTGGCAAACAGCCTGGTCTCGAAGTCGAGCCCGGCCGAAAGCCCCATGAAACCGTGGCTCGGCCGCGCGAAACAATAGATGCAGCCATGCTCGCAGCCGCGATAAGGGTTGACCGAGCGCTCGAACGGCACATCCGGCGAGGTGTTGCGGGTGATGATCGACTTCACCTTCTCCACCTGCACCTCGGTCGCAAGCGGCGGCAGCTCCTCGTCCATCGCCCAGCCGTCGTCGAAACGCGCGCGCGCGAGCGGCTCGAAACGACCGTCCGGATTGGCCGTCGCCGCGCGGCCGCGCCGGCGGTCCTTCTCGACGGTTTCGAAATGGACCGGCTGCGGGCCGACACCGTCGGACAGAATATTGAAGACGTCGTCCATGTTGATCTCCCGGCGGCCCGGCCGCCATGGTTGCCGGCCCCGTCGCCAGGGCTTTCCAACAACAATCCTGAGGAATCTATAGCCCACGAACGAGAACAAATCAAGAACATTAACCGTGATGCTTGGCAAGCTAGCCATGCTCTGCATATGTAGGGACATGCTGAGCGTCATCATCGAATGCGATAACAACGAAGCCGAGCTTGCCCATTCGCTTTCCGCACTGGTCACGGGTGCGGTCGAGGGGCTTGTCAGCGATGTCATTGTGTTGGACCACGGCTCTGCCGATGGCAGCGAACGGGTCGCGGAAGCAGCTGGCTGCCGCTATTTCCGAAGCTGGAATCTTGAACAGGTGATCGCGGAGACGCGGGGTGACTGGATCATGGTGCTCGAGCCCGGCGCAAGGCCGCTCACGGGCTGGGTCGAAGCGGTGTCCGAGCATATCGCGACCGACAGCCGGCCGGCCCGGTTCTCCTGCTCGCGCCACCACCGCATGCCATTCTGGAACCGGTTGTTTTCACGCCGCTGCCCGCTCGAAGTGGGCCTGATCATGCCGAAGGCGGCGGCGCGGGAGCGCGCGGCGGCAAGCGGCCCCTCGCCCTTCACGCTGGCCGGGCGTATGGTCACTCGGCGTCTCAGCTGCGAGCTCGTGCCGGCACGGGTGATGATGCGGGTCTAGAGCGCGTCCGGGAAAGTGGGTACCGGTTCCGTCCGCACGCGCGCAAAGACAAATGGATGGAGCATTTTCGACGATCCGGTTTTCACCGGAAATGCTCTAGCGACAGTCGCTCAGGCGCGCCGGCGCAGATGCTCGTCCAGTCGCGGCATGATCTCCACGAAATTGCACGGCATGTGGCGATAGTCGAACTGCTTTTCGAGGATGCCGTCCCAGGCGTCCTTGCAGGCGCCCGGCGAGCCCGGCAGCACGAAGATGAAGGTCTGGTTGAACAGGCCGGCGGTCGCCCGCGACTGCACTGTCGAGGTCCCGATCTTCTCGAACGAGATCCGGTGGAAGACCGCGGAAAACCCGTCCATCCGCTTTTCGAACAGCGGTTCGATCGCTTCCGGCGTCACATCCCGCCCGGTAAATCCCGTGCCGCCCGTCGTCAGCACGACATCGATGTCGGCCTCGCCGCACCACCGGGAAACGACGGCGGCGATCTCCTCGCGGTCGTCGCCGACGATCTGGCGGTCGGCGAGGATATGGCCGGCCTTCTCGATGCGCGCCTTCAGCGTTTCGCCCGAGCGATCATCGGCGAGCGTGCGGCTGTCGGATACGGTGAGAACGGCAAAGCGGACGGGAATGAAGGAACGTTCGATCATCTTTCATCTCCTGAAACGGTGCTGCTTGCGGCAACAAACCAGTCCGGATGGGCCCCGGCAATGGTGGCGGCCGCAATCTCTGCATGATTCATGTCAGCGAAAAGGCCGAAACATGTCGCTCCCGAGCCCGACATGCGGGCGATTGTCGCACCCGCGGCCGAAAGCGCGGCAAGGACATCGCCGATCACCGGTTCGGCCTGACAGGCGGCCGGCTGCAGGTCGTTGCGGCTTGCCGCAATCAGCGCCATCCAGCCGCCGGCCGTTTCCGGCAGCGCCCCGAGCGGCGGATTGTGCCGGCTTTCGAGCGCAGCAAAGATCGTAGGCGTGGAGACCGGCACCAAAGGATTGACGAGCACCAGCGAAAGCGCCGGCAGACCTGCGGCAATGCGGATATCCTCGCCGATCCCCCGCGCCGTCAGCGGCCGGCTTTCAAGACACATCGGCACATCGGCGCCAAGAGAGAGGCCGAGCCGCTGCAGCGTGTCGGAGGAACAGTCGAGCGACCAGAGCCGGCACAGCCCGCGCAGCGTCGCCGCAGCATCCGCCGAGCCGCCGCCAATGCCTGAGGCCGGCGGCAGGTTCTTTTCGAGGTGGATGTGAACCGGATCCGACGCCTGGCCGGTCTCCCGCGCCAGAAGCCGCAGCAGATTGCGGGCCTTCAGCACCAGATTGCCGGTGATCGCATCGTCATCGCGGGGCAGCGGGCCGGCGAATCGACCGGACAGCGAAAAGCCGTCGGCATCGGCGCTTTCGAAGGTCAGCCGGTCGCCGATCGAGGCGAAGGTCACCAACGTATCGAGCAGATGATAGCCATCGTCGCGGCGCCCGGTGACATGCAGGGCCAGATTGACCTTCGCCGGGGCGAATTCGTGGACTGTCACGGCGTCTTGACGGCGTCTCCGTCTCCCTCGGCAGCCTTGGCAACCGGGGTGGCATCGTCCTTCTGGTTCTCCGCCGTCAGGCCGTTGGCAAGCTTGTCGCGGATGCCGGGGACGAGGTCCGCTTCAGGCTCGGAGGCCAGCGCCTTGTTCCACTGGTAGATGGCTTCGAGCTTGCGCCCCACCTGCCAATAGGCATCGCCGAGGTGATCGTTGATCGTCGGATCGGCGGTGTCGAGCTCGACGGCCCGCTCCAGCTCGGTGACGGCGTCGTCATAGCGTCCGAGCCGGTAATAGGCCCAGCCGAGCGAATCGACGATATAGCCATCGTCCGGCCGCTGATCGACCGCCTGCTTGATCAGGTCGAGGCCATCCTCAAGATTGATGCCCTGGTCGATCCACGAATAGCCGAGATAGTTCAGCACCTGCGGCTGATCGGGATAGAGATCGAGCGCCTTGAAGAAATTCGGTTCAGCCTTGTCCCATTCCTTCAGCCGCTCATAGGCGATGCCGCGGCGATAGAAGATACTCCAGTCCTCCGGCTTCGGCACCGGACCGATGACGTCGACGGCCTTGTCGAGCACATCCGCCATCTCCTGGAACTGTTTCTCGCCGGAGAGGATGGCAGCGAGCGCGAGATAGGCGCGGCGGTCATCCGGCATGGCCTCAACGAGCGATTCCAGATGCTCGCGTGCCTCGTCCGGCTGACCGAGATCGGCCAGCAGCAGACCCTGCTGCAGCTCGGCCAGATGAAACTGCGGCGAGCCTTCCGGAACCCGGGCGAAATAGGCGAGCGCCTGCTCCGGCTTCTTGTTGGCGGCGGCCACCGTTCCGAGCGAATAGAGGATGTCCGGCTCGTTGGGCGCCAGCGCCGAGGCCAGCGCCAGATAAAGCGCGACGACCTCGTCGGGTCCGCCCTGGTTCAGCGCTGCGGCGATTTCGAACAGCACGCCGGCCGCCCCTTCGGTCGCCGTCTCCGGTGCGCCATCGATCGGCTCGCCGGCTTCAACGGCAGCCCTCAGCGGATCGAGCACGGCGTCGTTCAGGCCGTAGGTCTCGGCAACCGAAATCGTGTCGAGCGCCTTGCGGGTATTGCCCGCCTTCTGCTCCAGCCCGGCAAGGGCAATCACTGTGCGCAGCATCGTATCCGGCGCGGCAACGCCGCCCTGCCGATCGGAAAGCGCATTGTTGAGATAGGTGCGGGCCCGCTCCGTATCGCCGGCGATCAGCGCGATCGCGCCGGCATTGTCATTGGCAAAGAGATTGTACCAGGGCGGCCCCTCGAGCGCATCGATGGTCTCGAGCGCAGCATCGGTATCGCCCTTGCCGACCTGTGCCCAGGCCTTCAGCAGTTCGGCAACGAGCTGGTCGAGATCGCTGCCGCCGAACGTATCGAACCGGGTGATCGCATCATCATAATCGCCACTGGAAAGGGCGGAGAGGCCAAGCGCAATGTTGCGCAGGGAGACGAGCTGCGGGTTGTCGGAGGTCTTGTCCGCTTGCGCCGCAGCACCCTGCAGGTCGCTGTTGAAGACGAGGGCGATGAAAAGCTGGTCGTTGGCGCCGACATCATCCGGCGAATATTGCAGAGCCCGGCGGAAATAGGCGATCGCGGTATCGAGATCACTCTGACCGGCGGCAATCTGGCCGGCAAGCACTGCGCCTGCGAAGGTCCTGGCACTGGCGGGATCGAAACCGGGCACGGGTCCGCCATCGGCAAGGGCAGGCAGCGGAAGCAGCAGGGCGGCGGCAAAAAACGCGCGCCGCAGACGGCTTTTCAGGGGGCTCGTCGTTGTCATGCAGGACCTTTCTTCGGCAGCGGCGAAGCTGCCGTCAACTGATTCGCGCGATGCAGAAATCGACGACTTCCTCGAGCGCATGCCGGGCCGGCGACATCGGCAGCGGCGAAAGCGCCGCACGGGCGGCCTCGCCATAGGCAAGCGCGCGAGCGATCGAATCACCCAGCGCGTCGTGCTTTTCGATCAGCATCCGGGCCTTTTCAAGGGCGGCATCATCATTGACGCCATCCTCGATGGCATTGCGCCAGAAGGCCCGTTCGATCTCGTTGCCGCGCTGATAGGCGAGGATGACCGGCATCGTCACCTTGCCCTCGCGGAAATCGTCACCGACATTCTTGCCGAGATCGGCGCTGGAGCCACCATAATCGAGCACGTCATCGACGAGCTGGAAGGCAAGGCCGAGCGCCATGCCGTAGTCGCGCAACGCGACCCTGTCGGCATCCGCAGCGCCGGCGATGATCGGGCCGACTTCGGCCGCGGCGGCAAAAAGCTCGGCCGTCTTGCCACGGATGACCGCTATGTAATCGTCCTCGGTCGTCTCCATCTTCTTGGAGACGGCGAGCTGGAAGACTTCGCCTTCGGCAATGACGGCGGCAGCATCGGAAAGCACCTTGAGCGCCTGCATCGAGCCGGTCTCGACCATCATCCGGAACGCCTGGCCGAGCAGGAAATCGCCGACGAGGACGCTCGCCTGGTTGCCCCAAATCATCCGGGCGCTGGACTTGCCGCGCCTCAGATCGCTCTCATCGACGACATCGTCGTGCAGCAGGGTGGCGGTGTGCATGAATTCGACGCTGGTGGCGAGCCTGACGTGATGTTCGCCGCGATAGCCGAACATGGCGGCGGTCGCGAGCGTCAGCATTGGCCGGAGCCGCTTGCCGCCGGAGGAAATCAGGTGGTTGGCGACCTCCGGTATCATCTGGACATCCGAACCCGCCTTGGACAGTATGAGCTGATTGACGCGCTCCATGTCCGCCCGGGTCAGGTCAACGATGGGCTTGACCGAGCCGGTTGGTTTGTTCTCTTTTGCTAGCGGTGTAACGGCGCCCAAGACAACGCGCTCCTGTTGATAATCCTGCCCGAGAATAGGGAGCGCGGGCAGGGGCGACAAGAGGCAAATTGTTCCTTTTCAATGAATTCCGGAGAGAACCATGTCCCTCGTCAACCTGATGCGCACCAATGATGCGGTGGTTCTCGGCCTCGCCGAAAGCCTGCTGAAAGATGCCGGCATCCACCATTTCGTCGCCGATCGCGACATGAGCGTGATGGAAGGCTCGCTCGGCCTGCTGCCGCGTCGGCTGATGGTCGAGAGCGAGCGCGAGGACGAGGCCCGCACGCTTCTGACCGAGGCCGGGCTCGGCAAGGAACTCGAGCCGGAATGAGCGCCGCCCTCGCCGAAGAAACCATCGACGCCTTTCATCGCGGCGGCTTCCACCTCGTCCAGCCGAAGGGCCGCGGCCACCGCGCCGGCATGGATGCGATGCTGCTGGCCTCGATGGTCGACGCGAAAGGTGTGGTCAGGGTCGCCGATCTCGGCGCCGGGGCCGGAGCGGCCGGGCTTGCCGTCGCCGCGCGCCTCGAGGCGGCGGAGGTCAGCCTGTTCGAGATTTCCACGGAAATGGCAGGCTTTGCCGAAAGGTCGCTGGCGCTTGCCGAAAACGCCCGTCTTGCCGGCCGCGTCCGGGTGTTCGAGGCTGACGTGACGCTGAAGGGAGCGGCCCGCAATGCCGCCGGCCTCGCCGATGACAGCTTCGACCACGTCATCATGAACCCGCCCTTCAACGCCACGCGCGACCGGCGCACGCCGGATGCCCTAAGGGAAGTTGCGCATGCTATGGAGGACGGCCTGTTCGAAGCCTGGATCCGCACCGCAGGCGCGATCCTGAAACCCGGCGGCCAGCTTTCCCTGATTGCCCGTCCGCAATCGCTTGCCGAGATCATCGCCGCCTGCGGCAACCGCTTCGGCGGGCTGGAAATCACCCCCGTCCATGCCCGCGCCGGCGAAAACGCCTTTCGCATCCTCACGAGCGCCATCAAGGGTTCGCGCGCCCGCCTGGAGCTGCGCGCGCCGCTTTTCATGCATGGGCCCGATGGCCACGCCTTCCTGCCTGAAGTCGACGACCTCAACAACGGCCGCGCCGCCTATCGCCGCTCCACCAAAACTTTGCGGTAAAACCCTTGTTTCGCGTGGGTTTCGGCATACATCGGGTTCTCCGAGAGGTTTGTTTTGGAGGAAACGGTGAAAAAGCTGGTTCAGGGGTTCGTCCCGAAGAGGTTCCGCAAGGAAAGGACCGTCATCCCGGTCGTCCGGCTTTCCGGCACCATCATGGCCTCCAATTCCCCCGGCCGCCGCAATCTCAACCTTGCCGCCGTTGCCCCTGCGCTTGAAAAGGCGTTTTCGATCAAGGATGCGCCGTGTGTGGCGATTGCGCTCAATTCGCCGGGTGGCTCGCCGGTGCAATCCCGGTTGATCTACCAACGCATCCGCTCGCTCGCCGAGGAAAAGCGCAAGCGCGTGCTGATCTTCGTCGAGGATGTCGCGGCATCGGGCGGCTACATGATCGCGCTGGCCGGTGACGAAATCTTCGTCGATCCGACCTCGATCGTCGGCTCGATCGGCGTCGTTTCCGGCGGCTTCGGCTTCACCGAGATGATCCGCAAGATCGGTGTCGAGCGGCGCGTCTACACCGCCGGCGAGAACAAGGTGATGCTCGATCCATTCCAGCCGGAAAAGGAAAAGGACATCGAATTCCTGAAGGGCCTGCAGCAGGAAATCCATCAGGTGTTCATCGCCATGGTGAAGGAACGGCGCGGCGCCAAGCTCGCTGACGATCCGGAGCTTTTCTCCGGCCTGTTCTGGAGCGGGCTTTCCGGGCTTGAACGTGGCCTTGTCGATGGCGTTGGCGACATGCTGACGACGCTGAAGACGCGCTATGGCGACAAGGTCGAGCTGAAACTGGTGACCGGTCCGACATCGATGCTGGGCCGTGCCAAACCCGGCATTTTCGGCAGCATTTCGGCCACCGAAATCGCATCCGGGCTTGCCTCGGGACTTGCGGAAACGGCGGAGGAGCGCGCATTATGGGCGCGTTACGGCTTGTAGATTCATTTTGACGCATCTTCGCCTGTTTCGGTGCTTCTGCCGGACGGCGAAACGCTCCAGGGGCCTTCAATGGGACGTCTTCTTTTTCTTGCAGCCATAGCCGGTGGCGGATACGCGCTCTACCGCAAGTTCATTGCGGATGCGGAAACACTCACCGCCCGCAGCGAGCAGAAGCGCGCCGAGCAGAAGAACGGCGCCAACGGCACGCTGGTCCAGGACCCGGTGAGCGGCGAATACCGCGTCAAGCAGGCCGACTAGTTTTCGGCCACAGCCAGTCGACTATCCACCGCCAGCTTCCCGAACAAAATTGGCTTGATCTGTTGCGTTTCCGGTCGACAATGTCTTCCTGGGAGGCTCTCCTTCGTCGGGGCTTTGATCATCAGGTGCCCGCACTTCGTGCGCCTGGGTTCCCCCATTCCGCCTCTTTGCAACTTGACATTCGCCAACACGCTTGCCGCTTCTTTCATCAAAGTGTTACACTTTCCGCGTGAACGGCGATACACGCGCATGAGATGCGTGCCGATTGCCCGGAGTTGTTGACGTGCGCCCGCGCGGGTCGCGGATTTTCCGTCGCCCTGGCGATGCAGCTCCCCGGAAAACGGAATACGCGGTGGCTTCCGCGCATTCCCTGGGAGGAATGCTGGGGCGCCGCGCTTTGTCGAGGATCTCCGCTCCAGCAGTTTGAAACGCGCGACCGGCCGGGGCATCCCGTTTGTGCCGCGCCAAGCCAAGGAGTGCCTGCATGAACCTCGGAGTGACGATCAGCCTCACCCTTTATTTTGTCCTGATGCTCGCCATCGGCTTGTATGCCTGGCGAAAATCGACCTCGAAC
Organism: Martelella endophytica; assembly: GCF_000960975.1. NCBI lineage: Bacteria > Pseudomonadati > Pseudomonadota > Alphaproteobacteria > Hyphomicrobiales > Aurantimonadaceae > Martelella > Martelella endophytica. The sequence goes on along the minus strand of NZ_CP010803.1, from coordinate 1,233,420 downwards.
TCCGAGGAATACATGCTCGGCGGCCGCCAGCTTTCCCCGGCGGTCGCGGCGCTCTCCGCCGGCGCCTCCGACATGAGCGGCTGGCTCTTGATGGGCCTGCCCGGCGCCTTGTTTGTTTCTGGCCTGACGCAAAGCTGGATCGGCATCGGGCTCGTCATTGGCGCCTTCTTCAACTGGGTGATCGTCGCGCCGCGCCTGCGCGAGCAGACCGAGCGCTATGACAATTCGCTGACCATCCCGGCCTTCCTGTCGAAACGCTTTCCGAGCAAGGCACTGACGCTACGCAGCGTTTCGGCGATCGTCATCGTCGTCTTCTTCGCCGTCTACACCGCCTCCGGCCTGGTGGCGGGCGGCAAGCTATTCAACACGGCCTTTCCCGACCTCATCCATATCGGCGACACCAGCGCCTACCAGACCGGCATCTACCTGACCCTCGGCATCGTGCTGATCTACACCATGGTCGGTGGCTTTCTCGCCGTCAGCCTGACGGATTTCGTGCAGGGCTGCATCATGATGCTGGCACTGGTCGTGATGCCGCTCGTCGTCGTCTTCCGGGCCGGCGGCCTCGACGTCACCGCCGAGCGCATGTTCAGCGTCGACCCGAACTTCCTGTCGATGTTCCACGGCCTCACTGTCATCGGCTGGCTCTCGGCCGTTGCCTGGGGGCTCGGCTATTTCGGCCAGCCGCACATCATCGTCCGCTTCATGGCGGTCAGGAGCGTCGCCGACGTGCCGAAGGCACGCAATATCGGCATGACATGGATGATCATTTCCCTGGCCGGCGCTGTCGGCGTCGGCATTTTCGGCCGCTCCTATGTGGTCGGCAACAATATCAATGTCGCCGATCCGGAAACCATCTTCATCGTGCTTGCCAACACGCTGTTCATTCCGCTGATCACCGGCTTCCTGCTGGCCGCCCTGCTGGCGGCGATCATGAGCACGATTTCGAGCCAGCTTCTGGTCGCCTCCTCCTCGCTGACGGAGGACTTCTACCGCCTGTTCCTGCGCCGCCATGCCAGCGAGCGCGAGATCGTCAATGTCGGCCGTGCCTTCGTGCTGCTGGTGGCGATCGTCGCCGCGATCATCGCAAAGAACCCGGACTCCAAGGTGCTCGGCCTCGTCTCCAATGCCTGGGCCGGTTTCGGCGCCGCCTTCGGGCCGCTGATCATCCTGTCGCTGACATGGCGCGGCATGTCCGGCGCGGGTGCCGTCGCCGGCCTCGTTGTCGGCGCGCTCACCGTCATCATCTGGATCGCGCTCGGCTGGGGCTCGAGCTTCCTCGGCGGCCCCGGCGTCTACGAGATCATCCCCGGCTTCATCGCCGCATTCATCGCGATCTACGTGGTCAGCCTGATGACGCCGACCAAGGACGAATTCCGGCCACTGACAACGCCGGCCGAATAGTACAGGTGCTGAACGTCAGCAGCCCCGGCGGCGCGAGCGTCGCCCTGACTGCCGACGACCTCGGTGCCATCCGGAAAGCGCTCGAGCAGATCGACATCGTTGGCGAACACTATAACGCCCACGGTCAGGCCCGTATCAACCGCTAACCTCATTGCCGTTGGCGATCGATCGGACTCAAAGGACTCGGCCCGTTCCGGACGGCGCCGGGTCTTTCCATATCGGGGCCATCGGCTTGACCCCTTGGCGCTTCCGTGGCACTCAGCGCTAGCCCTTCAATGAAGACAAAGTGCCATGCCCGAAGCGACGATACCGCCCCATATGCACCCGACCCGCTCCTTTCAGGGGCTTATCCTGACGTTGCAGGCCTACTGGGCCGACAAGGGCTGCGCCATCCTGCAGCCTTACGACATGGAAGTGGGCGCCGGTACGCTGCATCCCTCGACGACGCTGAGGGCGCTCGGGCCGAAGCGCTGGAATGTTGCCTATGTGCAGCCTTCGCGCCGCCCGGCCGACGGCCGCTATGGCGAAAACCCGAACCGCCTGCAGCACTACTACCAGTACCAGGTGCTGCTGAAGCCCTCGCCGCCGGACCTGCAGGAGCTCTATCTCGGCTCGCTGAAGGCGATCGGCCTCGATCCGCTGCTGCATGACGTGCGCTTTGTCGAAGACGACTGGGAAAACCCGACGACGGGCTCCTGGGGTCTCGGCTGGGAATGCTGGTGCGACGGCATGGAAGTCTCGCAGTTCACCTATTTCCAGCAGGTCTGCGGCATCGAATGCGCCCCAGTCGCCGGCGAACTGACCTATGGGTTGGAGCGCATCGCCATGTATGTGCAGGGCGTCGACAGCGTCTACGACCTCAATTTCAACGGCCGCGACGGCGACGAGAAGGTCACTTATGGCGACGTCTTCCTGCAGACCGAGCAGGAATATTCGCGCCACAATTTTGAATATGCCAACACCGAGATGCTGCACCGGCACTTTCTCGACGCGGAAGCCGAGTGCAAGGCGCTGCTGGAAGCCGGTTCGCCGGCAGAGCCCGGCATGCTGCACAAATGCGTGTTCCCGGCCTACGACCAGTGCATCAAGGCCTCGCACATCTTCAACCTGCTCGATGCCCGTGGCGTGATTTCCGTGACCGAGCGGCAGAGCTATATCCTGAGGGTGCGCACACTGGCCAAAGCCTGTGGCGAGGCCTATCTTCTGACCGATGCCGGGGGCTTTGAAGCCAGGGCGGCCTGAAGGCAGCCCGGCCACCGAGCGACCAGACCGGGGAGGAATGCGCATGATCACCTTGATCGTTCTCATCGTCATCATCGGAGCCATCGCCGGCTTCGTCATCTCGCTCTACAACGCCCTCGTGCGCGCCCGCCAGACGGCGGAAGAGGCGTGGTCCGGGATCGACGTGCAGCTCAAACGCCGCGCCGACCTGATCCCCAATCTGGTGGAAACCGTGAAGGGCTATGCGAGCCACGAACGCGGCACGCTGGAAGAGGTTGTCGAAAAGCGCAACAAGGCCCAGAGCGTCGCCACCAATGATGTGGCGGGACGCGCTCAGGCGGAAGGCGAGTTGACCCAGGCGCTCGGCCGGCTGTTTGCTCTTTCTGAAGCCTATCCCGATCTCAAGGCCAACCAGAATTTCGCGGACCTTCAGGCCTCACTCGAAAAGACCGAGAGCGAGATCCAGATGGCCCGGCGCTATTACAACGGCGCTGCCCGCGATCTCAACATCAAGGTCGAAAGCTTCCCGAGCAACATCATTGCCGGCCAGTTCGGGTTCCAGAAGCGCGATTATTTCGAGATCGAGGAACCCGGCGACCGTGCCGTGCCCGAGGTTTCGTTCTGAGTGACCGCCGCGTTGCGGCCCTGATGAAAGTTGCATCCCAGATGGAAAAGCTCACCGTCGTCCCGCCCGGCCACGCGCTTGAGGGCCATGTCAGCCCGCCCGGATCGAAGTCGATCACCAACCGGGCGCTGCTGCTCGCCGGCCTTGCCAAGGGCACGAGCCGGCTGACCGGCGCGCTGAAAAGCGCCGATACCAAGCACATGGCAAACGCCCTGCGGGCGATGGGCGTCACCGTCGAGGAGCCTGACGAGACCAGCTTTGTGGTCACCGGCGCCGGCCGGCTCGAAGCACCCTCCGGTCCGCTCTTTCTCGGCAATGCGGGCACCGCGACCCGGTTTCTGACGGCGGCCGCGGCGAGCGTCGACGGCACCGTCATCGTCGATGGCGACGAGCATATGCGCAAGCGCCCGATCGGCCCGCTGGTCGAAGCCCTGCAGCGTCTGGGCATTTCGGCGGAGGCCCCGACCGGCTGCCCGCCGGTGACGATCACCGGCAACGGCCGCTTCGGCACCGGCCGTGTCGAGATCGACGCCGGTCTTTCCAGCCAGTATGTCTCCGCGCTGCTGATGGCGGCTCCCCTCGCCCCCGCCCCGGTGACCATCGCGCTGACCGGCACCGAAATCGGCGCGCGCGGCTATATCACGCTGACGCTCGATGCCATGGCCGCCTTCGGCGCCACCGCGAAGCAGGTGGATGATGCGACCTGGGAGGTGCAGCCGGGCCACTATCAGGCCACCGATTTCCACATCGAACCCGACGCCTCCGCCGCCACCTACCTCTGGGCCGCCGAGCTTCTGACGGGCGGGAAGATCGACATCGGCACGCCGGCCGAAAAATTCACCCAGCCGGATGCGAAGGCCCATGCCGTAATGGCCGCCTTCCCGCATATGCCGGCTGAAATCGACGGCAGCCAGATGCAGGACGCCGTGCCGACGCTCGCCGTGCTCGCCGCCTTCAACGAGACGCCTGTGCGCTTCACCGGCATCGAGAACCTGCGCGTCAAGGAATGCGACCGCACCCGCGCGCTCTCCCTCGGCCTCAACGCCATTCGCGCAGGTCTTGCCGAGGAAGACGGCGACGATCTGATCGTCCATTCCGATCCGGCCCTTGCCGGCCAGCACCTGCCCGCCGAAATCGACACTTTCGCCGATCATCGGATTGCGATGAGCTTTGCGCTCGCCGGCCTGAAGATTTCCGGCATCACCATTCTCGACCCGCTCTGCGTCGGCAAGACCTATCCCGGCTACTGGGACGCGCTGGCATCGCTTGGCGTCAAATACGAAACCTGAGGAGAAGCATCATGGCGACAGCAAAACCGACAATGTCAGCTTTGCGGGGTTTCGTCATGCGGTCGGTCTCGTGGTTTCGCGCGGCACACCCATCAATCTCCCCCCTTGAGGGCAGGATCGCGCTTGACCTTTCCGCAGAGCCCCCCGGTCTTCTCGCCCCGGAGGGGAGAGATGTCGCGAAAGCGACAGTGAGGGGCGAGAACCTCATCACGAAAGCCCTCACAAAACTGAAAAGCTGCTTCACCCTCACTGCCCCTTTCGGGGCATCTCTCCCGCCAGCGGGAGAGAGTATTGGGAGCAAGCCCCGAGACTGCATGCTACTGACTCGCCTCGATCGGATGGCGCGCGGCATCGCCGTGCTCCTCACAACGCTCCTCCTCGCCGCCCCCGTCCACGCAGCCGAGGTCATCAACAGATTCACCTCCGACGTCACCGTCGAAAAATCCGGTGTCTACGATGTCACCGAGACCATCGACGTGCATGCGGAGGGTAACCAGATCCGGCGCGGAATCTTTCGCGACTTTCCATTGCGGTTCACGACGGATGACGGCCGCACGGGCGATGTCACCTTTGACCTGAAGGCCGTGACGCTCGACGGCCAGCCAGTCGACCACCATACCGAGAGCATCACCAACGGCATCCGCATCTATATCGGTTCCTCCGACACGATGCTTCCGCCGGGCGACCACACCTATCAGCTCACCTACGAGACCGACCGGCAGGTTCGCTATTTCGACGACCACGACGAGGTCTACTGGAACGCCACCGGCAATTTCTGGGCCTTCCCGATCGAACAGGCGACAGCGACGATCACGCTTCCGGACGGGGTGGCGCCGACGCAAACCGCCTTCTACACCGGAGCCTACGGTTCACGCGAGCAGAACGCCCGTGAGGCAACGAACGGCAATGTGGTGACCTTTCAGACCACCGCGCCGCTCGGCCCCGAAGAGGGGCTTTCCGTCGTCATTGCCGTGCCGAAAGGTGCAATCGACGCGCCGTCATCCACCGACAGCGCCCGCTGGTTTCTTTCCGACTACCGCAATTACTTCATCGGATTCGGCGGTCTCATTCTGGTCTTTGCCTTCTACTTCCTCTCCTGGCGCAGGGTCGGCCGTGATCCGAAACCGGGCGTTATCGTGCCGCGGTGGGAGCCGCCGGAAGGGCTGTCGCCGGCGCTTGTCGCCTATGTCGAGCATCAGGGTTTCGGCTCGCATCGTTTCGATGCGATTGCCGCCACCGCCATCGACCTTGCCGTCAAGGGTTACCTCGTCATCGATGAGCCGAAGAAGGGCATGACGCTCAAGCGCACCGACAAGCCGTTCGACCCAACGCTCCCGCCCGGCCAGAAGGCACTCCTGAAGGCGGTTGACGATCAAGGCGGCGTGTTCGTGGTCGACAAGGCGCATGGCTCCAAGGTCTCGGCCATGGCCAGCGCCTTCACCTCGGCGATCACCAGTGAGCACCGTGGCGATTTCTTCGTTTCCAATGCCGGCTACACATTCGGCGGTGTCGCGCTTTCCATTGTCGCTATGGTGGCGCTTCTTGTCTTCGGGGCCTTTTCAGCGGCCGTGGTGCCGGCAGTGCTGGTCTCGGTCTTCATGTCGATCTTCATCGGCGTGTTCGGCTCGATCTTTGCCCAGTCGTTCACGCGCCGCGGACACGGCATCACCTCGGCGCTCTACAAGCTTTTCATGATCGGCGTTGGCGGATTTTTCCTGGTCCATGCGGTCGGCGGCATCGCCATCACGCTGTTCAGCTCCCAGCTTGATGGACAGGACTGGGCGGTGATCGCCTCTGTCGGCGGCATCATTCTGATCAACGTGATGTTCTTCTTCCTGATGGGCGCGCCGACACCGACGGGTCGCAAGAAGATGGACGAGATTGCCGGGCTGAAGCAGTATCTGACGCTTGCCGAAGCCAACCGCATGAACATGGCCGGCGCACCGGAAATGTCGCCGCAGCACTTCGAGACGCTGCTGCCCTATGCCGTGGCCCTCGGTGTCGAAAAGCCGTGGTCTCAGACCTTCGACAAGTGGCTGGCAACGGCCGTCGCCGCCGGCACGGTCGGCTACTACTCGCCCTACTGGTACTACGGCACCTTCAGCCATGACAGCCTCGCCCGCGATATCGGCAGCTTCTCCTCGTCCATGGCCTCGACGATGTCGTCATCACTGCCGACACAGAGCTCCTCCTCCTCCGGCTTCTCCTCCGGTGGCGGCTTTTCCGGCGGCGGTGGCGGCGGCGGCGGTGGTGGCGGCTGGTAGCCGCTCAGTCGCCCACGCGCAGGAAGTGAATGACGGAGGGGCCTTGCGGATAGGCCTCGTGAATTGACCAGTCCGTGGGCAGGTATCCGAAGGCAATGCCGTCGTCATGGATCCAGAGGCTGTCCTTCAGCAAGGTGCCTTCCGCGGGAAATGAAAACGGCGCGCAGATGCGGCCCGCGACATTGCGCGGCACATCCGTCTGCCAGTCGTCGATGCCGCAGCCGGCCGTATCGCTGTTGTTGTTGTAGTAGGCGGTGATGTCATCGGATAGCAGCGCATAGTCGAACGGCCCGGTTTCCTGGACGAAGTCGAACCGCTCTCCGCCATCCTGCTCGACTTCGGCAATCGTGCCCTCATAGGAAACCCGGACCGTCGGGATGTCGCAGTCGTTGTGGGCGTAGTTCTGCGCGCTTGCCGCAAGCGAGCGGCCGGTGATCGTCACCTCGGCGATGAAGCCATGGCGGCCATCCTTGCCGATCGGCGTGCAGTCGCTGCGATAGCGCCCCTCGGGCAGTTCCGGCCCCGCAAGGGCGACATTGGCGAAGGCGCCGGATATCAGGATCAGGGGCAGGACGGACAGTGTGGTCAAGCGAGGAGTCTCCTTCGGTTTGCCCCAGACTTGCCGCTAATTCCGGTGATTTGCGGGCGCTAATGCGGTTCTTCTCCGGCGGCAGCGCGAAAACGGGGATTGCCGGATGACTTTTTTCGCGGAGCTTGCTAACACGCCGTCACCAAGTTCCTGACAATGATAGAAGCCCGACCCGATGCCAGACCTTTTGCTTGAACTTCGCTCCGAGGAAATTCCGGCCCAGCCCGCGCGACCGCAGCGCGCCAGCGCGAGGACGAGCAGAATGATGAAATCCATGCGGGCGGCGGAGTCCACACATGCCTGATTTGTTGCTTGAACTTCGCTCCGAGGAAATCCCGGCCCGCATGCAGCGCCAGGCGGCCGGCGAACTGAAGAAGCGCGTCACCGATGCGCTGGTCGATGCGGGTCTGACCTATGAGGGCGCGCGCGAGTATTTCACGCCGCGCCGCCTCACGCTCGACATCCACGGCCTGACGGCGCGCTCCGCCGATGTCCGCGAAGAGCGCAAGGGTCCGCGCGTTGGCGCGCCGGAAAAGGCGGTCGAAGGCTTTCTGCGCGGCGCGGGGCTTTCCGATATTTCCGAGGCGAAGGTTCAGTCGGACCCGAAGAAGGGCGATTTCTACGTCGCCATCATCGAGAAGCCCGGTCGTGACGCCGAAGAGATCATCCGCGACGTGATGCCCGGCATCATCCGCAATTTCCCGTGGCCGAAGTCGATGCGCTGGGGCGCGGCTTCGTCGGAGCCGGGCGCTTTGCGCTGGGTCAGGCCGCTGCAGTCGATCGTCTGCACCTTCGGCACGGAAATCGAGGAAACGCGGGTCATCGATTTCGAGATCGACGACATCACCGCCTCCAACGTCACCTATGGCCACCGTTTCCACGCGCCGGACGCCTTCACGGTCAGGCGCTTCTCCGATTACGCCGCCGGGCTGGAAAAGGCCTCGGTCGTGCTCGACGCCGAGCGCCGCAAGGACATCATCCGCGATGACGCCGCCAATCTCGCCTTTGCCAACGGGCTCGACGTGGTCGAGGACGAGGGGCTTCTGGACGAGGTTGCCGGCCTTGTCGAATATCCGCAGGTGCTGCTCGGCGAATTCGAGGAAGCCTTCCTCGAAATACCGGACGAAATCATCCGCCTGACGATCAAGACCAACCAGAAATGCTTCGTTGTCAGGAAGCATGGCGAGGACAGCCTCACCAACAAGTTCATCCTGGTTGCCAACATCGCCGCCACCGACGGCGGCAAGGAAATCCGCTACGGCAATGGCAAGGTCGTGCGCGCGCGTCTCTCCGATGCGCTGCACTTCTGGCATATCGACCAGCGCGACCTGCCCGACCTCGCCACGCTGCGGGCTTCGGCGGAAAAATTCGGCCTCGACCTGAAGAAGCCGCTCGACCAGCGCATGGCCAAGCTCGACGCGCTGAACGTCACCTTCCACGCCAAGCTCGGCAGCCAGGGCGAACGCGTCGCCCGCATCCGGGCGCTTGCCGCAAAACTCGCACCGATTGTCGGCGCCGATCCGGCCGAGGTTGATCGCGCGGCGATGCTCGCCAAGGCCGATCTTCGCACAGAGGCCGTCGGCGAATTCCCCGAGCTTCAGGGCGCGATGGGCCGCAAATACGCGATCCTCCAGGGCGAGAGCGAGGATGTCGCGGCCGCCATCGAGGAGCACTACAAGCCCCTCGGCCCCTCCGATGTCGTGCCGCGCGGCAAGGTCTCGCTGACGGTGGCGCTTGCCGACAAGCTCGACACGCTGACCGGCTTCTGGTCGATCGACGAAAAGCCCACCGGCTCCGGCGACCCCTATGCGTTGCGCCGTGCCGCCCTTGGCGTGATTCGGATCATTCTGGAGCGCGGCGTGCGCCTGCCGCTGCTGTCGGTCTTCGACGACCGCGACCTGCTCTCCTTCTTCCACGACCGCTTCAAGGTCTACCTCCGCGACTTGGGCGCGCGGCACGACCTGATCGATGCGGTGCTTTCGGCCGATGCCGACGATCTCGAAGTCGTCGCCCGCCGGGTCGAGGCGCTGACGAAGTTCCTCGACAGCGAGGACGGCCAGAACCTGCTCGCCGGCGAAAAGCGGGCGAGCCAGCTACTCGCCGCGGAAGAAAAGAAGAAGACCAGGGTCGCCGAGACGGTCGATCCGGTGCTGTTCGAGCTGGAGGCCGAAAAGGCGCTCCACGCCGCCATTCTGGAAGCCGAGGACAAGGCGAAGGCAGCCTCTGCAAAGGAAGACTACTTCGCCGCCATGGAGGCGCTTGCCGCCCTTCGCGCCCCGGTCGACCAGTTCTTCGAAGACGTGCTGGTCAACGCCGAGGACGAAGCCGTGCGCGCCAACCGTCTGGCGCTGCTGGCGATGATCCGCGAGGCGACGGGTACCGTGGCGGATTTCTCGAAGATTTCCGGCTGAGGCTTTTCGGTCGCAGGCCGCCCACGATCTCCCGCCTTGAGGGCGGGGCCATCGCATATGGTGTGGCTGCCTGCTCCCAATACTCTCTCCCGCTCGCGGGAGAGATGCCCCGAAAGGGGCAGTGAGGGTGGAGCAGCATCTCAGATACTGTCAGGGTGTCCGTGATGAGATGCTCCCCCCTCACTGTCGCTGTCGCGACATCTCTCCCCTCCGGGGCGAGAGGATTTGTGGGCTATGCGGGAAGACCATGTTCGATGGCCCCGCCCTCATGGGAGAGATTGTCTTTCCGTGGTGCCCGCCTCACCCCTGCTTCACATATTTCCGCCAGTCGTGCTCTTCGCGAAAGCCCAGAACCTCGCGGATCTTGCGGTTTGACAGCGGCGCCTCGTATTCGCCGAGTTCGCGGGTGATCGGCGAATTCGGTGCGTATTTGGCGAGGAAGGGAGCGGTCGGCTCGTTGGCGGTGATGGTGTCGTTGGTGGCGTTGAACACCTGGAAGCCAAGGCCATCCTTGCCGATGCACAGATCGACGATCTGGCCGAGATCGCGGGCATCGATATAGCTCCAGGCATTGCGCTTGCGCGATGGCGGATCGGCGAGGAAGGCCGGAAATTTCTTGTAGTCTTCCGGCGAGATGACATTGCCGATCCTCAACGCATAGATATCGGCGCCGTAGCGCATGGCGAAGGCGCGGGCCGTCTTCTCGTTGCAGACCTTGGAAAGGCCGTAGCTGTCCATCGGATCGACATCGTAGTCTTCTTCCAGCGGAAACGACGCAAAATCCTTGTCGCCCTCGGCGAAACAAACGCCGTAGGTGGTCTCACTGGAGGCGATGATCACCTTGCGGATGCCGAGCTTCACCGCGGCCTCGATGACATTGTAGGTCGAAACGACATTGTTTTCGAACGTGGCGTTGTCCGGCTTCAGCAGCACGCGCGGCACGGCGGCGAAATGGACGACGGCATCGAGCGGCGCCGGGCCCTTGCCGGTTTCATAGCCTTCGAAACCGAAGTGCATCGATAGAGCGTTGAATACCTCGCCGCTATCTGTGAGGTCGGTGACGATGGTGTTGACGCCCGGATGGTCGAAGGGTTGCAGGTCGAGATTGAGGATCTCGTAGCCCTTGTCGAGCAGATAGGGGATCACCTCGCGGCCGGCCTTGCCGCTGCCGCCGGTGAAGACAATGCGTTTGGTCATGCTTTCCTCCAGGTATTTACCGCCTCCGGACGGATGCGGATGGTGCAAGCTTAACCCCGTGCCGCCGCGCGGGTCCACGACTTTTCCCGCGCACGCGATCGTGCTTTCCTGTCGGCAATCGCCACACCGGCATCAGTGCGACTTGGCAGGGGCCATCTGTCGAGGCTATTCTCCCTGAAAGCAGCGGGAGGACGGTTTGGCACGCAAAAGCGGCAACATAGCGCGACTGGACGAGGCGGCACGGGCCGGATGGCTCTATTATGTCGCCGGCCGTACCCAGGACGAAATCGCCGCAGCCATGGGCATCTCCCGCCAGAGCGCCCAGCGCCTCGTTTCGCTTGCCATGTCCGAACGCCTGATCAAGGTGCGCCTCGACCATCCGATCGCCGAGTGCCTGGCGCTGTCGACCGCGCTGCAGGAGACCTACGGACTGAGACAGGTGGTGGTGGTGCCGAGCGATCCGAGCTCCGACAGCTCCGTCGCGGGCATTGCCGAGGAGGGCGCAGCCGAGATCGAGCGCTGGCTGAAGCGCTCGGAGCCGACCGTGCTCGCCATGGGCACGGGCCGCACGTTGCGCGCCGCCGTCGAGCAACTGCCGGCGCTGGAATGCCCGCAGCACCGCATCGTTTCGCTGACCGGCAATATCAGTCCGGATGGGTCTGCGGCCTATTACAACGTCATCTTCCTGATGGCCGACGCCATCAATGCCCGTCATTTCCCGATGCCGCTGCCGGTGCTGGTCTCCACGCCGGAGGAGCGCAGCCTGTTTCATGCCCAGCCGCTGGTAAAGCCGACGCTGGAGCTTGGCGCCAAGGCGGATGCCACCTTCGTCGGCATCGGCGAGCTCGGGGACCATGCGCCGCTGCTGGTCGATGGCTTCCTGAACGCGGATGAAATGGCCGAATTGCTGGCGGCTGGTGCGGCCGGCGAGATCTGCGGCTGGATCTTCGATGACAATGGCGAATTGCTCGATCACCCGATCAACGCCCGTGTCGCCAGTATCCCGCTGCCCGCCCGGGAAGACACCTTCGTCTATGGCCTCGCCCGCGGCAAACGCAAGCACCGCGCCATCCGTGCGGCCGTCCGGGGCGGCAAGATCAACGCTCTGATCACCGACGAAGACGCCGCCCGCTATCTTCTGAAGCCGGATTGAGAAATCACCCCAGGCGGGGCGCGACGGCAAAGGCCGGACTTGCCCGCAGATTATATTTGGAACGTTCCTAAACTTGTGCTAAATCCGCCTTCGGGAGGACTGCATCAATGGCCTATGATTTCATTATCGTCGGCGGCGGCTCGGCGGGATCCGTGCTCGCGGCGCGGCTTTCGGAAAACCCGGAGGTCCAGGTGCTGCTGCTCGAAGCCGGCGGAAGCGACCGGCATCCGTTCTATACCCTGCCGGCTGGTTTTGCGAAGATGACCAAGGGCATCGGCAGTTGGGGCTGGCACACCGTGCCGCAAAAGCACATGAACGACATGGTGATCCGCTATACCCAGGCAAAGGTCATCGGCGGCGGCTCGACCATCAACGCCCAGATCTACACCCGCGGCAACCGGCTCGATTACGACGAATGGCGGCAGATGGGCTGCACAGGCTGGGGTTATGACGACGTGCTGCCGTTCTTCCGCAAGGCCGAGGACAACGACACGTTCGACAACGAATATCACGGCAAGGGCGGCCCGCTCGGCGTTTCGAAGCCGGCCGCACCGCTGCCGATCTGCGAGGCCTATTTCCGCGCCGCGCAGGAGCTCGGTATTCCCTTCAATCCGGATATGACCGGCGAAAGCCAGGACGGTGTCGGCTATTACCAACTCACCCAGAAGAATGCCCGGCGCTCATCCGCTGCGAAGGCCTATCTCGGACCGGCCCGCCACCGCAAGAACCTCACCATCCGCACCGGCGTCGAGACCCGCCGCATCCGCATCAATGGCGGCCGCGCCACCGGCGTGGAGCTTGCCGGGGGCGAAATGCTGACGGCGTCCCGCGAGGTGCTGCTGTCATCGGGTGCGATCGGCTCGCCGCGGCTTCTGATGCTGTCGGGCATCGGACCGGCCGAGCATCTGCGCGCGGCCGGCATCGAGGCGGTCTTCGATCATCCGGAGATCGGTGAAAACCTGCAGGACCATCTCGACCTCTTCACCATCCTCGAATGCGCCGGCGATTTCACCTATGACAAATATGCCGAGCCATTCTGGTCGGCAGTTGCCGGGCTGCAATATCTGATGACCCGCAGGGGCCCGGTCGCCTCCAGCCTGTTCGAGACCGGTGGCTTCTGGTACGCCGAAGAGGGCGCGCGCTCGCCCGACATCCAGTTCCATCTCGGCCTCGGCTCCGGCATCGAGGCCGGCGTGGAAAAGATGCAGAACCCCGGCGTGACGCTGAATTCCGCCTATCTCAGGCCGCGCTCGCGCGGTTCCGTGCGGCTGAAATCGGCCAACCCCGCTGATGCACCGCTGATTGACCCGAACTATTGGGCCGATCTGCATGACCGCGAAATGTCGATCAGGGGTCTGAAACTGGCGCAGGAGATCATGCACCAGGAGGCGCTGCAGCCGTTTATCAAGCGCGAAATGCTGCCGGGACCGGAGGTGAAGACGGATGACGACTATTTCGCCTATGCCTGCCGCCACGCCAAGACCGACCACCACCCCGCCGGCACTTGCCGCATGGGAAGCAACGACCGCGCCGTCGTCGATCCCGAACTGAAGTTCAACGGCATTCAGAACCTGCGTATCGTCGACGCCTCGATCATGCCAACGCTGATTTCCTCCAACACCAACGCCGCCGCCATCATGATCGGCGAAAAGGCTGCCGACATGATCGGCCGTGAGCATGGTTTGTGAGGGCTTGCGAAGACCCGACGCAGGAGGCATGAAACAGGCTTCGGCTTTGATGGGATTTACCTTTCTTCCGTGTCATCCTCGGGCTTGACCCGAGGATCCAGGCAGCGTTTTCCGTGTCGCATGGATCCTCGGGTCAAGCCCGAGCATGACGCACAAGGGAGACATTGTCGGCAGACCGGCAGCAAGACGCCAAACACACGCCGCTAGACGCAAAAGGACCGGACATGGCGAAACGACCGACGATCATCGATGTGGCCCGCCATGCGGGGGTCTCCAAGTCGACGGTCTCGCTCGTGCTGCAGAACTCGCCGCTGGTGAAGAAGGCGACCCGCGCGCGCGTCGAGCAATCGATGCAGGACCTGAACTATGTCTACAATCGCACGGCGGCAAACCTGCGCGGGGCGGAAGCCGGGCTGATCGGCCTTGTCATCAACGATCTGCGCAATCCCTTCTTTGCCGAATTCGCCGCCAGCGCCCAGATGACCTTCGCCGAGCACGGCTTTGCGACCGTGATCGCCAACACCGACGAGGATACCGCCATCCAGGCGCAGGTGATCGCATCGATGGTCGAACACGGCGTCTCGGCACTGATCCTTTCGCCGGCCTACGGCGATGACGGCATGGTGTTCGAGCGAATTGCGCGGGCCGGGCTTCCGGCGCTGCAGGTGCTGCGCATGGCCAGCGACGATACCGCCCGCTTTCCGTTCGCCTCGCTCGACTATGAGGCCGGCAGTCTTGCGGCCGCCCGCCACCTCGCCGCATCCGGCGCGCAAAAAATCGCCTTCGTCGGCGGCCTGCCGGACCGCGCGGTCACCCATGAGCGCATGGCCGGCTATCGCGAAGTGCTCGGAGCCGGCGCCCCCGTGACCCTGCTCGGCCGGCCGACCCGCGCCTTCGGCCGCGACGCGGCGCTGAAGCTTGCCCGCGACCGCCAGGGGATCGATGCCGTGCTCTGTTTCAACGATCTGGTGGCGCTCGGCATGATCTCCGGCTTTGCCGAGGCCGGCATTGCCGTCGGCCGCGACATCGCGCTGATCGGCTTCGACGATATCGAGGAATGCGCGCTGGCCTTTCCCAAGCTCTCCTCCGTCCATTGCGACATCGGTGCCTTCGGCCGCGATGCCGCCGCAACCATGCTGGCCTGGATCGAAACCGGCGAACGCCCGCCCGAACGGCATCTGTCGCCGGTAACCTTGGTGGTGCGCGAGACCAGCGGCGGCCCGCGACGCGGTTAACATAAGGTCATCACCGCGTTCATTCTCTCTCAACCCTGCCAAATCGGATTTTGATAACCATTCGGCGGGGTGGGAATTTCTTAACCGTGCTTGTTAAGGCGGCTGGTAAGAACCTCGCCTATGATCCTCCTCAGACGAACGGAAAAGTTCGCGGAAAAAGCGCCGGCAAACGGCAGTGAACCAAAGGGTGATCAAGATGACGAATTCGCAGGCAAGGATGGGGGAGCAGGAAACGGTTCTGAGAATCGATCCCGCCCAGTTCCCGCAGAAATTCTCCTACGTCGCCAAAGGCTCGGGGAAGGGTGCCGATGATACCCGCATCGGCGTCAAGCTCGACCAGCGCGGCGCCGTTGTCCGGCGCAACCTGCCGAGCAGCAACCTTCCCTTCTCGATTGCCCTTCCGGGGCGCGCCTTCAAGGGCGTTGCGGCCCGTGCCATGGCCCATGCCGACGGCGGCATCACGGTAACGCTCGAACTGCACCACGCCGATCCGGAAATGTGCATTCCGCTGCTCGTCGCCCACAATCTCAGCGACATTGTGGCCGACTGGCAGAACTGGTCGACGATGTACGACATTCCGATGCTGATGGTGGAAGCCGACGGCGTTGCCCGCACCGTGGATGCCAAACCGCACCAGGTCGTTGCCGCAAACGACGACACCGGCCCGCGCCGCCGCAAGGCAACCCGCGCCACGCCGCGGTTTTCCGTTCAGCTCGAAGGCGCAAGCCTTGGCGTTGCGATGACGGTAAAGGGCAAGGCGATCGCCGCCTGAAACCGGCCCCGCGTCAACCGAGGAAGATCGCGACGACAAGCCCGGCAAAGATCGCCATGCCGACGGGGTGATTGGCCAGAAACAGCCGCTTGCACTGATCGCCGTCATTGATGTCGAGCACGACAAGCTGCCAGGCGAGAATGCCGCCGCCGCCGACAAGCCCGGCAAAGGCCGGCCAGCCGAGTCCGGCAAGATGGAAGGCGACCGCCATCAGAGCCAGCATGGCGCCGTAGAAGAAGATCAGGAAGGGCAGCGTGTTGTCGCCGAAAAGACGCGCCGTCGAACGAACGCCGATCAGGGCGTCATCCTCCTTGTCCTGATGCGCATAGATCGTGTCGTAACCGATGGTCCAGAGCACCGCGGCGACATAGACGAGCAACGCCGGCGCCGAAAGGCTGCCGAAGACCGCAGACCACCCGACCAGCGCTCCCCAGGAAAATGCCAGCCCCAGCACGAATTGCGGCCAGTCGGTGAACCGCTTGGCAAAGGGATAGAGCGCCACGATTGCCAGCGAGGCGATGGCCAGTACGATCGTGAAAAGATTGAAACAGAGCAGCACGACAAGCCCGGTCAGCGCCTGCAGAAGAATGAAGATCTTCGCCTGCCGCCGCGTGACCCGGCCTGACGGAAGCGGCCGCGAACGTGTCCGCGCCACCTTTGAGTCGATCTCATGATCGACGAGGTCGTTATAGGTGCAGCCGGCGCCGCGCATGGCAACCGCACCGATCCAGAACAAGAACAGATGGGCGATGAACTGGCCGGGCCGGAAGGCATTGGCTTCCGCTGTGACGGCAGCCGCCATCGCCGCCGACCAGAAACACGGCCACATCAGAAGCTGCCAGCCGATCGGCCTGTCCCAGCGCGCAAGCTGGGCATAGGGCCAGAGACCAGGCGGCAGCAGCCGGTAGACGAAATTGTCCGACGGTGCGTCAAAGACGCGACCGTTATCATCGCTGAGATTGCTCATCCGTCATCCCGGCCGAAGCCGTCCCAAGCTACTTGAAGGGAATGGGCTCGAGGGGCGCGCGCGTCGCTTCCTTTTCCTTGAGCCGGTCTTCCGCGGGGAACATATAACGACGGTTGTTCGGCGTGGCAAACTGGCTCTTGGAGAGCTGCATCTGGAAGATGAACATCTTGTCCCACTCGAACGCCATCTCGGAGCCGGCGAGATAGAACTCCCACATGCGGAAGAAATTCTCGTCATAAAGCTTGATCGCCTCTTCCCTGCGGGCGACGAAGCGTTCGCGCCACGCCCTGAGCGTATAGGCATAATGCATCTGCAGGATCTCGATGTCGCGCACCAGAAGGCCCGACTTCTCCACCGCCGGCAGCACCTCGGAAAGCGCGGGAATGTAGCCGCCCGGGAAAATATACTTCTCGATGAAAGGGTTGGTCATGTTGTGACCGGCGACATCACGGCCGATCGAATGCAGCAGCATGACACCGTCATCATCGAGAAGCTCGAAACACTTGTCGAAGAAGTTCTGGTAGCGGCCGGTGCCGACATGCTCGAACATGCCGACGGAGACGATGCGATCGAACGGCTTCGCCTTCATCGTCCGGTAGTCCTGCAGCTCGAAGCGGACCCTGTCGGAAACGCCGCGCTGTTCGGCGCGCTTGTTCGAAATCGCGTGCTGCTCGTGCGACAGCGTGATGCCGGTACAGTCGACACCCGCCATTTCGGCGAGATAGAGGCTCAAGCCGCCCCAGCCGGAGCCGATCTCGAGCACCCGCTGACCCTCGTTCAAAAGCAGCTTGGCCGCGATGTGACGCTTCTTGGCAAGCTGCGCCTCGTCGAGCGAAATGTCGGCCGGTTCGAAATAGGCGCAGGAATACTGCCAGTCGTCATCGAGGAACAGGCTGAACAGCTCGGGCGTCAGGTCGTAGTGGTGGGAAACGTTCTTGCGGTTCTTGTTGATCGGCAGGCGCGTCTGCAGCTGCGCCAGGCCGATGCGCCAGAACAGCCGCATCGCCATCCACGGCGAGAAGACCGAATGCAGTGTGTTCTTGCGGACGATCGAGAGGAAATCATAGATGTCACCCTCCACCATCACGAAGCGGCCCTGCATGTACATTTCGCCGAGCGTCAGCGCCGGATCGGTCGCGAGCAGCTTTTCGGCTTCCTGGTCGGTGAACCGCACGGCGACCGGGGGACCACTGCCGTCGCCATAGGTGGTTGCCCCGCCGGAGGACCAATGGACTTTCAGATTTCCAATTTTGATGATTTTGTCGATTAGGCTTGGTAGCGGAGACGCCATCCTGACCTCCGAATATCTGCTGTTGTCATGTATTATGTGTCGGACATTAGTCAATTTCACGGAAGAAACAAGGCAGCCGTAGCGCCCTGCAACGCACTCAACCGACAGTTCTATCGCTCATGAAAAATCCGTGCAATTTTTAATTGCGCCAACAGGGATAGCCCCGGCAGGCGCGCGCGTCTTGTCAATTCTGATGCTGTTTCAGCGGACTAGACCGCCCCAGCCCGCCGCCCGGTCAGCATCCCGTAGCGCCCACAGGTTGCGGACGGCGCAGGCACCGAATTGCGGTCAAAGTGGGAATTGCAACTGTGCCCCGCTGCGTCTGACGCCCAAATGTATGCTTCGCGAGCGCGACAGCGCAAACGAATCACAACGGCCGCCAGTCAGTCCAGGTTCGCCGCAGGGGCCGAAGATCATTACTTCCGGCGCATCGCATCCGCCAGCGCCGCGCCGAACGCGCCCGGGCTCTGCTGCTTGCCGCCGCGGTCATTATTGCGAGGCCGGTCGTTATTGCGCGGCCCGCGGGCCGGCGGCGCGCCATCGTCCTTTCGCATCGACAGGCCGATGCGCTTGCGCTTGACGTCGACATCGACGACGCGGACCTTCACCACATCGCCGGCCTTCACGATCTCATGCGGATCTTTCACGAAACGATCGGCAAGCTGGGAGACGTGGACCAGGCCGTCCTGATGCACGCCGATATCGACAAAGGCACCGAAGGCGGCGACATTGGTGACGGTGCCTTCCAGCACCATGCCGGGCTTCAGGTCGGAGATCACGTCAATGCCGTCGGCAAAGCTCGCGGTCTTGAACTCCGGGCGCGGATCGCGGCCGGGCTTTTCAAGTTCCGACAGGATGTCGCGCACGGTCGGCAGGCCGAAACGCTCATCGACGAAGGCGCGCGGATCGACCGCCTTCAGCGCGGCGCTGTCGCCCATGAGGGCGCGCAGATCCCGACCGCAGGCGGCAACGATCTTCTTTGCGACATCATAGGCTTCCGGATGAACGGCCGAGGAATCAAGCGGCTCGGCGCCATCGCGAATACGGAGAAAGCCAGCGCATTGTTCAAACGCGCGCGGCCCAAGTCGAGCGACCTTCAGCAGTTCCTTGCGGCTTTTGAAGGCACCATTGGCATCGCGGTGGATCACGATCGATTCCGCCAGCGACGGCCCGAGGCCGGAGACCCGCGCCAGAAGCGGAACGGAGGCGGTGTTGAGGTCGACCCCGACGCCGTTCACCGCATCCTCGACCACGGCATCGAGCGAGCGCGACAGCTTGAACTGGTCGACATCGTGCTGGTACTGGCCGACGCCGATCGATTTCGGCTCGATCTTCACCAGTTCGGCGAGTGGGTCCTGCAGGCGACGCGCGATCGACACGGCGCCGCGCAGCGAAACGTCAAGCTCCGGAAATTCCTTCGCCGCCGTCTCCGAGGCCGAATAGACAGAGGCTCCGGCCTCCGAGACCACGACCTTCATCGGCTTCGGTTCGGGAACCGCCTTCAACACGTCGGCGACGAGTTTCTCGGTCTCGCGGCTTGCCGTACCGTTGCCGATGGCGATCAGCGACACCTTGTGGCGGGCGATCAGCGCCTTCAGCACGGCCATCGCGCCCTGCACGTCATTGCGCGGCTGGAACGGGTAAATCGTGGCGGTGTCGAGAAGCTTGCCGGTGCCATCGACGGCGGCGACCTTGACGCCGGTGCGGATGCCCGGATCGAGGCCGAGCGTGACGCGCGAACCTGCGGGGGCGGCGAGCAGCAGGTCCTTCAGGTTCCGGGCGAAGACGTGAATGGCCTCATCCTCGGCGCGCTCGCGCATTTCCCGCATCAGATCGAGCGACAGCGAGGTGGAAAGCTTCACCCGCCAGCACCAGCCGGCAACTTGCATCAGGAATTCATCGGCCTTGCCCTCTGCACCGATATCGAAGAAGCGGGCGATCATCCGCTGTGCCGGCTTAACCGGCGCCGGATCGTCGCGGTCGGCCTCGATGGCGACCGTCAGCACCTCCTCGTTCCAGCCGCGCAGCATGGCAAGCACGCGGTGGCCGGGAGCGGTGGCGAACTTTTCGGAATGGGCGAAGTAGTCGGAGAACTTGGCGCCAGCCTCTTCCTTGCCGTCAACCACCTTCGCGTAAAGCACGGCATTGTCGCGCATATACTGGCGCAGCCGTCCGACAAGCTCGGCGTTTTCGGCGAACTGTTCGGAGAGAATATCGCGGGCGCCATCAAGAGCGGCGCGGGTGTCGGCGACATTTTCGTTCACATAGGCTTCGGCGAGCTTTTCCGGATCGGCGGAACGGTTCTCGAAAATCGCATCGGCAAGCGGCTGCAGACCGTTTTCGCGGGCAATCATCGCACGGGTGCGGCGCTTCGGCTTATAGGGGAGGTAAAGGTCTTCGAGCTCCGACTTGGTCGTCACGGCGGCGATCTTGCCCGAAAGCTCGTCGGTCATCTTGCCCTGGGTGGTGATCGATTCGGTGATCGCCGTGCGCCTCGCTTCCAGCTCGCGCAGATAGGTGACGCGTTCGGCAAGCGTGCGGAGCTGCCCGTCATCGAGCCCGCCGGTCGCCTCCTTGCGGTAACGCGCGACGAAAGGCACGGTGGCGCCGCCATCCAGCAGTTCGAGCGCCGAGGCCACCTGATCCGGCCGGGCCTTGATTTCGTCTGCGACGATGCGGGCGATCTGAAGCTCTGCTGCGGCCATGGTCTTTCCATTTCAAAATTCCGGGAGACGCGAATTTATGTGTTCAACGCGCCGAAACAATGGCTTTACCACCCCCTGAGACGCCATTCCACAATATTGCCCTTCAGGTTAACGCATCCCGGCCTTGACCTTTGCCGTCCGCCTGCTTACCCAACCGCCAACAGGTGACAACTGGAGCGAACCCCATGCATGTCCTTCTGATCGGTTCGGGCGGGCGCGAGCACGCGCTGGCCTGGAAGCTTTCGCAATCTCCGCGTCTGACGAAGCTTTATGCCGCCCCCGGCAATCCGGGCATGGCCGAGCATGCCGAATGCCTGGCGCTCGACATCACCGATCATGCGGCGATCATCGCCTTCTGCAAGGAAAAGGCCATCGACTTTGTCGTCGTCGGCCCCGAGGCGCCGCTGGTCGCCGGGCTTGCCGACGATCTGCGCGCGGAAGGGCTCAAGGTCTTCGGACCGTCGAAAGCGGCCGCCCAGCTCGAAGGGTCGAAGGGTTTCACCAAGGATCTCTGCGCCCGCTACAACATTCCGACCGGTGCCTATCGCCGCTTCGACAATGCCGGCGAGGCACGGGCCTATATCGGCGAGATCGGCGCTCCGATCGTGATCAAGGCCGATGGCCTTGCCGCCGGCAAGGGCGTCACCGTCGCGCGCACCCATGACGAGGCGATCGCCGCGGTCGAAGACTGCTTTGCCGGCACCTTCGGCGCTGCCGGCGCGGAAGTCGTGATCGAGGAGTTTCTGGTCGGAGAGGAGGCAAGCTTCTTCTGCCTTTCCGACGGCAAGAATGCATTGCCGCTTGCGACCGCGCAGGACCACAAGGCCGTCGGCGACGGCGATACCGGCCCGAACACCGGCGGCATGGGCGCCTATTCGCCCGCCCCCGTGATGGACGAGACGATGATCGCGCGCACCATGGCCGAAATCATCGAGCCGACGATCCGCGGCATGGCGGAGATGGGCCACCCCTTCTCCGGCGTCCTCTTCGCCGGTCTGATGATCACCGAGAAAGGCCCGGAGCTCATCGAATACAATGTCCGCTTCGGCGATCCCGAGTGCCAGGTGCTGATGATGCGGCTTCAGGGCGACCTGCTCGACATGCTGGAAGCTGCAGCCGACGGCACGCTCGATGAGGCCTCGGCAAGCTGGAGCGACGACACGGCGCTGACCGTGGTGATGGCCACCAAGGGCTATCCGGGTTCCTACAAGAAGGGCAGCGAAATCAAGGCGCTTCCGGAAAACAGCGTTGCCGCCCGCACCTTCCATGCCGGCACGGCAATGAAGGACGGCAAGCTCGTCGCCAATGGCGGCCGCGTGCTGAACGCCACCGCGCTCGGCCACAACGTCACCGAAGCCCAGACCAGCGCCTACGAACTGATCGAGGATATCGACTGGCCCGAAGGCTTCTGCCGTCGCGATATCGGCTGGCGGGCTGTGGCCCGCGAGGAAGGCTGACCGCTTGACTTCAACGCTTTTCCGGCGCTATCTCGGCGCGGCTGCTGACGCCTGCCGCCCGCGCGCCTGATGGCGTTGGTGAAGTCAGTCTCCTTCGCTCATCGTTTTTCGGACGACACTCGAAGCTTTCGGTAATGCGGGCCCCGTTCTAAGGCCATCTGCGGCCATGAGTGTCCATGAAGGACATCGATGATGGACAACGCAAGTCCCGAAGCCGGACGGAAAAATCCCTATCTTTCCGGGCCAGTCGGCCCGCTCTTTCTCAAGACCGCCGCACCGATCGTGCTTTTGATGCTGGTCAGCGGCCTGTTTACGGTCGTTGACGCCATCTTTCTCGGCGTCTACGTCGGCCCGCAGGCGCTTGCCGCCGTGACGCTGGTGTTTCCGATCTTCATGGCGATCAATGCCTTGTCGACACTGGTCTCTTCCGGCATGGCCTCGATCCTGGCCCGGCGGCTCGGCGCCGGCGAGGATAACGGGGCCCAGTCGGCGGTGCAGTCGGCAACGGTGCTCGCCTTCATCGTCGCGGCGCTGCTGATGGTCTTCTATGTGACGCTCGGCGTCAGGATCATCGACGGGCTTTCCAACGGCGATGCCGGGCTTGCGGCGATGGCAAAGATCTATATCGGGCTGATGATCTTCGGCTCGCCGCTGCAGTTCCTGATCGGCATCCAGGGCGACACGCTGCGCTCCGAAGGCAAGCCGGGCGTGATGGCGGTGATCGGCGTGCTGGTGACCCTTGCCAATATCGGCTTCAACTATCTGTTCATCGCCTGGCTCGGCTGGGGCGTCGCCGGCTCGGCGATCGGCACGCTTGCCGCGCAAGCCGCGGCGCTCGTCGTCGTTGGCTGGCTCCGCCTATCCGGACATACGCGGGTGGCGCTCTGGCGGCGCACAGGCATGCGCATCACGGAAGCCTGGCCGCGCATTCTGGCGCTCGGCCTGCCGCCGTCGCTGGCGCTGATCGGCATCAGCCTTTCGGCGGCAAGTTATATCGTCGGGGTGAAACTCTGGGGCGAGAGCCATTACGATGTGACGATCGCCGCCTATGGCATCGCATCGCGGCTGCTCACCTTCGCCTTTCTGCCACTGATGGGTCTGAATTTCGCCTGCCAGTCGATCGTGGGAAACAATTACGGCGCAGGGCAATTTGCCCGATCCGACCGAACGCTGGTCGTCGGACTTGGCGTCGGCCTTGCCTATGGCTTCATCGTCGAGATGACCTTCATGCTGGCGGCAGCGCCCCTTGGCGCGCTGTTCGTTGATGATCCGGCGATCATCGCCGAGACGGTCCGGATCGTGCGGCTGATCACGCTTTGCTATGTGCTGGCCGGTCCGCTGATGGTGCTATCCGGCTATTTCCAGGCGATCGGCAAGGCGGCCAATGCGGCCGCGATCTCGCTCGGCCGCACCTATCTTTTCACCATACCGTTCATCTTCGTCCTGCCCTTCGCCTTCGGCGAAACCGGCATCTGGCTGGCAGCACCCGTCGCCGATCTCGGCATGCTGGTACTGGCCATCATCGTGCTCTGGGCAAACCATACTCGAAACGGCGCACGGTTCGGGATGTTTTACAGTGCCGGCTAGACCTTCAACACCTTGTCGGGGTTCATGATCCCGGCAGGGTCGAAGGCGTGCTTGATGCGCTGCATCAGGTCGATCTCGATGGGCTCGCGGATTTCCGCGAGTTCATCGCGCTTCAGCCGGCCGATGCCGTGCTCGGCGGAAATCGAGCCGCCATGGGCCAGAACGATTGCGTGCACGATCCTGTTGATCTCGCCCCAGCGGGCAACGAATTCCGCCTTGTCGGCGCCGACGGGCTGGGAGATGTTGTAATGGATATTGCCGTCGCCGATATGGCCGAAGGCGCAGATGCGGGCGCCGGGAATGGCCTTCGTCACCGCCGCATCCGCCTCGTGCAGGAAGGCGGGGATTGCGGAGACCGGCACCGAGACATCGTGCTTGATCGAACCGCCCTCGGGCTTCTGCGCCTCCGACATGGTGTTGCGCATGTGCCAGAGCTCGTCGATCTCGCTCTGCGACTTGGCGATCACGGCATCGATCACGACCTCCTTCTCGAAGGCCTCTTCGAGCAGTGACTCCATCATCTGGTCGGCGGATTGCTGGCTGTCGGCCGTGGAAATGTCAATCAGCGTGTACCACGGGTGCTTTTCAGCCAGCGGGTCGCGGGCACCCTCGGTATGTTTGAGCGTGAAGGCGAAGGCCATGCCCGCCATGATCTCGAAGCCGGTCAGCGCCGAAGCGCAGCGCTGGCTCGCCAGGGTGAAGAGCTCAAGCCCCTGCTCCGGGGAATTGACCGCGGCAAAGGCCACCTGATGGCCCCGCGGCTTGGGAAACAGCTTCAGCACCGCCCCGGTGATGATGCCGAGCGTGCCTTCCGCACCGATGAAGAGGTCGCGCAGGTCGTAGCCGGTATTGTCCTTCTTCAGGCTGCGGAGCCCGTTCCAGATTTCGCCGGTCGGCAGCACCACTTCGAGGCCGAGGCAGAGATTGCGGGTCGAGCCATAAGCCAGCACCGCCGTGCCGCCGGCATTGGTCGACAGATTGCCGCCGATGCGGGCCGAACCTTCCGAACCGAGCGACAGCGGAAACAGCCGGTCGTTGTCGTCCGCCGCCTTCTGCACATCGGCCAGAATGGCGCCGCCATCGGCAATGAGCACATTCGCGGTGGTATCGATCTTCCTAATCTTGTCCATCCGTTCCAGCGACAGCACGATATCGGTACCGGCCTCGCGCGGTACGTGACCACCGACATGGCCGGTGCGGCCGCCGGCCGGCACCACCGGCGTCCTGGTTTCGCTGGCAAGCTTCATGATCGCGGCGACCTCTTCGGTCGAGCCGGGCTTCAGCACCAGCGACGTCGCACCGCGATAAAGACCGCGGTTTTCGGTGAGGTAGGGTTCGATATCGGCGGCCTCGGTCAGGGCATAGGGCTTGCCGACAATCGCGGTGAACCGAGCAATGAGGTCGGTACTGGTCATGGTCAATTCTCTCCGGGGTCAGCCGCGCGGGGCGGCGGCGCGGGTCAGACGATCGTTGATGGCCTCGCCGAGATCGTCGCCGGGAATGGGCGTGAAGGCGATCGCTTCGGCGCCGCTGGCATCGGCCGCGATCATCACATCGTAAAGACGGCTTGCCGCCTCCGCGAGGTCGCCGCTCTCGCTGAGCTGGAAGGTGACGCGGGCCACATCGCCGTTATCGACGGCGGCATCGCCGAACAGGACCAGCGCCTCGCCCGGTTCGACGTGGGTGACGTTGAGACGCACGCTCGCCTTCGGCGCATAATGCGACGCCATCATGCCCGGCGCTTCAATAGTGGTGAAACCGAAGGGCCTCTCCGGCATGATGCCGGTCAACCGCTCGACGGCCTCGGCCGAAATGCCGCCGGGCCGCAACAATGTCAAAACGCCATCGGCAACCTTCAGGATCGTCGATTCCACACCGACCAGCGACGGGCCGCCATCGAGGATCAGGCCGACCTTGTCGCCGAGGTCGGTTTCGACATGGAGAGCCGTCGTCGGGCTGATGCGGCCGGACGTGTTGGCGCTCGGCGCGGCAAGCGGCCGGTCGGCCTCGGCAATTAGCTTGCCGGCAAAGCCGCGCGGCACGCGCACGCCAACGGTCGGCAGGCCGGCGGTGGCGGCCGAGGCGATGCCGGAGCCTTCGAACAATGGCAGCACCAGCGTCAGCGGGCCGGGCCAGAAAGCCTCGGCGAGCTGGCGGGCGAGCGGATCGAAGATCGCATAGCGCTCGGCCATTGCGAGGTCGGACATGTGGCAGATCAGCGGATTGAAGGCGGGGCGGCCCTTGGCGGCGTAGATCTTGGCAATCGCCGCGGGCTGGGTCGCGTCGGCGGCGAGGCCGTAGACGGTTTCCGTCGGTATCGCGACCAGTTCGCCGCCGAGAATGAGCGCCCGGCCCTCGCTGAGCGCTTCCGCCTCGCGACCGATTTCGATGATGTTCGCCATGGTCTTCCCGTTTTGCCTGAACGATAATCGTTTAGAACAACGGGGCCCGCGAACAAAGGATTTTCTCATGGCGATCAGGCGGATCAGCTCGGGCGGTATCTACGAAAAGAAGATCGGCTATTGCCGCGCGGTGGTCGCCGGCGGTTTTGTCCATGTGGCAGGAACGACCGCACAGGGCGCCGTCATTCCCGACGATGTCGCCGGCCAGTGCCGTTCGGCGCTGGAAGCCATCGGAAAGGCACTCGCCGAGGCCGGCGTCGGTTTCGCCGAAGTCGTGCGGGTCACCTACTATCTCCCGGATGCGCAAGATTTCCCCACCTGCTGGCCGGTCCTTGCCGAAACCTTCGGCGATGACCCGCCGGTGGCGACCATGCTGGAATGCGGCCTGATCGACCCGAAATACAGGATCGAAATCGAGGTGACGGCGCTGGCCGCGCCGCCACAAGGTTGACCGGTTACCTGATATCGACGCTCATCCACTGGTCGGAGGTCAACGCGATCTT
Source organism: Martelella endophytica (assembly GCF_000960975.1). NCBI lineage: Bacteria > Pseudomonadati > Pseudomonadota > Alphaproteobacteria > Hyphomicrobiales > Aurantimonadaceae > Martelella > Martelella endophytica. Next base: position 1,206,660 of record NZ_CP010803.1, on the reverse strand, counting down.
GCCGGCCCCCGCATAGGTGGTGACGAGGTCCTTCACTTCGTCGGTGCCGACCATGTTGGCCGGTTCCGGCGGTTCGCCATTGTTCCAGGCAAAGTCGATCGGCGGCGCATCCTTCGGCCCGAGCGGCGTGCCGGAGAGGCCGCTATCGCCCTGCCACCATATCCATGCGGTGCCGTTGTCGCTTTCATAGGTGCCCTGCGGATCGGGGATGATGTCGGCATCCGCCTCCGCAAGCAGCGCCATGCGCGTTTCAAATGCCTGGATCGCGCCGGTGAAGCTCGGATCGTCCGGGTCCGACTGGTTGTTCTTCAGCGGCCACTGGACGCCCTCATAGACGCTGTTGCGCACCATCACCGCGCCGCCCTCGGTCGAGATCGAGCCGTTGGTGTAGAGCTTCAGCTTGTAGGGATCGCCGGAAAGCTGCGCCGCCTTGTCGGGATTGTCGGCCATCAGCTTGTCGAACCAGACCATGGTTTCGCGCACATCCGAGACATCGGCGTAGAGGTTATAAACCTGAACATCGCCGGTCCTCAGGCGCGGCATGCGGTCCTGCAGGTCCTTGTAGTGATTGTGGGCGAGGGTCACGACGAAACCGGGCTTTTCCTTCTTGCTCGACGAGCCGATCAGATGGCCCTTCTTGACCGGCGTTTCGACTTCCATGATCTGTTCTTCCGTCATGAAGGAGCGCAGGAAGTCATAGAACGGAAAGTCCGCCCGCTTTTCCTCCAGATAGTCGAACTGGTCCTTCATGAAATCCGGATTGCCGCTGCCGGGCAGGATTTCGGTCCAGGAAATGGTGATGCCGTTGGCCTTCTGGGTATCGGCACCGGTATCTGCCGGGTTTGAGGCGCCGCGCTTGATGTCGACGATGCCGTCATAGGCCTTGTAGAAGGTGCAGTGATCGATCCAGACACCTCCAACAGAGGTATCCTTCGAATTGCCGATGGTGATGTAATCCCAGTCGTTTTCGTCATAGTCGCCCTTGGTCTTCTCGTCCCACTCCCAGAACTCGTCGAACTTGAGGTTGCGAATGACGAGATTGTTGCCGTCGTCGATGTTGAAGCCGGCATGGAGAATGCGGACGCCGGTCTTCGAATAGATCGTCAGACCGCCGAAGCCGGTGATGTTGATCTTCGAAACGCCGGTTTTCATCAGCAGCGGATTGGCAAGGGCCGGATTGTGCGCCTTGAAGAACGGGTATTTTTCCGCCGTCGCGTCGCCGCCGGCGGCGTTGTAGCCGAGATCGAGATCCTGCGTGATCTCGATGACGCGGTAGGGTTCGTTGTCGGTAGCCGATATGCTGGCAAGGGCCGCCAGGAATTCTTCGGCCGTCGAGACCTTGACGTAACGCGGGTCGTCTTCCGGATAGACACCGCCGCCGGTGACTGCGGCCACGGCGGCGTAACCTTCGATGCTGAAGACGGAATTATCCGGCGCGCTGACGCCCTGGGCCATGACCGGTACTGCGGCGGCCAGAAGCGCAAGCGCCGTTGCGCCCGCAAATATATGGCGGAAAGATTTGGTTCGTTTGTCCATGCAGTCGTCCTCCCAGAGCTTCGCGATGGTCATTTTCGAAACTGATATGCAAGTATGCACTTCATACTATCAACAATCGGTTGCATTGCAATGACCGTTGTCCGACCTGCCTCGGCTGCGACAAGGTGTCGTCATTTCCGAAAGTGATGTCGTGATTGGAATGCAGGGGTGAAGGCCCCGGTGATTAAATGGAGATTATTGCCCGTCTTCGCCCCGGAGGCCGCCATGACGATACGCCAGAAAATGCTGGACGAGCTGAAGAACCGCCGCGACGGCTTCACGCTTGCCCGCCCGTTTTATACCGACCCCGATTATTTCCGGGTCGACATGGAAAACTTCTACTATCGCGACTGGCTGTTCGTTGCCCATGACTGCGAGATCCCGCGGCCGGGTAACTATCTGACCATCCAGGTCGGCGATTATTCGGTGATCATCACCCGCGGCCGCGACAAGGAAATTCGTGCGCTGCACAATTCCTGTCGCCATCGCGGCTCGCGCGTCTGCACCTCCGACAAGGGCACGACCGCCAAGCTCGTCTGCCCCTATCACCAGTGGACTTACGATCTCGACGGCACGCTGCAATATGTCCGCCACATGGGCGAGGACTTCGACAAGGCGCAGTTCGGACTGAAGCCGGTGCATTGCGAGAGCATCGAGGGCTATATCTTCATCTGCCTCGCAGATGTTGCGCCCGATATCGGCCCGCTGAGGGAAACCGTCGCGCCCTATCTCGCGCCGCACAACATCCGCGAAACCAAGGTCGCCTTCAAATCCTCGATCGTGGAGAAGGGCAACTGGAAGCTTGTCTGGGAAAACAACCGCGAATGCTATCACTGCGCGGCAAACCATCCCGAGCTCTGCCTGACCTACCCGGAAGCCGCCTCCGTGACCGGCGTTCAAGGCATGATGGACGATCCGGAGATCCAGGCGCACTGGGCGCATTGCGAGGCGGCCGGGCTGAAGGCGCGGTTCTTCCTGAACCCCGACGGCCAGTTCCGCATCACCCGCATGCCGCTGATCCCGGGTGCGGAGAGCTACACGATGAGCGGCCGGCGCGCCGTCAACAAGCCGATGGGGCCGAACACGGCCGCCGCCGGCATCGGCGCGCTGCTGCTGTTTCACTATCCGACCACCTGGAACCACTTCCTCGGCGACCACGCGATTTCCTTCCGCGTGCTGCCGCTCGGGCCGGAGGAAACCGAGGTGACCACGACATGGATGGTGCCGAAGGATGCGGTCGAGGGCATCGATTACGACCTGGAGGAGCTGACCCATGTCTGGACGTTTACCAACGACCAGGACCGCCAGATCGTCGAGGAAAACGCCCGCGGCATCCGCTCGCCGGCCTATGAACCCGGCCCCTATTGCGAAGAGGACGAGGGCGGCGTGATGCAATTCGTCGAATGGTATGCCAACACCTCCATCGAGCGCCTGTCGGACGCCGGAAAACCGCTCGCGATCGTCGCCTGACATGAGAAAAGCGCAGCCATTCAGACATATCGACGAGATGGTGCCGTGGAATGGCCGCGAGCATATGCTCGAATGCGTGGCCTGGACGCCGGAAGCGCCGGACGTGATGACCTTCTCCTTCCGCGCCGAGGAGGAAAACATCTGGTTCCGCTATCTGCCGGGCCAGTACATCACGCTGGAGCTGCCGGTCGGGCCCGAACCGATCCTCAGGACCTACACCATCTCCTCGAGCCCGACCCGGCCGTTCACCATCGCCGTCACCGTGAAGGCGCAGAAGGACAGTATCGGTACGCGCTGGATGTTCGAGAACCTGCATCCCGGCATGAAGCTGAAGGCGATCGGTCCGCTCGGCGACTTTTCCTATGTGCGGCATCCGGCGGAGAAATACCTGTTCATCTCGGCGGGCTCCGGCATCACGCCGATGATGTCGATGACGCGCGATCTCGGCGATCGCAATCCCGATACCGACATCGCCTTCATCCACTGCGCCCGCTCGCCGAGCGACATCATCTTCCGCTGGGAGCTGGAGTACAAGGCGCGCTACATGCCGTTCTTCAACCTCGGCTTCATCGTCACCGAGCTGGAACGCACCCAGCTCTGGTCGGGCCTGAGGGGGTTCATCGACCGCGCCAAGATCGCCCTTCTGGTGCCGGATTTCCTCGAGCGCCGGGTGTTCTGCTGCGGGCCGGACCCGTTCATGGCGACGGTTCGGGATTCGCTCGAAAGCTCGAATTTCGACATGGCGAACAACTACTTCCAGGAAACCTTCAAGCCCGAGGCACCACCGCCGACGGTGGTCGTGGGCGAAAGCCCCGACGAGGACAAGCGCCTCGTCATCGAGTTCGCCGACAGCGGCAAGCGGGTCGAGGCCGAGCCCGGCTTCACCATCCTGCAGACCGCCAGAAAGCACGGCGTGCGCATTCCCGCCGCCTGCGAGAGCGGCATCTGCGGCACCTGCCGCACCATGTGCAAGTCCGGCAAGGTCGACATGCAGCACAATGGCGGCATTCTCGACGACGAGATCGAGGAAGGCTACATCCTCGCCTGCTGCTCCCGCCCGCTGACGGATGTCGAGGTGGAGGCGTGAGGCCTTGCGCCACTCTCACCGCTCGGTCAGACTTGCGCCCCTCACATTCTGAAACCGCCGCGCTTTTCTGAGGCTTTGACAGAGGCGGTTCTGCCAGTCGAGGGAGGAAACGATGGCTGATCTTCAGGGAACACTTGCCGTAGTCACCGGTGGCGGACGCGGCATCGGCCGCGAGATCGCATTGCACCAGGCCCGCGCCGGCGCGACCGTCGCAGTCTTGGCCCGCAGCGCTCCACAGATCGAGGAGACCGTGGCACTGATCGAGGGCGAGGGCGGAAAGGCGAGAGCCTATCCGGTCGATCTCGTCGATCGCAGCGCCGTCGAGGCAGGATTTGCGGCAATCGTCTCGGAGCTCGGTCCGATCGACTGCATGATCAACAATCACGGCTCGTTCCGCGCCTTCGGCCCGATCTGGGAATGCGATCCCGACGAATGGTGGGGCGATGTCGAGATCAACCTGCGCGGTTGTTTCCACACCTGCCGGGTGGTCGCGCCGGCAATGCTGGAACGGGGACGCGGGCGCATTGTCAATCTTGTCGGCGGCGGAACCGGAACAAGCTTTCCGCATGGCTCCGGCTATGCCGCAAGCAAGGCCGGCATCATGCGCTTCACCGAGTGCCTGAACGACACGACCGTACCCGGCGGAGTGCTGGCCTTTGCCGTCGATCCGGGTCTGGTGCGCACGGCGATGACCGAGATGCAGCTCGACACCGAGGCCGGCCGCACCTTTCTCCCCGGTATCCAGCAGCTCTTCGAAGACAAGATCAACGTTCCCCCCTCGAAAGCTGCGGCCCTGATTGCCGATATCGCCCGCGGACGGTTCGACAGGCTCGCCGGACGCATGCTGCGCGGGCCGGAAGATCGCGACGCGCTGGAGAGGGAGATCGATGCCATCATCGCGGATGACGGCAGGGCGTTACGCATCACCGGCCTTGACTGATCGAAGCCTGAAACCCGGCACGACGCAGATTTCTGTCTCGTTGCATAATAGTCGCAGCTCCGCCGATTCTACCATCGCTTGCACGATCGGACTCGCTGCCGCTCGGCGCATCTGCTAGATACGCCGCCGAAGAGCATTGGCGCATAGAGGTCAACTTTGCCTAAGTAATCCCGGTCTCGACCCAGTTTCACCCGTACTGCTGGGCGGCCACAGGCTGCCGGTGTGTATCTGTGTCCATCGGGTGGCGGCAAGAGACCGGTCTGGCATTGTTCCCCTGTGCCAAAGGCAGTCCGCTGCCCTGCGCTCTTCAGCCACCCCTGACATCGCCATGCCGCGCCCGCGAAGGGTTTTCTCCTGCACCCTCTTGGTGGACTTCCGAACGGAAGACCAAGACGAAATGTGCAACTTACTTCAGGTCCGATGGACCATAACGCCCCGCACCGAACCGCAACCCTGGATCATCTGCGGCGGCTGCGGGGAGCCCCGCCCCTTCCGCTCAAGCGGCAAGGTTCGCCTCAACGCCAACGGCCGCCGGCTCGACGCCTGGCTGATCTACAAATGCACGGTGTGCGACAGGACGTGGAACCGGCCGATCTTCGAACGGCAGAATGTTCGCGACATCAGCCCCGCCGTGCTCGAGGCGCTCCGCGCCAACGACCCGGAATGGGTGCGGGCCGAGGCGTTCAACCTCGCAGCGCTGCAGCGAAAAACTCGGCGCATCGACGAATCCGACGAAATCGACATCGAGCGCACGGTGCTGTCGGAGGCGCCAGCCTTCACCCGCGTGGAGATCCTTCTGTCGGCTCCTCTGCCGGTGAGCCAGCGGCTCGACCGTCTGCTCGCATCCGCGCTCGACATCTCCCGGTCGCAGCTGAAGGCGCTTTGGGAAAATGGCGTGCTCCGGGCAGAACCGGCGCGCGCCGACCGCCTCCGCCGCCGCATCAGCGACGGCACCAGGATCACGATCGTCCCGACTTTCGATGCCGGGCAGCGGGAGTTCTGGCTTGCCCGGGCCACGGGCACGTCGCCACCGGCGAAGGCTTAGCAAGAGACGGGCCGGGGGCGCTTGCGTGCCCCGGCATCGCACGCAGGCTCAATTTTCGGGCGACGTCTCCTCAACGCCGTCGCGCGCCGGCTGACCGTCTTCCGGCGCAGGGACCCGCAAAAATCGGCCGGCAACCCAGCCGCGAGCATCATCCGCGATCGATCTGACAGCACACCACTGTTCACCGCCTTGGATCACGCATCCTCCGACATTCTGCAGAACGGATCCGTTCTTGACCGTTCCGATCTGCTTTCCATCGACACCGGGCATTGCCCGAATATTCAGCACGCCACTCGGGGAAGACAGGTTGACGATGAAAAAATCCTCGTCTGCAACCATCGGCGACTGATTTTCCTCAGACAGCCCGACATGGAGCCGGAAATCGACGGTCTTGCCCGCATCGCGGTCATTGCCCATCAGATAGACGCGGATCGTCCAATCGCCATCGCTTGGGACGGTGATATCGGCCTCTCGGTCATCATCCGTGCTGCCGACATAGGGTCCGCCATAGTCCTGCCCGGCGGGAAGGATGTTGAAATAGGCGGTACCGTTGCCGTTGGTGCCGGTCACGGTGAGAGTGACGACCATCGCCTGCCCGCCTTGAGCCTCAACGATATAGTCCCTGTGGTCATGGCCGGTAACCTTGCCTTCGACCTTCGCCTCGGAGGCGCCCGGAACAAAGGAAATCCGCGTGGCCTGCTGCGCCCAACAAGGCGCGCCGGCAACGACCAACAATGCGGCACATATGATCAGCTTCATCATCAAACCGTCCTCCTGAGTCATCTTAGCAGAAGTCGGTTCGCAGGACATCTCGTGCCCGGAACGGTGCCTAAAAGAAGGCCGGGGCGCTTGCGTGCCCCGGCCTCGTTGCCATCATTCGTCGCACCCGTCCTCAGACGTATTTGTTGACGATGTTTTCCAGATATTCCTGGCGACCCGATTTCGGCTGCGGGTTGATGTCTTCCTTCTCAACCATGGCGGCGATGTCGGAAAGGGTCATCTCGCCGGCGAGCATCTTCTTCGCCACGTCGCTGTTCCAGCCGGCATAGCGCTCGTCGAGCGGCTTCTGCAGGGCGCCGTCTTCCAGCATGCGGGCAGCGGCCTTGAGGCCGCGGGCGCAGGCATCCATGCCGCCGATATGACCATGGAGCAGATCGGCCGGGTCGATCGACTGGCGACGGACCTTGGCGTCGAAGTTGGTGCCGCCGGTGGTGAAGCCGCCGGCCTTCAGCACTTCGAGATAGGCAAGCGCCATTTCCGGAACGTTGTTCGGGAACTGGTCGGTATCCCAGCCGGACTGGTAGTCGTTGCGGTTCATATCGATCGAGCCGAAGATGCCGAGCGTGCGGGCAAGCGCCAGTTCATGTTCGAAGGTGTGACCGGCCAGGATCGCATGACCCTGCTCGATGTTCATCTTCACTTCCTTCTCCAGCCCGTGCTTCTGCAGGAAACCGTAGACGGTGGCAACGTCGTAGTCATACTGGTGCTTGGAGGGTTCCTGCGGCTTCGGCTCGACCAGGATGGCGCCCTTGAACCCGATCTTGTGCTTGTATTCGACCACCATGTGCAGCATGCGCGCCATCTGGTCGAATTCGCGACCCATATCGGTGTTGAGCAGGGTCTCGTAGCCTTCGCGGCCGCCCCACAGAACGTAGTTCTCGCCGCCGAGCTTCATCGTCGCGTCCATGCAGGTCTTGATGGTCGCGGCGGAGTAGGCGAAGACCTCGGGATCGGGATTGGTTGAGGCGCCCGACATGAAGCGGCGGTGGGTGAAGAGGTTGGCCGTGCCCCAGAGGAGCTTCATGCCGGTCTCTTCCTGCTTCTTGGCGAAGTAGTCGACAATCTCGTTCAGGTTCTTCGTGCTTTCGGCGAAGTTTGCGCCCTCCGGACGTACGTCGGCGTCGTGGAAGCAGTAGTAGGGCGCGCCAAGCAGGGTGAAGAGTTCGAAGGCGACATCGGCCTTGATCTTCGCCTTGTCCATGCCACCGTCATGCCACGGCCGCTCGAAGGTGCGGCCACCAAAGGGGTCGCCACCTTCCCAGGCCAGCGAATGCCAGTAGGCAACGGCGAAGCGCAGATGATCCTTCAGCGGCTTGCCGAGGACGACCTCGTCCGGGTTGTAATGCTTGAAGGCAAACGGATTGTCGCTGTCCGGACCTTCATACTTGATCTTGGCGATATCGCCGAAAAAACCGGTGCTCATAAGATACTCCCATTTCGGTTAGCAGAGGCGGAAATTGTCTCACGACAATTCGCGCGCCGTTTTGTTTGTCCGGCCTACTGGCCGGCGACTGACTTGATCGCCGGGTAAAGTGCCCGGAAACGCTGATAGGCATCCTCGAAGGCGGCGATGTGGGCGGCGTCCGGCTCGACCGTTTCCGCCGTCCTCGGCGGGGTGCAGACGGAAAGCGGATCGGCACTGGTCGCGGCCAGAAGGCCGAGGCGAGCTGCACCGAAAGCCGCGCCGAAATCGCCATCGGCAGGGATGTCGATCGGCAGGTTCAGCGCGGTCGCCACCGCCTTCAGCCAGTAGCGCGAGCGCGAGCCGCCACCGATGGCGGTGATCCGGGAGAGCTCCGTGCCGGCCGAACGCAACGCTTCGAGATTGTCGCGCAGCGCGAAGGCAACGCCTTCCATGACGGCGCGGGTCATCGCCGGCCGATCGCTTTCATGGGCAAGGCCGATGAAGGCGCCGCGGATGGCGGCGTCATTGTGCGGCGTGCGTTCGCCCGAAAGGTAGGGCAGGAAGGTGACGTCGGTCGGCGCCTTCAGCGCGTCGCCGACTTCGGCCGAGAGCTCGGCCGGGGTCTTGTCGGTGACCTTGGCATACCAGTTCAGCGTATCGGTGGCCGACAGGATCACGCCCATTTGGTGCCAGATTCCGGGAAGCGCGTGGCAGAAGGCGTGGACGGCCGATTCCGGCTTCGGCCGGTAGCGGTCGTTGGCGGCGAAGAGAACGCCGGAGGTGCCGAGCGAGACGAAGGCCGCGCCGTCGGCAACCGTGCCCATGCCGCAGGCGGAAGCGGCATTGTCGCCGGCACCGCCGGCAACCACGACAGGCCCGGTCATGCCCCATTCGGAGGCGAGCGCCTGCTTCAGCGTGCCGCCGACCGCAGAGCCCTCGACGAGGTCCGGCATCTGCGCGCGCGTGAGATCGGTGGCGGCGAGAAGCTCGTCCGACCAGTCGCGCTTTGCGGTATCGAGCCAGGAGGTGCCGGCCGAATCCGACATTTCCGAGATGTATTCGCCGGTCAGCCAGAAGCGGAGATAATCCTTCGGCAGAAGCACCTTGGCGACCTTCGCGAAGATGTCCAGCTCGTTCTTCTTCACCCACACCAGTTTCGGCGCGGTAAAGCCGGGGAAGACGATATTGCCGGTGATCGCGCGGAAGCGCGGATCGTCGTCAAGCTGGGCGGCCTCGATATAGGAACGGGTGTCGTTCCAGAGGATGCAGGGGCGCAGCACGTCGCCCCCCGCATCGAGCAGTGTGGCGCCATGCATGTGGCCGGAAAGGCCAATGCCCTTGACCGCGGAAAGCTCCGACGGATGGCGTTCGGCGAGCCTGCCGACGGCGATCCGGCAGGCATCGATCCAGCTTGCGGGGTTCTGCTCCGACCAACCATGGTGAAGACGTTCCACGGTGAGCGGCGCATCGGCGCTCGCGATCACCCTCTGGGCGTCGTCGATCAGCATGGCCTTGAGGCCGGAGGTCCCGAGGTCGAGCCCGAGATACATGTCTATCCTCCCTTTATGGTTTCCGCCGCATCACGGCAGATTGTCCCTGATGAAAATGTCGATGCGGATGCGTTCCTGCGCGGCGATCACTGGCGTGCCGTCGGCGCGCGCCTTCAGCACGCGGATGGCGCTTCTGACCTCGTGGCCCGCATCCTGGTTCAGCACGGCGTCGAAAAGACCGCTTTCCAGCGCCGCACGCGAATGAGCGGAAAGTTCGTGGGCGATCGTGACGATTTCACGGCCTGCGTCCCTCGCCTGCTGAAGTGCGGCAATCAGGCCGCGATTGCCGGCGCCAAGGCTGTAGATGCCGATCATGTCCGGATGTGCCGCAAGCGCTTCGCCGACCAGCCTCTCGGCGATCGCCGCATCGTCGCGACCTTCCATCGGCGGCAGGATCTCAAACTGCGGGAATTGCGTCGCCATGACCTCGGAAAAGCCGGAAAAGCGGTTCTGATGGTCACGGACCGAAAGCGAGCCGGCCAGGACGCCGATCGTTCCGCGTCGGTCTCCCAGGAAGCGCCCCAAGAGAGAGGCGGCGGTGCGGCCTGCGGCCGGATTGTCGACGCCGGCATAATGGTCGCGCTCGCTGCCCTCGAGATCGGACACCAGGGTGACGACAGGAATGCCCGCTTCCTTTAGCCGCGCCACCGCCGCGCGCACCGGCTCGGCCTCGATGGCGACGAGCGCGATGCCGGCAGGTTCATCTGCTCCTGCGGCATCGAGGGCTGAGGCCAGCGCCTCGGCATCGAAGGCGGGAACATCGACGATGGCGATGCGGGTGCGCTCGACGCGGCCCTGCTCGTTGGCCTCGACCACGGCCTGGCGCAGTTCCGCCATGAAGGCGTTGTCGTTTTTCGGCAGGATAAAGGTGAAGGGATATATGCGACCCTTGGCGAGATTGGCGGCGGCGACGTCGCGGACATAGCCAAGCTTCTCGATCGCCTGCTCGACCCTCACCCGGGTCTTCTCGCGCACGCCGGGCCGGGCATTCATGACGCGATCGACGGTGGCAAGGCTGACGCCTGCCTCGGCTGCAATGTCATGAACGGTAGGGCGCATGCTGATCCGCCTGGTTGTTTCTCTCCGATCCGGGCTTTTCGCCGGTTGTTGGTCGAGGGTTATAACGCGATTTCTGATGTACGTAAATCAGAAATCGCGGGGCGTCGTATTTTGATCGCGATTCGGGGCGAGACAGGCTCCGGTCCTGCCTCAGCACGGGCAAGGCTTGCCCGTCCGGTCAGACGAGCCATGCGACGAAAGGCCGATTGTTGGTGCTGCGGGAAAACAGTAGCCAAGGTGAGAGCATTCGCCTTTGCCGGGCAACCTCCCGCCGGATTGTGTATATTTGCAATTGACGGTGGCTGAAAAGTACGGACATAATCAATTTATGTACAGACTTTCAATTGACATCGGCGGGACCTTCACGGATGTAGTCCTGGAGGGCGACGCCATTACCTCGCTCAAGGTTCTCACCACACCGGACGCGCCGGAACGAGCCGCGCTCGCCGGCAGCGCCGCCCTGCTTGAGGAAAATGGACTTGCCTTCAAGGACGTCGCGAGCGTTGTCCACGGCACGACCCTTGCGACCAATGCCCTGATCGAGCGACGTGGCGCCAGGACGGCGCTGATCACCACCGAGGGTTTTCGCGACGTGCTGGAAATGGGCTATGAGCGCCGTTTCGACCAGTATGATGTGGATATCGAACTGCCGCCGCCGCTGGTGCCGCGCGAATGGCGGCTGACGCTTGCCGAACGGATGGACGCTTATGGCGTACCGCTGCGCGCGCCGCGGCGCGAGGATGTCGCGCGGCTTGCCGAAGTTCTCGCCGAGGCCGGTATCGAGGCGGTGGCGATCGGCTTCCTGCACGCGACCGCCAACAGCGCCCATGAGCGCCAGGTGGCGGACTGGCTCGCCAGCATGCTGGATTCGTCCGTCACGATCTGCATCAGCAGCGAGGTATCGCCGGAAATCCGCGAATATGACCGGTTCTCGACCGTTGCCGCCAATGCCTATGTCCGCCCGCTGATGTCGCGCTATCTGGAGCGCTTCGACACCGAAATGCGCGCGCGGGGCTTTGCCGGCGAATTCCTGCTGATGCTGTCAGGTGGCGGGCTGACCACCGTCGAGCAGGCCCGGCGCATGCCGATCCGCCTGGTCGAATCCGGCCCGGCCGGTGGCGTTGCCCTCGGCGCCCGGGTTTCACGTGAAATCGGCATCGAACGGATGCTTGCCTTCGACATGGGCGGCACCACGGCAAAGATCTGTTTTCTGGAGAAGGCCGAACCGGCGACCGCCCGTCGCTTCGAGGTTGCCCGCGCCTGGCGCGACATCAAGGGTTCGGGCCTGCCAGTGCGGATCCCCACCACGGAACTGGTCGAAATCGGCGCCGGCGGCGGTTCGATCGCCCGGCGCGACAGCCTCGGCAGGCTCGCCGTCGGCCCGCAAAGCGCCGGCGCCGCCCCGGGCCCCGCCTGCTACGGGCTTGGCGGCGAGGACCCGACCATCACCGACGCGAATGTGGTGCTCGGCAAGCTTTCGCCGGAAGGCTTTGCCGGTGGCCGGCTGGCGCTGCGCCCCGCCCTTGCCCGCACCGCCATCGAGACCCACGTCGTCGCCCCGCTCGGGCTGAGCTCAGCGGAATGGGCGGCGGCTGGCATCGCCGAGATCGGCGAGGAGGCTATGGCAAACGCCGCCCGCGTCCACGCCATCGAACAGGGCAAGGATATTTCCCGCTATACGCTGATGGCATCCGGCGGCGCGGGGCCGCTCCATGCCGCCCGCCTTGCCGAAAAGCTCGGCATCGACACCATTGTCATTCCCGCCTTTGCCGGCGTCGGCTCGGCCGTCGGCTTTCTGAGCGCACCGGTGGCCTATGAGGTTGCCCGCAGCGTGCTCGCGCGCACCGACCGCATCGATCTCGCCCGGATCACGGTGCTGCAGGCGGATATGGCAGAGGAAGCCGGCGCCGTCGTCGGCCCGGCGCTTGCCGGCAATGCCGCCGTCGAGACCGATCTCGCCGCCGAATTGCGCTATGAAGGACAGGGCCATGCGCTGCGGGTGCCGCTTGCCGGCCCGATCGACAGCGAGGCCGCCATCGAGGCGATGCGCCAGGCCTTCGTCGATGCCTACCGCGCAGTCTACGGCGCCTATCTTTACGACAACGCCGTGGAGCTCGTCGCCCTCACCCTGACGGCAAAGGGTCCGGAGCGCGCACAGCATGTCGCCGGCGATGCCGGCTCCGCCCATGCCGCCACGAACATAGGCCAGGTGCCGGTGTTCGATCCCGTGGCCGGCGAGACCGTGCAAGCGGCGCGCTACCGCCGCGACGACGAGACGCCCGGCGCCACCTTCGTCGGACCGATGGTGATCGTCGAGGACCAGACCACCACTTATGCGCCGGCTGGCTGGAGCGGTATCGTCCATCCGCTCGGCCATCTGGTGCTGCGCCGGGAAGGAGGTGCCGCATGACCCGGCTTTCCGATGCCGAAATCATCGCCATGAACGTGATGTGGAACCGGCTGATCTCGGTCTGCGAGGAGCAGGCCAACGCGCTTCTACGGGTCGCCTTCGGCGCAATCGTGCGCGAAGCGGGCGATCTGTCCGCCGGGATCTTCGATGCCGAGGGCAGGATGATGGCCCAGGCCGTCACCGGTACGCCCGGCCACGTCAACACCATGGCGAAATCCGTCAACGCCATGCTCGAATACGTTTCCGCCGACACGCTGGTCGAAGGTGACGTTCTGGTCACCAACGACCCCTGGCTCGGCGCCGGGCATGTGTTCGACTTCGTCGTCGTCACCCCGGTCTTCGTCGAGCACCGCATTGCCGGCTATATCGCCTCCACCTGCCATGTCGTCGATATCGGCGGGCTTGGCTGGTCGGCGGAGGCCCGTTCCGTGTTCGAGGAGGGCGTCACCATCCCCGTCATGCGGCTGCGCCGTGCCGGCAGCGTCAACGAGGAGCTGCTGGCGCTGATCGCCGCCAATTCCCGCGTGCCGCGCGAGGCCCGCGGCGATGTCATCTCGCTGATGAGCTGCAATGACGAGGGCGCCAAGCGGCTGGCGGCGCTGATGGCCGAGTACCGGCTGAGCTCGCTTGCGCCGCTTGCGGATTTCATCTTCGAACGCTCGGCCGCGGCGACCCGTACGGCAATCGAAAAGGTGCCGGAAGGCGTCTATAGCGCCGAGACCGAGCTCGACGGTTATGATGCGCCGATCCGGCTGAAGGCGACGATGACGGTGAAGGGCGGGCGCATCGACGTCGACCTTGCCGGCTCCTCGCCGGCCATCGCCAAGGGCATCAACTGCCCGCTGAACTACAGCCAGGCCTATGCCTCCTTCGGCATCAAGGTGGCCGTGGCGCCCGAGGTGCCGAACAACCACGCCTCGCTCGAACCCATCCGCATCGATGCGCCACCCGGATTGATCGTTTCGGCCGAGCGGCCCTGGCCGGTGACGGCGCGCCATGTGGTCGGCCAGGCATTGCCGGACCTGATGCTTGCCTGCCTTGCCGGCGCCCTGCCGGGGCGAATTCTTGCCGAAAGCGCCGGCGCACTCTGGGTCCTGGCGATTTCCGCCGAGGGTCACGACAGTTTTGCCTCGCTGAATGTCGCGCTCGGCGGCATGGGCGCGCGACCGGGTTCCGACGGGCTTTCGACGACGGCCTTTCCCTCCGGTGTCGGCAGCGTGCCGGTGGAAATCGCCGAAACCGTCGCGCCGCTGCATTTCGAGAAGAAGGAGTTCGCCCCCGATACCGGTGGAGCCGGCACCTTCCGCGGCGGGCTCGGCCAGGAAATCCGCATCTGCTCCTCCCGCAACCAGACGCTGACACTGTCGGCCGCCGCCTTCGAGCGGCTGAAGCGCGGCGCGGCGGGACGCGACGGCGGGCTGCCGGGCGCCCCCGGCCATGCCGAAATCACCAACGGGCCGACGATTGCGAGCAAGGGGCTCTATACCATTCCCGCGGGTGAAACCCTGGTGCTCAGAACCCCCGGCGGCGGCGGTTTCGGCCCGCCGGATGGCCGCGCTCGCGAGAAGCTTGCACGTGACATCATGCGCGGGCTTGTCAGCGAGGCCGCAGCCGACAACAATTACAGTAAAACAAAAGCGTGAGTGGCGCGCCGTAAAGTCAACAGAGGAGAATGAGGCAATGAAATTCTGCAATGCACTGGCGCTTGGCGCGGTCGCTTCGCTTTATGCCGGCACCGCGATGGCCGAGACCGCATGGGACTTCTCGACACCGTGGCCGGATACCAATTTCCAGTCCAAGGCGGCCCACCAGTTTGCCGAAGCCGTCGGCGCGGCGACAGATGGCGCCGTCACCATCACCGTCCATAACGGCAGCGAGATCGGCGTATCGGGCAGCCAGAGCATGGAGGCGGTGGAGACCGGCATCGTGCAGATGGCCGACTTCCTTCTGTTCCTGCAGGCCGGCGCCGAGCCGCTGCTGGCCATCGACACCCTGCCATACCTGATCCAGGGGCAGGATGAGATGGCGATGTTCCTGGACATCGCCGGTCCCGCCTTTGACGCGATTGCCGAGAAGCACAATCAGAAGATCCTCTATTACGTGCCGTGGCCATCGCCGGGCCTCTATTCCAAGACCGAGATCACCTCGGCGGACGATCTTGGCGGCCAGCGCATCCGCGCCTTCAACCCGGCAAGCTTCGAATTCCTGACCAAGCTCGGCGCCGCGCCGCTGGAAATGCCGTGGGGCGATGTCGTGCCGGCGCTTGCGGCGGGCACGATCGACGGCGTCGCCACCTCGACCTCTTCGGGCGTCGACGGCAAGCTTTGGGACACGACCTCCTTCTTCAACCCGCTGCAGTGGTCGACCTCCACCGACGTCGTCACCGTCAGCCTCGACGCCTGGAACGCGCTGACCGACGAGCAGCGGGCCGCAATCGAAACGGTAGCCGACGAGCTCGAGGGCGAATTCTGGGCCCTGAGCGCCGCCGAGGACGAAGGCAAGACCGAAATTCTCGTGGAAAACGGCATCACCGTCACCGAGGCGGATGACAGCATGAAGGCGCTGATGTCCGATGCGGGCCATGCGATGTGGGCGGAATTCGTCGCGAAGGTTCCGGACGCGGGACCGATCATCGACGAATACACCGAGGCCGCCGGCAAGTAACGACGAGCACCGCGATGCGCCGGCGAGCGTCGGCGCATCTGGAGGAACGCGATGGTCCGCTCCTTTCTGACATTCACCGACCGCACGGCACGTCTTTCCGAAACCGTCGCCATGGTCCTGCTCTACGGGTTCTGCGCGCTGATGCTCGCGGAGATCTTCAGCCGTGGGTTCCTGCGGACAAGCCTTGCCTTCTCCTGGGAATATTCGGCCTTTGCCATGTGCGGCGTCTTCCTGCTCGGCTTCGGACCGGCGCTTCGACACGGCACGCAGGTTCGCGTCGGCTTCCTCCTCTCCCGGCCGTTGATCGGCCGCTACGCCGACATCGCCGCCACGCTCGTCGGACTGGTCTTCGCCGCACTGATGTTCGAGGCCTTCTTCACCATCTTCCGTTCCTCGCTGACAAGCGGACTGCGCCAGTCGAGCTATATCGCGACGCCGCTTGCCATTCCGCAGGCGCTCGCGGTGATCGGCGCGGCCGAGTTCATCCTCGCGCTTCTGGCCCGCCTGCTCCGCCTGTTGATCGGCGAGCCCCCCGAACTCCCCCGCGAAAGTGACGCCACAGATGGTTGAGATCGGGCTGGTCACGCTCTTTCTGTTCGCCATCCTGCTTGCAGGCTCGCTCTGGATCGGCCTTTCGCTGTTCGGCGTCGGCTATATCCTGCTTGCGGTCTACAAGCCCAACATTCCGCTCGAAGCCTTCGCCGGAAAGCTGATGTGGCAGGCCGGCACGGCGCAGGAACTGCTGGCGCTGCCGCTGTTCATCCTGATGAGCGACATCCTGGTCAAGGCGAAGCTCGGACGGTCGCTGTTTTCGGGCCTTGCGCCGTGGGTCAGCCGGCTTCCGGGCGGTCTCGTCCACGTCAATGTCGCGGGCTCGACGCTTTTTGCCGCGGTCTCCGGTTCATCGGCCGCCACCACCGCCATCGTCGGCCGCGTAACCCTGCCCGAACTGCAGCGCCACGGCTACGACCGGCGCCTGTCGATCGGCTCGCTCGCCGGCGCCGGCACGCTCGGCTTCCTGATCCCGCCCTCGATCATCATGATCATCTATGGCGTGGTTGCCGAACAGAGCATCCTGCGCCTGTTCATCGCCGGCATCATCCCCGGGCTTCTGCTCGCCACCTGCTACAGCCTCTATATCGCCACCGCCCACACGATCGCCGGAGGCCACGGCGAGAGCATCGTCTACAGCTGGCGGCAACGCTGGCGCGGGCTCCTCGAAATCGCGCCGATGGCGGCGCTGATCTTCGGTATCATGGGCGCGCTCTATTTCGGCCTTGCAAGCCCGACGGAACTTGCCTCTGTCGGCGTGCTCGGCGCCATCATCCTTGCAGCGCTCCGGCGCGAACTGTCGCTTGCGAACCTTGCAAGCGCCGGGCGCAGCGCGGCCCGCACCAGCGCGATGATGGGCCTTATCCTGCTGGGCGCCGCCCTGCTGAACGCAGCACTCGGATTCCTCGGCCTGCCGCGGGCGATCGCCGGCTGGATCGCAGCGCTCCAACTCGCGCCCTTTGCGCTGATCGCCATGCTTCTGGTGTTCTACATCATCGTCGGCATGTTTCTCGACGGGACGTCGATCATCGTCATGACACTGCCGATCACACTACCTTTGGTTACATCTGCAGGTTTTGATCCGATTTGGTTTGGCGTTTTTGTTGTAGTTGCGGTAGAAATATCGCAAATCACGCCGCCGGTCGGTTTCAACCTGTTCGTCATACAGGCGCAGACCGGCGAGCCCGTCGGAAACCTGGTGCGCGCTGTCGCCCCGTTTTTCCTGATACTCGTCGGGTTCGCCCTCTTGTTGACGGCGTTTCCCCAGATTGTTCTATGGTTGCCGGGAAAGATGCAATGAGCGCACCGAGACACAAACAGCTAACCCGTTCTTTGCGCGATGAAATCGTCTCCGGCCGGCTGCGCGTCGGCGACCGGTTGCCACCGGAGGTGGAGTTCGCCGCCGAACGCGGCGTCAGCCGCACGACCCTCAGACGGGCGCTGAGCGAGCTCGAATCGGAAGGCCTTGTGGCCCGGCGCAAGCGCGTCGGTACCATCGTCGCATCTCAGACGCCGCAGCAGCATTTCCGGATGGCGACAAACGGCCTGCCGGAATTGATGCGCGTCACGCGCGAAACGGTACTCGAGGTCTGGTCGTCCCGCCATGTGGAAAACCATGCCGACCCGGCGCTTGGCGGGCGCGAAAGCCCGACCGGCTACTGGCTGGAGGTGATCGGCGTGCGCCGTATCCCCGGACGGCTGCGGCCGTTCAACTGGAGCCGCATGTTCGTTTCCGGCCCCTATGCCGGTATAGAGCCTTCGCTGTCGCGTCATTCGATCGGCTCGGTCTATAACCTGATCGAGGAAATGTTCAGCCGTCCCGTGCTGCGCGTTTCCCAGAGCGTCAACGCGATTGCCTGTCCGGCGATCGCCGCCGACGCCATCGGCCTGTCACCCGACGCACCCGTTCTGCGCATCGATGCCGATCTCTTCAGCCACAATGACGAACTCGTCGAAATCTCCCAGGCCATCTACGATCCCGCCCGCTTCCAGGTGCGCACCGACGTGCTGCTGAAGTAATCCGCTTGGCAGCGTCCTTGTTCTGCGCTGGAGCGCGTCCGCTCTTCTGCGCAACGTTCCATGTTTTTGCTATTGCGCCATTCCGAACGGTGAGCCGCTATCCACTTCACCTGGAATTGCGCTAGAGCCCTTCAGGCTTAAATGGAAGCGTTCTGCGGCAAGGAATTTGCGCCAGGACCAAGGGCTTTGGCGCAGGGCATAGCCGTAGCTATGTCCAAGCCGAAGACCGCCGGCAATGGCGCAAATTCATGCCGCCCATCGGGTTTGCCGAAACCGGCCCTCCACTTTGTCGAAGCCCTTCGCTATGGCTATGCCGCGCGGGCTTCTTCGCGTGGAATGACCGGTTTGGGCAAACAGAACAGATTCCATTTAAGCCTGAAGGGCTCTAGTGTTTGCAGCAGGGAGGACGGATATGAATGAATTCGAAGGACGCCGCATTCTTTATACGGGTGCGGCAGGCGGGCTCGGGCTTGCCACGACGCTTTCGCTGCTGGCAGCCGGCGCGCAGGTGCTGGCGATCGATCACGACCCGCAGAAGATTTCGGCATTGACGAGTGCTGCAGCCGAACAGGGCCTTTCGGACCGGCTGAGCATCACCGATGTCGACCTCACCGACAAGCCGGCGCTGCAGGATGCGATCTCGAATCTCCTCGCCGGAGGCGGAATCGACACCGTCATCAACAATGCCGCGATCTACCCGTCAAAACCCTTCGAGCAGTATTCGCTGGAAGAGCAGGCCAGAATCCATGCCGTCAATGTCGAGGCCGGCATCGTCTGCGTGATGATGGCCTTGCCGGGGATGCGGGAAAAAGGTTTCGGCCGGATCCTCAACATGGCCTCGATCACCTTTACCGGCGGCTGGGAGAACCTGACGCCCTATATCCAGTCCAAGGGCGCGCTCATCGGCCTCACCCGCGGCTGGGCCCGCGAATTCGGCAAGTGGGGGATCACCGCCAATGCGATCTCGCCCGGCGCCTTTCCGACGGATGCCGAGAAGATCCATCCCGACCAGGAAGGTTACCAGCGCCGCATTCTCGAAAGCCAGGCGATCAAGCGCCGCGGCGCACCGGCGGACATCGCCAATGCCATCCTGTTCCTGATCTCGGAAAAAGCCGGCTTCATCACCGGCCAGAACCTCAATGTCGATGGCGGCTGGGTGATGCAGTAAGTCCGTATCAGTCGGCGCCGAAAAGATCGCGGGTGAAGACCTTGTCTGCGACATCCCGGATGTCCGGCGACAGCCGGTTGGCGACGATGACGTCGGCGCGGCGCTTGAAGTCATCGAGGTCGGCGACCACTTCGGAGCGGAAGAAATCGGGCGCATCGAGCGTCGGCTCGTAGACGATGATCTCGATGCCCTTGGCCTTGATCCGCTTCATGATCCCCTGCACGGAAGAATCGCGGAAATTGTCGGAGCCCGCCTTCATCACCAGCCGGTAGATGCCGACCGTGCGCGGCGCCATGGCCACGATCCGCTCGGCGATGAAATCCTTGCGCGTGGTATTGGCATCGACGATGGCGCGGATCAGGTTCTGCGGCACCTCTGCATAGTTTGCCAGCAGCTGCCGCGTATCCTTCGGCAGGCAATAGCCGCCATAGCCGAAGGACGGGTTGTTGTAGTGGTTGCCGATGCGCGGATCGAGGCCGACACCGTCGATGATCTGGCGCGTGTCGAGGCCATGGGCCATCGCATAGCTGTCGAGTTCGTTGAAATAGGCAACGCGCATGGCGAGATAGGTGTTGGCGAAGAGCTTCACCGCCTCCGCCTCCGACGGATCGGTGTAGAGCACCGGCACATCGGACTTCACCGCGCCCTCAAGCAGCAGGCCGGCAAAACGCTCGGCGCGTTCGGAGCGTTCCCCGACGATGATGCGCGAGGGATGAAGGTTGTCATAGAGCGCGCGGCCCTCCCGCAGGAATTCCGGCGAGAAAATGATCCTGTCGGTTGCGAATTTTTCCCTGAGCGACATGACGTAGCCAACAGGGATGGTGGACTTGATGACGATGACGGCTTCAGGGTTTACCGCCTGCACCGCTGCGACCACCGCCTCCACGGACGAGGTGTCGAAATAAGTGGTCGCCGGGTCATAGTTCGTCGGCGTGGCGACGATCACGAAGGCCGCGCCCTCATAGGCCTCCGCCGGCATCGTCGTTGCCCGCAGATTGAGCGGGCGATGCGCCAGATAGTCCTCGATCTCCTCATCGATGATCGGGCTCTTGCGATCATTGACGCTGTTCACCCGTCTTTCGGCGACATCGACCGCCACGACCTCGTGTTTCTGCGCCAGCAGCACGGCGAGCGACAATCCGACATATCCGAGTCCGGCAACGGCAATCTTCATGGGCTTTTTCCGGCACTTCTGGTTCGCTGGTTTTCGGACGGCTTGAGCACCGCCTGGACGTATGGCCTCTTTACTAGCGCATTCGACCTTCCCGTGCATAGCAATGAAAAATTGCCGTCATGTGACGGACACGCTTTATGCAGATGCCGCAAACTTCATCACTCCGTCACATGTCCTTCAAACGGATGTCACGGCCGGCGAAGATTTTCGCGTTCGGAAGAACAGAGACCGAAAGCGCAAATGAACATCTCGCCCCGCCAGTCCAAAATCATCGCCATGGTCGACGAAAATGGCGCAATGAGCATCGAAACGCTCTCGGATCATTTCTCGGTGACCCCGCAGACCATCCGCCGGGACGTCAATGTGCTCTGCCGCGCCAACATGCTGCGCCGCAGCCATGGCGGCGTCGAGCGGATAGGTGCCGGCGTCAACCTGCCCTATGACACGCGCCGGCTTGCCAACCCCGCCGCCAAGCGGCGCATCGGGGCGCTGGTGGCAAGCCTGATCCCCGACCGCGCCTCGCTGATGTTTTCGATCGGAACGACGCCGGAACTGGTGGCCGCGGCCCTTGCCGATCACGAGGACCTCACCGTCGTCACCAACAATCTCAATGTCGCCATGGCGCTGTCGGCCAACGCCTCCAACCGGATCTTCCTTCCGGGCGGCATGGTTCGGCTGCCGGATCGCGACCTGCTCGGCCATGCGGCGGAGGAGATGTTTTCCGGCTACCGCGCCGATTTCGGCATCTATGGCGTTGCCGGCATCGAGCCGGACGGCGTGCTCGTCGATTTCGACCAGACCGAGACGCTGGCCCGAGAGGCCATCCGCAAGAGCTGCCGCAAGTCGATCCTTGTCGCCGACCGCTCCAAGTTCGGCCGCCCGGCCCCGGCCCAGCGCGGCCGCCTTTCCGACGCCGACCTGCTGGTGCTCGACGGTCCCCCCGAAGGCGACTTCGCCAGGCTGATCGAGGCTGAGGGCATCGAGGTGCTCTATCCGAAGACGAAGCCCGGCGTGCTGGAAGGCGAAGAAGAGTAGAGGCCGTTTAGCCCCGCCACTCACTTGGAACGCCGGACGTTTACGCAGCCTCGCCCGCTTTGGCCTTTCTCCTTCAGGCAGGCGAATTTCATATAAGCCATGCCGCTTGCTCCAAAACCATCTCTCCCGCTTGCGGGAGAGATGTCGCGAAAGCGACAGTGAGGGTGATGCAGCATTTCCGTTTTCGAGGGCGTTCGCGTGGATAGACTCGACCCTCACTGCCCCTTTCGGGGCATCTCTCCCCTCCGGGGGCGAGAATATATGGGGGCTTTGCGGCGAGCCATATGCGATCGCCGTTAAGTCAAAGATTGTTCTGCCGCAGCTCCCGAAACCTCAAGCCGGGTCCGGGCAGGCGCGTTCCCACACCTTGCGGGGCAGAAGGTGAACGCCGGGGGTGACCTGTTCGCCAGCGCCAACAATATGGCCGATGCCTTCCGCCATCGCCGCCAGCGTCATGTCGAAGGCGTTGAGGCTGTCGCCCTCGCCGCCCGTCAGATTGGCCATGGTGCCGCCGACGAAGAGATGCACCGTGTTGCCGGAGGCGAGAGTGTAGCTGGTGACGGCCGGCAAAGATTGCGAGGCCGGGCGCTCCAGGAGCGGAGCAAGCTCGATTTCATCGATGCGATGGCCGGCATTTAGCAGGAAGCAGCCATCCTTCAGCCCCGCGATCACGCCGAACGGCACCACATGATGGGCGCCGGTCCCCGTGACGATCACGTCTGCGCGCGGCGCCAGTTCCTCGACCGTCCCGGCCTGCCAGCCGTCATAGCGGGCCTGCAGCAGCCGGGCGGGATCGACCTCGGCCACCATCACCGTGCCACCGAAGGCGCGTGCACTCGCGGCAAGGCCCTGGCCGACAGAGCCGTAGCCGACGACCAGCACGTTCTTTTCGTGCAGGCTCAGCAGCGTGCGCGTGAAGAAGGCGTTCCAGGTGGTGAGACCGACCATGTGGCGGTTATGAAGCCCTTCCTTCACCGGCAGATCGTCCCAGTTGAAGATCGGCCATGGCGGCAGATCGCCCTGCAGCCGGTTGATGCCGGAGCCGGTCGCCTCCAGACCCGCCTTCACGGTGGGCAGCGTCCGGCCGGTGGTCATCAGCCGGTGGGTGTAGTCCGAGCCCATTTCGGAGAGATGCGTCGGCTGCCAGTCGACGCCGGCGTCGATCGCGGCCTGCCAGTCGGCCTCGGGCATGTCCTTCCAGGCTTCCACGCGGGCGCCGGCGGCACGCATCGCGGCCACGACATCGTCACGCACCGTTGCCGGATTGCAGGTGGTGATGAACAGTTCGGCGCCGCGCCCCAGGAGGCCTTCCACCAGCGGCAGCATCTTCATGTCGAGATGCATGCTCATCGCCAGCCTGACGCCGGACATGTCCGGCAGATTCTGGACGGCGCGGGCGACGCGCTTCATGTGGAGGGCGGCCCAATCGGGGGTGATCTCGGTCATCGGCATTCCTTTCAAGGCGGCATCGGCACCTTGTCAGTTCATGTCCGCAACCCCGAGATTTTGCAAGGTGGCACGGCATTGCTGGAGAATTTCGAGGCGGGAAAGCTGGCGATCGTAGTAGCCGGCAAGGTCTGCGTCCGGCGCGATCACCCGTGGCGCCCCCTGCATCGCGCCTGCGGCGGCACCGAGACCATCGAAGAGACCGGCCGCGGAGGCGGCGTTGATCGCCGAGCCGAGCAGCACGGCATCCTCCGCGGGCATGATCGCGACCGATCGGCCCGTTGCATCGGCGTAGAGCTTGGTCAGGAGCGGGTTGCGACGGTGGCCACCGGCAAGGTGCAGCGTCGCCACCGTCAGGCCATTCTCCTCCATAAGCGTCAGGATCTGGCGAAGCGAGAGCGCGATGGCGACGGAGGCGCGCCAGTAGAGCCGGCAGAGGCCGTCGAAGGAATTGTCGAGCGTGAGCCCCGCAATCATCCCCGTCAGCGACGGATCGGCAAAGGGCGAGCGGCTGCCGTGGAAATCCGGCAGGATGTCGAGACCGTCGGCGAAACCGACGCCATTTTCGGCAATCATCTCCCCGATGCGGGCAATCACCTCGGCATGACGGGCTTCCGTCGCGATCCCGCCAGCGCTCGAAACCTCGATCAGATGGTTGAGCAGACCGCCGGTTGCCGACTGGCCCGCCTCGAACAGCCACTGGCCGGAATAGAGCGCCGAGAAATATGGCCCCCACAGGCTTCTTGCAAAGGCCGGTTCGTGCGCATAGCCGACAAGGCAGCTCGACGTGCCGCCGATCAGCGCGAGATCGCCCGGCCCCTTGGCCTCTGGCGACGGCAGGGCGCCGAGCGCGCCGGCATAGGCGTCGATCAGCCCGGCGGCAACGGTCACGGTGGTGTCGAGGCCGAGCGCAGCTGCGGCCTCCGCATTCAGCGTTCCGGCCGTTTCTCCCGGAGACAGGACGGAGCCGGAAAAGCCCGCCTTTCCGGCTAGGTCACAAAGCCCCACCTGCCGCATCAGGTCTGAAGGTTCCGGATCGCTCCTGTCCGGCCTGTAGAACCACTTGGCCGTCAGCGTGGACAGCGAGCGGGCGGCATTGCCGGTGGCGCGGAAGGTGAGGAAATCGGCGAGAT
The DNA here is from genome assembly GCF_000960975.1 of Martelella endophytica. Lineage (NCBI taxonomy): Bacteria > Pseudomonadati > Pseudomonadota > Alphaproteobacteria > Hyphomicrobiales > Aurantimonadaceae > Martelella > Martelella endophytica. The sequence continues at coordinate 1,182,187 of NZ_CP010803.1, read as the reverse complement.
CGAAGACGAGGCCGGCTTGCTGCCAGAGTTCGGGGCGGTTGCGCTTCAGCCAGAGCAGTTTCGGAAACTGCATTTCGGGCGAGACCGATCCACCGGAATGGCGGACGGCCGGATCGCCTGTTGCCGTCAGTTCCGCAGCTTCCTGCGCCGCGCGATGGTCGAACCAGGCGATGGTATCGAAGACATGACCATCATCGGCTGCGAGCGGCAACGGTCTTCTTTCGCGGTCGAGCAGAACCAGCGAGCAGGTTGCGCCGAAAGCGATGCCTGCGACACGGTCTGCGCCAATGCCGGACGCCTCGACTGTCGCCTTCACGGCAGCGCATGTCGCCTGCCATATGTCCTCGGACGCATATTCGCCACGTCGGGCGGCGGGCCTGCGAAGCATCAGCGGGTGGGTTTGTCGGGCAAGCATGACGCCCGCCCGGTCGAACAACCCGGCGCGGACGCTTGCCGTGCCGACATCGACCGCAATCAGGTGATCGCGCATCTCCTACCCCTGTTCCTCGCCCGCTTATTTTCGGACAAGTTTAACGAGAATGTCCATGGCGTCAAACATTTGGTCCGGCTCCATGGCTGCGATCGCCTCGTGATAGGCGGGATTGCGTGCGTGGCTGCCGCCGAGAAAGGCGAAAACCCGCATGCCCGCGGCCTTTGCGGCGCAAATGCCGGCGGGGCTGTCCTCGATGACGATGCAATCTGCCGGCGGGCGCCCCATGCGCTCGGCGGCAAGAAGGAAGAGATCAGGCGCCGGCTTGCCGTTCTCGACCATGGTGGCGGAGAAGACCGGCGGGGCGAAGGCCGGCATCAGGCCGACGAGTTCAAGTGAGAGACGGATGCGCTCGGGCTGCGAAGAGGAGGCGACGCACCAGTCGATGCCTGCCATCTTCAACCCCGCCCAGGCATCGGCAATGCCCTCGGTCGACTGCAGGTCCTGGCGAAAGCGGGCGTAGAGCCGCAGGCGCAGGGTTTCCAGAAAATCCGCGCTCAGCGTCGCACCGAAATCGCGCTCGACCACTGACAGCATTGTAGAGAGCGAACGGCCGAGAAACAGCCGGTTCGCAGTCTCCGCGCAGATGGTGACGCCTTCTGCCGCAAGCGCCTCCCTGAGCACCCCGAGCGAGATCGGTTCGCTGTCGACCAGCACCCCGTCGCAATCGAAGATGATCAATGGCTCGGCCGGCATGGTACCCGCATCCTCAGTCTAGGCGAGTTCCCCCGCAATGTAGCGCTTCAGCGTTTCCGCCGTGCCACTCTCGCGCAGTGCCGTCAAGGCATTGACGAAGCGTTTGCGGAACTGCTCGTTGTCGGCGATGGTGCCGAAGATATCGCGCTCATCGAGAAAGACCGTCGGCTCGGCCTTGGAGGCAAGGGCCGCCTTGTGCAGCCTGTCGGCGGCCTCGTCGTTGAACTTGATCTTGCGGCCGCTGTCCGACGTCCCCTCGAAATAGCGGCACCACAGCGCCGAAACCAGCGCCAGTCCGGTGACATCGAGGCCCTTTTCCAAGCGTGCGGCGGTGGAGGGCAGGATGAACTTCGGCTGACGGTTGGAGCCGTCGAGCGCCAGCCGCTCGATGGTGTCGCCGATCTTCGGATTGGCGAAGCGGGTCGCGATCAGCTCGTAATAGCCGGTCAGATCGGTGTCGGGCACCGGCGGCACGATCGGGATGATCTCGTCCTTCTCGAGCTTTTCGAGGAAGGCGGCGATCAGTTCGTTTTCCATCGCTTCGTGAACGAAGTGGATGTCGAGCAGTTCACCCGGATAGGCGATCGCGGCATGGCCGCCGTTCAGGATCCGAAGCTTCATCACCTCATAGGGGCTGACATCCTCGACGAAGGTGACGCCGACCTCTTCCAGCGCCGGCCGGCCGAGCGGGAAATTGTCTTCCAGCACCCACTGCTTGAAACCCTCGCAGAACACCGGCCAGTTGTCGTCGATGCCGTAGTCCTCGCTGGTGATGCGCCGCTCGCGGTCGCCGGTCGCCGGTGTGATGCGGTCGACCATGGCGTTGGGGAAGGCGACGTTGTCGCGGATCCATTGGGCAAAGTCCGGATCGGAGAGTTCGGCAAGGCCGGAAACCGTGGCGCGGGTCACCGCACCGTTGTGGGGAATGTTGTCGCAGCACATCACGGTGAATGGCGCGACACCCGCCGCGCGGCGCTTCTTCAGCCCGGCTATGATCAGGCCGAATGCGGTCTTCGGCTGATCGGGATTGTTGCCGTCGGCGACAATCGCCGGGTGTTTCGGATCAAACTTGCCGGTGGCCGGATCGATGAAATAGCCGCCCTCGGTCACCGTCAGCGAGACGATGCGGATCGCCGGATCGGCAAGCTGATCAATCATCTTCGCAAAATCCGGCGGAGCGATCATATCGAGCATGACGCCGGTAATCGTCGCCAAAGTTGCGTCCGCCTCCTGGTCGACCACGGTCGTCAGGAAATCCTGCGCGGCCAGCGCCTCACGCATCTTCGCATCGGAGGGCATGACGCCGGCGCCGATGATCGCCCAGTCGTGATCGCGGCCCTTGTTGAACAGGTCGTTGAGATAAACGGCCTGATGCGCACGGTGGAAGTTGCCGACGCCGAAATGCAGGATGCCAGCCGAAAGGCCATCGCGCCGATAGGACGGCAGCGCCACCTTTTCCGCGTGCGCGTTCAGGGTTTGCAGGGAAAGCTTCTTGGTCATGGTCTCATTCCGATCAGCTGGTACGCCGAGCTTTGCAGTTTTGTCCGTACTATTCTTTGACCGTTGTCACGCAGTCGCTGTTGGCGGTCAATCTGTTCCGGTTCCGACGCGTTGGTGATGCGGGGCGGCGCACCGCCCCGACGGGTTCACTGGAGCGCAAGGCCCTTGTCGTCGAAGCGATAGAGCCGCTCGCGATCGGGGGTGATGTAGACGGTGTCGCCATGGCGCACCGGAAACTCACCGTCCGAACGGGCCGTGATGTGTCCAAGTCCGGGGACGTCGACATGGAGGAAGGTGTCGGAGCCGAGATGTTCGGCAACCGCGACCTTGCCCTGCCAGTCGCCACTCTCCGTGGAGAGCTTCAGATGTTCCGGTCGGAAACCGATCGTATGCGCATTCTGCTCGGCCGCCTTTTCGCCCTCGATGAAATTCATCTTCGGCGAGCCGATGAAGCCGGCGACGAAGAGATTGGCAGGCTTCTTGTAGAGTTCGAGGGGCGAGCCGACCTGTTCGATATTGCCGGCGCGCAGAACCACGATCTTGTCGGCCATGGTCATGGCCTCGACCTGGTCGTGGGTCACGTAGATCGATGTCGCGTTCAGCGTCTGGTGCAGTTCGGAAATCTCAAGCCGCATGTTGACGCGCAGAGCGGCGTCTAGGTTCGACAGCGGCTCGTCGAACAGGAAACATTCCGGATTGCGCACGATGGCGCGGCCGATGGCGACGCGCTGGCGCTGGCCGCCGGAGAGAGCGCGCGGCTTGCGATCCAGATAGTCGGTGAGGTTCAGGATCTTCGCCGCATCCTCGACCTTGCGGTCGATCTCGGCCTTGTCGACATTCGCCATCTTCAGCGGGAAGCCGATATTGTTCCTGACGCTCATATGCGGGTAGAGCGCGTAGGACTGAAACACCATGGCAAGACGGCGCTTGGCCGGTGGCTTCTCGGTGGCGTCGTCGCCATCGATCAGGATGCGGCCGCCGGAGACATCCTCCAATCCTGCGATCAGCCGCAGGAGCGTGGACTTGCCGCAGCCCGAAGGGCCGACGAAGACGACGAATTCGCCTTCGTTGATTTCGAGATCGATGCCGGGAATGACGGCGTGTTCGCCAAAGCGCTTGGAGACGTTTTCGAGTCTGATGCTGCCCATTGGTCTTGTCCTTATTTAACCGCGCCGAAGGTGAGCCCGCGAACGAGCTGCTTCTGCGAAAACCAGCCGAGGATTACGATCGGCGCAATCGCCATGGTCGAGGCGGCGGAAAGCTTTGCGTAAAACAGGCCTTCCGGGCTCGAATAGGAAGCGATGAAGGCCGTCAGCGGCGCCGCCTTGGAAGCCGTCAGGTTCAGGGTCCAGAAGGCTTCGTTCCAGGCAAGGATGATGTTGAGAAGAAGAGTGGAAGCGATACCCGGCACCGCCATCGGCGTCAGCACGTAGATGAGCTCCTTGCCGAGCGTCGCCCCGTCCATGCGGGCGGCCTCGAGGATCTCGCCGGGGATTTCCTTGAAGTAAGTGTAGAGCATCCACACCATGATCGGCAGGTTGATCAGCATCATCACCACGATCAGTCCGATGCGGGTATCGAGAAGGCCCAGATCGCGGAAGATGATGTAGATCGGCACCAGCACACCGACCGCCGGAAGCATCTTTGTGGAGAGCATCCAGAGCAGCACGTCCTTGGTGCGCGGTGTCGGCGAGAATGCCATGGCCCAGGCGGCAGGCACCGAGATCAGGAGCCCGATGATGGTCGAACCGAGCGAGATCGCCACCGAATTCCAGAAGTGGTGGAAATAGTTCGAGCGCGCCTGAACCTCGATATAGTTCTCCAGCGTCCAGTGGAAGAACAGGAAGGAGGGCGGCGAGGCGACCGCCTCGCTTTCCGTCTTGAAGCTCGTCAGCACGGTCCACAGGATCGGGAAGAAGATGAGCAGCCCGATGACCCATGCGAGGACGGTGAAGGCCAGCTTTTTCTGTGTTGTTACCTGTCGTGCCATCCTCAGTCCTCCAGATTTTTGCCGATCATGCGCACCAGGAAGAACGCAACGATGTTGGCGAGAATGACGGCGATGATGCCGCCGGCGGATGCGCCGCCCACGTCGAACTGCAGAAGCGCCTGCATGTAGACGAGGTAGGTAAGGTTGGTGCTCTCGGTTCCGGGCCCGCCATTGGTGGTGACCAGGATTTCGGCGAAGACCGAAAGCAGGAAGATCGTCTCGATCAGCACGACCACAGTGATGGCGCGGGCCATGTGCGGCAGGATGATGTAGATCAGCCGGTTGAAGGCGTTGGCGCCATCCATCTCGGCCGCTTCCTTCTGCTCCTCCGACAGCGACTGCAGCGCCGTCAGCAGGATGAGGGTCGCGAACGGCAGCCATTGCCACGCCACGATCAGGCTGATCGAGGTCAGCGGCATGGAAGAGAGAAAGTCGATCGGCTGAATGCCGATGAACCGCGCAAGCGAGGCGAACAACCCGTTGACCGGGTTCATCAGCATGTTCTTCCAGACCAGCGCGGACACCGTCGGCATGACGAAGAACGGCGCGATTACCAGGATGCGCACGATGCCCTGGCCGAACATCGGCTGATCGAGCAGAAGCGCCAATGCAATACCGCCCGCGACAGTGGCAAACAACACGCCGCCGACCAGGATCAACGTATTGCCGATCGCCTGGAAGAAGGCCGGATCGGTCAGAAAGAACCGGTAATTCATGAAGCCGGCAAAGCTTTCCGTACCCGGCATCAGAAGATTGTAGCGCAGGAACGAGAAGTAGATCGTCATCGACAGCGGTACGATCATCCAGGCGAGAAGCAGAATGACCGAAGGCGCCATCATCAGCCTTGCAGCATTTTTGGTATGGGTGGTCGCCATGACAGTGTTTCCCCGCAAAGTGGATCTTCGGCCGTCACGGCCGGACCCGACGTTTCCGCGCGGCGGCCTGACGCCGTCTCGCTTCGGAAATGGCTTTCACCGCCGTCCGCTAAGCTGCGTGGCGGTCAAAAATCTTTCAGTCCGTGAGGGCGAACGGCCGGGCCTGGGCTTTCCCGGCAGGTGAACCACCTGCCGGAGTGTCTTCTGCCCGGCCGTCCCGCGGAGGAGCCTTACTTGATGTAGCCGGCCTTCATCATTTCGCGCTGCGTCAGCTGCTGGGCGTTGTTGAGCGCCTGTTCAGCCGAAACATTGCCGGCAAGGGCAGCCGAGAACTGCTGGCCGACCGCCGTGCCGATGCCCTGGAATTCCGGGATCGAGACGAACTGCGCACCGGTGTAGGGAATCTCCTGAACCGAGGGCTTGCTGGTGTCGACCGCATTGATCGATTCGAGCGTCATCTCGGCAAAGGGCGCAGCCTTCTGGTAGTCGGCATTCTCATAGAGCGAGGTGCGGGTGCCGGGAGGTGCCGCGCGCCAGCCGTCCTGTTCTGCAACAAGATCGGTGTAGTGCTTGGACGTTGCCCAGGCGACGAAGGCCTTGGCTGCATCCGCCTTCTGGGTCGAAGCCGGGATGGCGAGGTTCCAGGACCACAGCCAGTTGCCGCGATTGCCGAGGTCACCCTTTTCCGGGAACAGTGCAAAGCCGACATTGTCGGCGACCTTCGATTCCTTCGGGTCGGTCACGAAGGAGGCAGCGACGGTGGCATCGATCCACATGCCGCACTTGCCCTGCTGGAACAGCGCCAGGTTCTCGTTGAAGCCGTTGGAGGACGCACCGGGCGGGCCATAATTGGTCATCATGTCCAGATAGTCGGTGAGCGTCGCCTTCCACTCTTCGCTGTCAAACTGCGGCTTCCAGTCCATATCGAACCAGCGGGCGCCATAGGAGTTGGACATGGCGGTGATGAAGGCCATGTTCTCGCCCCAGCCGGCCTTGCCGCGCAGGCAGATGCCGTAGATGCCGGCATCCTTGTCGGTCATGGCTTCAGCGGCAGCCTTGATCTGGTCCCAGCTCGGCTCTGCCGGGATTTCAACGCCGGCCTTTTCAGCGAGATCCTTGCGGTACATGACCATGGCGCTTTCGCCATAGAACGGTGCGGCGTAGAGCGTTCCGTCTACGGACAGGCCGCCGGCAATCGCCGGCAGGAGGTCGCCGGCGTCATAATCGTCTGGCATGCCGTCGAGCGGCAGGAGCCAGTTCTGCTTGGCCCAGATCGGAACCTCGTAGTTGCCGATGGTCAGAACGTCGTACTGGCCGCCCTTGGTGGCGATGTCCGTGGTGACCTTCTGGCGCAGCACGTTCTCCTCGAGCGTGACCCATTCGAGGTCGATATCCGGATGATCCTTGGTGAAATCGTCGGTGAGCTTCTGCATGCGGATCATGTCACCGTTATTGACGGTGGCGATCGTCAGCGTTTCCGCCGAAGCGGCGCCGGCCATGGCGACCAGCGAGCATGCGCCCAGAAGTATCGTGTGAAGTCTCATACTCGTTCCTCCCTAAGAATTGAGCAATAGCCTACGATGTGAGCAATTACTCACCACAAACCTGCATTCTGTCAAGTGGGCGAATGCTCATACTTTGGGCGAATGCCGCAAGATGCTGTTTAGGAAGAGGAAAATTTCAGCAGAGTTCACGGCGATGGCCAAGCTGGCCGCCACCGTGATTCCTGTGGCCGGAGGCCAATCAATGGGTCGCGAGCGCGGGATGCCGTTCCCGCGCAAGAGGTTGTCTCACGGGGCCTGCAGACTTTCAGCCTCCTTCACAAGCGACGGCTCAGCACGCTGCCGCGCGCGTGCGAACAGAACGACCGCAAAGGCAAGGGCGGCGAGCGCTGCACCGGCCACCGGAATGGCCTGATAGCCCATACCGAAGCGCAGGACAGCGGCCCCAAGAGCGGCACCCAGTGCATTGCCGAGGTTGAAGGCGCCGATATTGATCGACGAAGCGAGCGCCGGCGCCTCTTCGGCGGCCTGCATCACCCGTGTCTGAACCGGCGAGACGATGGCAAAGGCGGCGATGCCCCAGACCAAAAGACCGATCGCAGCTGTAATTTTCGCCTCAAGGGCAAAAGGCAGGCCGAGCATGATCACGGTCAGCGCACCGAGAAAGACCAGTGTAGCGCCGTCGAGAGACCATGCCGAAAGCCGCCCGCCAGCCCAGTTCCCGATCGTGAAGCCGACGCCGATCAGCACAAGACACAGCGTCACCAAGGCACCGGACGCACCGGTCAGCGTTTCCAGAGCCGCGGAGACATAGGTGTAGAGGGTGAACATGGCGCCAGCGCCGGTGACGGTTGTCGCCATGGAAAGAAGCACGTTGGAGCGGGAAAGCACCCGGAATTCGCGGCGTATGTCGGCCTTCTTTCCGGCTTCCCCTTTCGGCAGCGCCAGTCCGAGCGCCGTGATCGCGACAAGGCCCAGAATCGCTGTTCCGGCAAAGGCCATTCGCCAGCCGATCTGCTGGCCGATCCACGTTGCCGCCGGAACGCCGCCGATATTGGCAATGGTCAGCCCCATGAACATGGTCGCAAGGGCTGCGGCTCGCTTTTCCTTCGACACAAGGTTTGCGGCGACGATGGCCCCGAGCCCGAAAAAGGCGCCGTGGTTGAGGCTTGTCACCAGTCTGGCCGCCAGCAGCGTGTAATAGCCCGGAGAAAGGGCGGCCATCACATTGCCGATGGTGAAAATGGTCATCAGCAACATCAACGCCTTGCGTTTGCCGAACTGGCCGAAAGCGATGGTCATGATCGGCGCTCCGACCATGACGCCGATAGCATAGGCGCTGATCAGCAGACCCGCAGTCGGGATCGACACATCGACACCCTCGGCGATCTGCGGCAGCATGCCCATGGGTGAAAACTCGGTCGTGCCGATACCAAAGGCACCGATGGCAAGGGCGAGCAACGCGAAACGCGCGTTGGGAGCACTGGGGCTCATAGCGAAAGATCCTTGGCCTTGCGGGAGAAACCGCTTTTGAGAAACCGGCCGCAGGCGCTGCAATTCCGGGTGGGAGGGACCGGATGCGGCGGAAACGGGCCGGAAACTGGGAAATTGATTCAAAAGGTCAACGCAGGTTCGATCCTGCCTTTGATGTCCGACAAGATAATATGGCCCGATTTGCTTGCAAATGGGTCCGGCGAGCACATAATCTGTGATTTTATTTCACAGATCGGAGCGTCACTTGGATAATCGTGCCGGCGAAATGCAGGTGTTTCAGCGTGTCGTTGAAGCTGGCAGCTTTTCCAGCGCAGCCCGGCAGCTCAGAATGACGCCGTCGACCGTCAGCAAGCTGATCCGACGCATTGAGAAACGCCTGGGCGTCAGGCTTCTGGAGCGCTCGACCCGAAGGTTGACGCTGACGGCCGAGGGCGAACTCTACTATGAGCGAAGCCAGAAATTGCTGAGCGACCTGACGGAAGTCGAAACCCTGATCATTCGCGGTGCGGGTCGTGCCAGCGGCATGGTCAGGGTCAATGCCTCGGTCGGCCTTGGTACAATCGCTCTCGAGCCGATTCTGCCGGCATTCTGGGAGGCATATCCTGACATCGCGGTTGATCTGTCGCTTTCCGATGAAATCGTCGATCTTTATCTCGATCACACGGATGTCGCCTTTCGCGTCGGGCGTCTTCCCGATTCCGGGATGATGGCGCGGCCCATCGGGTCGGCACGGCGGATGATCGTCGCCGCCCCGTCCTATCTTGAGCGCTACGGCACGCCGAGAACGCTGGATGAGCTTGCGCAGCACCGCTGCCTCGGCTTCAATTTTCGCCGGTCAAAGCCGGTCTGGCCGGCAGGCAAGAACAGCCGGTTCACCGAACAGACCGGCAACGAACCGCTGCTTGCCAACAATGGCGAGACTGTGCGGCGCATGGCCGTTGCCGGTGCTGGCCTTGCCCGCATTGCCGATTTTCACATGCGCGACGATCTGGCCTGCGGCCGCCTCGTCGAAGTGCTGGGTGATGTCCTGCCGCCCGACCGGGAGGAAATCAATGCGGTCTATCTCGGCGGCTCACACACGCCACTCAGGGTTCAGGCCTTTCTCGATTTCACAGTGCCTCTGATCAGGGCTTTCATCGCCAATGCCGACTGACGGTTCGAGCACGAGACCGCGCAGCTTATAGCCGCGCAATCGAAAGCCCGCCGTCTGCCGCAATGACCGAGCCGGTCGCAAAGGCGAGGTCGCCTCTGGCAAGCGGCAGCACGGCCTTGCCGATATCGTCGGGCGTGCCCCAGCGGGCGGCCGGAACGAGGCCGTCCCTGATGCGGGCCGTGTACTTGTCGCGCACCGCCGCCGTCATGCCGGTTTCGATGATGCCGGGGCGGATCTCGAAGACGCCGATGTTTTCGGAGGCGAGCCGGGCAGCAAACAGCTTCGCCATCATCGCCGCCCCTGCCTTCGAGACGCAGTATTCGGCGCGCTCGACGGAAACCATTTCGGCGCTGACCGAGGTGATGAAGATGATCGAGCGGTAGCCCGCCTGATGTTTCAGCATCCTGACTGCTGCCTGCTGCGCCAGGAAAAAGGCGCCGCGCAGGTTCACCGAAAGAACAAAATCGAAGTTTTCCGGCGTCAACGCCAGCATGTCGCCGCGCACCGGCGCACCGACGCCGGCATTGGAGACGAACGTCATGAGCGGCCCGAGCTCGGCCTCCACCGCGTCGAGCAGCGCAGGTACGGCATCGATATCGCGGACATCGTGGCGGAAATAGCGGGCATTTTCGCCAAGCGCTGCCAGCGCCTCGCGCACGGCGGGACTTTCCGGATCGGCCTCGGCGGCAAGTGCCACCGAGAACCCGCCTGCGGCAAGCGCCTTGGCGATGCCGAGACCGATGCCCTGCTGGCCGCCGGTGACGAGGGCGACATTCATGCGCCAAGCTCCCTTCTGATCGCATCACCCGCCTTCAGCGCAAGGGCCGCGACGGTCAGCGACGGATTGACGGCGGCGGATGTCGGCAGCGCTGCGGCATCGGTCACGAAAAGGTTTTCATGGTCGAAGCTGCGGCAATCGGGATCAAGCACGGCGGTCGCGGGATCATCGCCGAGCCGCGCCGTGCCGCACTGGTGCGAGGGTACGCGGCCGTCGAACAGGCGCGACAGAACCAGCGGAAAACCGGCATCGCGCAAGGCCTGCTTCATCCGCTTCACCAGTCGGCGGTGCGCTTCCATGTTGGAGCGGCGCCAGAGGAGCTGGATATCGCCACCGTTCAGCACCACCCGACTTTCCGGGTCGGGCAAGTCCTCGGTGATGGCATAGAAGTCGACGGCATGGCGGGAGAGGTGGGCGGCGACCGGCATTGGCATCGACGGCACCGTCGCCTTCAGGATCTTCGGCACCACCCGGCCCAGAAGCTGGACATTGCCGAGCGGCGGGCCGTTTTCGCCGTCTGCAAGATACCAGTCATTGATGGCGAAGGTCTTCTGATAGACGGCATCGTTCACGAAGCGCGGGTCGTAGGCGAGCATCGCGGTGGCATTGTGGTTCATGAAGTTGCGGCCGACCTGGCCGGAGGAATTGGCGAGCCCTGAAGAGAGCAGCAGCGCCGCCGTTTGCACCGCACCGGCGGCAAGCGCCACGATCTTGGGCCTGACGGTGATCGCTTCGCCGGCCTGTACATAGGTGACGCTGTCAATCCGGCGGCCGTCCAGCGTGGCGGAAAGGCCGGAGACGCGGGCGCCGGTCTCCAGACGAACATTGTCATGGGACAATGCGACAGCCAGTCCGCAGGTCTCAGCATCCATCTTGCCCGAGCGGGTATCGGGATAGCCGTCCCAGCCGTCACTTCCGTTCGAGAGCCAGCGTTCGAGGTCGACGCCGAGCGGCAGCGCCGAGGGGTGAAGCCCGGCCTTTTCCAGACGTTGGCGAACTTCAGCAAGCGCCGACTCGTCCAGAACGGCGGGATAGGGATAGGGGCCGGCATGCGGCGGTTCAGTCGGGTCTTGCGAAAAATCGCCACGCACCTGATAGAGCGCTTCGGCGGCATCGTAGTAAGGCGCGAGTGTCTCGTAGGGAAACGGCCAGGCGGGTGAGATACCGCCGAGATGCTCCATCGCCTGGAAATCCTGCCACCGATAGCGATAGAGCACGGCGCCATAGAGCTTGGTATTGCCGCCGACATTGTAATAATTGCCGGGCGAGAATCGCCGACCCTCGCCGTCGAGCCAGGTCTCGTCGGAGCGAAAGGCGCTGTTTTTATAGATGCGGTCGGGGTCGCGCGCCGGGGCGTCATCCGGGATCTGATGGCCACGCTCGAGAACGAGGATCCCGGCGCCGGTGGGCGCGAGGCTTGCTGCAAGCGTCGCCCCGCCCATGCCGGAGCCGATGATGACCACGTCGGGTGAAGACCACGCCATGCTAGCGGATGCGCATTTCGGTTTCGGGATCGAAGGCGACCGCCTTTTCCATGTTGACGGCGAAGGGGAAGACATCGCCAGGCTTCACCTCGACATCGGCACGGAACCGGGCCGTCACCTCCTCGCCGCCGAGTTCGGCAACCACATAGGTATCCGAGCCCGCCGGCTCGGTGACCTCGACCTTGGCATTGATGGTATGGACAGCGTTTGAGGAGCGATCGGCGCCGAGCTCGTCGGTGATCGCCTCCGGGCGGATGCCGAGAACGATGTCGCGCCCGTCATGGGCGGCCATGGCGTCGCCGGCGAAGGGCAGCTCCGCCGTCACGCCATCGGCAAGCCTGATCTTCGCCACCGCCTTGCCGCCGCTGACGGCGACCTTTGCCGGAAACAGGTTCATCGAGGGCGAACCCATGAAGCCGGCGACGAACATGTTGGCAGGATTGTCGTAGATCTCCTTCGGCGTGCCGAGCTGCTGGACATGACCGCCGAACATCACGGCGATCCGGGTCGACAGCGTCAGCGCCTCGATCTGGTCGTGGGTGACGTAGACGATGGTGGTGCCGAGCTTCTGGTGAAGCTTCTTGATCTCGGTGCGCATGTCGACGCGCAGTTTCGCGTCGAGGTTCGACAGCGGCTCGTCGAACAGGAATACGTCCGGATCGCGCACCAACGCCCGGCCCATGGCGACGCGCTGACGCTGGCCGCCGGAAAGCTGGCCGGGCTTGCGCTTCAAAAGATGGGTGATCTGTAGCAGCTCCGCGACCTCGCCGATGGCCTTGTCGCGCTCCGCCTTGGCGACGCCGTGCATTTCCAGCCCGAAGGAGATGTTCTCGGCGACATTCATGTTCGGATAGAGCGCGTAGGACTGGAACACCATGGCGATGTTTCGGTCGGCCGGGCGCACGCCGTTCATCGAGCGGCCGTCAATGACGATGTCACCGGAGGAGACCGGTTCGAGACCGGCGATCATGTTCAAAAGCGTGGACTTGCCGCAGCCCGACGGGCCGACAAGTACCAGGAACTCTCCCTCCTCCACCGCGATATCGGTCTCGGAAAGCACCGTCAGCGCACCGAAACTCTTGGTGACCTTGTCTATCTTGAGAAAACCCATGGGTTACCCTTTCACGCTGCCGGCCATCAGGCCGCGCACGAAGTAGCGTCCGGCGACGATGTAGACGAGAAGGGTCGGCATCGCGGCCATGATCGCGCCGGCGAAGTGGACGTTGTATTCCTTCACGCCGGTCGAGGACTGGACGAGATTGTTGAGCGCCACCGTCATCGGCTGGCTGTTGAAATCGGAGAACGAGGCGCCGAACAGGAAGTCATTCCAGATGTTGGTGAACTGCCAGATGATGCAGACCACGGCGATCGGTCCCGACGACGGCAGCAGAATGCGGCGGAAGATGGTGAAGAACCCGGCGCCGTCGATCATCGCCGCGCGCACCAGCTCGGTCGGGAACTGGGCGTAGTAGTTGCGGAAATAGAGCGTCGAAAAGCCGATGCCGTAGACCAGATGCACGAAGATCAGGCCCGGCACCGAGCCGGCGATGCCGAGAATGCCGAGGATGCGCGCCATCGGGATCAGCACGATCTGGAACGGGATGAAGCAGGCGAAGAGCAGCAGGCCGAAGACGATGTTGTGGCCGCGGAACTGCCACTTGGTCAGCACATAGCCGTTCAACGCGCCGAGAATGGTGGAGATCGCGACAGCCGGCACCACCATCTGGATCGAGTTCCAGAAATAGGGGCGAAGGCCGGTCGCCTGTACGCCGATCTGTGCGGTCGACCATGCGCTTTTCCACGGCTCGAAGGTCAGACTCTCGGGCAGGTTCATCATCCCGCCCGACTGGATTTCGCGCAAGGGTTTCAGCGAGTTCACCAGCATCACGTAAAGCGGCAGCAGGTAATAGAGGCAGAAGATCAGAAGCAGGGTGTAGATCAGGAAGCGCGTGGTGCGCCCGGTCGAGACCACCTGGCTTGCGGAGGCGCTGCTCATTGCGGCTTCTCCCTCAGTTCCGACCAGAGATAGGGCACCATGATCGCGGCGACCGACATCAGCATGATGACCGCCGAGGCCGCGCCAATGCCCATCTGGTTGCGGGTGAATGTGTAGGAATACATAAAGGTTGCCGGCAGTTCGGTCGCCCTCCCCGGCCCGCCGCCGGTCAAGGCGATGACGAGGTCGTAGGACTTGATCGCCATATGGGCGAGCACGACGATCGCCGACATGAAGGCCGGGCGAAGCTGCGGAATGACGATCCGACGATAGAGCGAAAAATTCGAGGCGCCGTCGATCTGTGCCGCCTTCAGCACCTCGTTATCGATGCCGCGCAGCCCCGCCAGGAACATGGCCATGACGAAGCCGGAGGTCTGCCAGACGGCGGCGATCACGATGGTGTAGATCGCCATCTGGTTCGACTTGATCCAGTTGAACTGGAAACTCGTCCAGCCCCAGGAATGCATCACCGCCTCGAGCCCGATGCCCGGATCGAGGAACCACTTCCACGCCGTGCCGGTGACGATGAAGGAAAGCGCCATCGGATAGAGATAGATGGAGCGGATGAAGCCTTCCGCACGGATCTTCTGGTCGAGGAAGATCGCCAGCATCAGCCCGATGAAGCAGCAGAAAATGATATAGAGCGAACCGAAGATCGCGACGTTCTTGATCGCGATCGTCCAGGCCCTGAGCCGGAACAGGTTGATATAGTTCTTCCAGCCGACGAGATCGTAGCTCGGCAGGATGCGGCTGTCGGTGAACGAGAGGTAGAGCGTGAAGGCGATGAAGCCGTAGACGAAGATCAGCACCATCGCCAGCGACGGGCTGAGCACGATCTTCGGCAGGGCGTCACGCAGGACATCGCCCGCGCTCCCTCGTCTTGCTGCAGACGAAGCCATCCCAGTCCTCCGGATGGGCGAGGCCATGAGGGCTCGCCGTTTTGTTCAAAGGGGCGTGTCGCTTGCCAATCTCTCCGATCGACCTAGCCGCAAAGCCCCACACCTTCTCGCCCCGGAGGGGAGAGATGTCGCGAAAGCGACAGTGAGGGGGGAGCCCGTCGAAACGGACGCCCTCACGACTTGAAATGCTGTTTCACCCTCACTGCCCCTGTCGGGGCATCTCTCCCGCAAGCGGGAGAGAATATTTGGCGCAGGCCGCAACCTCACTCACGCTCGCATCGACCTTGCCAGGGGAGAACAGCAGACGATGGAATCGCTCGGCTTCCCATGCGATTCCATCGCAGCCCATCACTGCGCGATCGACACCGCGTCGACCAGTTCCTGCGTGGCCGTTTCGGAATCGTATTCGCCGTTGAACTGGGCGGTGATCACGTCATACATGGCGTTCTTCACGGAGGCCGGGTTGGCGTGGCCGTGGGCCATGGAACCGAACAGGTTACCGGAGGAGGCTGCCGCCGCCAGATCCTTCATGCCCTTCTTGCCGCAGGCGTCGAAGGCCTCGTCCGAGACATCCGTGCGCGCCGGCACCGAGCCCTTGACGACGTTGAAGGCCGACTGGAATTCCGGCGACATGATCGCCTTGGCAAGCGCGACCTGCTCCGCCGTCGGTTCGCCGCCCTGGTTGAAGAAGGCGAACTGGTCCGAATTGAAGGTCACCTGGTCCTGGGTGCCGGGGAAGCGGAAGCACAGGAAATCCTCGTCCGGGGTCAGCCCGGCCTTGAGGAATTCGCCCTTTGCCCAGTCGCCCATGAACTGGAAGGCGGCCTCGTCGTTGATGACCATGGCGGACGCCAGGTTCCAGTCGCGACCGGAGAAGTTGTCGTCGACATAGCCGCGCAGAACGGTCATACGGTCGAAGACCTCCTTCATCGTGTCGGAGCCGAGCGCTTCGGGATCGAGGTCGATCATCGAGGCCTGGTAGAATTCCGGCCCGCCGGTCGCCATCACCACGGCATCGAAGATCGTCGCGTCCTGCCAGGGCTGACCACCATGGGCGATCGCGACCTTGCCGGAGGCCTTGACCTTGTCGAGAGCTGCGATCAGCTCGTCCCAGGTCTGGGGCTGCTCGATGCCGAGTTCATCGAGGATCGACTTGTTGGCCCAGACCCAGTTGGTGGAGTGGACGTTGACGGGGGCTGCGACCCAGTTGCCGTCATATTTGGAGAATTTCTGCAGTGCTTCAGGCACCACTTCATCCCAGTTTTCCTCCGCCGCGATGTCGTTCAGGTTTGAGAGCGCGCCTTCGGCGGCCCAGTCGGTGATATCGAAGCCGAGCATCTGCACGGCTGCCGGCGGGTTACCGGCCGTGACGCGGGCGCGCAGCACGGTCATCGCCTGTTCGCCGCCGCCGCCAGCCACCGGCATGTCTTCCCAGCCGATGCCCTGTTCCTGCAGGTTTTCCTTGAGCACGTTGAGCGCGGCAGCTTCGCCACCGGCCGTCCACCAGTGCAGGACTTCGACGTCCTCGGCCTTGACCTGGGTGGCTGCGGCCGAAGCCGCGACGATCGCAATCAAAGCTGCACTTCTTGCAAAGTTCAAACGCATGATCTCCTCCTGTCTGCGTTTTTCCGCCGGACGGAGCCTCCTCAAGCTCCTCGATGTCCGGCCGGAATTCCTCCTCAGCCTCCCCTTGGGGAAGGCTTCATGCGACCCAGGGTGCGCGCGAGCGCCCGATGCGCATCGTCACGGTCTTCACCTCCAGGTATTCCTCGAGCCCGTAGCGGCCAAGCTCGCGGCCGAGACCGGACTGCTTGACGCCGCCGAACGGCAGCTCGGAAAATCCATCCATCCAGGTATTGGTCCACACGGTTCCGGCCTGCACGCGGCGGGCAAAGGCAAGGCAAGTGTGGATGTCATCGCTCCACACACCCGCCGACAAGCCGTAGGCTGCGTCATTGGCCAGATCGATTGCCTCCTCAATCGTTTTAAATGTCAGCACCGACAGCACTGGTCCGAAGACCTCCTCCCGTGCGATCGCCATCCCGGAATTGACATTTGTCACAACTGTAGGCGCGTAAAATCGGCCTGACAACCCCGGCACCTGCAACGCCTCGCCACCGAGGCGAACCTCCGCACCGGCCTCGCGCGCGGCGGAAACATAGCCGTCGATCTTTGCGAAATGGGTGTCGGAAATGATGGCTCCGACTTTCGTCTGAGGGTCGAGCGGATCGCCGAAGGCGACCTTTTCCGACAGCGCCACGATCTTCTCCGAAAGGGCGTCTGCGACATCCTCGTGGACGATAATGCGGGAGCCGGAATTGCAACATTCGCCGGCGTTGAAATAGACGCCGAAGACGATGGCATCGGCCGCGTCATCGAGATCGCAATCGGGAAACACCACCTGCGGGTTCTTGCCGCCGAGTTCCAGCGACACCTTCTTCAGCGTGCCGGCGCCGGCACTCACGATCGCCTTGCCGACGGCGGTGGAGCCGGTGAAGGACACCATGTCGACATCGGCGCTTTCGCAAAGGGTCGTGCCGACCGGGTCGCCGTAGCCGAGCACGATGTTGACGACCCCGTCGGGAATGCCGGCCTCGATCAGCAATTCGCCGAGGATGACGGTCGATGACGGGGTCATCTCGGAAGGCTTGATCACCGCCGTGCAGCCGGCCGCGAGCGCGAAAGGCAGCTTCTGCGAGACGATCAGGAACGGGAAGTTCCAGGGCGTGATCAGGGCGGCGACGCCCACGGGCTCCTTCAGCACGACGCCCAGCATGTCATCGCCAAGGCTGTTGTGGCTTTCGCCCGAAAGCGTGCGGGCAAGCGATGCCGCATAGCGCCAGAGGTCGGAGGCGCCCTCGATCTCGCTTGTCGCCTGGGCAATCGGCTTGCCGCTTTCAAGCGTATCGGCAAGGGCGATCCGCGCCCGGTCGCGGTCGATGAGGTCGGCGACCTTCAGCAGTACGGTGGCGCGGTCCTTGCCGGACAGGCGCGACCAGCGGCCGTCGTCAAAGGCCTTGCGGGCCGCGGCAATCGCGGCTTCGGTCTCGGCGACACCGCCCTTCGCGGCGGTGGTTACAAGGTCGGCATGGGCGGGCGACAGCCGGTCAAAGGTCGCCTCATCGGCAGAGGTCCGCCATGTGCCATCGATCAGGTGCCGGGCTTCGAAAACGGCCTGTTGCGGTCGGTTGACGGCGGGGATGATGGTGGTCATGGCATCTGCCCTTTCACTGGCCCCTGAAATCGGGTTTGCGTTTTTCGCGGAAGGCGGCAACGCCCTCGGCCTTGTCTTCTGTGGCAGCGCTCATGCCGCTACCGAGCGTATCGATCATCGCCGCAACATCCTCGCCGGCGCCGGCATGGATCATGTATTTGGCGATCTCGGTGGCGCGCGGCGATGCGCCGAGGGCCTCCGTCGCGATCTCGAAGGCGCGGGCGCGGGCATCATCGGCGATTTCGGCCGTGAAGCCGAGCGCGACAGCGCGCGCCGCATCCAGCCTGCGGCCGAACAGCACCATTTCCTTCAGCACCGGCTCCGGCAGAAGCCGACCGAGACGCTGCGTACCCGACCAGCCCGGCACGATGCCAACCTTCGGTTCGGGCAGGGATATCGTTGCACCCGGTGCCATGACGCGGATGTCGCAGGCGGCCGCGAGCTCCAGCCCGCCGCCGAAGGCATGGCCGGAAAGCGCGGCGATGGTCGGCTTGGAGAGCCGCGCGAGCCGGTCGAAACGGCGATGCCCGTCGCGCACCCACAGGCGTGCGAATTCCGATGGCGACAGGTCGCCCCAGGCATTGATATCGGCCCCTGCGCAAAACGCCCGCTCGCCCTCCGCAGTCAGGATGACAAAGCGAATAACGGGATCGGCATCAATGGTTCCGAGATGCGCCTCAAGTGCGGCGAGCATGTCCGGCGTGAAGGCGTTGAGCTTTTGAGGATTGTCGAGACGCAGCTCGGCAATGGCGTCGTGACGGATGAGATGAAGTGCGCTCATGCGGTGGGCTCCCGGCTTGTTTCTCCAACACTTGCCGTGACCACCCAACAATCTCCCCCCTCGAGGGGGGAGATTGTTTCGGAGTGGCTTGCCCTCGTTTTCCCGGCGGACGCCTTCCTTGCCGCGATCGTCATATCACCAGCCCCATCGGCTTCTCCGACAGCAGCGACAGCGGCATGTCCGTCGCATTCTCCGCCACGCGCACCCGCCCACCCGATGCGGCGACGATGTCGCGTTCCGGCTCGATGCCGGGCATGATCTCGGTGGCGACGAGGCCGTTTTCGCCGATGCGCATGACGCAGCGTTCGGTGACGTAGAGCACATCCTGCCCGGTCTCTTTCGCCCGGCGGCCGGAAAAGGTGACGTGCTCGACTTCATCGACCATCTTGGAGAACTTGCCGGGCTTTTCGACGGTCAGGCCCTGCGGGGAGAGGACCAGCGAGGCGGCCGCTTCGAAAAGCCCGGCAAACACGATTTTCCTGGCATTGGCGGTGATGTCGACGAAACCGCCGCAACCGGCGGTGAGATAGGGCTTCTTGCCGAGCTTCGACACATTGACATTGCCCTGACGGTCCACCTCGAGGAAGGACAGGAAGGTGACGTCGAAGCCCCCGCCCTGGAAATAGGTGAACTGGTTCGGTGACGGCATATAGGCGTCGGCGTTGGAGGCGCAGCCGAAGGCGAAGCCGGTGAGCGGCATGCCGCCGACCGCACCCTGCTCGATCGCCCACGTCACCTTGCCGGCATGGCCCTCCTCCAGCAGGATGCGCGGAACGAGCGCGCAGATGCCAAAGCCGAGATTGGCCGTCTGGCCGGCGGAAAGCTCCATTGCGACGCGCCGCGCGATGATCTTCTCGACGCCATGTTCGGCAAGCTCGAAATCCTCCATCGGATGGATGACCTCGCCGGAAATCGCCGGATCGTAGAGCGTTTCGGTGGTCTGGTACTGGCCGGGGTCGACGACGACGAAATCGACCAGATGGCCGGGAACGCGCACATCGTGGGGCCGGAGCGTGCCGCCGGCGGTCACCCGCTTCACCTGCGCGATGACGATGCCGCGATTGTTGCGGGCCGCGATCGCCTGGTCGAGCCCGCCGAGATAGGCGCCCTCGTGCTCATAGGTGAGGTTGCCGTGTTCATCGGCCGTGGTGGCGCGCAGGATGGTGACGTCGGGGGCAAAATTTTCGAAGTGAAGCCAGGTGTCGCCGGAAAATTCGACCCGCTTGACGATGGGTCGGGTTGCGGCGCGGTCATTCATCGCGCAGCCCTGGCGCTCAGGATCCACGAATGTGTCGAGGCCGACCTTGGTCAGCACGCCGGGGCGTCTGGCGGCGACATCGCGGGTCATGTCGAACAGGATGCCGGACGGCACGTTATAGGCGGTGACCCGATCCTCGACGATCATCTTCCAGATATCCGGCATCGGCAGCGACGAGGCGCCACTCGGATAGGAGCCGGCGATCACGGTATCGAGCAGACCGTCGCGGGCAATGTGGTCAATGCCCTTGATGCCGTACATGTCGCCAGCGGCGATAGGATGAATGGTGGTCAGCCGGCGCGGATGGCCGGTCGCCGCAAACCGGGCGCCCAGCGCTTCCAGCACCTTGTCCGGGCAACCGAGCCCGGAGGAGGAGGAAACGGACACCACGGCGCCATCGGCGATGTGGCTGACAGCGGCTTCGGCGGTGACGATCTTGCCGGCCATGATCAATAGCCTCCATAGTCGGCATCGACGGCGCGACCGGAGAGCGCCGCCTCGCGCACAGCCATGGCAACGGCGAGCGACTTCACCCCGTCGATGCCGTCGGCCGCGGGTCTGCCATGGCCGGCGACAGCGCGGTTGAACTCCGCCAGCGCGAATTCGTAAAGATCGTAGCTGTCATAGGCGAGGTCACGCTCGCCCTCGGCCGTCACCAGCGTCACCCGGCCGGTCGGAAGCTGCGTCATCACATTGCGGGCGAAGATCGAACCCTTGCTCCCGTGGATTTCGAGGCCGGACCCAGCGAAGGGATGGGTGAAACTCTCATGGCTCTGCACCATGATGCCCGACGGCATGGTCCAGACCGACATGACGCTGTCTTCGACGCCCTTGCCAAGCCCCGAAGTGAGGGCCTGCGCCACCACCCGCTGCGGATCCTCGTCAAGGTAGAAGCGCACCGTATCGGCGTCGTGCACGGTGATGTCGGGGATGACGCCGCCGCCAGCCGCCGGATTGTCGATGCGCCAGCCGCGCAGCTTTTCCGGCAGCATCACGGCGTGGAAGACCCGCATGGAAAGCACATCACCGATCCGTCCCTCGGCGATTGCCGCCTTGGCGGCCCGATGGGCGCCGGAACAGCGCAGGTGATGATTGGTGGCGAAGACCAGGCCGGCCGCACGCGCTGCTTCCACCATGGTGCGGGCATCGGCAACGGTCATCGCCAGCGGCTTTTCGCAGAGAACATGCTTGCCCGCTGCAATGGCCGCCATCGCCTGGGCGAAATGCTTTTCATTGGTGGTGGAGATGTAGACGGCGTCGATCTGCGAACGCCCAAGAAGGACCGCGAGGTCGGTATCGGCGTGCGGGATGTCATGCCGTGCAGCGAACTCCCGGGCGCGTGTCGCGTCCGACGACAGCACGGCCTCGACCGTGTTGCCGGTTTGCGCCCGGATGGCCCCGATCATATGGGCGGACGCGATCGTGCTGGCGCCGATGAGACCCCACTTCATGCCATCTCCTCCCAAATTTGGCACGTTCCAATTATGAATTGGTTTTAGGCTACGGCGCCCGACACGTCAATCCGCCGCCGGACCTTTTTTGTGCCATGGCAGGAAAAGGCCGGCATTCGCCGATCGCCGTATTGATGCGAAAGCGGGGTGGGGTTAAGACAGGAAAGCGTTCACTAAATTCTGAGGCGGGCAAGTATTAGTGAATGCGCGTATACGTTTAGCCTGTTTCAGGCGACGCAATTGGTTTAAATATTACTGGCGAAATTGAAAGCCATGTAAGTGAGGGGACGTGCTGAATATTGTTGTTCCGATGGCCGGTAGGGGCAGCCGGTTTGCAGACGCAGGCTACACCGATCCGAAGCCGCTGATTGACGTCCACGGCAAGCCGATGATCCAGGTCGTGGTCGAGAACCTGACGCCTGAGGTTCCGCACCGCTTCATCTTCATCTGCCAGAATGCGCATATCCGCGATTACGGATTAAAGGAGAAGCTGTCGGCGCTCGCCAGCGATGTCGAGATCATCGGCATTGATCACGTCACCGAGGGCCAGGCATCGACCGTGCTTCTGGCGGAAGGCCTGATCGACAACGACGATCCGGTGATGACTGCCAATTCCGACCAGTATATCGATGCCGACATCAACGATTATCTCGCCTTTATGGAGCGTGGCGGCTATGACGGCCTGATCATGACGATGAAGGCGGATGACCCCAAGTGGTCATTCGTGCGCGAGGAGGACGGGCGCATTGTCGAGACCGCGGAAAAGCGGGTGATCTCCAACGATGCCGCCGTCGGCCTGTTCAATTTCCGCAAGGGCAGCGACCTGGTGCGGGCGGCCAAGCAGATGATCGCCGACGACATCCGGGTGAACGGCGAATTTTACATCTGTCCGGTCTATAACCAGCTGATCGCAGAGGGACGAAGGATCGGGCATTATTCGATCGGCCGGGAATATGACGGCATGTATGGCCTCGGCATTCCCTACGATCTCGAATTTTTCCTGAAGCATCCGGTTTCGGAAAGGGTGCGCTGATGGAAATCCTGTCGCACCGCGGATTGTGGGAAACGCCGGAGGAGAAAAACGCAGAGATCGCCTTCCGGCGCTCCTTCGACCTCGGCTTCGGCACCGAGACGGACCTGCGCGACCACAATGGCGAGATCGTCATCGCTCACGACATGCCAAGCGGGAACGAGATCGCGTTTTCGCACGTTCTTGAAATCATGGCCGGGCGCAATCTGACGCTCGCGCTGAACATCAAGGCGGATGGCTTGAGTGCAAGGGTCAAGGACATTCTGGCAGCTTACGGGCACACGAATTATTTCGTGTTCGACATGTCCGTGCCCGACCTCGTGCGGCAGATTGCCGACGGCATGACAGCGTTTACCGGCCTTTCCGACATCCAGCCCAATCCCCCGCTTCTCGCCGACTGTCAGGGCGTCTGGCTCGACTGTTTCCGTTCCGACTGGTTCGGCCCGGGCCTGATCGACGGCCTCATCGATGAGGGCAAGCGGGTCTGCGTCGTCTCTGCCGATCTTCACAAGCGCGATGTCGAACAACAATGGTCGATCATAAAATTGGCCAAAAGACTCTCTAGCCCGGCGCTCATGCTGTGCACGGATGTGCCGCAACGGGCCGCGACCTATTTCGGGGAGGCGGGATGATGGCAATCAAGGCAGTCATCTTTGACATGGACGGGGTTCTGATCGAGGCCAAGGACTGGCACTACGATGCGCTCAACCGGGCGCTCGGCCTGTTCGGCTACACGATCGAGCGCTACGAGCACACGACCGTTTATGACGGGCTGCCGACGCGCACCAAGCTGAAGCGCCTCAGCATCGAGAAGAATCTCCCGGCCTATCTGCATGGCTTCATCAACGAGATGAAGCAGAAATACACGATGGAGATCATCTACGAACGTTGCCGGCCGCGCTTCGATCATGAGTATGCGCTGTCGCGGCTGAAGCAGGACGGCTACAGCCTCGCAGTCGCCTCCAATTCGATGCGCGAGACGGTGACGCTGATGATGGACAAGGCCAGCCTGACGCCGTACCTCGATTTCATGCTGTCCAACCAGGACGTCAAGGCACCGAAGCCGGATCCGGAAATCTACGCCAAGGCCATAGAGAGGCTCGGCCTGAAGCCGAAGGAATGCCTCGTCGTCGAGGACAATCCGAACGGCATCCAGGCCGCAATCGGCTCCGGCGCCCATCTGCTCGCCGTGCGCGAAGTCGATGACGTCAACTACGAGAACATCAAGCGCCGGATTGCCGAAATCGACGCGGCGGCGCGCTCCGTGGGGTCTGCGGCATGAAGATCATCGTTCTCATGGGTGGCGACAATCTCGACATCAAGGGCGAGCGCTATCCGCTCTACATGACCGAGTTCAACGAGGAGCTGATCCTGGAGCGGCAGATCAGGAGCCTGCAGAGGCTTGAGCCGAGCCAGATCCTCTTTTGCGTGCGCGCCGCAGATATCCGCAAGTTCAATGTCGACGATGTCATCTCCCAGAGCGCCGAAAACGCGATCTGCGTCGAGGTGGCCGGGCCTACCGCCGGCTCGGTCTGCACGGCACTGCTCGCCGCCGAACATGTGGACAAGCAGGAAGAGGTGGTGCTGGTCGCCGCCGACGAGCTCATCGACGCCGACTTTGCCACCCTCGTGAAGGGTTTTCGCGATGCCGGACAGGATGCGGGCGTGGTCTCCTTCCGTTCGGTGCATCCGCGCTACTCTTTCGCCCTTCTCGACGAGAACGGCGCGGTGCGCGAGGTCGCGGAGAAGCGGCCGGTGAGCAAGCATGCGCTGGCGAGCTTCTATTATTTCCGCAGCGGCCACGAATTCGTCCAGTGCGCCCAGAGCGTCGTGCGCAAGGATCGCAAGATCAACAATGCCTTCTATCTCAGCCAGACAGTGAACGAGATGATCCTGCGCCATGGCACGGTCGGCATCCAGTTCATCGAGAACGACAAGTTCCACCCGCTGAAGACGGAAATGCAGCTCGCGCAATATATCAACCAGCTGCAGGAACATAGGGAGGCCTGGCTGCATTGAAGACAGCGCAACTGGAAGACATGGTCAAGGGCTGGTTCATCGGCAATTTCGATCCGTCTCTTTGTCGGACCGAGGATGTCGAAGTGGCGGTGAAGCATTACCGCAAGGGCGATCGGGAGGATATGCACTTCCACCGGATCGCGACCGAATACACCGTGATCGTGTCCGGCCGGGTGCGGATGAACGGGAAGGACTACGGCGCCGGCGACATCGTCGTGATGGAGCCTGGTGAGGCGACCGATTTCGAATGTCTGGAAGACGAGACCGTCAATGTGGTGGTCAAGCTACCGGGCGCCACGAACGACAAATATCCGGGCACCTTGCGGGCGTGACAATCCGCCAGACAGGCAAGTGGCTGCAGAAGATGCAATCTTTGGTTTAGTTTGCTGAAGAATACCTGTATAACGACATGAGGGGTTTGGCGGGCTCCTGCAAAACGGCTCTTCGATGCGGAAGGCCTGTTGGTGAAGTGGAATGAAAGATGATTGATCCGAAAGACATCACATTCGTGTTTCAGGGCGCCGCCGACAAGGCGACGCTGCGCGAAAGCTTTGCGGGCATCCGACGGTTTTTCCCGGGTTCGACGATCATCCTTTCCACCTGGTCCGGCACGGATGTCGATGGACTTGATTTCGACGACCTCGTGCTTTCGGAGGATCCCGGCTACTTCTTCTATTCCGACCGGCCCGGCGAAAAGGTCAACAATGTCAACCGACAGATCGTCGGCACCGCAGCCGGCCTTGCCAAGGCCGGCACCCGCTATGCGATGCGCATGCGCACCGACTTTCGCCTCACGGGCTCGAACTTCCTGAATTTCGTCGGCGCCTATCCGGATGCCGACCCGGCCTATTCGGTATTCTCCGAAAAGCTGCTGGCCTGCTGCTATTTCTCGCGCAATCCGCGGTCGCGCACGCGCTTTCCGTTCCACCCGTCCGATCTTGCCTTCTTCGGGCCGACCGACGATCTGAAGGCGCTCTTCGACGTTCCGCTAATGACCGAAGAGGAAGCCTACTGGGACACGGACGACCGGCGCTACAACCGCTACACGCCGGAGCAGTATATCTTCGTCAACGCCTTGAGACGCATGGGCCGCAAGGTGCCCTGCGAATACTACAACGACGACAACATGGCGGCGATCCTCGAGACAGAGCGTTACTTCGCCTCCAACTTCGTGTTCCTGACCTTCGATCAGTTCAACCTGATGCCGTCAAAGCCGACCTTCCTGATGAAGGTGCATCCGAACTCGTTCATGACCTGCTACACGCATAATGAGTGGCTCGGCCTTTACCGCAAGCATGTGGATGCAAGCGTAACCATTCCGGAACACGACCCAGAACGCGAGAAGATCGAGCGCTTCTACGGGCCCTACAGGGTCTGTCGCCTGATCGGCAACGTCGCCTCGCTGCCCTTCCGCAACAAGGTGCGGCGTCGCGCGATCCGCACCGGCGTACTGGAATTCTTCCTGATGCCGCGGTAACCCCATTTCCGAGGCCTTGATACAAGAACGCCTTCGCTGCCCACTGGAGAGCGCGAAGGCGTTTTCTTTTTGTCTCGACGATGGCTTCAGTTCAGGCCGTTTGCCGGATTGAGCGCGGTCACCACATCCGAAGGCCGGATGCTGCCCGCCGGCTTGCCGGCATCGTCCAGCACACCGAGCACGGCACCGTTTCCGAGCGCTTCCATCATGTCGGCAAGCTTGGTGTGGATGTTGACGGTCGGCGCATCGGCGGGCGCCGGAGCCTCACCCATCACATCGGCCGCACGCAACACGCCGAGCGGATTCACATTTGCGACGAAATCGGCGACATAGGCATCGGCCGGCTTGCGCACGATCTGCGAGGGCGTACCGCACTGAACGATGCGTCCGCCCTCCATGATCGCGATCCGGTCGCCGATCTTGAAGGCTTCGTCGAGATCGTGGCTGACGAAGATGATGGTACGCTTCAGGTTCTTCTGCAGTTCGATCAGTTCGTCCTGCAGCCGGGTGCGGATCAGCGGGTCAAGCGCGGAGAACGGCTCGTCCATCAGCAGGATCGGCGCTTCCGTGGCAAAGGCACGGGCAAGACCGACGCGCTGCTGCATGCCGCCGGACAATTCGCCGACCAGCTTGTCGCCCCAGTCCTTGAGGCCGACCAGCTCGAGCTGGGCCGTGGCCTTCTTGGTTCGTTCGTCACGGGAGAGCCCGGCGAATTCAAGGCCGAGGGCGACATTGTCACGCACCGTGCGCCAGGGCAGAAGCCCGAACTGCTGGAACACCATCGACACCCGCGACAGGCGGATATGGCGCAACGTCTTCTTGTCGGCGCCGGTGACATCGATCATCTCGTTGCCGTCATTGACCAGCACGCGGCCGCGGCAGACGGGGTTCAGCCGGTTGACGGCCCTGAGCAGGGTCGACTTGCCGGAGCCGGAAAGCCCCATCAGCACCAGAAGCTCGCCTTCCTCCACTGTCAGCGAGCAATTGTGGACGCCGAGCACCTGGCCGGTTTTTTCCTGGATCTCGGAGCGGTTTTCGCCCGCATCCATCAGCGGCAAGGCGCTCATCGGCCTGTCGCCGAAAACAATGTTGACGTCTTCGAATATCACAGCATTGGCCATCAGCGGTTCCTCCCGATCTTGAGAACACGATCGAGGATGATCGCAAGTACGACGATCACGAAACCACTTTCGAAGCCGAGCGCCGGGTTGACCTGGTTCAGCGCCCGCACCACCGGCACGCCGAGACCATCGGCGCCGACGAGAGCGGCAACGACCACCATCGACAGCGACAGCATGATCGTCTGGTTGAGCCCGGCCATGATCTGCGGCAGCGCATGATGCAGCTCCACCTTGGTGAGCTTCTGCCAGGCCGTGCCGCCGAAGGCATCGGCGGCCTCAAGTAGCGGCTTCGGCACGGACGAGACGCCGAGATAGGTGAGGCGGATCGGAGCGGCGACCACGAAGATGACGGTTGCCAGCAGGCCCGGCACCATGCCGATGCCGAAGAATACGATCGCCGGAATGAGATAGACGAAGGGCGGCAGCGTCTGCATCAGGTCGAGAACGGGCAGGATCACCTGATAAAGACGGGGCCGGTGGGCGGTGAGGATGCCGATCGGCACGCCGATTGCCATACAGATGATGCAGGAGGAAATGACCAGCGCCAGGCTTTCCGTCGTTTCTTCCCAGTAGCCCTGGTTGATGATGAACAGGAAGCCGAGAAAGACCAGCAGCGTGACCTTCCAGTTGCGCTGCAGCCAGTAGGAAATGGCGGTGACAACGAGGGCAACCACGATCGGCCCCGGCGCCTGCAGGATGAACAGAAGCTGGTCGATCAGCCAGCTCATCACCGCGGCGAGCCCGTCGAAGAACCAGCCGCCATGGGTTTGCATCCAGTCGAAAATCGCGGCGGACCAATGCCCGACCGGAATCTTGTAATCCGTCAGCCAGTGCAAGGAAAAACTCCTTCTCATCCCCTCGCCGCCGTCGCTTCAATGGCGCGGCAGCCCTTTGCGGCAGGGTCGGATGACCACGCCGTTCCGTCAAACGAAGCGGCCCGGAAAGGTGCTTCCCGGGCCGGCAGAACTTTTAGAGACCGAGCGATGCCTTGACCGCCGGCAGCCCCGGCTCACCCGACGTGGTGGTCACGCCATCGAGCCAGCCATCCAGCACGTCCGGATGGGCCACGATCCAGGCCTTGGTCGCATCGGCTTCGTTCTCGCCATCGTTGAGGATAGCGCCCATCATCTCGTTTTCCATGGGCAGGGTGAACTTCAGATTGGTCAAAAGCTTGCCGACATTCGGGCACTCATCGACATAGCCCTTGCGGGTCACGGTACGCACGATGCCTTCGCCGCCGAAGAAGTCCTCACCGCCGGTCAGGTATTTCAGCGAGTAGGTGGAGTTCATCGGGTGCGGTTCCCAGCCGAGGAAGACGATCGGCTCTTCCTTCTTGTACTTGCGGCCGACCATGGCGAGCATGCCCTGCTCCGAGCTTTCCACGACCTCGAAGTCCTTCAGGCCGTGCTTGTCCTCGTTAATCAGCGAAACGAGGTAGGCATTGCCTTCGTTGCCCGGCTCGATGCCGTAGATCTTATCATCGAGCTCGTCGCCGAACTTGGCGATGTCGTCATAGGTCTTGAGGCCTGCGTCATAGGTGTAGGTCGGCACGGCGAGCGTGTACTTGGTGCCTTCGAGATTGGTGGCGACCACGTCGATCTCGCCCTTGTCGACATAAGGGGTGATGGCGCTGGTCTGCGCGGGCATCCAGTTGCCGAGGAAGACATCGACATCATCGCTTTCGAGCGAGGCGAAGGTGACCGGGACGGAGAGAACCTTGACGTCGACATTGTAGCCGAGGCCTTCGAGCACGTGCTTGGCTGTTGCGGTGGTCGAGGTTATGTCGGTCCAGCCGACATCGGAGAAGCTTACGCTTTTGCAGGCGGTTTCCTGAGCCTGGGCTGCGCCGGCTGCAAGCGCAGACGTGACGGCCAGGGCGGCAACGATCGATCGGATTTGTCGGGACATGTCAGCATTTCCTTTCGGGTCGGTTGAATCGAAACCTTGTCGGATTTGAACGGATGTTCCTTGAAATTCCCCCAAGGCATTTTTAATTGATCGCTCAGTCAATATAACATATGTTAATTTTTGTAAACGTCGAAGCGCCTGGAGCTGCATAAATCTACGCCAGCTTGCGCATATGAGTAATTTTTCAGCGGGTTTTGCCGATGCCTAGAACCGGAATGGAAGCCATTCGCCGAGAAGCGCTGGTGCGCGCCGCGATCACCGAGGTCGGCGAGGTCGGAATGGTCGACATCACGGTGGCCCGGATCGCCAAGCGCGCGGGCGTTTCGGCGGCGCTCGCCCACCATTATTTCGGGTCCAAGGACAGGATCTTGTTTGCGGCCATGCGGCGCATCCTTGATGAGTACGGCCGCTCGGTCAAGGCCCGCTACCGCGACACCACGACGCCACGGGAACGGCTGCGCGCGATCATCGAGGCAAGCTTCAGCCCGGATCAGTTCGACAGCGCCGTGGTCGCGGCCTGGCTCGCCTTTTATGTTCAGTCCCAGCAGAAGGGTGAGGCCGGCCGCCTGCTGGTGATCTACGAGCGGCGGCTGAGATCCAACCTCGTCTATGCCCTGAAGCAGATCGTCTCGAAGGAGGCCGCCCATCGCATCGCAGCCGGCCTCGGCTCGATGATCGACGGTTTTTATCTGCGCGCCGCCCTGCAGGACTTCTCCACCAATCGCCAGAGCGCCATCGACATGACGCTCGAATATCTCGATCTCATCATTGCCAAGGAGACAAAGGAATGACCGCGCGGCCGAACATACTCGTTCTCATGGTCGATCAGCTTGCCGGAACGCTGTTTCCCGACGGCCCCGCCGATTTCCTGCACACGCCGAACCTGAAGAAGCTTGCCGCACGCTCGACCCGCTTCAAGAACGCCTATACCAGCTCGCCGCTCTGCGCCCCGGCCCGCGCGAGCTTCATGAGCGGCCAGCTGCCGCGCCGCACCCGCGCGTATGACAATGCCGCCGAGTTCTCTTCCGACATCCCGACCTACGCGCATCACCTGCGCCGCGCCGGTTACCAGACCTCGCTTTCCGGCAAGATGCATTTCGTCGGGCCAGATCAGATGCATGGTTTCGAGGAGCGGCTGACCACCGACGTCTATCCCGCCGATTACGGCTGGACGCCGGACTACCGCAAGCCCGGCGAGCGGATCGACTGGTGGTACCACAACATGGGTTCGGTCACCGGCGCCGGCGTTGCCGAAATCACCAATCAGCTCGAATATGACGACGAAGTCGCCTACGAGGCGGTGCGCAAGATCTACGATCTCGGCCGCCGCAAGGAAGACCGGCCGTTCATGCTGACCGTCTCCTTCACCCACCCGCACGACCCCTATGTGGCGCGCAGGAAATACTGGGATCTCTACGAGGGTTGCGAGCATCTGGAGCCGGAGATCGGCGCAATCGACTACAAGGACCAGGACCCGCATTCGAAGCGCCTGATGGACGCCAATGACTGGCGCAAGTTCGACATCGACCCGGAACAGATCCGCCGCTCGCGCCGTGCCTATTTCGCTAATATCTCCTATCTCGACGACAAGATCGGCCAGATCTTCGAGGCGCTGGAAGGTACCGGTTTTGCAGAAAACACGGCAATCCTGCTTGTCTCCGACCATGGCGACATGCTCGGCGAGCGCGGCATGTGGTTCAAGATGAGCTTCCTGGAAGGTTCGTCGCGCGTGCCGCTGATGGTCGCAGCGCCCGGCATGGCGCCCGGTCTCGTCGAAACCCCGGTCTCGACCATCGACGTGGCGCCGACGCTTGCGGACATTGCCGGGATCGGGCTTGGCGAGATCGAGCCCTGGGTGGACGGCGAAAGCCTGCTGCCGATCGCCGCCGGTGCCGAGCGGAAGATACCGGTGCGCATGGAATATGCCGCGGAAGGCTCCGAAGCGCCGCTCGTGGCGCTGCGCGAAGGCCGGTTCAAGTACATTCACTGCGAACTCGACCCGCCGCTGCTCTTCGACCTTGAAGCCGATCCGCACGAGTTGAAGAACCTTGCCGATGACCCGGCCCATGCCGAAACGGCCGCCGCCTTCGCACGCAAGGTCGAGGAACTCTGGGACATGACGGCCTTCGACGCAGAGGTGCGCGAAAGCCAGGCGCGCCGGCACGTCGTCTACGAGGCCCTGCGAAACGGCCAATACCAGCCCTGGGATTTCCAGCCGCTGAAGAATGCCTCCGAGCGCTTCATGCGCAACCACATGGACCTGAACATCCTCGAGGCCAGCCAGCGCTGGCCGCGGGGCGAATGACCCGAGAGACGGGAGACAGAACAATGCGGGCACAGCCTGAAGCAAGCCATTTCATCGACGGCGTCTATGTCGAGGACGAGGCCGGCAAGGCCTTCGAAAGCATCTATGCCGCGACCGGCGAGGTGATCGCCACCCTCCACAGCGCGACGCCGGCGATCATCGACAAGGCGATGGCGGCGGCAAGCCGCGCCCAGCTTGAATGGGCCTCATGGCTGCCGGCCGAGCGCGCCCGCGTGCTGCGCCGCGCCGC
Organism: Martelella endophytica; assembly: GCF_000960975.1. NCBI lineage: Bacteria > Pseudomonadati > Pseudomonadota > Alphaproteobacteria > Hyphomicrobiales > Aurantimonadaceae > Martelella > Martelella endophytica. The sequence continues at coordinate 1,150,516 of NZ_CP010803.1, read as the reverse complement.
CGATATCATCCGCGCGCGCAACGAGGCGCTCTCCGAACTCGAAACGCTCGACACCGGCAAGGCCATTCAGGAGACGCTGGTGGCCGATGCCTCATCGGGTGCCGACAGCCTCGAATGGTTCGCCGCACAAGCCGCCAGCCTTTCCGGCGAAAGCGTGCCGCTCGGCGATGCCTTCGCCTATACGGTGCGCGAGCCGCTCGGTGTGTGCGTCGGCATCGGCGCCTGGAACTATCCGACGCAGATCGCCTGCTGGAAGGCGGCACCGGCGCTGGCCTGCGGCAATGCCATGGTGTTCAAGCCCTCCGAAATGACGCCGCTCTGCGCGCTGAAACTTGCCGAAATCTTCATCGAAGCCGGTGCGCCGAAGGGGCTCTTCAACGTCGTGCAGGGCCTTGGCGATGTCGGCGCGGCACTTGCCACCCATGAGAAGACCACCAAGGTTTCGCTCACCGGCTCCGTGCCGACCGGTGGCAAGGTCTATGCCGCGGCCGCCGCCGGCATGCGCCACGTGACGATGGAACTCGGCGGCAAGTCGCCGCTCGTGGTCTTCGATGACGCCGATCTGGAAGACGCGATCGGCGGCGCCATGCTCGGCAACTTCTATTCGACCGGCCAGGTCTGCTCGAATGGCACCCGCGTCTTCGTGCAGAAGGGCATCCTCGAAAAATTCCTCGCCCGGCTTGCCGAGCGCACGGCAAAGATCCGGATAGGCGACCCTCTCGATCCCGAAACCCATCTCGGTCCGCTGATCTCGAAAGCCCAGCACGACAAGGTGATGGCCTATATCGAGAAGGGCAAGGCGGAGGGCGCACGGCTCGTCATCGGCGGCGGCGTTCCCGAGGGCGAGGCCTTCGCTGCCGGCACCTATATCGAGCCGACCGTCTTCGCCGGCGTTACCGACGACATGACCATCGCGCGCGAGGAAATCTTCGGGCCAGTGATGAGCGTTCTTTCCTTCGACACCGAGGAAGAAGTGGTCGAACGCGCCAACGGCACCGAATTCGGTCTCGCAGCCGGGCTGTTCACGAAGGACATCTCCCGCGCCCATCGGGTCGCCGGAAGGCTCGCCGCCGGCATCTGCTGGATCAACACCTATAACCTGACCCCCGTCGAAATCCCCTTCGGCGGCGTCAAGCATTCCGGTCTTGGCCGCGAAAACGGCAAGGCCGCGATCGCGTTCTATTCGCAGCTGAAGACGGTGCATGTGGCGCTTGGCAAGGTGGACAGTCCTTATTGAATGGGTGGATGGCGCTTGATGCGCCAGTGAGGGTTTTGGCGGCGTCCCTCTCTCGACGTCATCCTCGGGCTTGACCCGAGGATCTAACCACATCGTCCCACGACGGACGTGCCCTTGCCTGCCTGCGGACCGTCCCGCGTCGAAAACCGCCGGCTCCTTTCGCGACCGGGGTGATTGGATCCTCGGGTCAAGCCCGAGGATGACGCGGAGAGGAGGACAGGTCGATGACAGTGACCGGTCGAAGATCCGGTCGAGCAAGTGGCGTATGGGAAAAATCGCCACTGCGGCAATGAAAGGGTCTAAATTGGCTGAAGCAGATTTTGTCATAGTGGGTTCCGGGTCCGCAGGTGCGGCGATGGCCTATCGCCTGTCGGAAGACGGGAAGCATTCCGTTCTGGTGCTGGAATTCGGCGGCACCGATGTCGGGCCGTTCATCCAGATGCCGGCAGCGCTTTCCTATCCGATGAACATGAAGCGCTATGACTGGGGCTTTGCCTCGGAGCCGGAACCTCATCTCGGCAATCGCCGGCTTGCCACGCCGCGCGGCAAGGTCATCGGCGGCTCGTCCTCGATCAACGGCATGGTCTATGTGCGCGGCAACGCCGGCGACTACGACCACTGGGCCGAGACGGGGGCTGCCGGCTGGGGCTATGCCGACGTCCTTCCCTATTTCAAGCGCATGGAGAACTGGCATGATGGCGGCCATGGCGGCGATCCGTCCTGGCGCGGCACATCCGGCCCGCTGCATGTCACCCGCGGCGCGCGGAAGAACCCGCTGTTTCACGCCTTTGTCGAGGCCGGCCGGCAGGCGGGCTTCGAGTTGACGCCCGACTATAACGGCGAGAAGCAGGAAGGCTTCGGGCCGATGGAACAGACGGTGTGGAAAGGCCGGCGCTGGTCGACGGCAAACGCCTATCTGAAGCCGGCGCTGAAGCGACAGAACCTCGACATGATCCGCTGCTTCGCCCGCAAGGTGATCATCGAAGATGGCCGCGCGGTCGGCGTCGAGATCGCGCGCGGCGGCAGGACCGAGATCGTGCGCGCCCGCCGCGAGGTTATCCTCGCCGCCTCCTCGATCAACACGCCGAAACTGCTGCTGCTTTCCGGCATCGGGCCGGCGACAGAGTTGGCCGAACACGGCATTACCGTCGTCGCCGACCGGCCCGGTGTCGGCAAGAACCTGCAGGACCATCTGGAGGTCTATATCCAGCAGGCGAGCACCCAGCCGATCACCCTCTACAAGCACTGGAACCTCATCGGAAAGGCGCTTGCGGGTGCTGAGTGGCTGTTCTTCAAGTCCGGTATCGGCGCCTCCAACCAGTTCGAGAGCGCCGCCTTCCTGCGCTCGGCCGCCGGCGTCGATTATCCCGACATCCAGTATCATTTCCTGCCGATGGCGATCCGCTATGACGGCACGGCCGCGGCCGAGGGCCACGGCTTCCAGGCCCATGTCGGCCCGATGCGCTCGCCCTCGCGCGGCGAAATCACGCTGAACAGCGCCGATCCTGCCGCAGCGCCGAAGATCGTGTTCAACTATATGAGCCACGAGAAGGACTGGGCCGATTTCCGCCATTGCGTGCGCCTGACCCGCGAAATCTTCGCCCAGGCGGCCTTCGATCCCTATCGCGGCAAGGAAATCCAGCCGGGTGTGGGCGTTCAAAGCGATGACGAAATCGACGATTTCATCCGCGAACACGCCGAAAGCGCCTATCACCCCTGCGGAACGGCGAAGATGGGGGCGGCGAGCGATCCGATGGCCGTGGTCGACCCCGAATGCCGCGTCATCGGCGTCGAGGCCTTGCGCGTTGCCGACAGTTCGATCTTCCCGCGCATCACCAACGGCAACCTCAACGGCCCGTCGGTCATGGTCGGCGAGAAGGCGAGCGATCATATTCTCGGCAAGGCACCGCTTGCCCCTGAGAATGCCGTGCCGTGGACGAACCCGCGCTGGCAGACATCCGATCGATAGATCGCCGCCATCAATTTTCATATGGAAACGCGCGGTCATCTGACGATCTGCAAGGCGCGACTTCGCGAATCGGTTCATCGATAGTTGAGGCCGTTTCCACCATATATTGACGAATTGACGTCACGACACACCACATACGGTGCGGCCTGAGCTTGGGGGCCGAATATGTCTGATGCCGCGATCCTAACCACCGAAGAAAGGCTGCCGCCCTTCGTCGTCAAGCGCAACGGCGTGCGCAAACCGTTCGATGCCGACAAGGTCGAGCGCGCCATCGTCAAGGCGGGCGAAGCCACACAGGCCTTTGGCGCCGGCGAGGCTAGGCGGCTGTCGGACCAGGTGGTGAAGGTGATCGCCCACAGCGCCTCCGGCGAGACGATCGAGATCGAACGCATCCAGGACATCGTCGAACAGGTGCTGATCTCGGCGAACTTCTTCGACACCGCCCGCGCTTACATCGTCTACCGCGAGAAACACGCGAAGCTGCGCGAAGGCGGCAAGGTCGCCGTCGATGTCATCTCCTCGATCGACGAATATCTCGACCGCTCCGACTGGCGGGTGAACGCCAATGCTAATCAGGGCTATTCGCTGGGCGGTCTCATTCTCAACGTCTCCGGCAAGGTCGTCGCCAATTACTGGCTTTCCCATGTCTACGCGCCTGAAATCGGCGCCGCCCATCGCGAGGGCGATCTTCATATTCACGACCTCGACATGCTGTCCGGCTATTGCGCCGGCTGGTCGCTCAGGACACTTCTGACCGAGGGGCTGAATGGAGTGCCCGGCAAGGTCGAGGCCGATCCGCCGAAGCACATGTCGTCCGCCGTCGGCCAGATCGTCAACTTCCTCGGCACGCTGCAGAACGAATGGGCCGGCGCCCAGGCCTTCTCCTCCTTCGACACCTATATGGCGCCATTCATCCGCAAGGATAATCTCTCCTATGAAGAGGTGCTGCAGTCGATCCAGGAGCTGATCTACAATCTGAACGTCCCCTCCCGCTGGGGCACGCAGACGCCGTTCACCAATCTCACCTTCGACTGGGTCTGCCCGGATGATCTCAAGGAACAGCGCCCGATCATCGGCGGCGAGGAAATGCCGTTTGCCTATGGCGAACTACAGGCCGAGATGGACATCATCAACCGCGCCTATATGGAGGTGATGACCAAGGGCGATGCCAAGGGCCGGGTGTTCACCTTCCCGATCCCGACCTACAACATCACGCCCGATTTCCCGTGGGAGAGCGAAAACGCGACCCGCCTGTTCGAGATGACGGCGAAATACGGCCTGCCCTATTTCCAGAACTTTCTGAATTCCGAACTCTCGCCCAACATGGTGCGCTCGATGTGCTGCCGGCTGCAGCTCGACCTGACGGAACTCCTGAAGCGCGGCAACGGGCTTTTCGGCTCGGCCGAGCAGACCGGGTCGCTCGGCGTCGTCACCATCAATTGCGCCCGTCTCGGCTTTGCCCACAAAGGCGACGAAGCCGGGCTGCTCGCGCGTCTCGACACGCTGCTGGAGCTCGGCCGCGACAGTCTCGAGATCAAGCGCAAGGTGATCCAGCGGCTGATCGACGAGGGCCTGTTTCCCTATACCAAGCGCTATCTCGGCACGCTGCGCAATCACTTCTCCACGCTCGGCGTCAACGGCATCAACGAGATGATCCGCAACTTCACCGGCGGCAACGAGGACATCACCAGCGAGTGGGGCGAGGCTTTCGCCGAGCAATTCCTCGATCACGTGCGGGCCAAGATCGTTTCCTTCCAGGAGGAAACCGGCCACCTCTACAATCTCGAGGCCACACCCGCCGAAGGCACGGCCCATCGCTTCGCCCGCGAAGACAGCAAGCGCTTCCCCGGCATCATCCAGGCCGGCACGCCGGAAAATGCCTATTACACCAATTCCAGCCAGTTGCCCGTCGGCTTCACCGATGATCCCTTCGAGGCCTTGTCGCGGCAGGAAGTGCTGCAGAAGAAATATACCGGCGGCACGGTGTTGCACCTCTACATGGGCAGCCGCATTTCCTCTGGCGAGGCCTGCAAGGCGCTGGTCAAACGGGCGCTTTCGAACTTCCGCCTGCCCTACATCACCGTGACGCCGACATTCTCCATCTGCCCGACCCACGGCTATATCGAGGGCGAGCACGCATTCTGCCCGAAATGCGATGCCGAACGGCTGGCGCAAAAACGCGCGCTGTTGTGCGAGCCGGTCAATGCGGCTGAATCACAAGACCAAGCATTCCAGCCCGCCGAATGAAAGGAGGACATCATGTCCGTTATCGAGAAAGACTTCATGGCCGAAACCGAAATCACGCTTTCCGACGAGGAGCGACAGCCCTGCGAGATCTGGACCCGCGTCATGGGCTACCACCGCCCCGTCTCCTCCTTCAACCGCGGCAAGAAGGGCGAATTCACTGAGCGCCGCTATTTCCGGGAAGAGGCCGGTGAGCAGAGATAAAGAGGTGGCGGCGATGCCCTCATCAATCTCCCCCCTGGAGGGGGAGATGTCGCGGCAGCGACAGAGAGGGGTAACGAAGCATGCCGCCAACGCCGAATCCGCCGAAACGGTTCACCCCTCTCTGCACCTTTCGGGGCATCTCCCCCTCAAGGGGGGAGATCGGGAGGCGTGTGGCACCACTTTTGGAGCTGAAGCCAGTTTCCTCCCTGCGTCATCCTCGGGCTTGACCCGAGGATCCAGGCTGCTCGGTGAACCTTTCCTGGACCCTCGGGCCGAGCCCGAGGGTGACACCAAAAGAGAAATCGCAAACGACCTCCGCATCGGCGGCTTCGAGCCGTTTTCGCTCTGCGACTGGCCGGGCAAGATCGTGGCGACGCTGTTTCTGCAGGGTTGCCCGTGGCGCTGCCCCTATTGCCACAATCCGGGGCTGATCGATGCCAATGCAGAAACCGCCCATCGCCTTTCCGATATCCTCGAATTCCTTGAAACCCGGCGCGGGCTGCTCGACGGCGTGGTCTTTTCCGGGGGCGAACCGACGCTGCAGAGGGCGCTGGTGCCGACGATGGAGGCCGTCCGCGCCATGGGCTTTGCCGTCGGGCTGCATTCGGCAGGTCCCTATCCCGAGCGGCTAAAGGCCGCCCTGCCCCACGCCGACTGGATCGGCCTCGACATCAAGGCCCCGGAAGCCTGCTATGACCGTATGACCGGCACGCCGAAAAGTGCCACCCGCGCCTTCGAAAGCCTCCGCCATGTTCTGGCAAGCGGCATCGCATACGAGGTCCGCACCACTGTTCACGATGGACTCATGCGTGAACCAGAGCTCGCGGCGCTGCGACAGGAACTGGCTGCCTCGGGCATCGCGGCCCACAAGATCCAGACCTTTCGCGAGGCCGGCGTCGACCGGCAGAGACTGGCCGCCGCGCTAAGGCAACAGCGCGGCTGAACCGGGCTTCGCATCAGCCGAGCGGCAGATAGCCGACATTCCCGCGCTGGGCTGCTTCTTCGGCAATCTCGTAGCCCGCATCCGCATAGCGGATGATGCCGAGCGAGGTATCGTTGGTCAGCGCATGCTCCAGACGCTCGGCCCCTTCCGGGGTGCCATCGGCGATGATGGTGACGCCGGCGCTGGTCATGTAGCCGGCATAGCCGCCACCGCCGGAGTGGATGACGACGAGGTCCGCCATCGAGGCGCACATGGTCATCGCATTGATCAGCGGCCAGTCGGCAATCGCGTCGGACCCGTCCTTCATGTTTTCCGTCATGATATTCGGATGCGCCATGGCACCGGCATCGAGATGATCGCGCGAGAACGTGACCGGTCCCTTCAGCTCACCCTTCGCCACCAGATCGTTGACCGCGACGGCAAGCCGCGTGCGCTCGCCATGGCCGAGCCAGGCGATGCGGGCGGGAAGGCCTTCGAAGGGCACGTTCTCGCGTGCAAGCCGGATCCAGTTGGTGACGATGAAATTGTCGGGAAACATTTCGAGCACAAGATCATCGATGCGGGCGATATCGCTCGCCTCCCCCGAAAGCGCCATCCAGCGGAACGGGCCGATGGCTTCGGAAAACAGCGGCCTGAGATAGGCCTCGGTGAAGATCGGGATATCGAAGGCGTTGGCGACGCCGCCCTCACGGGCCTGGGTGCGGATCAGGTTGCCGTTGTCGAACACCTCCGCCCCATCGCCCTGGAATGTCAGCATGGCGCGGACATGATCTGCGATCGAGGCGCGGCTAGCGGCCATCAACTGCGCCGGGCCTTCCTCGCGCAGGCGCTTCACCTCGGCCAGGCTCATGCCCTTCGGCACATAGCCATAGACGAGATCATGGGCCGAAGTCTGGTCGGTGACGATGTCGGGGGTGATGCCACGTCGCGCGATCTCGGGATAGATATCGGCGGCATTGCCGACGAGGCCGATGGAAATCGCCTTCTTCACCGCCACCGCCTCGTCGATCATCGCCAGCGCGGCATCAAGATCCGGCGCGATCTCGTCGAGGAATCCGATTTCGTGACGCTTTCGCGCCCGTTCGGCATCGATATCGACCACCAGAATGGCGGCACCCGCCATGCGGCCGGCAAGCGGCTGGGCGCCGCCCATGCCGCCGAGGCCTGCCGTCAGGATGAAGCGGCCGGCCAGCGAACCGGCGAACCGCTTTTCGGCGATCCGCATGAAGATTTCGTAGGTCCCCTGAATGACGCCCTGCGAGCCGATATACTGCCAGGCGCCGGCGGTAAGCCCGCCCCAGCAGATCAGCCCCTTGCGCTCCAGCTCGTAGAAAACTTCCGCCTTCGCCCACTGGCCGACGATATTGCAGTTCGCCATGATGACGAGCGGCGCCTTCGCATGGGTCTTCAAGAGGCCGACGGGCTTGCCGGACTGGATCACCAGCGTCTGGTTCTCGTCCATTTCGAGAAGCGTCTTGACGATCATGGCGTGCGACGGCCAGTTGCGGGCGGCCTTGCCGAGCGCGGCATAGACCACGAGATTGTCCGGGTCCTCGCCGACGGAAAGCACGTTTTCCATCAGCCTCAGCAGCGCTTCCTGCCGCCAGCCCTTTGCACGGACTTCGGGTCCGCCGGGGATCGGGAAATTCGGATGACGCGGATTGTCTTTCGGCATGTCGTCCTCCCTCAGGCGAGCGCGTAATCGGCGATCGAGATGCCGAGCGCCTTTTCGACCGGCGGATAGACGGCCGGATCCTTGACGCTGGAAGACAGCGGAATGACCGTCTTCGGCACGTGCAGCACGAAAATCGTCATGCCCTCCTGCAACTGGCCGACGCTCAAGGGTTCGCCCTCGGGCGACAGCGTGGTGATGACATCGGGGAAGGTCGCGATCCGGTTGCCGCCGGCATCCTCGACCGCCATATATTCGTTCATCACATGCAGAACCGTGGCGCTATCGCCCGAGCCGACCGTGACTGTGCCGACATCGAAAGCCTCGCTGGTGTAGACCACCGCCTTCTTCGTCACCTTGCCCTCGGTCAGGATCGCACCGTTGGTTGTCTTCACGATGGCGTCGATGATGGCGGAACCGCCCTTGCCTTCCGCCGCAATGATCGCTTCGCCGAGCGTCAGCGCCATCGAGATGCCGCCAAGTGCTGCATGGGTCTTCACATAGGACGCCCTGAGCGGATTGCGGCAGGAGGCGATGAAGCCACCGGACTGGTCGGCGGCGGTTCTGAGAACCGGCGAAATCTTCGCCGTCGCGCCCTTCACCACCAGTTCGATATAGCGGTTTTCGGCGCGGTTGCCGCCAACGGCCGTCTGGATCATCTGTTCGGGCGAACTCGCCATGCCGATCGCACCCATGTCGCCGGTCGGATGGGCGCGGATATCGCCGACGGCATCGACCACCTTGGTGCCGAGCACCGCGGACGGCAGCCAGCCGTTCAGCGTCGAGGATTTTCCGTTCTGGCCAACGATCAGGCCGGCGAGTCTCTCGCCGAGCGCGTCCTGCAGCAGCTGCGCCGCCTTGATATAGTCGATACCCTGCATCTCCCACGGCGTGGTCGAGGCCGGCGCGCCGATGGCGGCAGCCGTCGCGATCCACGCCTCGTCGGAAAGCTCTTCCACCGAAACCAGCTCCGGCTTGCCGACATTGACGGCGGCATAGCCCAGCATGCGGCCGTGGTCAGCCCAGCCGCCACCACCCGCGGCATAGACCGAGCCGCCTTTGACGGCGGGTTCAACGTCCTTTTCAGTCAGGATACGGCCCATCTTTCTGCTCCTTGATATCCCTAGAGTTCCATATCGAGCCGTTTGACCGCTTCGAGCAGCACCTCGGCTCCGAGCGCGATATCGGCATTCTCCGCAAATTCCTCCGGCGCGTGGGAGCGCCCCTCGCGGCAGGAGATGAACACCATGCCGGCCTTGGCGATGCGCGCCATGAAGGCGGCGTCGTGGCCGGCACCCGAGGCCATGCGGCGGTGCCCGGCGCCGGTCGTCTCGCAGGCGGCATCGAGCGTCGCCATCACCAGCGTGTCCATCGGCATGGCCGGATTGTCGGAGACGAGGCGCGGCGGCGCGATGGCGACGCCATGGTCCAGCGCGATGCCTTCGAGACAGGAACTGAGCGCGCTCAGGAATTCGCCGAGGTCGTCGCGATGCTCCGAGCGGATATCGAGCAGCATGCGCACCTTGGAGGGCACGACATTGGCGGCGTTCGGCCACATCTCGAATTCGCCGGTGGTCGCGGCAAAATGGCCGGGGGTCGCGGCAAGCTCGCCGGCCAGGGTCTCCACCGCCAGAACCACATGCGCGGCCGCACCCAGCGCATCGGCGCGGCGGCCCATCGGCGTGGTGCCGGCGTGATCGGCCCGGCCCTCGACGATGATCTCGACGCGGGTGATGCCGGCGATCGCCGTGACGACGCCGATATCGAGCTTCTCGCCCTCCAGCACAGGCCCCTGTTCGATGTGGAGTTCGAGGAAGGCGCGGATATCATCACGGGCGATCTGCAGCGCCGGTGTGCCGCCGACCTTCTCGATACCCTCAGCCAGCGTCATGCCTTCGGCGGTGCGACCAAGCCACTCGTCGGGGCGAATGCCGGCCATGCCGCGCGAGCCGATGCAGGAAACGCCGAAGATCGAGACTTCCTCGGCGAGGAAATCCGTCACCTCAAGGTCGTGCTCCAGCTCGATCCCCGCTTCGGCGAGCGCGCGGGCGACTTCCAGCGCCACGACCACGCCGGCAATACCATCGAAACGACCGCCATCCGGCACAGTATCGGAATGGGAGCCCAGCATGATGGTGCCGGCGCTTCTGTTCTTGCCGATACGGCGGCCGATGAGATTGCCGGCCGTGTCGATGCGGGTTTCGAGGCCGGCTGCCCGGAATTCTCTTTCCAGATAGGCGCGGCCCTCAAGGAACAGATCGGAGAAGGCCCTCCGCGTCCATGGCCGGTCCGGATCGGTGATCGCTGCAAGCGCATCGATATCGGCGGCGATCCGCTCCGCGCTGACGGCGAGGTTGCGGCTCATCGGATCATGTCCCGAAGCGGCAGGCTCGCCTCGGGTCGGACGAACTGTCCGGTGCCCGGTCCGGCGACGGATTTGCCGTCAAACACCTGTTCGCCGCGCAGCCATGTCGCTGTCACCTTGTAGGGCAGGCGAATGCCGTCATAGGGCGACCAGCCGACGACGTTATGGCCGCTCGCCGCGGCCTCATAGATGAAATCGCCGGGCTCCATCACCGCGATGTCGGCATGCTTGCCGATTTCGAGCGCGCCCTTCACATGATCGATGCGGAAATGCCTCGCCGGGTTGGCGGCCATCAGCCGCGCGGCCCAGAAGAGCGGCACGCCGCGTTCGACGGCGCCCTTGACGAACAGCGCCATCATCGCTTCCAGCCCCGGCACGCCGGAGGCATTCGCCAGCATGTCCGGATTGGTCTTGCGGTCTTCCGACCAGCTCACGTGATCGGTCGAGACCAGCGTGACATTGCCGGCAGCCACATGGCGCCAGAGCTTTTCAACCTCGGCGCCCGGACGTACCGGCGGATTGATCTTGGCCTTGCCAACGAGGCGCCTCACATCGTTTTCCTCGTCGAGGATCAGATAGTGGATGCAGCATTCGACCGTGGCGTTGAAACCCTGAGCCCGATAGCCGGCGGCGATCTCGTAGCCGCGGCCGAGCGAGCAGTGCACCACATGCGCCGGGCAGCCGGTGGCAGCACCCGTCTCGTAGATCTGGTGCATGGCCAGAAGCTCGGTCAGCGGCGGGCGGGAGAGATTGTGGGCGCGGTAGTCGGTGATGCCAGAGGCCTTCACCTTCGCGATCGCGGCATTGACGAACTCGTCGTCCTCATTGTGAACGCCGGCGGCAAGGCCGGTCGGGGCGATTGCGGCAAAGCACTCTTCGAGAAGGGCGGCGGGAATGCGGGGGAAACGGGTCGGATGGGTGCCAAACGTGGAAAACTTGAAGGCCGCGACGCCCGCCTCCACCTGCTCGGCGATGCGCGAGGCGCCCTCCGTCGGGTCGACCGTGCCATAAAGGGCGAAATCGACGCGGGCCTGCGGGCCGGCATGGGCGATCTTCTTCTTCACCGCTTCGGCCGAATTGACCACATTGCCTTCGTCATAGGGCATGTCGACAATGGTGGTGACGCCGCCGGCAGCAGCGGAGCGCGTCGACCAGATGAAATCCTCTTGGTCCTTCTGGCTCAGCGAATGTACCTGCGCATCGATGGCGCCGGGCAGGATCAGGGCATCGCCCAGATCATGACGCTCGCGCGCGGCGGGGGCCTCTCCCTGGCCGACGGCGGCAATCAGCCCGTCACGTACGGCGACATAGCCGCCCCTGACCACCCGATCGGAAAGCACCAGCGTGCCTTTCAGGACAAGGTCAAAATCCGACATTTCAAGAAACTCCTAATAAAGCCGGCCGGTGCGCCGGGCGATCGAGCGTTCGAACATCACGAAAGCATCGTGGATGAGGAGCGCCAGCACGCCGACCACGAGGCCGCCCTGCAGAACGAAAGCTGTATTGTTTGACAGAAGCCCGGCGATGATCACCTCGCCGAGCGTCTTCGCCGCGACCGTCGAGCCGATCGTCGCTGTCGCCAGCGAAATCACCACCGAAAGCCGCACACCGGCGAGAATGACCGGCAGCGCCAGCGGAAACTCCACCTGGGTCAGCCGCTGCCGCCCGGTCATGCCGACGCCGCGCGCCGCCTCCGAGACATTGCCCGGCAGATTGGTAAGTCCCGTCAGCGCATTCTCGAAGATCGGCAACAGGCCATAGAGAAACAGCGCGATCAGCGTCGGGATCGGGCCGAAACCGAACATCGGCACGGCGAGCGCCAACACCGCGACCGGCGGAAAGGTCTGGCCGATATTGGCGATCGAGCGCGACAGCGGCAGAAACTCGACGCCGAAGGGTCGGGTGACGATAATGGCGAGGCCGACGGAAAAGAGGGTCGCCGCGACCGTTGCCACCGCGACGATGGCAAGGTGACTGAGCGTCAGCGACAACAGGCTCGTCTGGGTATAGATCGCCGGCGCGCCATTCTTGGTGAACGGCTGGAACACCGGCGCAAAGGTCTCGGGCGTGACGATGAAGGCCACGAGCAGCGCAAGAAGCGCCAGCCTTATGAGCATCGCAGGCCTCATGCCGCCGAACCTTCCGGCTGGGGGCCGCGGGCATGGCGCACGAGGTCCTCGCGGGTCACGCGGCCGATGACCACGCCGTCCCTTTCGACCGGCAGCGCCTCACGTCCGGACCAGAGCGCCTCGGCCAACGCATCCTTGAGGCTGGCCGTGGCCGCGACAGGCGCGCCATTGGCCGGCCCTTCCTCGATCAGCTGTTCGCAGGTCTCCAGCGACAGCATGCGAAAAGCCTTGTCGCCGGTGCCCAGCAACTCGTTGACGAAGTCTGTCGCCGGATTGGCGATGATCTCGGCAGGCGGGGCGTATTGCAGCAGCTTACCCTCATGCATCACCGCAATCCGATGGCCGAGGAGGATGGCCTCGTCCATGTCGTGGGTGACGAGCACGACGGTGGTGGAGAAGCGCTTCTGGATATCGAGCAGGTCTTCCTGCGCCTTGGCGCGGATGATCGGGTCGAGCGCGCCGAAGGGTTCGTCCATCAGTAGCACGGCAGGCTCTGCGGCGAGCGCCCGGGCGACGCCGATGCGCTGCTGCTGACCACCGGAAAGTTCGTGCGGCATGCGGTCACGAAAGGCTTCCGGTTCCAGATGAAACAGGTCGAGCAGTTCATCGACGCGCGCGTCGCGGCGCTTCCTGTCCCAGCCGAGCAGCTTCGGCACGGTGGCGATGTTTTCGGCGACCGAGCGGTGCGGGAACAGGCCGTGCCCCTGAATGGCATAGCCAATGCCGCGGCGCAGCTCGTAATCCGGCAGCTCGCGATTGTCGCGCCCGTCGATGCGGATCGTGCCGGCGCTCGGCTCGACGAGACGGTTGATCATCCGCATCAGCGTCGTCTTGCCGGAGCCGGAAGTGCCGACGATGGCGGCAAGTTCGCCGCGCTCCACGGTGAGCGAGACATTGTCGACGGCGCTGTAATCGCCGAAGACCTTGGTGATGGCTTCGATCTCGATCATGCGCGTTTCCCCTTCTTGCCTTTGGTCTGGCTGATTTCCACCAGCGCGTCGAGAATGATGGCGGCGGCAAAGGCCATGCCGACCACGGGAAGCGCGCCGAGCAGCACGAGGTCGGTCGCCGTCTGGGCAATGCCCTGGAACACGAAAGTGCCGTAGCCGCCGCCACCGATGAGGCCGGCAATCACCGCAAGCCCGATATTCTGCACCAGCACGATGCGGATGCCGGTGAGGATCACCGGAAAGGCGAGCGGCAGTTCGACCTGGAACAGCAGCTGCCGGCTGGTCATCCCCATGCCGCGCGCGGCCTCGCGGGCATCGCGCGGAACGCTATCGAGACCGGCGACGGTGTTGGAAACCACCGGCAGCAGCGAATAGGCAAAGAGCGCCACGATTGCCGGCGCAAAGCCAATGCCGGAAATGCCGAGCGCGGCCGCCCCCGGCACGTTGCGCCCGACCCAGGCGAGCGGCGCGATCAGCAGGCCGAAGAGGGCAATCGACGGAATGGTCTGCAGCACGTTGAGGCTGTTCAGGATGGTGGCACGCACCTTTTTGACGCGGAAGCAGAGGATACCGATGGGAATGCCCGCAACACATGCCGCCGCGAGCGATCCGAAGGCGAGCTCCACATGGGTGCGCCCCTCGCGCCAGAAGGCCGAGGCGCGGTTATGATATTCCTTCAGGATCGAAAGATCGCTCCACGCACCCGACCAGAGCAGAACCCCGATGGCCACCGCAGCCACGATGAGAAAGAAGACGCGCATCGCCGGCGACAGCGCCTTGCGCACGATGGCATCGGCCATGGCGATCGAGAAGGCGAACAGCATCAGCCAGAAGCCGGCTCCGGGAGATACCCGGGCATAGGCATTGTCTTCCGGCGTCAGGAAATAGCCCGACCGGCCGACCATCACCGCGAGGATCGCGATGGCTGCGATGCTGACGGCGAGCCTGAGGTTCACCGGCGTCTTCAGCAGGATGATCAGAATGGCCGCGACCATCACGACAATCAGCGCGATCGCCTGCCACAGCGGCATTGCCGCCCACAGCATGACGCTGTCGGCAGAAACAATGCGGTTTGCCCTGAAGAGCGCAAAGGGCTGCAGGGCGAGGCCGACAAGCGCGATCGCCGCGACGATGACGCCGAGCTTGTCGAGCCGCGTGGCCGTGCCTGTCGTGCTTTCGGTGATGGCTGACATGATGCGCCCTTTGGTTGGCGATCGGTTCGTCCCGTCAACGCGGGTGTGAATAGTCCATTCAACCTCCCCCCTTGAGGGGGATATGTCGCGAAAGCGACAGAGAGGGGTGAACCCTCTCACCGATACTCAGAGCCCATTGGCTGGCGCTGTACCCCTCTCTGCCCCTGTCGGGGCATCTCCCCCTCAAGGGGGGAGATCGTTTGGGCTTTGCGGCTTACTTCACGAACCCGTTCGACGTCAGAAAGTCCTTGGCCACGGCATCGGCCGGTTCGCCGGCGACCTGAACGCGGCCGTTGAGGTCCTGCAGGGTTTCGAGGTCGAGGCTTTCGAAGATCGGCTTCAGGATATCGGCGATCTGCGGATATTCGGTGAGCGTCACCTCGCGGATGATCGGCGTCGGCAGGTAAACCGGCTGCACGCCCTTGTCGTCATCCATGACCTTGAGACCGGACGGCGCGATGCCGCCATCGGTGCCGTAGACCATGGCGGCATTGGCGCCGGAGGTCTGCTTGGCGGCAGCGGCGATAGTGGCCGCGGTATCACCACCAGACAGCGTGATCAGCTGATCCGAGGTGAGATCGAAGCCATAGGCCTTTTCGAAGGCCGGCAGGGCTGACGGCGAGGTGACGAATTCGGACGAGGCGGCGAGCTTGATGTTACCGCCATCGGCGACGTACTTGCCGAAGTCGGTCAGCGTGGCGAGATTGTTCTCGTCGGCGATTTCCTTGCGGATTGCGATCGCCCAGGTGTTGTTGGCGTCGGCCGGGGTCAGCCAGACGATCTTTTCGGCATCGTAGTCGAGCTTCTTCGCCTCTTCATAGCCTTCCTTTGCGTTGTTCCAGACAGGAAGGTCGGCCTTGTTGTAGAAGAAGGCGGCGTTGCCGGTATACTCCGGATAGATGTCGATCTGGCCCTCGGTGATCGCCTGGCGGACGATCGGCGTGCCGCCGAGCTGGATCTTGTTTTCGGTCGGAATATCATTGGCCTGCAGTGCCTGCAGGATGATGTTGCCGAGAACACCGCCTTCGGTATCGATCTTGGAAGACACAACGACGGGCGCGGCAAAGGCGGCGCCGGCGGTGAAGGCGGCGACGGCCAGCGCGCCGGTGAATTTCAGAATGCGGTTCATGTTCGTTCCCTCTCTTGATGGTCCCGTCGGGACCTTCCCATGGTCGCCGTGAAGCCTCAAGGGGCGTCGGGCGGTGCGAGTGCGAAGAAATCATCGAGCAGCCCGAGTGGTGCCAGCTCGATCAGGGCCGCCATCGTGGCATCGGAACCGAGCTCTTCCTCGATCTGCTCGACCTCCGATGACAGCGGCCTGTCCTTTAGATAGAGCGCGGAATGCGATCTGACGATAGCATAGACGAGATTTGCAACGCCACGTGGCGCATCGCCGGAAATATCCATCGCCTGGGCGGCAAGCAGGGCTTCGAGCCCGGCCATGCGCCGGATCGCCCGCACCTGCCGTTCGAACCGCTCGACCACCAGCGGCAGGAAGGCGGCCTCGTCCTCGATGCCGCCGGCCACCACCAGCGCCTGCGGCGAAATCGGCGATGACAGCGAATGCGTGCGCACGAAGAGATCGCCGGCAAGCTTCAGGATCGGACCGAAGCCGGTCGCGACCGTGCCGTGCGGCACCAGATTAACCGGCAGGCCGCGCCGTCCGCCATTGGCCATGATCACGCAGCGATTATAGATGTTGCGGGCGACATGGGCGATGGCGATCTGGGCCGCCTGCATGTAGATCGTGACATCGAGCGGCAGCGAGCCGCCGGAGGTCAGCACCTCATTGCCGATGACCACCGGATTGTCGTCGGTGCGGCCGGTGGCGGCGAGGATGGTATTGCCGGCGATCGTCAGGCTTTCGATCGCGGTGCCAAAGACCTGCGGCATCATCCGGATGGAAAGCGGGTCCTGCACATGCGTGGTCGACGACCACTGCCAGTCGTCGAAGGCGCGCCAGAGCCACGAGCCGATCTCGGCATGCGCCTCCGTGCCGACCTCGACCACGGAACGCCACGGCGCGATGGCAGCGCCCATGGCACCGGCTGTGGCCAGCCCGGTCGCAAGCAGCACCCGGACCGCGAGTGCCGCCTTGCGGATCGATTCCGCTGCCGAGGCATAGCCTATCGCATTCAGCGAGAACGAGGCCAGCGCATCGCGTGGCTCCATCCTCAGCGTCGAAAGCCCTGCCTTTTCGAAGGCCTCGGTGACCGGCATGCGCTGGCCCTGGTAAATGGCATCGCCGACGCCGGTGAGCGCCGCCGATATCTGCCCCATCAGCCCGATATCGGCGCAGCCGATGGAGCCGGTGCGTCGCACGATGGGGATGACATCATGCGCGAGCAGCGCCATGAACGCCTCGATCAGCGCCATCGAGCAGCCGACACGGCCGGTAAGCGCGGTGTTGATGCGGATGGCGATGGCATTACGGACGATCTCGACCGGGAAGGCGTCGCCAGTGCCGAAATGATGGGCGCGCACGAGGCCGAGGTTGAACTCCTCCAGCGCCTCCGGCGTCCACTCGATATCCTTCATCGCCCCGACGCCGGTATTGGCGCCATAGATGCTCATGCCCTCGGCAAGCCGGTCCTGTACCACGCCATAGGCGCGCTCGACGCGCTCGATGCCGGCCTGGGTGACGGCCGGCAGTGCGCGTCCGCTGCCAACCCGCGACAGGATGTCGAAGCTCAGCGGCTTGCCGGTAAACATGATGGATGAATTCTGGGCGTTCATAGCTTTTCCTGTCCCGAATAGGTTCACCCTATTGGATAAAGATCAGGACCGGGATATCCCATATGTTGAACGGGGGATGCCGGCTTATTATGCATTTCGGCCATTGCACAAGGATGAGGCATGGACACGCTGACGCTGATGAGTGTGCATGAGGTGCTGCGCCATGGCGGGCTGCGCCCCGCCGGGCGCGCGCTCGGCCGGCCGGCGGCGAGCATGGCGGCAGCGCTTGCGCGCATGGAGGCGGCCCTTGCCACGGCGCTGGTGCAGAAGGCCGGCACCCGCCTGTCGCTGACGCTGGAGGCGCGGCGGCTGGCGCCCGATATCGCGCTTGCCGCCGGCATCGGCCGGGCGCTTGCCGAACTCGCCGCGGTGGAAGGGCCAGGTCCCGCCGGTTTTTCGGTGAGCCTCCTGACGCTTTCCCGTTTTGCCGAGGTCGCCCGCTCCGGCAGCATCCGCCGCGCCGCGCGCGGGGTGGAGATCGGCCAGCCGCAATTGTCGCGGCAGATTTCCGGGCTGGAGCGGAGCATGAACCGGCCGCTGCTTGAAAGAAGCCCCGATGGCATTTCCCTGACACCTGCGGGCCAGCAGGTTCTTGCGCTCGCCGAAACGCTGGAAGAGGTCTGGAAGCGGCTGACGAAGAGCGCCACCGAACAGTTTCGCCGCACGCTGGCCACCTGCCATCTCGGCTCCGTCATTCCGCTCGGCCATGAAAGCAACACGGCAAAGAGCCTGGCCACGCTTTCTGCGCGCTGGCTGGAGGAGCGGCCGAACACGCCGCTGTTCATTTCCGCCACCACCGCCGACGAACTGATGCGCGGGCTGCAGGGCGGCGCCTATGATGCGGCGCTGCTTGATACCGAAGCCATTCCGGAGGCTTTCGAACGCCGGGTGATCTCGCGCTCGCGGCTGGCACTGGTCGGCCCCAAGGCGCTGATTGCGGCAAGCGGCGGGAATATCGCCCGCCTGGCGATGACCCGGCCGATCGCCGTGCCGAGCCTCAAAAGCGGCCTGCGCCAGAAGACGGCGACGCTTCTTGCCGAACGGCTGAGCGATGCCGAACGCGCCGCGATCCGTCTTGTCGAGGTGGATTCGCTGCCGATCATCATCAGCCTCGTCATCGAACACGGCTTCATCGCGGTGCTGCCCGAAGCCTCGTTCCTGACGATGGCGGCGCCGCTCGGCAGCATCGCACTCGATCCGCGCTACGATCTCGCCTTGTCCCTGGTCTGGCCACCAACCACCACAGCAACAAGGCAGGCCGCCCGCATCCTCGCACTACTGCCGACGGGTGGCTGAACGGTCGCGCGTTTTTTTGCCGCTTTTCTCAGGAACATCGCGCCGACCCGAACGGTTGTCTGTCAAGAAAATGTTTTCCGGCACCAAGAGGAGGTCCGTCATGAGCCCGTTCAAAATTCCTCATGAATCCTGGGTTGTCGTCTGCGATGGAGCGCGGGCGCTGTTCCTGGAAAATATCGGAGACGCCGAACGCCTGAACCTTCGGGTAGAAGAACGCTCAGCCCAGGATGACGAGCCGTCGCGCGAGATTGGTACTGACCGGCCCGGACGCTCGCATTCGTCCGTCGGCAGTGGCCGCAGTGCCATGGAGGAGACCGACTGGCATGAGCAGGCCGAACAGGATTTTCTGAAGCAGACGGCCGAGCGTATCAACACGCTCGTTTATGCAAAAACGATCGAGGACTACGTGCTGATCGCGCCGCCATCAGCCATCGGTGCGCTGCGCCAGCATCTCGACGCCCAGGCAACCGAAACCCTGCGCGAGGAGATCCAGAAGGAACTCACCAATCAGCCGGTGTCAGAGATCGAAAAGCACCTGACGAGGCTCATGGAAGCATGAACGACCGATGCGGCGGCGACTTCCCATTGTCGCCCGCTGGCACAACCCGCGCTCACGCGATAGGATTGACCGAAAGATAGGCACGATGGTTTTCCATCGTGCCTTTTTCGGCCGCCGCGCTTGCCGGCTTGATGCGCGTCAAGGTGGCAAGCGCTTCTTGCGGCAGATTATAGGATAGGCGGTCGGCCAGAACGTTCGGCGCCGCGGGCCAGAAGGACAGCTGCCGCTGCGGGAGAAGCGATGCAGGATCAGCAAGCAGCCGATGACAAGGGGCGTGCCCCGATCTTCACCGCGCGCGACGTCTCCAAGGTCTATCACAGTGGGGAGGTGGAGGTTGTCGCGCTGGCGGGCATTGATCTCGACCTCTATCCCGGCGAGATGGTTGTCCTGCTCGGCCCATCCGGCAGCGGCAAGTCCACGCTTCTCAATATCATCGGCGGCCTCGACCGCGCCAGCACCGGCACCGTCAGGTTCCGCGACGAACAGATTTCCGACTACCCGGAATGGAAGCTCACCCGCTATCGCCGCGCCCATGTCGGCTTCGTCTTCCAGTTCTACAATCTGATCCCGAGCCTGACGGCGCGGGAGAACGTCGCCCTGGTGGCGGAAATCTCCAAAAACCCAATGCCGCCGGAAGAAGCGCTCGAGATGGTCGGCCTCAAGCACCGGCTCGATCATTTTCCGGCACAGATGTCCGGCGGTGAGCAACAGCGTGTCGCCATTGCCCGCGCCATTGCCAAACGACCGGATGTGCTGTTCTGCGACGAACCGACCGGCGCGCTCGATTCCAAGACCGGCATTCTGGTGCTCGACGTGCTTTATCGCATCAATGCAGAGCTCGGCGCGACAATCGCGATCATCACCCACAATGCCGATATCCGCAAAATCGCCCACCGCGTTATATCGTTTCGCGATGGCACGATCGAAGGCGTTGAGCGCAATGAAACCCGGCTGAAACCGACGGACATCCAGTGGTAGCGCGATGGCAATCCTCGACCGCAAGCTTTTCCGGGATGTATTGAGGCTCTGGACCCAGCTCCTGGCCGTGGCGCTGGTGCTCGCCTGCGGCGTCGCAACACTGATCATGGCTGTCGGCGTATACCGCTCGCTGATCGAAACCCGCGACACTTTCTACGAGCGCTACCGCTTCGCAGATGTCTTCGCCACCGTCACCCGGGCGCCCGACCACCTTGCCGATGATATACGGGCCATTGATGGGGTGGTGCGCGCGGATTTCCGCGTCATGCGTTCCGTGGTGCTCGATATCACCGGCATGACGATGCCCGCGGCCGGCACCGTGATCTCGACACCCGACACGGGTGAGCCCGAGCTCAACCGGCTCTATATCCGCGTCGGCCGGCTGCCCGATCCCGACCGTATCGGCGAAGTGGCGGTGTCGGAAAATTTTGCCAAGGCACACGGGTTTTCGCCCGGAGATCGGTTTGAAGCCCTGATGAACGGCAAGAAGCGCATGCTCACGATCACCGCCATCGTGCTCTCGCCGGAATATGTCTATGCCATCGGCCCTGGCGACATGGTGCCCGATAGCAAGCGCTACGGCATCCTGTTCATGCCCGCAACCGCGCTGGACGGGATCTTCGACATGGATGGCGCCTTCAACGCAGTATCGCTGGCGCTAAGCCGTAGCGCCAGCGAGGACGCGGTGATCGAGAAGCTCGACACGCTGCTCAAACCCTATGGCGGTATCGGCGCCTATGGGCGTGACCGTCAGATGTCGAACGCCTTCCTGGACGGCGAATTACAGGGCCTGGAGGCCATGGCCTCGATCATCCCGCCGATCTTCCTCGCGGTCGCAGCCTTTCTCGTCAACATGGTACTGTCGCGGCTGGTGACGCTGGAACGCGAACAGATCGGGCTGTTGAAGGCGCTCGGTTTCTCGAGTGCGGTGATCGCCATCCACTACGTCAAGCTGGTGCTCATCATCGCCGTCTTCGGCATTATCATCGGCTGCACGCTCGGAAGCTGGTGGGGGCTCGGCATGACGCGCATCTATGTGCGCTTCTACACCTTCCCCTTCCTCGTTTTCGACTGGAGCCGGGATGTCTACCTCCTGGCAACCGCGGTGGCGACGGGTGCGGCGCTGCTGGGCGCGATCCGGGTGATCTACAAGGCGGCGAGCCTGCCGGCCGCTGTTGCCATGCGCCCGCCCGAACCGGTGCGATACCGGCTCGCCTTTGCGGGACGCTGGCATTGGCCGCAGCTCCTCTCGCAGCTGTCGATCATGGCACTGCGCAATCTCACCCGTTTCCCCGTCCGCGCCGGCATGACGGTGATCGGCATCGCTATGCCTGTTGCACTGCTGACCGTCGGGCTTTCGATGAGTAACTCGATGGATGCGATGATCAAGACGATCTTCTTCGACACAGAGCGCCAGGATGCGACGGTGAACTTCACCGATCCCCAGGCGCCCGAAGCGCTGCTGTCGGTCATGCGATTGCCCGGCGTGATGCGGGCGGAGAGCACCCGCTCCGTGCCCGTTATCGTGCGTAACGGCTACCGGGAAAAACATCTCGCGATCAATGCCGCTGCCGACAGCAATGATCTTTCCCGCGTCGTCAACCGCGATGCGGTGCAGCTCTCGATCCCGCCGGCGGGCCTGATGATCTCTGAGCGTGTGGCCGATACGCTCGGCCTCGCCGTCGGCGACCTTGCGGAGGTCGAACTTGTCAGCCGCAACCATCGGCTGGTGGAATTGCCGGTGACTTCCGTGGTCCAGAGCCTGCTTGGCCTTGCCGTGTTCATGGATGGCGAAGCGCTGGACCGGATGATCGGCGACGGCCGGCGCATCTCCGGCGTCAACATCGCCGTCGATGAAGCGCGCCTCGATGGGTTTTATGCCGCGGTGAAGGCGACGCCGGCGATCGCCAGTGTCGCACTCAACCGCCTCTCGCTCGAAAACTTCCGCCGGAGCATGCGGGAAAACATCGACATCATGTCGTCCGTCTACATCGCTCTGGCGGCCGTCATCACCTTCGGCATTGTCTACAACACCGCCCGCATTCTGCTCTCGGAGCGCGGCCGCGAGCTGGCAAGCCTCAGAGTTCTTGGCTTCTCGCGCGCCGAGGTATCCAGGGTTCTGCTGTTGGAAATCACGGTGCTGCTGGTGCTGTCCCAGCCGATCGGCTGGTTCGTCGGCAACCGGCTTGCGCGCATCGTCGTGGATGGGTTTTCCAGCGATCTTTTCACCATCCCGTTCGAAATCGATCCCAGCAGCTATGCCCGCGCCTCGCTCGTGGTCGTTGTCGCCGGGCTTGTATCAGCGCTGATCGTCCGCCGCCGGATCGACCGGTTCGATCTCGTCGAAGTCCTGAAAACAAGGGAGTGACCCATGGGCAAATGGATCAAGAGAGGACTGCTCGCCCTCGCTGTTCTGGTGGTGATCGGTGGCTTCGTCTATGCGATGCGCGAAAAGCCGATCGCTGTTGATGTCGCGACCGTCGCGGCTGGTCCGATGGCGGTGACCATTCTTCAGGAGGGCAAAACCCGGGTAAAGGATATCTACACCATTCATTCGCCAATGGCCGGCCAGATGCTGAGAACGGCCTTTGACGAGGGAGATGCAGTCGAGGCCGGCAAGAGCGTGGTCGCCCGTATCCTGCCGGCTGAATCGGCGCTCCTCGACCCGCGGACACGCCAGGAACTCCAGGCGACGCGCGATGCCGCGGAAGTGGCTGTGGCGATCGCGGAAGCCGACAGGCTGAAGGCAGCAGCCAGTCTTGAACAGGCCGAAGATCAGTTGCGGCGCTACCGCAACCTCAGCCAGCGCGACACGATTTCGCAGATGGAACTGCAGCAAGCCATCACCGCAGTCGATGTCGCAAGGGCACAGCTCGACGCTGCCGGCGCAACGGTTTCACTGCGCAAGGCCGAGCTGAAGGCGGCAACGGCCCGGCTTTCCGAACCCCGCGCCAATGCCTACGCACCACAGGACGATTGCTGCCTCGATCTTGTATCACCAGCTGACGGCGTCATCCTCGAGATCTATGCCCGCAGCGCGCAGCCGGTTGCGATCGGTGCCAAGATCGCCGATATCGGCGACCCGCGCGATCTCGAAGCGGTCGTCGATCTGCTGTCCACCGATGCGGTCAGGATCAGGCCCGGCACTGCCGCCGATATCGTCGACTGGGGCGGCCCGTCGATCAAGGCCTCCGTCCGGCGCATCGATCCGGCTGCCTATGAGAAGACGTCGGCGCTCGGAATTTCGGAACAGCGGGTCGACGCGATCCTCGACTTCGAAAGCATTCCCGAAGGTCTCGGCAATGCCTTCCGGATCTATGCCCGCCTGGTGATCTGGCAATCCGACGATGTTCGCCAGGTGCCGATTGCCGCGCTCTTCCGCTCCGGTAACGACTGGCAGGTGTTCAGGGTGGTCGATGACAAGGCCGTGCTCACAACCATCGGCGTCGGCCAGATGAATGAGGAGAACGCCGAGGTCTTGGAGGGACTGTCAGCGGGTGATCGTGTCGTCCTGCACCCAAGCGACACGATCGCAGACGGCTCGCCGGTGGCCGAGCGCCGGATCGAAACGCCCTGATCAACCGGGTCGGCCAGGCGTCCCGACGGTTGCTGGAGCGCGCACGATAGCTCAGGCGGTCTTGCTCAGAAGCTGGTTGCGCTCCAGCAGGAGGCTCCAGTTCTGGGCGGAGGCGAGGTGCAGCGCGATCGCGTCGGTCCAGCCCTTCTCGGTCCATTCCTTCAGCGTCTTGGCCGGCAGCGCCCGGTAGCGCTCGACGTCCACGACCTCGAAGCCATCGAGGCGGTAGCGCGTCTTGTCGGGGAATTCCATGTCGGCGTGGCGGGCGACGAGAATCCCCGAATCCTTGATCGCCTTCAGGAAGGCGGCATCCTGGGCCCGATGCTGGTGATAGGCCTCGCAAAGCTGCAGCATCGGCTGCACGGTCGCACTCGGCGTGCCGTCCTCGTTGAAGATCCGCTTGGCGGATGTGTCGGCCCCGATCGGCTTGACGAGCTTGCTCTCGCGGTCGACGGCGAGGTAGCGGGTGTCCTGGTCTGGCGCCTGTACCAGAATGAAGGGGTAGCGGCGGATATAGGCCGGGATATAGGTGCCGGCGGCCCACTTGCCGCCCTTTCCGAGCATCAGGTTCTGGCCTTGGCGAATGCCGATGATCGCCACCGGCGTCGGCCCTTCGGCCTCGATGAAGACGATCGGATAATGGCGCATCGCCGGCATGAATTCGCTGACCGAAAGCGGGATCGCGGTTGCTTCCGAGGTAAAGGAAAAGTCATCCTTGGCGACGATTGCGAGATCCTTGTGGGTCTCGAAGCGCAGCACCTCGGGTTTCTTGTAGAACAGGGGCAATCCCTTCTGTTCGGCCATGCGGTTTCCTCCTGGTCCAATATCCGGTGTTTTCGGCTTCTATCGCCATTTCCCGCCGGCGGCAATGGCCGGCCTCATGGCCAGCGGCCGAGCGTCGCCTCGCGAAAGATCTCAGGCTGCCGGGCAATCTCCCGGTCGATCAGCGACAGCACCCGCTTGACCGGCGGCGGCTGCTCGGCGGAGACGCGCTGGATGATCGAATAGCGCGAGACCTCGATGTTTTCCCGCACCGGCAGCTGGCAGAGACGCGCGCCGAGACGGCCCTCGCGGTGCAGGAAATCGGCGACCGGGCGGGCGACGGCAAAGACGGCATCGCTTTCGGCGATGATCGCCAGGGACAAAAGCGGCGACGTGGTGACGAACACATGCTCGGGCAGCGAAAAACTGTTCGACAGGAGATAGGCCTCGATCGAGCGTCGCATCGGCGAGCCGACCGGCTGCAGGATCCAGTCGTAGTCGAGGCAGTCGCCGATCGAGATCGGGCCCCTGTCGGCGAGCGGATGGCCGAGGCGGGCGATCATGGTGATCGGCTCCACCCCGACCGGATGCATGGTGACGGACTTGGCGTCCATATCCTCCGGCAGCCGGCCGATGTAGAAATCGAGATTGTGCGAGAACAGGCCCTCGGCAAGCCGGTCGCTGGTATCGACCAGCACGGTGAGCTCGATTTCGGGATGATCGCGCCTGAGCGTTTCGACGACCGGCAGCACCAGTTCGATCGCCGGCCCGGTCACGGCGCCGATGCGCACCTGGCCGCGGGCGCCGTCGATGATCTGGGCGATCTCCTGATGGGCGTGGTCGAGCTGGTTGAGGATAATCATCGCCTGGCGCGCCATCGCCTGGCCGACCTCGCTCAGCACCACGCCACGGCCGTGGCGTTCATAGAGCTTGGCGCCGACCGTATATTCCAGTTCCGACAGCAGTCGCGAGGCGGCGGACTGGGTCATGCCGAGCTGGGCGGCTGCTGATGAAATCTGGCCCTTGCGGTCCAGAAGTGCAATCAGGCGCATCTGCGAAAAGCGCAAGCCCCGGCGGATGAATTCGTCCTGGCCTCTGAGGGGTTCGTCGTCGCGCATATCATCCATACCAATTCTGCTATATCTGAAACACGATAAATCATTTGTCGAGACGGGGCGGAATTGCAACTATTCGGCCGTCGCAAGGCCCCGTTCCGGGACAGATGATCTCATGTCATCTTCCGACTTCAGGGGCAACCGGCCGGCACGCGGTGGGAGGAAAAGCCTGCGTTCCGGTCCGATCGGGGACCATGCGATATCGCTGTTTCGTTTCCCGTCCGGCGCCTTGAATTGCGGCGGATGCGGGATCATCCAGCTTGTCGAAACGCCCGTCTGGTGCCGCGCCCTGGCAATCTGCCGCGCGGTGTGACGGGTGAACCGTGACCTTTGCCATTCCGGCAGCCACGGTTGCGTACGGGGCGGTGCCTGCGGCTCGCCGCGTTGTTCCAATGGGAGGACATGATATGAAATCGATACTTTTGACGACCGTTGCGGCGCTTGCCTTTTCGGCCGCCGCCGCGTCCGCGCAGACCGTCGGGTTTTCGCAGATCGGCTCGGAATCCGGCTGGCGCGCGGCGGAAACGACGCTCACCAAACAGCAGGCCGAAGAACGCGGCATCGACCTGAAATTCTCCGATGCCCAGCAGAAGCAGGAAAACCAGATCGCCGCCATCCGCGCCTTTGTCGCGCAGGGCGTCGACGCGATCCTGCTCGCCCCAGTCGTCGCCACCGGCTGGGACAGCGCGCTGGAAGAAGCCAAGGATGCCGAAATTCCGGTCATCCTGCTCGACCGCCAGGTCGACAGCTCCGACGATCTCTACCTGACGGCGGTCGGCTCCAACCTCGTGCATGAGGGCGAAGTGGCCGGCGGCTGGCTGGTCGACACCGTCGGCGATAAGGATTGCCGCGTCGTCGAGCTGCAGGGCACGACCGGCTCCTCGCCGGCAATCGACCGCGCAACCGGCTTCCGCAACGCCATCGATGGTCATTCCAACATCGAGATCGTTCGCAGCCAGACCGGCGACTTCACTCGTTCGCAGGGCAAGGAAGTCATGGAAAGCTTCCTGCAGGCCGAAAACGGCGGCGCCGACATCTGCGCGCTCTATGCGCATAATGACGACATGGCCGTCGGCGCCATCCAGGCGATCAAGGAAGCCGGCCTCAAGCCCGGTTCCGACATTCTCGTCGTTGCGATCGACGGCGTGCCGGACTTCTTCCAGGCGATGGCCGCCGGCGAGACCAACGCCACGGTGGAACTGACGCCGAACATGGCCGGCCCCGCCTTCGACGCGCTTGCCGCGTACTGGAAGGACGGCACCATGCCGCCGAAATTCATCCAGACGGAATCGAAGCTCTATACCCAGGCTGACGATCCGAAGGGTGAATACGAGCGCCGCAAGGGTCTCGGCTACTAAGTCCCGCCTCAGGATGCGGCCGGGGGCGACGATCGCCTCCGGCCGTCTCGGACCGCGCGCCGAGGCCTTTCCTCCGACCGCGCAACCGATGGTGCTCCGCAATGCTTCTGACCATTCAAAATCTCACCAAGACCTTCGTCGGCATGAAGGCGCTCGACGATGTCGGTTTCGAGCTTGAGGCCGGCGAGGTCCACGCCCTTCTCGGCGAAAACGGTGCCGGCAAGTCCACCTTGATCAAAAGCCTCACCGGCGCCTATAGCCGCGACGAAGGCACGATCACGCTCGAGGGGCGCACGATCTCCCCCCGTTCGACGCTGGAAGCCCAGGAACTGGGCATCGGCACGGTCTACCAGGAGGTGAATCTCCTGCCGAACCTGACGGTCGCCCAGAACCTGACCTTCGGTCGCGAACCGCGCCGCTTCGGCATCATCGACGGCCGCGCCATGCGCCGCGAGGCGGAGGCGATGCTTGAGGGCTACGGCCTCGATATCGATGTCTCGCACGACCTTGGAAACTATTCGGTCGCCGTGCAGCAGATTGTCGCGATCGCGCGTGCAGTCGCGCTCTCCGGCAAGGTGCTGATCCTCGACGAACCGACCGCCAGCCTCGACACCCGTGAGGTGGAGATGCTGTTCGATGTCGTGCGCAAGCTGCGCGACCAGGGCCTCGGCATCATCTTCGTCTCGCACTTTCTCGATCAGGTGTTCGCGTTGACCGACCGGGTAACCGTGCTGCGCAACGGCCGCAAGATCGTGACGGAGAAGACCGCCGAACTCGACCGCGTGCGCCTGATCGCCCACATGCTCGGTCGGGAACTCGACGAAGAGGAAGAAAATGCCGCCCGGCGCGCAACGGCGGGCCGCGTTGGCAGCGAGCCGCTGCTCAGCTTCCGCAATCTCAGCCGCCGCAACTATGTCGAACCTTTCGATCTCGACATCCATCGCGGTGAGGTCGTCGGCCTTGCCGGCCTGCTCGGCTCCGGTCGCACCGAAACCGCGCAGCTCGTCTTCGGCGTCAAGACCACCCAGACCGGCACGATTTCGGATGACAAGGGCAAGCTCGGCATCGCCAGTCCGCGCGATGCGATCGCCGCCGGCTTCGGCTTTGCGCCGGAGGACCGCAAGACCGACGGCATTATCGCCGACCTTTCGGTCCGGGAGAATATCGCGCTGGCGCTTCAGGCCCGGCGCGGCTGGGCACGGCCGATCAGCCGTGCCGAGCAGGACCGGCTCGCATCGGAATACATCCAGAAGCTCGATATTCGCACCTCGAGTGCCGAAAAACCGGTCGGCGAACTCTCCGGTGGCAATCAGCAGAAGGTGGTGCTGGCCCGCTGGCTTGCGATGAACCCGCGTTTTCTCATCCTCGATGAACCGACGCGCGGCATCGATGTCGGTGCCCATGCCGAAATCCTGCATCTCATCCGCGACATCACCGCCGAGGGCATGGCGATCCTGATCATCTCCTCGGAGCTTGATGAACTGATCTCGATTTCCGACCGCGTCATCGTGGTTCGCGATCGCCGCCATGTCGCGGAGCTGACGGGATCGGAGATCGCCTCTGAAAACATCGTCAAGGCGATTGCCTCGTCTGGCGAGAAGGAAAGGGAGGCTGTCTGATGCCTGCGGGATTGAAACGCATTATACCGCAGCTGATCACGCTCGCCTTCCTGGTGGCGCTGGTCAGCCTGTTCTTCCCGACCTTCCTGCAGGTCGACTATTCCGCCGGACGCTTCGTCGGGCCGGTGGTCGACGTGCTGAAGCGCGGCGCACCGGTGGCGCTGCTCGCCATCGGCATGACACTGGTGGTGGCGACCCGCGGCATCGACCTTTCGGTGGGCACGGTGATCGCGATCACCGGGGCGGTCGCCGCCTCCAGCATCGTTGCCGGCTACGGCGTGTTCGCGGCGATCGCCACGGCAATCGTTGCCGGGCTGATTGCAGGTCTCTTCAACGGCGTCCTGGTCTCCTTCATCGGCATCCAGCCGATCGTCGCCACGCTGATCCTGATGATCTCGGGACGAGGCATCGCCCAGCTGATCACCGAGGGGCGCATCCTCACCTTCAATCTTCCGGAATTCGCCTTTCTGGGCTCCGGCGCCGTTCTCGGCATACCGGTTCCGGTCTGGATCTGGGTGCTGGCCGCAGCGCTCGTCATTCTGCTTGTCCGGCGCACCGCGCTCGGCCTGCTGATCGAGGCGATCGGCGTCAACATGAAGGCGAGCACGCTTGCCGGCGTCAATGCGCGCGTGCTGCTGCTCGCCGTCTACATGGCCTCGGGCTTCTGCGCAGCCCTCGCCGGCATCATCGTCACCGCCGATATCCGCGGAGCCGATGCCAACAATGCCGGGCTCTGGCTCGAGCTGGATGCGGTGCTTGCCACCGTCATCGGCGGCAATTCGCTGCTTGGCGGACGGTTCTCGATCTCGGCATCGGTGATCGGCGCGATGATCATCCAGACCATCGACACCGGCATCCTGCTGGCGGGCTTTCCATCGGAATACAATCTCGTCATCAAGGCGGTGCTGGTGGTCATCATCCTGGTGCTGCAATCGCCCAACATCACCGGCGACCTGAAATTCCTGCGCCAGCAGATGCTGCGCCGGCGCGGCGGAGAACGGGCGGCACCGGCCCGGGAGGCAGGCAAATGAGAAACCCGCGTCTTTACCCGCTCTATGCGACGATCGCGATCTTCATCCTCGCCTATGCGGTCTGCTACATCCAGTTTCCCTTCATGCTGTCGACCCGCGTGGCCGGGAACCTTCTGACCGACAACGCCTATCTCGGCATCGTCGCGGTCGGCATGACGGTGGTGATCCTGTCCGGCGGCATCGACCTTTCCGTCGGTTCGGTGATCGCGTTCTCCGGCGTGTTCATTTCGGTTCTGCTGCGCGATACCGGACTGCATCCGCTGATCGTCTTCGCCCTGCTGCTGGTGATCACCACACTGTTTGGCGCGGCGATGGGCTGGCTGATCCACACTTTGGGCATGCCGGCCTTTATCGTCACGCTCGCCGGCATGTTTTTGGCGCGCGGTGTGGCCTACATGCTGACCATCGATTCCGTGCCGATCGACAATGAATTCTTCAAGATGCTGCAGAAGGCCTATTGGGTCCTGCCCGGCAAGGGTCGGTTGACGCTGATCGGCATCATTATGCTGCTCGCCTTCGTCATCGGCCATTTCGTCGCCCACAAGACCCGTTTCGGCGCCAATGTCTTCGCGCTTGGCGGCGGCGAGAACACGGCCCGGCTGATGGGCTCGCGTATCGGCCGCACGACGGTGATGATCTATGCCTTTTCCGGCCTGATGGCAGGGCTTTCCGGCATTGTCTTCGCGATCTACACCGGTTCAGGCTATCCGCTTGCGACCGTCGGCACCGAGCTGACCGCGATCGCGACGGTGGTGATTGGCGGCACGCTTCTCACCGGCGGCGCCGGATATGTCTTCGGCACGCTGTTCGGCGTGTTGACCATGGGCCTGATACAGACCTACATCGTCTTCGACGGCACGCTTTCGAGCTGGTGGACGAAGATGGCGATCGGTATCCTGCTGCTCCTGTTCATCATGCTGCAGAAGGGCCTGCTCAGGCTCACCGTGGCCAGAACACAGGCGGCTTGAGGCTGAAACGGAAAACATCGCCGACGCGATCCAGCCCGGCGGCGATCTCGAAGAAAACGAAGACTGGACAGGACGAGGAATTCCATGTTCTCCATCGGCATTGACTACGGGACCAATTCAGTGCGCGCGCTCGTGGTGGGCACGGACGACGGTTTCGAATACGGCACCCATGTCTACAACTATCCAAGCGGCGACCAGGGCGTGCTGCTCGATCCCGCCGACCCGCTGCTCGCCCGGCAGAGCCCGGCCGACTATCTGGAAGGCCTGGAAGCCAGCATTCGCGGCGCCCTTGCCGAAGCGGCCAAGCACGAGAAATTCGATACGTCGAAGGTGATCGGCATCGGCGTCGATACCACCGGCTCGAGCCCACTCCCCGTCGACGCCGAGAACCGGGCGCTGGCCATGGATCCGCGCTTTACCGACAACCTCAACGCCTATTGCTGGCTCTGGAAGGACCATACCAGCTGGCGCGAGGCTCAGAAGATCACGGCACTCGGCAAGGCCGAACGCCCCGAATACCTCGCCATGGTCGGCGACACCTATTCGTCGGAATGGTGGTGGTCGAAGATCTGGCACTGCCTCAATGTCGACCGCGACGTCTTCGACGCCGCCTATTCCTGGGTCGAGCTCGCCGACTGGATTCCTTCCGTTCTCGCTGGCGTCAAGGCCTCGTCCGAGATCAAACGCGGCGTCTGCGCCGCCGGCCACAAGGGCCTCTACAATCCGAAATGGGGCGGACTGCCGGACAAGGAATTCTTGGGCCAGCTCGATCCCGCGATCGCTGACCTTCGCGACCGGCTCTATGACACCGCCCAGGACATTTCGGTTCCAGCCGGCACGCTTTCGCCTGAATGGGCCGAGAAGCTCGGCCTGCCGGAAGGCATTGCGATCGCCACCGGCGCCTTCGACAACCATCTGGGTTCGATCGGCTGCGGCATCGAAGCGGGCATGCTGGTCAAGGTCATCGGAACGTCGACCTGCGACTGCGCCATCGTCGATCTTTCGAAGTCCGACACCATCCCCGGTGTCTGCGGCATCGTCGAGGGCTCGATCCTGCCGGGCTTCTACGGCATCGAGGCCGGACAATCGGCGGTCGGCGACATCTTCAAGTGGTGGGTTGAGCGCGTCTGCGGCGGCGGCCCCGCCATGCACGACCAGCTTTCCGCCGAGGCGAGCACGATGAAGCCCGGCCAGAGCGGCCTGATCGCGCTCGACTGGAACAACGGCAACCGCACCATCCTCGTCGACCAGCGCCTCACCGGCCTGATCCTCGGCCAGACGTTGTATACCACCCGCGCCGAGATCTACCGCGCGCTTGTGGAGGCGACCGCCTTCGGAGCGCGCGCCATCGTCGAGCGGATGACCGATTACAGTGTGCCGATCGACAAGGTCGTCTGCGCCGGTGGCATCGCCGAAAAGAACCCGATGCTGATGCAGGTCTATGCCGACGTGATGAACCGCACCATGCTGGTGACCCGTTCGGCCCAGACCTGCGCGCTGGGTGCCGCGATCGCCGCGGCCTCCGTCGCCGGTGCCCATGAGAGCATCGAAGTGACCACCAAGGCGATGACCGGGCTGAAGGATATCCGTTACGATCCCATTCCCGAAAACGTCGCGGTCTATGAGCAGCTCTATGGCCTCTATCTCACGCTTCATGACGGCTTTGGCGGCATCACCCGCGATTCCGACCTTTCGCGGGTCATGAAGGACCTGATCGACATCCGGGATGCGGCGCGCGCCTGAGCGCGCCGAACCCTTTCGGCGTCGCGCCCGCGACGCCTTCAAATGAAAGAAGGCGCATCCCCAGGCGCCACAGTGGAGGAATGACAATGATTGGCCTGAAACCCCTCAAGATCTGGTTCGTCTGCGGCTCACAGCATCTCTATGGCCCGGAAACGCTGGCCGAGGTCGACCGGCAGTTCAACACCATCGCCGCGACGCTTTCCAAGGAAGGCGGCCTGCCGCTCGAAATCGTGCCGCAGCCGGTGATCAAGAGCCCGGCCGAGGCGACCGACCTTGCCGTGCGCGCCAACGCCGATCCCGAATGCGGCGGGCTGATCCTGTGGATGCACACCTTCTCGCCATCGAAGATGTGGATCCGGGCGCTCTCGCTCCTCAACAAGCCGTTCATGCATCTCCACACCCAGTTTGCCCGCGAACTGCCGTGGGACACGATCGACATGGACTACATGAACCTGAACCAGGCCGCCCATGGCGACCGCGAGGCGGGTTTCATCCACACCCGGATGCGTCTCGGCCGCAAGGTCGTCGCTGGCCACTGGACGGATAGCGAGGTTCACGCCCGCATCGATGCCTGGATGCGCGCCGCCCGCGCCTGGGACGACTGGCAGGGCGCCCGCTTCTGCCGCTTCGGCGACAACATGCGCGAAGTGGCCGTCACCGAGGGCGACAAGGTCGCCGCCGAGATGAAACTCGGCTTCTCCGTCAACGGTTACGGCATCATGGACCTTGTCGACGTGATGGCGACGCTTTCCGACAGCGACGTCGCCGATCTCGCGGCGAGCTACGAGCGCGAATACAATGTCGTCGACGTGCTGAAACGAGGCGGCGATCGCCATGACAGCCTGCTGAACGCGGCCCGCCAGGAACTCGGCCTGAAGACCTTCATGGAAGCCGGCGGCTTCAAGGGGTTCACCGATACCTTCGAGGACCTGCACGGCATGGAAACGCTGCCGGGCATGGCGACCCAGCGGATGATGGGCGCCGGTTACGGCTTTGCCGGCGAGGGCGACTGGAAGACGGTGGCGCTGGTGCGCGCGCTGAAGGTGATGGGCCACGGCATGAGCGGCGCCACCTCCTTCATGGAGGACTATACCTACCACATGGCGCCCGGCCACGAGCAGGTGCTCGGCTCCCACATGCTGGAAATCTGCCCGTCGATTGCCGATGGCAAGCCCAACATCGAGATCCACCCGCTCGGCATTGGCGGCAAGGCCGATCCGGTGCGCATGGTCTTCAACGCCAAGCTCGGCCCGGCGCTGAACGCCAGCCTGATGGACATGGGCAACCGCTTCCGCCTGCTGGTCAACGAGGTGACCTCGGTCGAGCATCCGGATCTGCCGAAACTGCCGGTTGCCCGCGCGGTCTGGGAATGCAAGCCTGACTTCAAGACGGCGCTTGCCGCCTGGATCCTCGCCGGCGGCGCCCATCACACCGCCTATTCGAACGACGTGACCACCGAAATGCTGGACGATTTCGCCACCATGGCCGGCATCGAGCTCGCCGTCATCAACGACGACACCACGCTCGATCGGTTCAAACAGGATCTCAGGAACAACGAGATCTACTGGCATCTCGGCCTCGGCATCAAGGCCTGAAGGAGAGCATGATGTATACGGAAATCCGGCGCGAGGCCTATGAAGCAAACCTCGCGCTGCCGAAACACGGGCTGATCAACCTCACCTTCGGCAATGCCAGTGCCGCCGATCGCGACAAGGGCGTGTTCGCGATCAAGCCGAGCGGCGTCGACTATGACGAACTGTCTCCGGACAACATGGTCATCGTCGATTTCGAAGGGCGGATCGTGGAGGGCAATCTCAGGCCCTCCTCCGACACGCCGACGCATCGCAAGCTGCTGCTCGCCTTCGAGGGGATCGGCGGCGTGGTGCACACCCATTCGACCCATGCCACGGCGTTCGCCCAGGCCGGCCGCGCCATCCCCAATTTCGGCACCACCCATGCCGATTACTTTTATGGTGAAATTCCGGTTACCAGGAAGATGACGCCCGAGGAGATCGCCTCGGCCTATGAATGGGAAACCGGCAATGTCATCGTCGAGCGCTTTGAAGGCCTGAACCCGCTGGACTTCCCCGGCGTGCTGGTCAACCGCCATGCGCCCTTCACCTGGGGCAAGACGGTGGCCAAGGCCGTCGAGGTCGCCGTGGCGGTCGAATGCATCGCCGATATGGCGTTGATGTCGATGCAGCTCAATCCCGGCCTTCAGGCGATCGAGCAGGAGCTGCTCGACAAGCACTTCCTGCGCAAGCACGGCGCCAACGCCTATTACGGCCAGACCAAGTAGGTGACCGCATTCCGCTCCGCAAAGGCCGGCATTTGCCGGCCTTTTTTGTGCCGTAAAACTGTCGCTTCCGGGTGACACCTGGTCGAAATGACTCCGCTTGGCGCGCTCAGCCTGTTGTCACCCCCATGAGCGCCCGGTACCTTAGTTTACGGTAATTTAGAAAGTCGGTCGTATAGCTTGATCGACAATGGGCAGTTTGGTATCAATTTGCCGCTGCCACAAAGAAAAAGAATGGGTGCTCAATTTGCGACCGGGTAGGGTCGCATGCCGTGTTTCTGCGTAGGCCCTTATTTCAGCGGGCCATGTGTTCTCAGTTCTCGGTCTTTTGTAACTCTGTGTTTTTGTATTGTGTTTGGCCGGATCTAACCAGGCAGCCAACAGATTTGGATTATTGAGTTGAAGAAGCAACCAGAACTGCTTTTCCCAACGGGCCGTTTCGGCCCGCCGTCGCGTATCCTGGCGGTTTTCATGCTTTCGGTCGCCCTGACCGGCTGCAGTTTTCTCTATTACAGCCCCGGCGTGCAGCAGGAGGTGACGGAGACCACCGAGGTCAACGTCGTGCCGCTCAACGCCGATGCCGTGGCGCTCGCCAATGCCTCGCCCTACACGCCGCGCAAGCTGCCGGCGGTCTTCTCCCAGGTCGCGGATGTTCCGAACGCCAACAGCCCCGGCCTGGAGTCGGTTGCGCCCTATCGGCAGCAGCAGCGCCCGCGGTCGATCTCGACCCGCCTGCCCGAGCCGAAGACGCCGCCGCCCTATCGGATCGGGGTTGGCGACATCGTCATGCTCGCGACGCCGGATTCGCAGAACGTCGTCTACGAAATCAACGGGCTTCTGGCGGCCCAGAGCAGCCGCCAGGGCTATACCGTGCAGGACGACGGCGCCGTCGCCATTCCGAATGTCGGCCGCGTCGTGATTTCCGGCATGACACTGGCGGAAGCACAGAACGAACTCTTCAACAAGTTCGTCGAAAGCCAGATCGAGCCGTCCTTCAGCCTCGAGATATCCGAGTTCCGCTCGCAGAAGATCTCTGTCGACGGCTCGGTGCGCCAGCCGATGCTGGAGCCGATCACGCTGACGCCGCTCTATCTCGATGATGCTATCACCGCCGCCGGCGGCATAGCCTCGTCGGCGAACAGCGGTCCGGCCTCGATCGATCTCAGCACCGTCGCGATCAAGCTTTACCGTGGTGGCGAGACCTACCAGATTCCGGCCAGCACGCTGTTCGGCAAGAGCGGCGGTCCGAAGGTGCTGCTGCAGGATGGCGACCGCGTTTACGTCGACGATCAGTACCCGCTGGAACTTGCCGGCGGCTATCTCGACCAGCAGATCAAGCTGACCGATTTCTACCGCTCCTCGCTTGAGGAAGAGCGCAGCAATTTCGAGGCCAAGATGAACCTCGATGCGGTCGACCGCGATTATGTCTACCGCTTCGGCGAAGTCACCAAGCAGGGCCGCTTCCCGCTGCCCTTCGAACGCACCGCCTCGCTTGCCGACGTGCTGTTCGATGATGGCGGGATCGACCGCATTACCGGCGATGTCCGCCGCATCTATGTGTTGCGTCGTGAGCCCTATGGACCGAAGCCGGATACCGTCACCGCCTACGCCCTCAACGCGCAGAATGCGCCGAAGCTGATCCTCGCCACCCAGTTCGAGATGCGCCCGGACGACATCGTCTTCGTCGCAACCCATCCGATCTCCGACTGGAACCGCGTGATCTCGCAGCTTCTGCCCTCGTTCACCGTGGTCGGGACGACGGACAGGCTGTTCAACTAGAATGGCAAGCCCTTTCGTCCGCGCCACAAAGGCGCGGACGGCCTGACGATGAGAGTATAGCGATGAAGGCCCTTCGACGCCTGTTCAAATCCGCGCCGCCTCCACCGCCACCGCCGCCACCCTTTCGCGGCGACCTTCCCCGGCCCGACCAGCCCTTCGCCGTGATCGGCGATATTCACGGCTGTCGTGGCCACCTCGAAAAGCTCTGGGCCCGCCTCGACCGCGAGGCGCCGAGCGCGCGGATCGTCCATGTCGGCGACTATGTGGACCGTGGCGAGCATTCCGCCGATGTGCTGCGCATGCTGTTCCGGCGCGAACGCGAGCAGGGCGACATCGTCTGCCTGACGGGCAATCACGAGCAGATGTTTCTCGATTTCCTTGAAGACCCGGCGGGAAAGGGCAAGCGCTGGCTGCAGTTCGGCGGCCTGCAGACGCTCGCGAGCTTCGGCCTCAGCGGCATCGGCGATGCCGTCGGCACCCGCGACTACAGCCAGATCCGCGATGCCGTCCTGGTAGCGCTCGGCGAGGAAATGACCGCCTGGCTGAAGGCGCTGCCGCTGTCATGGCAGAGCGGCAACCTCGCCGTTGTCCATGCCGGCGCCGATCCGCGCCTGCCGATTGCCGAACAGCCGCCGCAAAACCTCACATGGGGCCACAGGGCCTTCGGCGCGCTACCGCGCCGCGACGGGCTCTGGATCGTCCACGGACACACCGTGGTGCCGATGCCATCGATGTCGAACGGCATCATTTCGCTCGACACCGGCGCCTATGCCTCCGGCCGCCTCACCGCCGCCATTCTGCGGCCCGACCGCGAGGTCGAATTCATCCAGGTGGATGCCGGCGGCTGAGCCGCCTCGCACTTTGCACCGCATGAAAAAGGCCGGCGCGAAATGCGCCGGCCTTCTCTATATCTGCGGATGGAAGCCTCAGGCGTCCAATGCTTCGGCGACGCGCTTGCGCAGCTTGCCGAGGTCGACGGCGAAGTTGCGGATGCCTTCGGCGAGCTTTTCCGTCGCCATCGCGTCTTCGTTCAGCATCCAGCGGAAGGTCTTTTCGTCCATCTCGACCTTGGGCTCGGCCTCGAAGGTTTCCGGCGAAAGCTTGCGCGGCAGGTCACTCTGGTCGGCGGCAAGTTCTTCCAGAAGGTTCGGCGCGATCGTCAGGCGGTCGCAACCGGCAAGGCCTTCGATCTCGCCGATATTGCGGAACGAGGCACCCATGACGACGGTGGAGATGCCGTTCGCCTTGTAATAGTTGTAGATCGCCCGGACCGACAGAACGCCGGGATCGGTTTCTGTGGTGTAATTCTCGCCCGTGGACTTCTTGTACCAATCGAGGATGCGGCCGACGAAGGGCGAAATCAGGAAGGCGCCGGCATCGGCGCAGGCAATCGCCTGAGCCTTGGAGAAGAGCAGCGTCAGATTGCAGTCGATGCCCTCCTTCTGCAGCACTTCGCAGGCGCGAATGCCTTCCCAGGTGGAGGCGAGCTTGATGAGGATCCGCTCGCGGCCGATGCCACGATCCTCGTAAGCCTTGATGATTTCATGCGCCTTGGCGATGGAAGCCTCGGTGTCGAAGGAGAGGTCGGCATCGACCTCGGTCGAGACGCGGCCGGGCACGAGCTTCACCAGAGCCTCGCCGACATCGATGGCGAGACGGCTTGCGACAGCATCCACAACGCCGTCCTTGGCGCCGCCCTGCGACTTGCCCCATTTGATGGCGTCGGCGAAGGCATCGTCGAACATGTCGGTCGAAAGCGCCTTCAGCACGATGCTGGGATTGGTGGTGCAATCGACGGGCTTCAGCTTTTCGACAGCACGGATGTCGCCGGTATCGGCGACGACCGTCGTCATTTCGCGCAATTGGTCAAGTTTCGATGCCATGATACTCATCCTTCGTTTTCCGGGCCCGCGGCTGAGCGCCTGCAGGCCGCCCTGAACAGAATTCCTTCAAGCGCCTTTCCCGTCGACATCAGCCGACCGGCTCTGCCTCTCCCGCGGGCGTCCGGCCCTTGCCGAGGAAGCCGCGCGCTTGGCGCCAAGAGACTGTTTGCAAACATCGACGCCGGACGCAAGCGCACTCTTTGCCGTTTCGCCGTCGCCGGCAGTGGCAAAGTGCGGCTTCGGCCGGCAATGCAACATATCAATCGATTTAGGAGGCCATTTGACCCGGCTCAAGGGGGAAGCAAAAAAGTTGAACGGGCCTCAGTCCTGCCCGGCTTCCCAGCCAAGCATGGCGCGCTTGCGGGTGATGCCCCAGTGATAACCGGTCAACGCACCGGTCTTGCCGAGCGCACGGTGGCACGGGACGACGAAGGAAATCGGATTGCGGCCGATCGCAGCACCCACGGCGCGCGAGGCGGAGGGTCGGCCGATCTCGCCGGCGATGTCGGAATAGGTCTTCGCCCGCCCAAGCGGGATCTTCAGCAGGCTTTCCCAGACCTGTACCTGAAAGTCAGTCCCGATCAGCACGACCTTCAGCGGTTGGTCCTCGCACCAGCGCGCCGGATCGAAGATCCGCTGAGAAAAGCCCGCCGTCATCGCGCTGTCCTCGACATAGCGCGCCTCCGGCCAGCGCGACATCATGTCGGCAAGGGCCGTCTGCTCCTCGCCGGTGTCAGCAAAAGCGAGGCCCGCCAGACCGCGCTCCGTCACCATGACCAGTGCGACACCGAAGGGGCAGGGGTGAAAGCCGTAGCGCATGACGAGCCCGGCGCCGCGCGCCTTCCATTCGCCGGGCGACATCGCCTCGTGGGTCACGAAGAGATCATGCAGGCGGCCGGGTCCGGAAAGGCCGAGTTCATAGGAGGCTTCCAGCAACGGCATCCGCTCCGCGCCCAGAAGCCGCTTGGCATGGTCGAGGGTAACGGCCTGCAGGAAGGCCTTCGGCGACAGCCCGGCCCAGCGGGTGAACACCTTCTGCAGCACCGTCGGTGACATGTTCAGCCGCGCCGCAATCGCCTCCAGCCCCGGCTGATCGCGATAGTCCTCGCTGATGAGGGCGATCACCCGGCTGATGGTTTCGTAGTCCGTGCCTGTCGGCGTGTTTTCGACTGCGTCTGCGGCAATCCTGTCGAGCTTCATGGTTCCGCGCTCCTTCTTCATCGCCGAAGAAAGCACCGTTTTATCGGCGATAACCACCCGTTTCCTGATCAGATGCGCTGTTTCACCGTCGCCAGTGCCTGCCGGAAGGCTCTTGCGAAGCTTTCGCGATCGTCCGGGTTCAGAAAGGCGCCCATTTCGGTGCGCCGACCTTCGCCGGCAAGCGTCATCCGGGTGATGCCGAATTCGTCGTGACGATCGACGGAAAAACGCGCCCAGAACGGATTGAAATGCGCTTCCGACCGCCGGCCGGACGGCGCGACCTTGGTGACCGAGACATTGAGCCGCGAGACCGAGACATGCTCGCGAGCCCGTGCGGCGCGATAGGAAACGCGGAAGGCGACATAGACCGCGGCAAAGGTCGCCCCGCAATAAAGCGCGATCGGCCAGGCGCCATGGGCGGCAAACCAGAGCGCGTTCGGCGCAAAGCCGAGGGCAATGAGGGTGAGAAACACGCGAAAACCCTTGCGCCCCAGCGAACGATGGGGGAAAAGTTCAGCCGAAAACACCGGCTTGTCTTCAAGCGCATTCAGATCGGTCATGACTGAGCGGGCCAGGTTAAGATGAAAATGACAAAAGCCAAGCCTCAAGTGAGCACCCAAAGACGCAAAAAGTCAAACCCGGCAAGGCTTACAGCCTATTCGGAAGACGAGATCCGCGAGATCTTCCGGCGCTTCTCCATCCAGCGTCCGGAGCCGAAGGGCGAGCTCGAGCACACCAACCCCTTCACGCTTCTGGTCGCCGTGGCGCTTTCGGCGCAGGCCACCGATGTCGGCGTCAACAAGGCGACGCGGGCGCTGTTCGCCGTTGCCGATACGCCGGGAAAGATGGTGAATCTCGGCGAGGAGCGGCTGATCTCCTATATCAAGACCATCGGGCTCTACCGCAACAAGGCCAAGAACGTCATCGCGCTCAGCCAGAAGCTGATCGCCGAATTCGGTGGCGAGGTACCCCGCTCCCGCGAAGCGCTGGTGAGCCTGCCGGGCGTCGGCCGCAAGACCGCAAACGTGGTGATGTCGATGGCCTTCGGCGAAGCGACGATCGCGGTCGATACCCACATCTTCCGCATCGCCAACCGCCTGGGCCTCGCCCCCGGCAAGACGCCGGACGCGGTGGAGGCGAAGCTCGAAAAGATCATCCCGCCGGAATATCTGTTCCATGCCCACCACTGGCTGATCCTGCACGGCCGCTATGTCTGCAAGGCCCGCAAGCCCGACTGCCCGGCCTGCGTGATCGCCGATATCTGCAAGGCCGCCGAGAAGACCAGCGAAATGCCGGCGCCGTGGGTGCCACTTGCGTAAGCAATGTTTCACGTGAAAACATGGTTAATCCGAGATCAAGCGCACCGCTTGCGAAGGCCTGCCTCGACACGTAAAACCTGAGGGGAATCATCCGAGGGAGCTGAGCCGTGGCCGCTGCAGAATTGTGGACGATACCGCCCGGTGCGCCGTTTCTGCAGACGCTGGCCGCAGCGCTGATCGACGGGCGGCTCACCGGCCATTTCCGGCACGATCCGAAGAGCCCGCTTTCGCTTGCCGATGTGACGATATTCCTGCCGACGCGGCGTGCGGTGCGCGTGCTGCGCGCCGAATTCGCAGCCCTTCTGGGCGGTGAGGCGGCGATCCTGCCCGAAATCCGGGCGCTGGGCGAAACCGACGAGGACGAGAGCTTTTTCGAGGATCTCCTGCCGGAAACGGCGGAAGGCCTGCCGCCGATCGAGCCCGTGCCGCGACTTCTTGAGCTTGCCGGCCTGATCCTGCCCTGGCGCAACCGGCTCTCCGATGCCCTTTCCGCTCTCCACGACGGCGCGCCTCTGGTCGCGCCCGCAAGCCCGGCCGATGCCGTGTGGCTTGCCCGCGATCTTGCCGAGCTGATCGACGCGATGGAGACGGAGCGGGTCGACTGGGACAAGCTCGCAAACCTTGAACAGGAGAATTATGCGGCATGGTGGCAACTCACCGCCGAGTTCCTCCAGATCGCGGCCTTCTACTGGCCGGGTCGGCTCGACGAGATCGGCCGCTCATCCGCCATCGCCCACCGCAATGCGCTGCTTTCCAACGAGGCCGAAAAGCTCGCCGCCTATGCCGGCGCCGCCCCCGTGATCATCGCCGGTTCCACCGGCTCGGTTCCGGCGATGGCGGAACTGATCGCGGCGGTGGCCGGCTTGCCGCAAGGGGTCATCGTACTGCCGGGCCTCGATGCCGCGATGCCGGAGGAAGACTGGCAGGCACTGACGCTGGCCGATGCCGTGCCCTCGATGCCCGACCCCTCGATCCGCAGCCATCCGCAATATGAAATGGCCCGCCTGCTGCAGCGCATGGCGCTGACGCGGGAGGATTTCGCGACGCTTGCCAGCGCCGCACCGGCGCTTGAGGCCCGCGCAAGAATCTTCGCCGCCGCCTTTGCCCCGGCGGATGCCACCGACCGCTGGGAAAGCTGGCGCGAGGCTATCGCCGAAGCCGACTTTGCCGACGGTTTTGCTGACGTCTCGCTGATGGAGGCGGCCAATGAGCGGCAGGAGGCGGTGGCAATCGCCGCAGCGCTCAGGCTGGCGCTCGAAGAGCCGGCGGAGGATGGCCGGCCGTCGCGCGCCGCCCTCATCACCCCCGACCGCAACCTTGCCCGCCGGGTTGCCGCCGAACTCCACCGTTTTTCGATCGAGGCCGACGATTCCGCCGGTACGCCGCTTGGCGCGACGCCGCAGGGGACGCTGGCGACGCTGATGCTGGAGGCAGCGCTGAAGCCCGGCGATCCGGCCGTGCTGGCGGCACTGCTGAAACATCCGCTCGCCCGTTTCGGCCTTTCCGCCCGCAAGATGCGCGCCGCAAGCGCCGCCTTCGAGCTGATTGCGCTGAGGGGCGGAACTAGGCCTGTCGATTACGGCCACCTTTCGACTTTCCTCGACAACGCGCTGGAAGCCCAGAAGGACGATCGCCACCCGCCGCACTGGCGAAACGCCCTGCCACGCGATGCCGCCGAAGCCGCCCGCGATCTTGTCGCGCGTATCGATGCCGCGCTTTCAAGCCTCACCGAGACCCATGTCGCCCGCGGGCCGGACCAGCCGCCGCTCACCGAAAGCCATCCGCTTTCCGGCTGGGCCGAGCGCACCGGCCGGGCGCTGGAGGCTGTTGCCATCGACGATGCCGGCGACCTTTCCGCCCTCTGGTCGGGCGAGGCGGGGGAAGGGCTGGCGACGGTGCTTTCCGAAACCATGGCCTCCGAGACGCCGATCGAGGCAGACGGGCCGCAATGGATCGACATCGTTGCGGCGCTGACGGCTTCGGAAGCGGTCAAGCCCCGGCAGATGGGCAATCCGCGCGTCTTCATCTTCGGCGCGGTCGAAGCGCGGCTGCAGGATGCCGACACGATCGTCATTGGCGGGCTGAACGAGGGTGTGTGGCCGACGCAGCCGAAAAACAATCCGTTCCTGTCGCGCGGCATGAAGGCGGAGATCGGGCTGGAGCCGCCGGAGAAACGCACCGGCCAGCTTGCCCACGACTTGACCATGGCGGCAGGCGCCCCGCGCCTCATCCTGTCGCGGGCGCTGAGACAGGGATCGGCACCAACGGTCGCCAGCCGCTGGCTGCAGCGGCTTCTGGCCTTCGGCGGCCCGGCGCTTGCAAAAGGCCTCAAGGCGCGCGGCGATATCATGCTCGGCTGGGCCGATGCGCTGGACGAGGGGCCGCGCACCG
Organism: Martelella endophytica; assembly: GCF_000960975.1. NCBI lineage: Bacteria > Pseudomonadati > Pseudomonadota > Alphaproteobacteria > Hyphomicrobiales > Aurantimonadaceae > Martelella > Martelella endophytica. The sequence continues at coordinate 1,107,000 of NZ_CP010803.1, read as the reverse complement.
CCATTCCCGGCCGGCCGGAGCCCTTTCCGCCAGCCGAAAGCCAACCGGAACGCTATTCCTTCTCCGAGATCGGGCGGCTGAGGCGCGATCCTTACGCGCTCTATGCCCAGAAGGTGCTGAAGCTCGATCCGCTTTCCCCCTTCAACACCGATCCGGCGATCAAGGAGCGCGGCATTCTCTATCACGCGCTGGCCGAGCGTTTCCTGAAGTCCGGCGCCGATGCGGCAACGGAGGAGGGACGGCAGGCGATGGAGGAGATCCTCGCCGGCCTGCTGCTCGAAGCCGAGCTGCCGCCGCATCTGGCGCTGAGCTGGGTGCCGCGACTGAGATCGGTGGCCGCCGAATTCCTGCGTTTCGAGGCGAACCGGCGGGCGACCACGCCGATCGAAACGGTGCTGACCGAAAAGGCCGGCGGTTTCGACATGCCGCTTGCCGAGATCCGGCTGACCGGCATAGCCGACCGGATCGATATTCTGGAAGACGGCACCGCCGAAATCATCGATTACAAGACCGGTCTCTCGCCTTCGCTCAATCAGGCCCGCACCCTGCTGGAGCCGCAATTGCCGCTGGAGGCGGCAGCGCTTGCCGCCGGCGCCTTCAAGGACGTCCCGGCGCTTGAAACGAAAAGCCTCAAGTATGTGCGGCTGAGGCCCGGCCACCGCTTTGGCGTCGATGCGCTGGAAAAGGCTGAGACCAAGAAGGAGGCGGCGATCACGGCGGAAGAACTGGCAAGCGACGCGCTTCGGGAATTCACCCGCTTCGTTACCGCGCTGAAGACCGGCAAGCGGCCGTTTGCCTCGCGGCTGATCCCGGCGAGCGCGCGCGATTTCTCCGGCGAATATGACCACCTTGCCCGCGTCGCCGAATGGTCGACGGCGGACGATAACGGGGAGGGCGGCGATGACTGACGAACCGACGCTCTCCGCCCCGGCAGAGGGCTGGCTGTCCTGGACCACCGGGCGCCAGCGACTTGCCTCGGATCCCGCCCGCACCGTCTGGGTTTCCGCCAATGCCGGCTCCGGCAAGACCCATGTGCTGACCCAGCGCGTGGTGCGGCTGCTGCTTGCCGGCGCGCGGCCCTCGGCGATCCTCTGCCTCACCTATACCAAGGCGGCGGCATCGGAGATGTCGAACCGCGTCTTCCGCCGGCTTGCCGAATGGGCTGTGCTGCCCGAGGCCGAACTCACCGCCGAGATCGCGGAGATCGAGGGCGCGCGGCCGGATGCGCTGAAGATCGCCATGGCGCGGCGGCTGTTCGCCCATGCACTGGAAACGCCCGGCGGGCTGAAGATCCAGACCATTCACGCCTTCTGCGAAAGCCTGCTGCACCGGTTTCCGCTGGAGGCCAATGTCGCCGGGCACTTCTCGGTGCTCGACGACACCGCCGCCGCCACGCTTCTGGCCGATGCCCGCCGGCAGCTTCTGACGGCGACGGCAAGCCGCGAGGATCCCGCCCTTTCCGATGCCTTCCAGACCGTGCTGGATATCGCCGACGAGACGGGTCTGGAAAAACTTCTCGGTGAAATCGTCGCCGCCCGCCACGCCATCCGCCCGTTCCTGACCGAGGCGCGGCGCAAGGGCGGGATCGAGACGGCCTTGCGAAGCGCCTATGGTTTCGGCGAAGGCGACGACGAAGCAAGCATCGCTGCGGAGGCCTGGCCGCTGCCGGGGCTTGAAAGTCTCGGTCCGCTCGTCACCATCGCCCGCGACGACGGCGGTTCGCGCGCGGCCGGCTTTGCCGATCTTTTGCAGCAGGCCGTCGAAGCAACGGATGCTGTCGCGCGCTTCGGCTTGCTGGAAAATGCCTTCCTGACGGCTTCTGGAACACCCAAGGCGGAGTCGACGCTGGTGTTCAAGTCGTTGAGGATCAAGGCACCCGAGATCGGTGAGGCGGTGCTGGCCGCCGCAGCCCGCATCTACGACATCCGCGACCGGCTGAACCGCTTCCGCATCTTCGAAAAGACACGTGCCGCACTGACGCTCGCCGACCGGCTCGATGCCCGTTACGAAGCGCTGAAGGAACGGCGCGGCAAGCTCGATTTCGAGGATCTGATCGCCCGCACCGCAACGCTGCTGACACGGCCGGATTCCGGCCAGTGGATCCACTACAAGCTCGATCAGGGCATCGACCACATTCTCGTCGACGAGGCGCAGGACACCGCGCCGCTGCAATGGGACGTGGTCAGGGCGCTGAGCGAGGACTTTTTCAGTGGTGCGGGCGCAAGGCCCGGCCAGCGCACCATGTTTGCCGTCGGCGATGAAAAGCAGTCGATCTATTCCTTCCAGGGCGCGCGGCCGGAACGCTTCGCCGAGGAGGGCCGGCTGACGCGTCAGCGTGTTACCTCCATCGAGGCCGGTTTCTCGACAATCAGCCTGCCGCTTTCCTTCCGCTCGACGGCCTCGGTGCTGTCGGCCGTTGATCAGGTGTTTTCCCTGCCGGAAAACCGCAAGGGGCTTTCCGCGGCGGATGAAGCGACGGTGCACATCTCCAACCGCACGGGCCATCCGGGCATGGTGGAAGCCTGGGAGATGATCGCGCCGGCCGAGGTCGTCGACGAGGAGGACTGGACCGCGCCTTTCGACGCGACGCCGGAACAGGCGCCCGCCGCCATCCTTGCCCGGCGCATCGCGCAACGCATTTCGCGGATGATCGGCAATGACATGCTGGTCGAGGGCGACCGCGAACGGCCGGTGGAGGCCGGCGACATTCTGGTGCTGGTCAGGAAGCGCGATGCCTTCGTCAATGCTCTCACGCGGGCGCTGAAATCACCTTACGACATTCCCGTCGCCGGCGCCGACCGGCTGAAACTGGCTGACCATATCGCGGTGAAGGACCTGATGGCCCTTGGCCGCTTTGCCGTGCTGCCGGAGGACGACCTGTCGCTGGCGGCGGTGTTCAAGAGCCCGCTGCTCGACCTTTCCGAGGACGATCTCTTCGCCGTTGCGGCAAACCGCAAGCCATTCGAGCATGTCTGGTCGGCGCTCCGTCGGCTTGCTTCTGCCGGTGACGAAAAACTTCGCGATGCCGTCGAAAAGCTCGAACGCGTCATCGCCGCCGCCCGCCGCCGCACGGCGTTCGACTTCTATGCCGGCATTCTGGCGCGCGAGGGCGGCCGGCGGGCCTTTCTCGCCCGGCTCGGCAGCGAGGCCGGCGACATTCTCGATGAGTTCCTGAACGCGGCCAAGGACCACGAGGACACCGGCCTGCCGGGTCTCCAGAGTTTCCTCGACGTGCTGGAAACCGGCGGGCTGGAGGTCAAGCGCGAGCAGGACAAGGGCCGCAACGAGGTCAGGATCATGACCGTGCATGCCTCCAAGGGACTGGAAGCGCCGGTGGTGTTTCTGGTCGACAGCGGCGGCCGGCCGTTTGTCGCAAGCCATCTTTCCGGCTTCCGGACGATGGAGGCGGGCCTGCCGGTCTGGCACGGCTCGAAGAAGGACGGCGACAGCGCCGTGACCGCCGATATCGCCCGGCGCGAGGAGGAGGCGAAGGAGGAATATCGTCGGCTTCTCTACGTGGCGATGACGCGCGCGGCCGATCGCCTGTTCGTCACCGGCTATCGCGGCAAGACCGAGGTGCCGGATTGCTGGCACAGGCTGGTCTGGAGTGCACTTTCGGCCGACGATACAGGCCGTTGCGACACAGTCGAGGTGATGGGACCGGGCGAAGAACAATGGGCGGGGCTCTTGTGGCAGGAGAAGATCCCGCCGCGCCGGTTCGAGCCTGCAAGCGAGGCCACCTCATCCGGCAAGGCCCGCCCGCCGCTGCCGATGGCGTTGACGGAGGCCTACCGCGAGGCCGCTCGTCCCGCCCCGCCGCTCAGCCCCTCCAAGGCCGGCATCGAGGTGGAAGACCCCGCTCCGCTCACCGCCTCGCCGCTCTTTGCCGAGCGCAGGACCAATCTGGCACTCGAGCGCGGCCGTCTCGTCCACCGGCTGCTGCAGCTCCTGCCGGGCTTTGCACCGGAAGACCGCGACGGCGCCTGCCGGCGCTATCTCGAGCGCGCCGGCCATCATCTGCCGGAAGACGAGACGGCTCGCATAGCGGCAAGCGTGCTCACGGTGATGGCGGACCCACGTCTTGCATCCGTGTTCGCAGCGAATGCCCGCGCCGAGGTCTCGATCACCGGCACGGTGCGCCTCGAGGGTGGCAGCTACACGGTTTCCGGCCGTCTCGACCGTCTGGCGGTGGACGGCAACCGCGTGGTGCTGGTCGATTTCAAGACCAACCGCAACCCGCCGGAAGACGGCGCGCCGGTGCCCTTCAGCCATGCCGCCCAGATGGCGGTCTATCGCGAGATCCTGAACCCGCTCTATCCGGAGAAGGCGATCGACTGCGTTCTGGTCTATACCGAAACGGCGGCTGTCAGACGCCTTGACACGACGGAACTGGCCGAGGCCCTTGCGGGCCTGACCACAAAGTGAAACCATCGCCATTGATTTTTCCGCCAGCCATGCTCACATGGATGCCAAATCTACGATATTGCGAAAGTATCTCCGCACATCGGTCATGCTCTCGCATTTGCCAAGGAGCGCAACATGACGACAGTCAAGGTCAATACCGCCAACTTCAAGCAGGAAGTGCTTGAATCCGCCGAACCCGTCGTGGTCGATTTCTGGGCCGAATGGTGCGGCCCGTGCCGGATGATCGGTCCGAGCCTGGAAGAAATCGCCGAGGAAATGGGCGGCAAGGTCAAGATCGCCAAGGTCAATGTCGATGACAATCCGGATCTTGCGGTCCAGTACGGCGTCCGCTCCATCCCGATGCTCGCAATGTTCAAGGGTGGCGAGCTTGCCGACGTCAAGGTCGGCGCCGCCCCCAAGACCGCGCTTTCGAGCTGGATTTCCGGCGCCGTCAGCTAAGGCCAGACCCGTCTTCCGCATACCGAAGCCCGCGTTTTCGCGGGCTTCAACGATTTTGCGGAGAGGAGGGGAACTTTGGACCCTCTGCCGCGTTGAAGCATTCAGACTCACCATGGCAAATCCGGAGTTCCCCGCCCGATGACGATTCGTTCCGTTTCGCCCGCCCTTCTCCGCCGTCTCGCCCCCGTTCTTCTCGCGACACTGATCGCGGCTCCCGCCGCAGCCCAGAACTTCGAGCCCGCGCTCGGACCGGCCGAGCCGTTCTCCTTCGACACGCTCGCCGACAAGGCCAAGGCGATGTCGAAAGAACCGTTCGAGCCTTATCCCGTGCAGTCGCCGGAGCTGTTCGACAAGATCGACTATGACGCGCACTGGAAGATCGTGTTCCGCAAGGAACACACCGTCGATGTCGGCGGGGCGCCCGTGCAATTCTTCCACCAGGGCCGCTATTTCAAGGAGCCGGTGACCATCAACCTCGTGAAGGACGGCGAAGCCCGCGAGGTACTCTATAACGCCGATTACTTCACCATGCCGGAAGACAGCCCCGCAAAGGCGGTCGAGGATTTCGCCGGCTGGGCCGGTTTCCGGGTGATGCGGCCGGACATGAAAACCGACTGGATCTCCTTCCTCGGCGCGAGTTACTTTCGTACCGACGGTCCGGACAAGCAGTATGGCCTCTCAGCCCGCGCGCTGGCCGTCGATACCGGACTTTCGACGCCCGAGGAATTCCCGCGCTTCACCGCCTTTTATCTCGAAGAGGACGACAAGCCCGGCGACAACATCGTCATCTACGCGCTGCTCGACAGTCCGAGCGTTGCCGGCGCCTACCGGATCGAGGCCGAAAACACCGATGGCGAAGGCCAGGTGCTGCATATCAAGAGCAAGCTGTTCTTCCGCGAGGCCGTCGAGCGTCTCGGTATCGCGCCGCTGACCTCGATGTACTGGTATTCCGAGACCCACCGCAACATGGCCTTCGACTGGCGCCCGGAGGTGCATGACAGCGACGGTCTCGAAGTGGTCACCGGTTCCGGCGAGCAGATCTGGCGTCCGCTCAACAATCCCGACCGCGTCGTTACCTCGAGCTTCTACGACGAAAACCCGAAGGGTTTCGGCCTGATCCAGCGCGACCGCAATTTCGACCACTATCAGGATGACGGCGTGTTCTACAACAAGCGCTCATCAGCCTGGGTCGTTCCGGAAGGTGACTGGGGCAAGGGTATGGTCCAGCTCGTGGAGCTGCCCTCCGACGACGAGATCTACGACAACATCGTTGCCTATTGGCTGCCGGAGGATCTTCCCGAAGCCGGCGACGAACGCGACTTCTCCTACACGCTGAACTGGGTCGAGACCGCCCCGCCGAACGCCGAACTGGCCGAAACCATCGCCAGCCGCGTCGGCCGCGGCGGCGTGCCGGGCCAGCCGCGTCCGCGCGATCAGGTCAAGGTCGTCGTCGATTTCTCCGGCCGGGCGGTCAAGGGCCTTACGGTAGATGATGACGTGAAGCCCAACATCTCGGTCGGCGCCGGCGCCGAGCTGATCAACGCCTATGCCATGCCGATCGTCGGCACCGACGACTGGCGGCTGACCTACGACCTGAAATTCGACGATACCGCCGACACGATCGACGTGCGCGCTTATCTCGATCAGGACGGCAAGCCGCTGACGGAAACCTGGCTCGGCCAGTTTCACCGCCTGCAGTTCGAAAACCCGCCGAACTGAGTCCGAAGCGGTTTCAAAGCGGCCTTCGATCCGAAAACAGAAGACCCGGCTGGCACCCACCAGCCGGTCTTTTTCGATCGGCAATGGCCAGATCCGAGCGTCAGGGCGGCATTCGCCTACACGACACCACGGTCTTCAGGGTGGAAGAGCGTTCAGAAAACACAAAGCCCGGCGCGCATGCGGCCGGGCACGGAAGGACATCGGGTCGGTCGCGGGGGCCTGGGCCTCTTCCGCTACCGCAAACTTACTTGAAGCTGTTGGGATACCGCTTGCGGGCTTCTGCGACGACTTCGTTGTAGGTATCGAAGAAATCGGTAACGCCACGCGAGAAACGGGCGATCGGGTTGCGCGAACGGGTTTGTCCGGCGAAGTTCGGGTCGTTGCGATGTGCAGCCATTGTCTTGCTCCTGTAACCATCTGTTGCAAGACGTATATAAGGGACTGCTTTCTATTCAGAAATGCCGTTTGCCACAACGCAGCCATGCAGAAACATCACATGAGGCCGAACGCCTGCCTATCAAAGCGGCGGTGTGCCGTTCTCCGCCAGCGCATTTCCCGCAAAATAGAGCGAGCCGCCGATCAGGATGCGCGGGGCCGGCTGATCGGGTTTCAGCCGGAAGGCGATGGCTTCGAGCGCTTCCGAAATCGAAGACACAGGCTCGGCCGAAAGCCCTGCATCGGCCGCGGAGGACGCAAGCGCCACCGGGTCGATGGTGGCTTCCGTTCCCCGGATCGGGGCGCAGTAGACATAGTGGGCGAGACCGGCGAAATGCTCGAAGAAGCCGAACGGATCCTTGGTGTTGATCATGCCGATGATCAGGAAGAGCGGCCGCGGATCGCGTTCTTCGAACCCCGCCAGCGCCTCGGCGATGACCTCGCCGGCACCGGGATTGTGCCCGCCGTCGACCCACATCTCGGAGCCGATCGGCGCAAGCTGCACCAGTTCTCCGCTGGTCAGACGCTGCAGGCGCGCCGGCCAGAACACGTTCAGCATCGCCTGTTCGACAGCATGCTCGTCGACCGAAAATCCGGCAGCCTTGACCGCCGCGATCGCCGCCGCCGCATTGGCATACTGGTGGCGACCGGGCAGGGCCGGCAGCGGCAGATCGAGCAGGCCATCGCCATCCTGATAGACCAGCCGGCCATGCTCCTCATGCGCGGAAAAATCCTGCCCGTAGAGATGCAGCGGACAGCCGAGCCGGTCGGCGGTGGCAATCAGCACCTCTTCGGCAGCCTCAAAATCCTGCTGGCCGATGACCACCGGCACGCCAGGTTTCATGATCCCCGCCTTTTCCGCGGCAATCAGCTCGACCTTGTCGCCGAGATAGGCCTGATGATCGAGCGAGATCGGCATGACGACCGAAACCGCGGGCTTTTCGATGATGTTGGTCGCGTCGAAACGGCCACCGAGGCCGACTTCGAGAATGACCGCGTCGGCTGGAATATCGGCAAACAGCACGAAGGCCGCGGCCGTCAGCAGCTCGAACACCGTCGCCTTGACACCGGCATTCGCCGCTTCGACACGGCGCAGGGTTTCGGCGAGGAGAGCATCATCGACAAAAGCGCTGGCGCCGCCGGGCCCACCGATGCGGAAGCGCTCGTGCCAGTGGACGAGGTGGGGGGAGGAATGGACATGAACGGACAGCCCCGCCGCCTCCAGCAGCGCGCGCGAAAAGGCGCTTGCCGAGCCCTTGCCGTTGGTGCCCGCAATGTGGATAACGGGCGGCAGCGACAGATGCGGATTGCCGAGCTTGGCAAGGAGCACGGCGATCCTGTCGAGCGAAAGGTCGATGCCCTTGGGATGGAGCTGAAGCAGGTGTTCGATGACCCGCTCGGCGGCGCCGAATGATTGGTCAGGCATGGTGTTTCCAGTTTCCGGGCGCGAGGCAGCGCCGCTGATCTGCTGCGGCACTTTCGCCGGGCCGTGTGGCCCGGGCTGCCGGCGCCCGGCTATCCGGCGTTGCGTGGTTTCTTGCTGCCGGAACGCCGCCGGCAGCCGGGAAGGGCGGCCCGGTTCAGGGGGCGGCGGGCACTTCGGCGCCCGCTTCCGCCGGGACCGGGTGATGCGGCGGCTCAAGCAGTGCGCTGGCGGCCGTGCCGGGCACGCCGGTCATGATCTTCAGCACCCGCGCCAGCGTGGCGGGGATATCGTGACGCTTGACCACCATGTCGACCATGCCGTGGTCGAGGAGATATTCCGCCGTCTGGAAGCCGTCCGGAAGCTGTTCGCGGATCGTCTGCTCGATGACACGGCGGCCGGCAAAGCCGATCTCCGCGCCGGGTTCGGCAATGTGCAGATCACCCAGCATCGCGTAGGAAGCGGAAACGCCGCCCGTTGTCGGATTGGTGAGCACGACGATATAGGGCAGGCTCGCCTCGCGCATCATTTCCACCATCACGGTCACGCGCGGCATCTGCATCAGCGACAGGATGCCTTCTTGCATGCGCGCGCCGCCCGATGCCGGGAAGATCACCAGAGGGCATTTTTCGGCAAGCGCACGGTCGAAGGCCTGGATGATCGCCTCGCCGGCAGCCATGCCCAGCGAACCACCGAGAAACTTGAACTCATGGACGACGCCGACGAGTTTCAGACCCTGCAATTCGCCGATGCCGGCGATGATCGTGTCTTCCTGGTCGGTCTTCGCCCGATTTTCCTTCAGACGGTCGGCATATTTCTTGGAATCGCGGAACTTCAGCGGGTCCTGCGCCACCTTCGGCTGCGGCAGGTCCTCGTAGACGCCGCCATCGAAGAGATCGGCAAGCCGCGCGCGCGCCGGCATCTTCATATGGAAGCCGGAGGAGGGGATGACCCACTTGTTTTCCTCGAGGTCCGTGTGAAACACCATGGCCCCTGTCTCGGGGCACTTGATCCACAAATTCTCGGGAACCTCACGGCGGCCGAACATGGAATTGATCCGCGGCCGAACGTAATTTGTAATCCAGTTCACCAAAAGAACCTCCTGCTTTGCCGTCTCGCGACGGAAATGCTTCTTTTATCTACGCACGCGACAGCGGGATCCCCGCCGCCGTGCATCAATGGCCTGCCGTGTGCCAGATTTACTCCGCCGCCGCAAGCCGGGCGTCACGCACGCCACTCGAGAGCCCACGCACGAAAGTGGCCACCGCATCAACCGTGTCCTTGCCGCCCTTGCCGTTCGCATCGAGGCTGCCGGCAATCTGGTTGACCACCGCGGTACCGACAACAACGCCATCGGCCGCCGCGCCGATGATGCGCGCATGCTCCGCCGTCTTGACGCCAAAGCCGACGCAGACCGGCAGGTCCGTATGCGCCTTGATGCGGGCGACAGCGGCGCCGATCTTCGAGGTATCCGGCAGCGCCGAGCCGGTGATGCCGTTCATCGAGACATAGTAGACGAAGCCCGACGTATTGTTCAGCACCGTCGGCAGGCGCTTTTCATCCGTCGTCGGCGTGGCCAGGCGAATGAAGTTCAGGCCCTTGGCCAGCGCCGGGGTGCAGAGTTCCTCATCCATCTCCGGCGGCAGGTCGACGATGATCAGGCCGTCAATGCCGGCATCGAGCGCATCTTCGATGAAGGCGTCGACGCCATGGATATAGATCGGATTGTAATAGCCCATCATCACGATCGGCGTATCGGCGTCGGTCTTGCGGAATTGCCGGGCGAGGTCGAGGGTCTTCACCAGCGTCTGGCCACCCTTCAGTGCCCTCAGGCCGGCCATCTGGATCGCGGGGCCATCTGCCATCGGATCGGAAAATGGCATGCCAAGCTCGATCACATCCGCGCCCGCCTTTGGCAGCGCCTTCATGATCTGAAGCGAGGTGTCGAAATCCGGATCGCCGCCCATGAAATAGGTGATCAGCGCCGGCCGGCCCTCGGCCTTCAATGCGGCAAAGCGTTTTTCCATACGTTCGGTCATACTCAACTCCGTGGCATCTTCGATGCGAATTCCGTCTACTCGTCTGCTTCCGACCAGGCCGTGATCGCCTTGACCAGCGACTTGTGCACCGCCTTCATGTTCAGGACGAGGCTGTCGATCTCGGCCGTGGCGTTGCCACCGGATGCGAGCGTGTTCAGCGCGGCGACAAGCTCGATATTGAACAGGTTCTGATGCGCCAGCCCCTCGATCACGGCGCGCCTGAGCTCGTCCTTGGTGCCGTCTTCTTCCTCGATGATTTCGAACAGCGCTTCCGCGAGTTCGGCCATCTCCTCGATGGTTTCCTCCCGCGACATGCTTACATCTCCATGCCGAGAAGCTTGCCCACGGTATGCACGTCCTTGTCGCCGCGGCCGGAAAGATTGGCGAGGATGATCTCGTCCTTGCCCATCTGCGGCGCGCGCTTGACGATTTCGGCGATCGCGTGGCTTGCCTCAAGCGCCGGAATGATGCCTTCGAGCCTCGTCATCAGCTGGAATGCCTCCAGCGCCTCGTCGTCGAGGATCGGCACATAGTCGACGCGACCGATATCGTTGAGCCAGGAGTGCTCCGGGCCGATGCCCGGATAGTCGAGGCCGGCCGAAATCGAGTGACCTTCCTTGATCTGGCCGTCCTCGTTCTGCAGCAGATAGGTGCGGTTGCCATGCAGCACGCCAGGCGAGCCGGCCGTCAGCGAGGCGCAGTGTTCCTCGCCATTGAGCCCGCGCCCGCCGGCCTCGACACCGACGATCTTGACATCGGCGTCATCGAGGAAGGGATGGAAGATGCCGATCGCGTTCGAACCGCCGCCCACGGCAGCGATGACGAGATCCGGCAGCCGGCCTTCGGCCTCGAGGATCTGTTCGCGGGCTTCCGTGCCGATCACCGACTGGAAGTCGCGCACCATTTCCGGATAGGGATGCGGGCCGGCGGCCGTGCCGATCAGGTAATAGGTGTCCTCGACATTGGTGACCCAGTCGCGCAACGCCTCGTTCATCGCGTCCTTCAGCGTGCCGTGGCCGGCCGTCACAGGCTTCACCTCTGCACCAAGCAGCTTCATGCGGAACACGTTCGGCGCCTGGCGCTCGACATCGGTGGCGCCCATGTAGACGACGCAGGGCAGGCCGAAGCGGGCGGCGACGGTGGCAGACGCCACGCCGTGCTGGCCGGCACCGGTCTCGGCAATGATCCGGGTCTTGCCCATGCGCTTGGCGAGCAGGATCTGGCCGATGCAGTTGTTGATCTTGTGCGAGCCGGTGTGGTTCAGCTCCTCGCGCTTGAAATAGATCTTGGCGCCGCCGAGATGCTCGGAAAGCCGCTCGGCGTAATAGATCGGGCTCGGCCGGCCGATATAGTGCTTGCCGAGCGATTTGAGCTCCGCCTGGAAGGCCGGATCGTTCTTCGCCTTTTCCCATTCGGCCTCAAGGTCGAGGATGAGCGGCATCAGCGTTTCGGCGACGAAGCGGCCGCCGAAAATGCCGAAGAGGCCGCTGTCGTCAGGTCCGGATCGGAAGGAATTCGGTTTCGGCGTCTCGTTCACGATCATTCTCCATCAGGCCGTCTTCAGCGACAGAGCCGCTTCGACAGCATCAAAAAAGGCATCGATCCGGGCGGGGTCCTTGATGCCGGGCGCGCTTTCGACGCCAGACGACATGTCGAGCCCTGGCGCACCCGTGACGGCAAGCGCCTCGGCGACATTTTCGGAATTCAGCCCGCCGGACAGGAAATAAGGGATAGTCGGGTCCATGGCTTCAAGCAAGCGCCAATCAAAGGTAACGCCGTTTCCGCCGGGAAGGTCGGCACCGGCCGGCGGCTTGGCATCGAGCAGCATTCGATCGGCGACACCGCGATATTCCTCGATCATGGCAAGGTCGGCTTCGCTGCGCACCGAAAGCGCCTTGATCACCGGAAGGCCGAACAGCGCCTTGACCGTCACCACCCGCTCGGCGCTTTCATGGCCATGGAGCTGCAGCATGTCGGGGCGCGCCGCGTAGACGATTTCCTCAAGCAGGTCGTTATCGGCATTCACGGTGACGGCCACCGTCTTTGCCCGGCCGCGGACATGGGCGATCAGGTCGGCGGCGACATCAGGCTCGACATGGCGCGGGCTCTTCTCGAAGAAGATGAAGCCCACATGGCTCGCGCCGCGCCGGATGACGTGGTCGAGGGTCTCGGTGCGCGAAATGCCGCAAATCTTGATGTCTGGCCGTTTCATGTCCGTTTCTTATCATATCGTCGCGTCAGTCGCGACCGCCTCATCTTCACGTTTTGCCGGCCCTCAGAACCGGACGGCATGCAGGAATGAACCCTCGGCCTTCAGCCAGGCGCGCGCTTCCTCGGTGCGCGGGCAAAGCTTGCGGCAAAGCGCCCAGAAGCGCGGCCCGTGGTTCATCTCCGTCAGATGCGCGACCTCATGAGCTGCAAGATAGTCAATGACATAGGGCGGTGCCATGGCAAGGCGCCACGAGAAATTGAGATTTCCGGCCGAAGAACACGAGCCCCAGCGGCTGCGGGTATCCTTGAAGGTGATCGTCTTGAAGGCCTTGCCGCTGGCAGCGGCGTGGAAGGCGGCGCGATCGGTCAGGATGCGCTTTGCCTCTTTCTTCAGATGCTCTGCGACACGCCGGCCGGTCGCCTCCGGCGGCCCGCTGACAAGCAGGACCCGCACGCCATCCTCCACACGGCTTTCGGTGAGGCCCCTGAGGCGGCCGCTGTGGCGCACGACATGCGGCTCGCCAAGCACCGGCAAGCTACAGCCGTCCTCGACCGTGATGCCGCGATCGGCTAGCCGGCCGACGCGGTCCATGAGCCAGTCGTGATGGCGGCGCAGGAAGCCGTCGACCTCGTGGCGGGCGAGGCCCGGCGGCACGGTGAGGCTGACGCCGTGTCCGCCGGGCTCGATCTTCAGCGTCATCCGCCGGGCGCGCGCATTGGTGCGCACGGTCAGCGGCAGGCGCCGCTCGCCAAGCTCGATCACGCTCTTGTCTTCCGCGGTCCGGGGTCGTTTGAGGAATTTCATGAGTGAAGCGGTACAGCCATTGGCGGCGTTGCGCCAGCATTGCCGGGCCAAAACCGCACAAAAAAACCGGCACCGCCCTGGGGGAAAGGCAATGCCGGGAACCTAACGGAGGTCAAACCGTCGTAAGTGTCTTCACTCTTATGCTTCCGGCGCAGGGGTGCCGCCGAAGCCGGTGTTGTTGCGCTCCCGCATGAAGCGGTCGAATTCCTCACGGTCGCGCGCCTTCCTGAGCTCGTCCGTGTAGCGGTCGAATTCAGCACGCATCTCGTCGAGCTTGCGCCGCTCTTCGTCGATGCGCTGCATCTCGCTGCGACGCCACTCATCGAAGGCGGCGTTGCCGGTCGACGACATACGATCGTCGGCCTGTCGCATGCTATCCTTCATGCTGCGGCGGCAGGAGCCGAACGCACGGCCCGCGGAACGCTTCCATTCGCTGCGGTTCATGTTCAGCCGATCGCCCCAGATGATGTAGGCGAGCATGACCAGCCCGAGCGGCCAGAAAACGATAAACCCGACGACCATCAGCGCGATCGTAAGTGGCGTCCACGCCGGACGCAGCAATGCGGTCTCGTTCATCTCAGTCTCTTCCTCGCTTTACTTCGGCGAAACAAACCGCCGATGATCACGATATGGAAATCCCAAGGTTTGGCTTCAAGTGTAAATCGGAAGTGCTTGGATGATTCATGTCAAACAAGGCGAAATTTGGAAATGGCGATCAGTTTTGCCAAATGAGAGATCAATCCGCCGTGAAACTGCCCTCGAATGCGACCTCGGCCAGTGCCTTGCGTGTGCTCTGCACCTCGCGTTCGCGAAGCGGTTTGGGCAGGGTTTCCTTGTGGCCATATTTGCCGACGACGAAGGCCATGTTGACCGCGTAGTCGGCGGGAATGCCGTAATGCTCCGCGATCCTGTCCTTGTGGATGCCGGCCATGCCATGGGTCTCGTAACCCATCAGCTTGGCCTGCAGGGCCGCCGCCATCCAGGCCGCACCGCTGTCGAAGGCATGCGTTGCGTTGTCGACAAGAGTGCCGTCCCGGCTTTTCCGCTTGGCGTGTGAAATGACGAAGACCAGTGCCGAGGCATTTCCCGCCCAGACCTGGTTGCCATCCATCAGCAGCCCGACGGCATCATCGAAGCCATCCGTACCGCGCAGCGCATAGACGAACCGCCATGGCTGGCCGTTGCCCGAAGAGGGCGCCCAATGGGCGGCATCGAGGATGGTGAGAAAGTCCGCTTTCGGCATGGGCTGGCCATCAAAGGCGCGCGGCGCCCAGCGGTTCAGAAACAGCGGGTCGATCGGATATTCGGAATGGCGGTGGTTGGAGTCGGTCATGAAAAATGCCTTTGCGCAATGAAAGCGAGACAGGGCCGGCGCACCGGGCGGCGCCATTCTGCAGGAAAGTGACCCGCCAGATATAGGCCTCCAGCGTAAAGGCGCCAAGCTTTGCCGAGACGGTTCCGCCAGCAATGAAACAAGAAAGGCGGCATCGCGAGATGCCGCCTTCCTGAATATTCATCGGTGCGGTGCCCGTCAGATATCGAGGTTTGCGACCGAAAGCGCGTTGTCCTGGATGAAGTCGCGGCGCGGTTCCACCTCGTCGCCCATCAGGCGGGAGAACAGCCCGTCGGCGCTGGTGGCATCGGCGACCTTGACCTGCAGCAGCGAGCGGACATTCGGGTCCATCGTGGTCTCCCAAAGCTGCTCGGCATTCATCTCGCCAAGGCCCTTGTAGCGCTGCATGGTCAGGCCGCGACGGCCGGCCTCGAACACGGCTTCCAGCATGGCGCGGGGGCCGAAGATGGTGAGGTCGCCATTCTTGCGCTTCAGCAGCGGCGGCTTTTCGTAAACGTCGTGAAGGCGCTTCTGCATCTGGTCGATGTAGCGTGCATCGGCCGAGCCGATCAGGCTCATGTCGATATTGGCGACTTCCTTGACGCCGCGCACCGTGCGCTCGAAGCGCAGGCCGCCATCGTCGCGGACAAAGCCTTCCCAGCCGCGCTCGGTCTCTTCCGCAATCATATCGAGGCGGGCCGCGATGTCGGCGGCAAGGCGCTCGGCCTCGGCCTGATCGGAAACCCTGTCGGCATTGAGCGCGCCGGCAATCGCCGCCTGTTCGACCACGTGGCGGTCATAGCGGGAATGGATGCCTTCCATGAGGTTGCGCATGCGGATCGCATCGATGATCACCTGGCGGAGATCCTGCCCGGTGCGGACCTCGCCGGTGTGCAGATGCAGGCCGGCTTCTTCCAGGCCCTGCTCGACGAGGTAATCCTCGAGCGCCTGCTCATGCTTCAGATACTGCACCGACTTGCCGCGCGTCACCTTGTAGAGCGGCGGCTGGGCGATATAGAGGTGGCCGCGCTCGATCAGCTCCGGCATCTGCCGGAAGAAGAAGGTGAGCAGCAGCGTGCGGATGTGGGCGCCGTCGACGTCAGCATCGGTCATGATGATGATCTTGTGGTAGCGCAGCTTGTCCGGATTGTACTCGTCCTTGCCGATGCCGGTTCCAAGTGCTGTGATCAGCGTGCCGATTTCCTGGCTCGACAGCATCTTGTCGAAGCGGGCACGCTCGACGTTCAGGATCTTGCCGCGCAGCGGCAGGATCGCCTGGGTCTCACGCGAACGGCCCTGCTTGGCCGAACCGCCAGCGGAATCGCCCTCCACCAGGATCAGTTCGGATTTCGCGGGGTCACGGTTGGAGCAGTCGGCGAGCTTGCCGGGAAGCGAGGCGATATCAAGCGCGCCCTTGCGGCGCGTAAGTTCGCGGGCGCGGCGCGCGGCCTCGCGGGCCGACGCCGCCTCGGCGATCTTGGTGACCAGCACGCGGGCTTCGTTCGGATGTTCCTCCAGCCACTGGCCGAGCGCATCGTTGACGCAGCTTTCGACGACGGGGCGGACTTCCGAGGACACCAGCTTGTCCTTGGTCTGCGAGGAGAACTTCGGATCCGGCACCTTCACCGAAAGCACGGCGGTCAGGCCCTCGCGGCAGTCTTCGCCGGAAAGCGTCACCTTCTCGCGCTTCAGGATGCCGGAGGTGTCGGCATAGCTGATCATCTGCCGGGTGAGCGCGCCGCGGAAACCGGCCATATGGGTGCCGCCGTCGCGCTGCGGGATGTTGTTGGTAAAGCAGAGCACGTTCTCGTGGTAGCTGTCGTTCCACCACATCGACACCTCAACGGTGATGCCGTCCTTTTCGGTCGAGATATAGACCGGATCGGCAATCAGCGGCTTCTTCGAACGGTCGAGATAGGCGACGAAGGCGGCGAGGCCACCGTCATAGTGCATCTCCTTCGACACCGGCTCGGCATGGCGGTTGTCGGTCAGCAGAATGCGCACGCCCGAGTTCAGGAAGGCAAGCTCGTGCAGGCGCTTTTCCAGCGTGTCATAGTCGAAATCGACCATGGTGAAGGTTTCGGAACTCGGCAGGAAGGTGATTTCCGTGCCGGAACGGCCTTCCGCATCGCCGATCACTTCAAGCGGCTTGTCGGCAACGCCGTGGGTGAAGGAGATCTCGTGGAGCTTGCCATTGCGCTTGATGCGCACCTTGAGCCAGACCGAGAGCGCATTGACCACCGAGACGCCGACGCCGTGCAGGCCGCCGGAGACCTTGTAGGAATTCTGGTCGAACTTGCCGCCCGCATGGAGCTGGGTCATGATGACTTCGGCAGCGGAAACGCCTTCGCCGGTGTGGATATCCGTCGGAATGCCGCGGCCGTTGTCGGTCACGGTGACGGAGCCATCCGGATTGAGCGTGACGGTGACGATGTCGGCATGGCCGGCCAGCGCCTCGTCGATCGCGTTGTCGACCACCTCGTAGACCATGTGATGCAGGCCCGAACCGTCATCCGTGTCGCCGATATACATGCCCGGCCGCTTGCGCACGGCATCAAGGCCCTTCAGAACCTTGATCGAATCGGCGCCGTATTCGGCAGGAAGGCCGACAGCAGTTTCTGGAGTATCGCTCATCAACAGGTCTTTCCGAATTTGTCAGGGGCGCGGCTAGCGCGGTCAAAACGCCGCCGAATCACTGCTTTTTCAAACGCAGAGCTTAGGTGAAAAGCCGTTTTCACTCAAATCGCCGGGACCCCTTTTAGCGTCAAATTGGGGATAAACCTAGCCCGTTTCAATGGTTGCGCTCAAGGCCGCCGCGGGTGGGGCGGCCAGGCGGCGGCCTGCAGCAGGTTTTCGCTTGAAACCTCTTGTGATTTCAAAATGATAGTGCCCTGGCTGTTCAGAACACCAGTGAACGGTGCACCGCCGCGCCGGCGAAGGCGCCATCGGCGACCGCCAGTGCCACCGAATGCGGCATCCGCGCGACATCGCCGGCCGCGAAGGCACCGGCGATACTGGTCTCCTTCATCGGGTCGGTTGCGATCTGCAGACCGAGCATGGTCTCTTCCAGCCGGCAGCCGAGCCTTTCGGCAAGCGGTGTCGCCGGCGTTGTGCGGGATGCAACGAAGAGGCCCGCCAGCGCGATCAGGCGGCCATCGGCGAGCCGGACCTCGGCCTCACCTTCAATGCCGGTGACGGGCGTCTCCTCGATGGCGACATTCCGGGCCGTCAGCGACGCGCGCTGCGCCTCATCGAGCGTCAGGGCGCCGTTGACGAAGAAGGTCGTCGGGCCCCATTCAGGGATCAACTCGGCCTGGTGGATCGACATTGACCCGGACGCGATCACTCCGAGCGGCCCCTGATTCAGCTCGTAGCCATGGCAATAGGGGCAGTGGAAGACATGCCGGCCCCAGCGTTCGGCAAGGCCCGCAATCTCCGGCAGGTCATCCTTCACACCGGTGGCAAGCAGCAAGCGCCGCCCCTTGTGCCGGCTTCCGTCTTCCAGCGTGACGGCAAAGGCCTCCTTGCTGCCTTCCACCTCCGTCACCCGGGCATCGATCCAGTCGAGCGTCGGATAGGCTTCAAGCTGCCGCCGGGCGACGGCCGCGATCTCGCCGGGCGGCGTTCCGTCGTTACCCAGAAAGCCGTGAGCGTGGCTTGCAAAACGGTTGCGCCGCTCCCCGGAATCGATCACCAGCACCGTCCGCCGGGCGCGTAGAAGCTGCAGGGCGGCGGACATACCCGCAAAGGCTCCACCGACCACGATCACGTCATGGGTCATTTCATCATCCCTTTCGGTCGCGCCAGGCCTGGTGGCGGCGCTTGAAATCAGCCGCAAGATCGGCCAGCGAAACTTCGGAAAAACGTTCGAGCAACAGCGCTTCAGCGTCCCTGAAGGCATCGTCGAGGGCGGCATTGACCGCCTGCTCGACAAGGCAGGACGGGTTTTCGCTGCGATTGCCGATGGCAAAGACCGCAGGCTCGCCGAGCACGTCATGCAGCTGGCGCAGCGTCACAGTGCCGAGATCGGCGGCAATGCGCCAGCCACCGGCATGGCCGCGCGCGGAGGTGACGAGCCCCTGCTCGCGCAAAAGCCCCATGGTTCGCCGCACCACCACGGGATTGGTGTTCATGCAGGTGGCGAGCTCTTCCGAGGTCATCGGCTTGTCGGGGTGCTCGGCCATGTGGAGCAGGGCGTGCAGGACGGAGGAAAGGCGGCTGTCTCTTTTCATGTAACTTCGTTTATTACATTAAAAGACAAAACGCAAGCGGCCGACGCGCTTCATCAGCGCGCCGACCGGGTCCCCGTCCCCCAACCCTGTGTCGGGACAATGGAATTTCAGGCCTTGCGGGCGTCGGCAGGGGCCTGTCAGGCCAACTTCGAAGGCTTCCAGCGTTCGCCGGGCTCAATCAGAGCGGCACCGGCAAAAGTCGCCATTTCGCTTTCGGCCTTGTTGTTCGTAAGAATGCCGTTCCAGTGCAGATAGAGATAGCTGTCACGCACGATCTGGTTTTCGGGAGGCATTTCGGCGGCGAGATTGTTGCGGTGGGAATGGGCGGCCAACTGGGCCATTTCCGTCTCCATGGGACTTGCGATGCGGGAGGCGCCTCCTTTGCCGAGGCGGCTTCGCATTCGGGACCTCTCACGCTAGCAGGGCCGGATGCAGAGAACCTCTTTGGCCAGAACGCCTGTCGAGATCCCGAATGCAGGTTCACGCTAGGCCCATCGAAGGAAAGCTGCTTTGACCTTGCTCAAAAAGTCAGAGGCCCTGTCACTTTTTTCGACTTCAGCGCTTCTGGTAACGTCTCAGGATGGCATCGACGGCTTCGACATCCGCCGCATCGAGCTGGCCGATGACCCGCGCGAGGCGGTTGGCAAGCGCCGTATGGGCGGCGGACATGCCGATGGTATCGATCACGACCCGCGGATCGGACTGGTCGGCGATCGAAAACAGCGCCTCTGCGTCATCCCAGATGATGTGGAAATAGCCGGCGACGCGCTGCAGGAAATCGAAGCTCGGCTTGCCGCGCCGGCCGTGTTCAAGCGCCGAAAGATAGGCCGGTGAGACGCCGATGGCGGCCGCCATTTCCTTTTGCGAAATGCCGCGCTGAGCGCGCAGCTCCCGAACAGCCTCTCCGAAAGGGGTCATGGTCCACGTCCTTCTATGCGCCCTTCCTGCGGGCGAGGCGCACATAAAGCGCCCCGTCGCCGCCATGATGCCGCGCCGCTGTCTCGTAAGAGGAGATCAGCGGCCTGAAATCCGGCAGCGAAAACCACATCGGCACCGCCCGCTTCAGCACGCCATCGCTGCCGAAGGACGCGCCCTTGCCGGTGATGACAAGCACATGCCGGTGTCCGCGCTCATGGGCGCGGCGAACGAAGGCGAGCAGCAATGCATGCGCCTCGTCCTGGAACAGGCCGTGCAGGTCGATACGTGCATCGATCGCGACGCGGCCGCTGGCGAGCTTGCGTTTGACCGGGCGTTCGAGCGGGTGGTGCTCTCGCTCCGCCGGCGGCTTCAGCTTTGGCAATGCCAGCGGAGAGACGCTCGCCTTTCGGGTATCGTCCTTTTTCGCCGGTTTGGAAATGCCGTTCATCAGCTCCTGAAAGCTTTCGGCCGGCCTCTCGGGCTTTTCGGGCTTCCTGCCGGGGAGCGGTCGCGCCGTGCGGGCGACCTTGTTCCACAGTTCCCGCTCTTCCGATGAGAGCTTCCGGCGGCTCATGCGAATGAAACTCCCGTCAGGGCCTGCCGGGCCCGCATGGTTGCGTAAGGCGGCGGCCCGTTATTCGGAGGCGGTCGCGATGAGTTTCCAGTTCGGATCGCGCGAGCGCGTGTCGCGGGCGAAGGTCCAGAGATCCCGGACCTCGGCGATTTCTTCCGGATCGCCCTCGACGAGGCCGCCATCGCGGCCATAGGTCGCCGAGATCATCTGGCTGACGATCCGCAGCGTGACCTTGGCTTCCGACTTCTCGATCTCGGCATCGGTGATCTCGGCCTTCTCGACGCCGACGAAATTGGCCTTCACCGTCTCGCCGCGGGCCTCGCGCTCGCTCATGGCGGCGTTGAAACCCTCATAGACTTCCTTGGAGAGCAGGTTCTTCAGCGTCTTGCGGTCGCCATCGGCAAAGGCCATGACGATCATTTCATAGGCCGAGCGCGCGCCCTTCAGGAAGGTCTCGGGATCGAACTGCGGATCGGCCTCGACGATCGCGCGCAGGCCGGTATTGATCGGCGTGCCGGGGGCGGCAACGCGATCGACGGCGGCAAGGCGCGCTTCCTCGCGCTCCTTCTCGACACCCGGCAGGGTGATGACGTTGCCCTCGTTCTTCCCGGTTTCCTGCACATCCGCGCGCGAGCGCACGGCCGGCTGCTCGTAGCGCGGCTTCTCATTGCCGGTGCGGCGGCCGAGAACACTGCGGAGCTGAAAGAAAATCACCACCGCGGCCACCAGAAAGAAAAGGGTAATCAGATCACTCGTGCCCATCGGGTTCCCTATTGCCGTTTGCCGTATTGCCTCAGACCCCCATATAGACTTCACAGGGCCATGATTCAAATGTAACACTTTCATCGCGCACCTTCACGATGAAGAAAACGAAAGACAAGCCGGACAGGACGCTATTTTGCCTTTTCTGATCGCGATCATCCTCTTCCCGTTCATCGAAATCGCCGGCTTCATCGTCGTCGGCCGGGCGATCGGCCTGTTTCCGACGCTGGGGCTGATCATGCTCACCGCCGTGATCGGCGCCATTCTGCTGCGTGTGCAGGGGTTCGGCGTGCTGCAGCGACTGAACACAGCCGCCAGTGATGGCGGCGATCCGGGCCGGGAGATGATCCATGGCGCCATGATCGTGCTGGCCGGCATCCTGCTTCTGATCCCGGGCTTCGTCACTGATATCCTCGGCCTGCTGCTGTTCATTCCGCCGGTGCGCGATCTGGTGTGGAAGCATTTCCGCAACAACATGGTCGTGGTCTCCAGCCGCTCGTCCTTCTTTGGCGGCGGCGCGGCCCCCCGTGGCCCCCAACGGCCGGGCGGCAAGCGCCCGAACGTGGTCGATCTCGACGCTTCGGATTTCTCCTCCGATCCGGACCCGAACTCGCCCTGGGCAGATCGGGACGACAAGCGGCTCGACGACGACAAGAAGTCGTAGCCTCAACCACGCCCTTATCCCCGGACACGCAAGGTTTTTTCAACGTGCAACCACCGGCTTTCGGCCGGTTGCGAGGGTTGTGCGTTTCCCCGGCAAGTGCTAACTGGCATCCACATTGATTTTTCAAGAGGACGCGACATGGCTGAAGAAAACGGCGCAGAAAAGAAGGAAAGCCCTTCGCTGAGCATTCTGACCCAGTACATCAAGGATCTCTCCTTCGAAAACCCGGCTGCTCCGGCCTCGCTGCAGAAGCGCGACAACCAGCCGGCGATCAATATCAGCGTCAACGTCAACGCCAATCCGCTCGGCGACGACAACTACGATGTGCTGCTTTCACTGAAGGCAGAAGCCAAGTCGGGCGACAAGCCGCTGTTCCTCTGCGAACTGCTCTATGGCGGCGTCTTCCGCGTTGCGAATTTCCCGAAGGAACACGTGCTGCCGATGCTGTTCATCGAATGCCCGCGGCTGCTCTTCCCCTTCGCCCGCCAGGTCGTGGCCGACGCCACCCGCAACGGTGGCTTCCCGCCGCTTCTGGTCGATCCGATCGATTTCGCCCAGATGTTCCAGCGCCGCATGGCCGAGGAACAGGCCCGCGCCAAGGTCCAGCAGCCGGCCAACTGATCGGCAAGCACCTTGCAGAAATGAAAAACCCGGTCGTTTGGCCGGGTTTTGTTTTTGAGGCTGATGAAGGCGCTTCGTGCGAGCGGCTACTTCACCCTGTTCCACAAAGCGTTGTCGCCGATCTTCGCCACCATCGCCTCATGCGCGGCGACCTCTTCGGGATGGACGCGCGGGGCAAGCGGGCGGGGGCGCACGAGCGGCGGCAGCTGGCGGATATTGCCGTCGCTGTCATAGGCATCATAGGTGCCGGCATTGACCAGACGGAAAGCCGCCTGCCGTCCGCCGGACATTTCGATATAGACTTCGGCGAGCAGTTCCGCGTCGAGCAGCGCGCCGTGCTTGGTACGGTGGGCATTGTCGATCGAATAGCGCTTGCAGAGCGCGTCGAGGCTGTTCGGACCCATCGGATGCTTGCGCCGGGCAAGCGCCAGCGTATCGACCACCATGTCGTCGGGGATCGGCGGCTTGCCCAGCCGTCCGAGCTCGACATTGATGAAGCCCATGTCGAAGCTCGCATTGTGGGCGATCCAGCGCGCGCCTTCGAAGAATTCAAGGAGCTCGTCGGCAACGGCCGAAAACACCGGCTTGTCCTTCAGGAATTCGTCCGTGATGCCGTGAACCTGCAGCGCCTCGGGGTGAACGGTCTTGCCATCCGGGTTGATATAGACGTGAAAGGTCCGCCCTGTCGGGAAGTGGTCGATCAGTTCGACGCCGCCGATCTCGATCAGCCGGTCGTCGTTCTTGTCCATGCCCGTGGTTTCGGTATCGAAGATGATATCGCGTGTAACTTTCATGACTGTCCCTTGCCGCGGATGTCGGCGATGATGGCAAAAACCGCCTGGCGCGCATCATCTAGCCCATGTCCGGTATCGACAATATAATCAGCCCGGGCGCGTTTTTCGCCATCGGGAAGCTGCCGTTTCAGGATCCCCTCGAACTTTTCCACCGTCATTTCCGGACGCGACAGCACGCGCTCCCTCTGGATCGCCGGATCGCAGGTGACGACCACGACGATGTCGACATCCTTCTCGCTGCCGGTTTCAAACAGAAGCGGCGTGTCGAGCACCGCGATATCGGCGCCATCGGCCGCGGCCTTTTCGAGGAAGGACTGCCGCTCCTCAAACACCAGCGGATGGACGATCGCCTCGAGCCTGCGAAAGTTCTCCGGCTTTCCGGAAAGTGCGCGAGAAAGACGTGCCCGATCGATCGCGCCATCGACCGTCACGCCGGGAAACGCTGCCTCGACGGGGGCAACGGCGCGACCGCGATAGAGCGCATGCACGGCCGCATCGGCGTCGTGCACGGGAATGCCGGCCGCGGCGAAAAAGCCGGCAGTCGTCGATTTGCCCATGCCGATGGAGCCGGTGAGGCCGATGATCTTCAAGCGCCAACCTCCAGATCCGCAAGAATTTCGGCCCGAAGCGCGCTGTCCACCTCCGGCCGTTGGCCGAACCATTTTTCAAAACCCGGCACCGCCTGATGCAGCAGCATGCCAAGGCCATCCACCGTTGCAAAACCCTGTTCGCGCGCCTGCTTCAGGATCGGCGTTTCAAGCGGTACATAGACGATGTCGGTGACCAGCGCGCCCCTTGCCAGTATCGAGAAATCGAATTCCGGCACCGCGCCGCCCTTCATGCCGAGCGAAGTGGAGTTGACGAAAAGGCCGGCCCCCTCCATCGCACCAGAAAGCGCATCCATGCCGGCAGCCTTCACCTCAGGCCCGAACCGTTCGGCGAGTTCCTCGGCGCGGGCGAGGGTGCGGTTGATCAGGTGGATTTCGGCAATCCCCCGGTTCACCAGCGCCTCCACGATGGAACGCGCACCGCCGCCGGCGCCGAGTATGACGGCCTTTTCCACCTTGTCCCAGCCCGGTGCCTCGGCATCGAGATTGCCGGAAAAGCCCATGGCATCGGTGTTGCTAGCATGGACAAGACCGTCGCGGACCCAGAGCGTGTTCGCCGCGCCGAGCGCCGTTGCAAGCGCATCCGGCCGGTCGGCAAGTTCGAAGGCAGCGACCTTGTGGGGAATGGTGACGTTGCAGCCGACGAAGCCCGCTTCTCCCGAACGCAGGCCTTCGATGAAAGCGCCGATCTCGTCCGGGGCCACATCCTTGCGGATATAATCGCCGGCAATGTCGTATTTTTTCAGCCAATAGCCGTGCACCAGCGGGGAGCGCGACTGGGAGACGGGGTGGCCGATGACGCAGGCGCGCCGCAAGGGTTCAGTCATCAATGGCTCCAAGTTCGCGGAGCGCGCCAAGCAGCATCAGCATCGGCAGCCCCAGAATGGTGAAGAAATCGCCTTCGATCTTCGAAAACAGCCGCACCCCGGCGCCTTCGAGCTGATAGGTGCCGGAGGAAAACAGTACCGCGTCCGGAATATCCGCCAAATAGGCGTCAATGAAGGCATCGTTGAGAGGGCGCATGTGCAACGTTGCGGTCTCGCTGCCGGCATAAAGCACGTCACCGTTGCGGGCGATCGAGACCGCGCTGATCAGTTCGTGGGTCCGGCTGGAAAGGCGACGAAGATGCGCCTTCGCCTCCTCCCGGCTTTCCGGCTTCGACCAGGGCTTGCCGGCAAAGGCCATGACCTGGTCGCCACCGATGACAAAGGCATCCGGTGCCTTGCGGGAGATGGCGAGCGCCTTTTCCCGCGCGAGGAGGGAAGCGAGGAAGGCGGGCGTCGCTCCGATCTTCAGATAGGGCGCCTCGACGGCACGCTCGTCGACCTCTGGCCGCATCGCCGCGAAGGCGAGCCCGGCATTCTTCATCAGGGCCTGTCGCGAGGGACTGGTGGAGGCGAGTATCAGCTTTGCGGCAGTCTTCTGCATGGGCATGCTCCTCATCCGCTCCTTATTTGAGCTGGTCCTTCAAGGCAAGGATCGCGGCCGCCGTCTCCTCGATCGAGCGGCGGGTGACGTCGAGCAGCGGCCAGTCGTTCTGGGCGGCGAGGCTGCGGGCATATTTCAGTTCCTCGGCGATCACCGCCCGATCGGTATATTCGTTCTTGCCGTGATCGCCGCCGCTGCCGAATTCGCGGAACTCGCGCACCTGCGAAATCCGTCCGGTCGAGGCGATCAGGCAGACGATCAGCGGTTTCTTCGCCTTGTAGAGGCTCGGCGGCAAGTCAGCCCCCGGCACGATCGGAATATTGGCGGCCTTGATGCCGCGATTGGCAAGATAGACGCATGTCGGTGTCTTCGACGTGCGGGAGATGCCGAGGATGACGACATCGGCTTCGTCATAGCTCTCCGGCATCTGGCCGTCATCATGGTCCATGGCGAAGTTCAGCGCCTCGATGCGGGCGAAATAGTCCTCGTCCAGGCTGTGCTGGGCGCCGCTGCGCCTGCGCGAGGCCGTGCCGAGATAGCTCTGAAACACCTTGCCGACAGGCTCCAGGAGGTTGACGCAGGGCACCGCCATGTCGCGGCACATCTCGTCGATCAGGGCCGAAAGCTCCTCGTTTACCAGGGTGTAGAGCACGATGCCCGGCGCTTCGTCGATCGCGCGCAGCACCGGCAGCAACTGCTTGCGGCTGCGGATCAGCGGATAGACGTGCTCGATCGGCTCGTAACCGCCGAATTGCGCCGAAACCGCGCGGCCGGCCGAGATCAAAGTTTCCCCGGTCGAATCAGAGACCAGATGGAGGTGGAAGAAGTTTTTGCGGTTTTCCACGATGTCCTTCGCCTCCTGTTCATAACACTGGACAACCCGGGATGCCGGAACGGCGCCCGAATTTGCCTGTGGGAAGCCTTCCGGTTTTTCCACATGTCCTGTTTTCGGCAAGACGATCCGGCCTGCTTGTTGAAAACGGGGAGAAAGCCATCCCCGCACAGAACTTTCCAGTGGTTATGCACAGGCTCGCTGCAGATGCGCAATCCATTCAGCGCCTTGAATCCAAATTTGAATCCGCAATCGTCCCCGGAATTCTCCAGTTCGGCGGATTTCCGTTGCCGGCCGGTTTGCGCAAACGGTGGAAAAGACTCATCGTCGCGGCAAAACCTTTAATCCTTGATCGTCACAGACTCTAAGAAATAAAAGGAATCCAGAATAAGAAAGATTCATTATTGGAAAGGGCTGGGGATATGGCGAAACGAGCACTGATGCGCGTGCTTGACGGTGAAACCATCACCCCGCCACCGCTTTGGCTGATGCGCCAGGCAGGGCGATACCTGCCCGAGTATCGGGCGGTACGCGAAAAGGCCGGCGGGTTTCTCGACCTTTGCTACAATCCGGACTTTGCCACCGAGGTCACACTCCAGCCGATCCGCCGTTATGGCTTTGATGCAGCCATCCTGTTTTCGGACATACTGGTCATCCCCGATGCGCTGAAGCGCGGTGTTCGCTTTGAAAAGGGTGAAGGCCCACGCATGGAGCCGATCGGCGAGGATGCCGTTGACGGCCTGCTGAAGGCCTATGAGGCAGCAAGGCTCGACCCGGTGATCGAGACGGTGCGACGGCTGAAACGCGAGCTTCCGGCGGAAACCACGCTGCTTGGCTTCTGCGGGGCACCCTGGACGGTCGCGACCTACATGATTGCCGGCCGCGGCACGCCCGATCAGGCCCCCGCGCGATTGTTTGCCTATCGGCATCGGGCCGACTTCCTGAAGCTCCTCGATATCCTCGCCGACCTTTCGGCCGACTATCTGATCCGCCAGCTGGAGGCCGGCGCCGATGCGGTGCAGATCTTCGACAGCTGGGCCGGCGTGCTGGGTGAGGGCGATTTCGCCGATTTCGCCGCTGGACCGGTGAGGCGCATTGTCGACAAGGTGCGCGCCGCACGGCCGGATGCGAAGATAATCGCCTTCGCCAAGGGCGCCGGTGCCAATCTTGCCACCTACAGGCAGGCGACCGACGCCAACGCCATCGGCCTCGACTGGAGTGTGCCGCTTTCCTTTGCGCGTGAGCTGCAGAAGGAAGGCGCCGTGCAGGGCAATCTCGATCCGCTGGCCGTGATCGCCGGCGGCGATGCCATGCGCATCAAGATCGATCAGATTCTGGAGGCGCTTTCCGGCGGTCCGTTCATCTTCAATCTCGGCCATGGCATTACGCCGGAGGCCGATCCGGAAACCGTCGCGGCGCTGGTGAACCAGGTGCGCGGATTATAAATCATTGTTTTAAAATAATAATTGGAGGAAACCATGGGTAATGAAACAGGCAAGGCAGCCGGCAAGAAATCGGCCAGCCGCGCGCTGACGGTTCTGCTCGTCTTTCTGTTCATCTGTCTTGGCTTGTTCGTCTTCGACCGTAATGGTTTCTACAATTGGGCCAAGGCCTTCCATGTGATTGCCGTGATCGCCTGGATGGCCGGCATGTTCTACATGCCGCGGCTTTTCGTCTATCACGCCGATTCAGAACCGGGTTCCGAAAAATCGGAGACCTTCAAGGTGATGGAATACCGGCTGATGAAGATCATCATGAACCCGGCGATGATCCTCACCTGGATTTTCGGCCTCTACCTTGCCTGGGACGGCTTCCGTTTCGGCGGCGGCTGGCTTCACGTGAAGATTCTTGCCGTGTTCCTGATGTCGGGTGTCCACGGCTATTTCAGCAAGGCGATGAAGGACTTCGCGGCCGACAAGCGCAACACCACGCCGCGGCATTGGCGCATCTTCAACGAGGTGCCGACGGTGCTGATGGTGATCGCCGTGATCATGGTCATCCTGAAGCCGTTTTAATCGAATGATGAAGGGTTTGACCGTTTTTCTGCGGTAAAAGTTGCGATTTGCTCTTGTAACCGCGACGGCAAATCAGTATCTTCCGGCCAACTCATCCAAAAAGGCTGTGCGAAAGTACTCCCCTGCGCCAATCCGACTTGGCCTCGCTCTACCAGCGCAACCAGCCTTTCTATCATCACCACACATTTACGGTTTTCTTCATGTCGCAAATGAAGCTCCAGGAACTGAAGAGCAAAACGCCGACCGATCTCCTTGCCTTTGCCGAATCTCTCGAGGTTGAAGGCGCGAGCACGATGCGCAAGCAGGAACTGATGTTTGCCATCCTGAAAGTGCTCGCCACACAGGAAGTCGAGATCATCGGCGAGGGCGTCGTGGAAGTGCTGCAGGATGGCTTCGGCTTCCTGCGCTCGGCCAACGCCAACTATCTTCCGGGTCCGGACGATATCTATATTTCCCCTTCGCAGATCCGCCGTTTCGCGCTCAAGACCGGTGATACGGTCGAAGGACCGATCCGCGGGCCGAAGGAGGGCGAGCGCTATTTCGCGCTGCTGAAGGTCAACACGATCAATTCCGACGATCCGGAAAAGATCCGCCACAAGGTCCACTTCGACAATCTGACGCCGCTTTATCCGGACGAGCGCTTCAACATGGAGCTCGACAATCCGACGTCGAAGGATCTGTCGCCGCGCGTCATCGATCTGGTGGCGCCGCTCGGCAAGGGCCAGCGTGGCCTGATCGTCGCGCCGCCGCGCACGGGTAAGACGGTTCTCCTGCAGAACATCGCCCATTCGATCACCGCCAACCATCCGGAATGCTTCCTGATCGTGCTGCTCATCGACGAGCGCCCCGAGGAAGTGACCGACATGCAGCGTTCGGTGAAGGGCGAGGTCGTTTCCTCCACCTTTGACGAGCCGGCTGCCCGCCACGTCCAGGTTGCCGAAATGGTCATCGAGAAGGCGAAGCGCCTTGTCGAACATGGCCGCGATGTCGTCATCCTCCTTGACTCGATCACCCGTCTCGGCCGTGCCTACAACACCGTCGTGCCGTCTTCCGGCAAGGTGCTGACCGGTGGTGTCGACGCCAACGCCCTGCAGCGGCCGAAGCGCTTCTTCGGTGCGGCCCGCAACATCGAGGAAGGCGGTTCGCTGACCATCATCGCGACCGCGCTGATCGATACCGGCAGCCGCATGGACGAAGTCATCTTCGAAGAGTTCAAGGGTACCGGCAACTCGGAAATCGTGCTCGACCGCAAGGTCGCCGACAAGCGCATCTTCCCGGCCATGGATATCCTCAAGTCCGGTACGCGTAAGGAAGACCTTCTGGTTCCGCGTCAGGACCTGCAGAAGATTTTCGTCCTTCGCCGTATCCTCGCCCCGATGGGCACGACCGATGGTATCGAGTTCCTGATCGACAAGCTGAAGCAGACGAAGAACAATGCGGAGTTCTTCGACTCGATGAACACCTGACGCTGTTCGGGTTGAAAACACTGAAGTCCAAGGTCAATCTCCCCCCTGTGGGGAGATTTTCCGTTTCTGGAACCTGCCATCCAAAACATTGAAATAGCTCAGGTTATCGAAATGTCTTCTGATCTCGACACGATCTACGCCCTTTCCAGCGGCGCCTTGCCCGCAGGCGTTGCCGTCGTGCGGATTTCGGGACCGGAAGCGTTTGCGGCATGCCAGGCCATTGCCGGCGCGGTTCCGCAGCCGCGCCGGGCGCGACTGATGCGGCTTGCGGATGCCGAGGGTGGTGCGATCGATACCGGTCTGGTTCTCGCCTTTCGGGCCCCGGCCTCCTTCACCGGCGAGGACTGTGTCGAGTTTCATCTGCATGGTGGCCGCGCCGTGGTGCGGGCCATGCTCGATCGGCTTTCAGCCATGCCCGGCATGCGCCATGCGGAAGCTGGCGAATTCACCCGGCGGGCGTTCGAGAACGGCAAGCTCGATCTGGTCGAGGCAGAGGGCCTTTCCGACATGATCGTCGCCGAAACCGAGATGCAGCGGCGACTGGCCATGGAACAGGCGGGCGGTGCGCTTTCGGGACTCTACGAAGGCTGGGCGCGGGAACTCACCCATGCTCGGGCGATGATCGAGGCCGAGCTCGATTTCTCCGATGAGGAGGACATTCCGGGCTCCGTCTCGGCCACCATCTGGGATGGCGTTGCCGCGACCACGGAAGCCATTCGCTCGCATCTGGAAGGCGGGCAGGCCGCAGAAATCATCCGGGATGGTTACCAGGTGGTTATCGCCGGTCCGCCAAACGCCGGAAAATCAAGCCTTCTCAATGCTTTGGCGCGGCGCGACATTGCCATTGTCACCGATGTCGCCGGCACGACACGCGACATTCTCGAGGTACAGCTCGATATCGGTGGTTATGCCGTTCGGCTTTACGATACGGCCGGCCTGCGCGAGACGGAAGATGTTGTTGAAGCCGAGGGCGTCCGTCGCGCGCGCGCGCTGGCCGAGAAGGCGGAGCTGGTGCTTCTGCTGAACGATCTCTCCGAACAAATGTCTGAAGCGTCGGAACTGACCGATCGTGACTGTCTCCGTATCGGCACAAAGGTCGACATGGTTTCGGGAGAGACCGGCGGCTATGATCTTGTGCTATCGGCGAAGACGGGGGAGGGGCTCGACCGTTTGATCGCTGCGATCGGCGATCGGCTAGCCGTCAGGCTTGGCGGCCTGTCGCTGAGCCTGCCCGTTCGCGAGCGGCAGCGGGGTTACCTGCGTGAGGCGCTGACGCATCTGGAGGCGGCACTTGCTGCACGGACACTCTCCCCGGAATTCCCTTCGGAAGCCCTGCGCGCGGCAGCGCAATCGCTCGGCCGGATCACCGGGCGTGTCGATGTGGAAGACCTGCTCGACGTGATCTTCTCCTCCTTCTGTGTTGGCAAGTAGGCTGGCCGTGTTTCACGTGAAACATTCTTGACTCGCCGCCGATCAGACGGCAAAACCCAGACCCGGGCTCCGAGACGTCGTCGAGCCCAGAGCCGGAGCACTTTATGTCTCTTTCCTATGATGTCATCGTTATCGGCGGCGGCCATGCTGGGTCGGAGGCTGCCGCGATTGCGGCCCGGGCCGGCGCCCGCACGGCGCTCATCACCCACAAGCGCGAGACCATCGGCGTGATGTCGTGCAATCCCGCGATTGGCGGGCTTGGCAAGGGCCATCTTGTGCGCGAGATCGACGCAATGGACGGGTTGATGGGCCGGGTCGCCGATGCGGCCGCCATCCAGTATCGCCTGCTCAACCGGCGCAAGGGGCCAGCCGTTCGCGGTCCGCGCAGCCAGGCCGACCGGCGGCTTTATCGCGAGGCGATGCAGGCGGCGCTGTCGGAATTCGACAATCTCGATATCATCGAAGGCGATGTCTTCGACCTTGAGACGGAAGAGGGCGAGGTCGGTCTGCACCGGGTGACGGCCGTCATCACCGGCGATGGGCGGCGGTTTGCCTGCGGTGCGGCGGTGCTGACCACGGGGACGTTCCTGCGCGGGCTGATCCATATCGGCAATCGCAAGATCCCGGCGGGTCGGGTCGGGGAGGCGCCTTCCACCGGGCTTTCGGCCACCCTCGGCAAGCTCGGCCTCAAGCTCGGCCGGTTGAAGACCGGCACGCCGGCGCGGCTCGATGGTCGCACCATCGACTGGGCCGCGCTCGATCGGCAGAAGGCCGATGATGAGCCTGTTCCATTTTCCTTTCTGACCGAAACGATCCGCAACCCTCAGATTGACTGCGGCATCACCCGTACGACGCCGGAGGTCCATGAGATCATTCGCCGCAACATCGGTCTTTCCGCGATGTATTCCGGCCAGATCGAGGGCGTGGGGCCGCGCTACTGTCCCTCGGTTGAAGACAAGATCATGCGCTTTGGCGATCGCGATGGTCATCAGATCTTCCTCGAGCCGGAGGGTTTGGACGACCATACCGTCTATCCGAATGGCATTTCCACGTCGCTTCCGGAAGAGGTTCAGGACGCCTTCATCCACGCCATCCCAGGTCTGGAAAGGGTCACGATCCTGCAGCCTGGCTATGCGATTGAATATGACCACGTTGATCCGCGTGAGCTTTCCGCTTCGCTCGAGCTGAAGAAGCTGGGTGGCCTGTTCCTGGCCGGCCAGATCAATGGCACGACCGGTTATGAGGAGGCGGGCGCGCAGGGATTGGTTGCCGGGCTTAATGCGGCACGCTTGGCCGGCGGTTCGGCTCCGACCGTGTTCTCGCGCACCACCTCCTATATCGGTGTGATGATCGACGACCTTACCACGCGTGGCGTCGCCGAGCCCTACCGCATGTTCACGTCGCGCGCCGAATACCGGTTGACGCTGCGTGCCGACAATGCGGATGAACGGCTGACACCGCTTTCCCTGGAACTGGGTGTGGCTTCGGAAGAGCGACGGCGGAAATTTACCGCATTCGCCAACACGCTTGATGAGACGCGGGCAATGTTGCGGTCCCGGTCCCTGACGCCGAACGAGGCGAGGGCCTATGGGCTGAAGCTCAATCAGGATGGCCAGCGGCGCTCTGCCTATGATCTTCTCGCCTATCCGGAAATGGACTTGTCGTTGCTTTCGGCTGTCTGGCCGGAGCTTGCTGCCATCGATACCAGGGTGCGCGCGGCGGTCGAGATCGAGGCCGCCTATGCGGTCTATATGGATCGGCAGGCGATAGATATTGCCCAGGTGCAGCGCGACGAGGGGAGGGCGATCCCCGGTGATTTCGACTACAGCGGCTTGCCCGGTCTTTCCAATGAGCTGAAGGGCAAGCTTGCTGCGGCGCGGCCGGCGACGATCGCCCATGCGGCTCGCGTCGATGGCATGACGCCTGCGGCGCTGTCTCTGCTGCTCGTGCGGCTGCGCGCAGCCTGATATCGGAGTGCTTCCATGAAGATCAACGGTCAGACTGTTTCACGTGAAACACAGGATCGCCTCGAGACCTTCGTCAGCCATTTCGAGAAGTGGGCTAGATCGATCAATCTCGTCGCGCCCTCGACCCGCCAGCAGATGTGGGATCGGCATATCGCCGACAGCGCCCAGATTTTCCAGTGCGCCCCGGGATCGAAAACCTGGGTCGATCTGGGCAGTGGCGGCGGTTTTCCCGGCATCGTCACCGCAATCTTCCTGGCGGAGATCGGCGAAGGCTGGGTGCATCTGGTCGAGAGCAACAACAAGAAGGCATCGTTTCTGCGCACCGCCATCCGCGAGACGGGCGCGCGCGCCAGCGTCCATGCCCTGCGCGCCGAATCGGCGCTGGACGCTATTGCGGACGCTGAGGTGATGTCGGCAAGGGCGCTCGCAGCGCTCGATCTGCTGTTCACCTACGCTGAACCGTGGTTTGCAAAACGCGCTGATTTCACCGCCTTTTTCCACAAGGGTCGGGATTATCAGCAGGAGATCGACAAAGCGCGTGACCTTTGGTCGTTCGATCTGGTAAAACATGACAGCAAGGTCGAGCCCGGCTCCGTGATCCTCGAAATATCCGGCCTCGCGCGTCGAAAAGCACCGTAACCGGATCGTATCATGGTTAACAAAACGCGTATCATCACGGTCGCCAACCAGAAGGGCGGCGTCGGAAAGACCACAACGGCCATCAATCTCGCGACAGCATTGGCGGCGATCGGCGAAAAGGTGCTGATCATCGACCTCGACCCGCAGGGCAATGCATCGACCGGCCTCGGTATAGAGCGCGATCAGCGCGTGCATTCCGCCTATGATGTTCTTGTCGGGGAAAAGACGGTGCAGGAGGCCGCGGTCCATACGGCCGTGCCCAATCTCGATATCGTTCCGTCGACGCTCGATCTTCTCGGCTTCGAGCTTGAAATCGCCTCCGATCCCCGCCGCGTCTTCAAGCTGCGCGATGCCTTGCAGCAGCCGGAAGTCGGCGAATACCGGTACGTCTTCTGCGACTGCCCGCCATCCTTCAACCTGTTGACGATGAATGCGATGGGCGCCGCCCAGGCGATCCTGGTGCCGCTGCAGTGCGAGTTTTTTGCGCTTGAGGGGCTCGGCCAGCTTCTCGACACGGTCAAGGAGGTTCGCAGCACCATCAATCCGCGCCTCGAAATCCAGGGTGTGGTGCTGACCATGTATGATTCCCGCAACAATCTTGCCCAGCAGGTGGTTTCGGATGTGCGCGAATATATGGGCGACAAGGTCTACAAGACGCTGATCCCGCGCAATGTTCGGGTTTCGGAGGCACCGTCCTTCGGCAAGCCGGTCATTCTGTATGATCTCAAGTGCCAGGGCAGCCAGGCCTATATCCAGCTCGCCTCCGAGATCATCCAGCGCGAGCGGGCCTTAGCGGCAGCGTGATTCCAAGGTGGTGCATGACATGAGTGAAGACACATCCAAACGGCGCCTCGGCCGCGGCCTCGCGGCCCTGATCGGTGATATTGACAAGGCCACTCCTGAGGAAGCCGTAGCAAGCCCCGTCATGGCTGCCGATCGGCGCGTGCCGATCGAATTCATCAGCCGCAATCCCCGCAATCCGCGCCGCCATTTCGAGGAAGAGGATCTGCGCGATCTCGCTGCGTCCATCCGCCAGCATGGCATTGTCCAGCCGGTGGTGGTGCGCACGATCGGCGATCAGCGCTTCGAGATCATCGCGGGCGAGCGCCGCTGGCGCGCTGCGCAGCTTGCCGGGCTTTCGGAAGTGCCGGTACTGATCCGCGACGTCGACGACCGCACTGCGCTGGAAATCGCGATCGTCGAGAATGTCCAGCGCGCCGATCTCAATCCGTTGGAAGAAGCCAATGGCTACGAACTGCTGATGGCGGAGCATGGCTATACGCAGAACGATCTTGGCGAGATCATCGGCAAGAGCCGAAGCCACGTTGCGAACAGCCTGCGTCTTTTGAAGCTGCCCGAAGGCGTGCGCGACATGCTGGCACAGGGAGACCTGTCGGCCGGCCATGCGCGCGCGCTGATATCGACGCCCGATCCGGAGGCGCTGGCACGTACCGTCGTCGAGCGGGGCATGTCGGTTCGCGATGCTGAAAAGCTCGCCCAGCGCGCCATTGAAGGCGTCAGGCCATCGCGGCCGGCGAAGGAAAAGGATGCCGATACGCTGGCACTGGAACGCTCGCTCTCCGATCGTCTTGGTCTTTCGGTGACCATCGATCACAAGACCGGAGGCGGTCAGCTGAAGATCGCCTATTCCACGCTCGACCAGCTCGATGACCTTTGCCGCAGGCTCGACCGCACGCCCTGAAGGATGTAACCGAAAATTGATATGGTACAATTTTTGGTTCGTTTATCAGGCGCTTGCGAGAGGTTATAGCCGATAGAGACGACGGTTGAGCATCTGCCCTGCCGAGAACTATCCGCGCATCACACCCCTGTTGGAGCGCAGCGCCAGCGCCAGAAGCGTCTGCATGGCGATACTTTCCTCGAGTGCAGGATATTGCCGGGTCTTCAACACGGCATCGGAAAGCATTCGCAGCGCACGCGCGGTCGCGTCCCCGTTCCAGGCCGAAAGTGCCTTTTCGAACAATGGTTTGCGCTTGAAGAAAATGCCGCGGCCATGGCTCTGCATCACCTGGCTCACGCTCTGACGCTTGCCTTCGATATCGGCACGCATCAGGTCGAGCATGTGAAACTGCCGCAGGCAGCCGTTGAGGATCAGGAAAATCGGTGTTTTCGACTGCGCGATCTTGGCCATGGCATGGCGAAGTGCGGCAATATCGCCGGCCAGCACCGCATCCACCGCATCATCGGCCGAAATGGCGCTAGCGTCGCCGATCACGGTGGCAACATGTTCCTCATCGATGACATCAAGGCCGCGGGCAAACAGGACGAGCTTTTCGATCTCGTTGCGGGTTGCCAGCCGGTCGCCGCCGATGAGGGAGAGAAGGAGTTGGCGAGCCGGGGGCGTGATCCGCAGGTTTGCACTGCCCAGGGCCTCATCGACGAGACCGTTGAGCGCGCGTGTGTCATCGGCATAACAGGGGATCGCGGCGATGCTCCGGGCGCCCTCCGCAGCCTTGCGCATGGCGGTGCCCTTGCGCAGCTCGCTGGCCTCGATAATGAGAAAGGCGCTTTGCGGGGGTGTTTCGGCGAGCATTTTCAGCACGTCGGCGAGCACCTTGTCGTTGCCGCCCGCGCGTACCCAGACGAGTCGCTCGCCGCCGAAGAGGCCGATGGCGTTCATTTCGTCCATGATCCGCCCGGCGTCGCCATCGACATCGCCGATATCGAGCTTCATTACCGAAAACGGGTCGTCGAGCGCCACCCTTGTGCCCTTGGCTATCAGCGAGGCGCGCTCGCTGACCAGGCCGCGATCGGGTCCATAGACCAGGAATGCGCGGTATTTGCCGGCATCCTGGCGCAGGAAGGCATCGAACTGGTAGGACTTTATCTCGGTCATCGCGATCCGGCCCTGGTGGAGGGCGCCGGTGAAACCGACGCTATTTCAACGGCTTATCGGTTCCGGGCGCCGGCGGAAGCTCCTCCGGCGGCTCGGTGTTGAGGGCGATGGCGATATCGGCGTTGATGATTTCCGCCACCTCGCGGGCGGCGCGCCGCTCGGCGTCGCGGATTGCCCGCTGCTTGGCGAACTCCTGCGAGGGGAAATCGACGAGCGCGGTGGCGCGACGCTGACCGGAGGCCAGCAGCTTGCTGTCGGAGCGGCGACGCACGGAGAAGTCGGCGGTCACGATCGTACGGCCGGCATCCGCGGTGTCGGACGAATCATTCACCAGAACATCGGTCGTCACGGCATAGGCGGTGACACTCACATCATATTTCGGATCGAGGCTTTCGCCCTTGCCGCCGCCGGTCAGGAAGATCAGCTCGTTCAGCACGGCCTGCGCCACGGGCGTCGACGGCGTGTTGAAGGCGAGCTCGTGCATCTTGGCGTTCAGTGCCGCACCCTGGACACCGCCATAGAGCGGGCGCACCTGGCAGGAGGAGAGCGCCAGGACCGCCGCAAGGGCGGCGGCCGGCAGAGCGGCGCGGAAAAGGCGATCAGACAACAATGTTCACGATCCTTTGCGGCACGACGATGATCTTCTTCGGGGCCTTGCCATCCAGCGCCCGGACCACCGCTTCCAGTTCCATCACCGCGGCCTTGATGCTTTCGGGATCGGCATCGCGCGCCACCGTCAGCTCGGCGCGCTTCTTGCCGTTCACCTGCACCGGCAGGGTAATCTCGTTATCGGCGGTCAGCGCGGCATCGTAAGCCGGCCAGGCGGCCATGGCGAGCATACCCGTCCCGCCCAGCACCTGCCAGCACTCTTCGGCAAGATGCGGCATCATCGGTGCAAAACAATGGGTCAGGAACAGGCTGGCTTCCTTGAGGGCGCCCAGTGTCTCGGCATCCGCCTTGCCCTTGGCCGCTTCGGTCAGCGGCGCGGCCAGCACATTGACGAGTTCGTAGATGCGCGCGATCGCCTTGTTGAAGGCCAGTGCCTCGATGTCGCCGGCAACGGCTTTCAGCGTCTTGTGGGCGGCGCGCGAGATTTCGAGCGCCTTACCCCCGGTTCCGGGCTTTGCCTCGGCAGCGGCGAGCGCAGGGGCGGCCTCGGAAATCAGCCGCCAGATGCGCTGCACGAAACGGAACGTGCCTTGTACGCCGGCCTCCGTCCAGACGACATCGCGATCCGGTGGACTGTCGGAGAGAACGAAAAAGCGTGCGGTATCAGCACCATAGGTCGAAAGAATATCGTCGGGATCGATGACGTTCTTCTTCGACTTCGACATCTTTTCGATGGAGCCGATCGTGATTTCCTCGTCGGTGTCGATGAGGAAGGCCTTGCGGGTCCCGTCATTTTCCTCGATGCGGATCTCGGTCGGCGAGACCCAACGGCCATTCGGACCGCTGCCGCCGGCGCGATAGGTTTCGTGCACCACCATGCCCTGTGTAAACAGGCCCTTGAACGGCTCGTCATGGCTGACATGTCCGGTCGCCTTCATCGCCCGGGTGAAGAAGCGCGAATAGAGCAGATGCAGGATCGCGTGCTCGATGCCGCCGATATACTGATCGACGGGCAGCCAGCGGTCGGCGATCGCCGGATCGGTCGGTGCATCCTCGTGCGGTGCGGTGAAGCGGGTGTAATACCAGCTCGAGTCGACGAAGGTGTCCATCGTGTCGGTCTCGCGCCGGGCCGGCTTGCCGCAATGCGGGCAGGCGACGTTGCGCCAGGTCGGGTGGCGGTCGAGCGGGTTGCCGGGCTTTTCGAAGTCGATGTCGTCCGGCAGCTTCACCGGCAGGTCGGCCTTCGGCACGGGCACCACGCCGCAGTCGTCGCAGTGGATCACGGGGATCGGGCAGCCCCAGTAGCGCTGGCGGGAAATGCCCCAGTCGCGCAGGCGGAAATTGACCTTGCGTTCGCCGCGCGGTGCACCGCGCACGATCTCGGCTTCCAGCTTGCCGGCAATGGTTTCAAAGGCTTCGTCCGTTCCCATGCCGTCGAGGAAGCGCGAATTGATCATCACGCCGTCATCGGTATAGGCCTCGTCGCCGATTTCGAAGGTCGCCGCATCGCCGCCCTTCGGCATCACAATGGGTGTGACGGGCAGGCCGTATTTGCGGGCGAAGTCGAGGTCGCGCTGGTCGCCGGCCGGGCAACCGAAGATCGCGCCCGTGCCATAGTCCATCAGCACGAAATTGGCGACGTAGACCGGCAGCTCCCAGCTCTCGTCGAAGGGATGGCGCACGCGGATGCCGGTGTCAATGCCCTTCTTTTCCGCTGTTTCAAGTGCTGCCAGCGAGGTGCCGGTATGCCGGGTTTCCGCGCAGAAGGCGGCAACCTTGTCGTCGTGCTTGGCGGCTTCGCGCGCCAGCGGATGGTCGGCGGAGATCGCCATGAACGAGGCGCCGAAGATCGTGTCCGGGCGGGTGGTATAGACCTGCAGCTCTTCCTGGTCGCCCGCCTTGCCGGCGCCATCGGCGATGTCCCAGCGGATCAACAGGCCTTCGGAGCGGCCGATCCAGTTCTTCTGCATCAGCCGGACCTTTTCCGGCCAGTGGTCGAGCGTGTCGAGTGCGTCCAGCAGGTCCTGGGCAAAATCGGTGATCTTGAAGAACCACTGCACCAGTTCGCGCTGTTCAACCAGAGCGCCGGAACGCCAGCCGCGGCCTTCGATCACCTGCTCATTGGCGAGCACGGTCATGTCGACCGGGTCCCAGTTGACCTTCGACTGCTTGCGGTAGACCAGGTTCTTTTCCAGCATGTCGAGGAACAGGTGCTGCTGGCGCTGGTAGTATTCGACATCGCAGGTCGCGAATTCGCGGGTCCAGTCGAGCGACAGGCCCATGGATTTCAGCTGGTTGCGCATCGTCGCGATGTTTTCGTAGGTCCAGTCCTTGGGATGAACCTTGTTCTGCATCGCCGCGTTTTCAGCCGGCATGCCGAAGGCGTCCCAGCCCATCGGGTGCAGCACGTTGAAGCCGCGCGCCCGCTTGTAGCGCGCCACGACATCGCCCATGGCATAGTTGCGGACATGGCCGATATGAATGCGCCCCGAAGGATAGGGAAACATTTCAAGCACGTAGTAGGTCTCGCGCGGGTCGGCATTGTCGGTCACGAAGACGTTGTCATCGTTCCACTTTTTCTGCCACTCGGGTTCGACTTTACGCGGGTTGTATCGTTCGGAGGCCATATCGGTTTTACTCGGTCATTTTCTTTATCGATTTTGGCGGTGAGCTTCACCATGAAAGCGCTTCAGCGTCAAGTAAATCGGGGTCGATAAAGGGCGCTGCAAAGGCTTTGCGGCGTTGCGGTGCGCCGCGCCTTTGCCATATGGTGGCGCCGCAAACAAAGAGGAAGGTGCGAGTGCATGGGTGTCAGCGAAAATCTGCAAGAGGTTCTGGGCAAGTTACGGGCGGCGGAACATGCCGTTGAACGGCCCGAAGGGGCGGTGACGCTGGTGGCCGTTTCCAAGACCCACGAGGCCGATGCGATCCGTCCTGCGATCGAAGCCGGCCAGCGTGTGTTCGGCGAGAACCGGGTGCAGGAAGCGCAGAAGAAGTGGCCGGCGCTGAAGCAGGAGACGGCCGATATCGAGCTGCATCTCATCGGTCCGCTGCAATCCAACAAGGCCGAAGATGCGGTGAAGCTTTTCGACGTCATCGAGAGCGTCGACCGCGAGAAGATCGCCCGCGCGCTGGCCAAGGAGATCGAAAAGCAGGGCAGGGCGCCGCGGCTTTATGTCCAGGTCAACACCGGAAACGAGCCGCAGAAGGCGGGTATCGACCCGCGCGAGACGGCGGCCTTCCTGAAGCTCTGCCGCGAGGAGCTCGGCCTTCAGATCGAAGGCCTGATGTGCATTCCGCCGGCCGGCGAAAACCCCGGTCCGTACTTCGCGCTGCTCTCGGAGCTTGCCACCGAAAACAGCGTGCCGAAGCTTTCCATGGGCATGTCCGGCGATTATGAAATCGCCGTCGCCTTCGGTGCGACCAGCGTGCGGGTCGGCTCGGCGATCTTCGGCGCAAGAGACTACTCGGCCTGATGGCGGTCAGCCGCGCTTGAGATAGACCCGGCCGCCGCCCTTCTTGCGGCCGGTGTCTTCGATGCCGGGGAATTTGCCCTTGCGCACGGCATTCAGGAATTCCCGGCCGATCTTCACCTTGTCGCCGATATAGAGGCGGTTCCAACCTTTGCCATAGAGCGTCGGAAAGTGAAATTCGCCATGCTCGAGCGCCAGCAGTCGGTTTGCGATTTCGTCTTCATCCAGCATGTCAGAAACGCGTCGTCAGCAGCTTGAAGCCGGCAAAGGCGAAGAAGGCGGCCATGACGCCCTCGATGCCGCGGCGGGCCCGGCGATAGCCGCGCACGACGAGGCTTGAGGAGAACAGCACGGCAAGGCCATTGAAGGTCAAGAAGCCAATGACGAGCGCGCCGGCGATGAAGACCGCGATCACCTGCGGATCGGCTCCGGCCGGCAGACCGATGGAAACCAGCGACACCCACGCGAAGATCGCCTTCGGATTGGTGAGATGGATCAGCAGCCCGCGGCGGTAGTTTGTCGCAAGACTGGCCGATGCGGAAACGGCGGTTTCCAGCACCTCCGTCCGCATCGCGCTGCGGAAGCTCTTCCAGGCAAGGAAGAGGAGATAGAGGCCGCCCAGGCATTTGAGCACCACGAGGCCGTAAGCCAGCTTCGTCACCACCGCCGCCATGCCCGTGCCGGCAAGAAGCGCCCAGCAGAACGAGCCGGTCAGCACGCCATTGGCAAGGGCGATGGCCCGCCGGCGATCGCCAGCCATGGCCGTGCCGGCAATCGCCAGCGTGGCAGGGCCAGGGCTCACCACGGCGATGAAATAGGCAAGCCAGGCAAGGCCGAGGGTGGGAACAAGCTCGGTTAGGGGCATGCGGCGCTCCTTTGCGCGCGTTCAGGATTTGCCAGCTTCGAACCGATCCCAGATTCCGTCAAGAGCCTTCCACAGCGCCTGATAGGCGCCGTCATCCTTCAGGTTCTTCAGCACCTGCTCATTGGTGCCACCGCGGGTGGCAGAGTGGCCGGTCAGCGTTGCGAAGCTGTCGTCCGGCGCGTTGCGGGCCGTTGCGGCCAGCGCATAGAACACGGCGCCGGAGAAGGCACGCGCCTTGTCGGCGGGCACGGACTTCGCCTCCAGCCAGTCGGAAATGGTCTCGTAATAGGCAAAGGCGCCGGCGAGCGTTGCGGTGGCGACGCAGAGCGCCTGATATTCATCCTCGGTCTCGACAGCGACCGGCGTGCCGAGCGGGGCAAACATCGCCACCACATCCTCATCCGGCGGGAAGATCGGCGTCGGGCCGCCATGGAAGGCGACGGCGGGAAGCGGCGTGGCAAGCGTCACCCGCATTGCCGGTGCCACCAGTTTCTTCAGGCGCTCGACGCCGAAGGTCGCCATGAAGCTGATGACGTGACGGGCGGTGCCGAAATTGAGCCCCTCAAGGATCGCTTCGGCATCCTGGGGCCGGAGCGCCAGGCAGACGGTATCCGCCTCATCAATGACCGCCTGGTTGCTGCCGGCAACTGCTACATTGTCGAACGTCGCGGCAAGTTCGGCGGCGATGTCGGCATTGCGCGGCGAAAGCAGGATGACGGGCTTTTCGCCCTCAGCCGTCGAAAGGCCGGTGACGACTGCCTTGGTGATTTCGCCGGTTCCGATGAATCCGATGGTCATGGCATTCCTCATGTGCTGTTTGCGGCAGCATAGAAAGCCATGACCTGTTTGGAAACGGTGGGACGGAAAGAAACCCGCGTTCAGGCGTCGCGCGCGGTCTTCAGCGCTTTCGTCCACCACAGGAGATCGTCGGTCATCGCCGTGGCGCTGTCGATCAGATAGGGGAAATCGGCCATGGTCTTGCCCTCGCGCAGAATGCCGAGCAGTTCGGCCATGCCGATATGGACATTGTGCTTGAGGGATGCCACCTGCAGCTCCGCCAGGATCAGCCGCAGCTGCTCGACGGCACGGGCGCCGCCGGTGCCGCCATAGCCGATGAAGGTTGCCGGCTTGCGGTTGAATTCCTTGTAGGCGTAGTCGAGCGCGTTCTTCAAGACGCCGGTGACGCTGTGATTATACTCGGCGACGGT
Source organism: Martelella endophytica (assembly GCF_000960975.1). Lineage (NCBI taxonomy): Bacteria > Pseudomonadati > Pseudomonadota > Alphaproteobacteria > Hyphomicrobiales > Aurantimonadaceae > Martelella > Martelella endophytica. The sequence continues at coordinate 1,064,209 of NZ_CP010803.1, read as the reverse complement.
GAAGACATAGCCGTCGAGGCTTGCGATCTTCTCGCCCCAGCGGCGCGCGACCTCGTTTTCCGGCGGCACCCATGCCGGCGACATCTTCTCCTCGAAGAACGGCATCGGATAGTCGCGCAGGTCGACGACCTCGAAATCGGCGTCGTCGCGATCCTTGATGATGTCGCGATACCAGTTCAGCGGATGGTCGGCGAACCGCCCTTCGCGGGTCGATCCGACGATGATGCCGATCTTGGGCCTGGTCATGGAAAACTCCTTGGTTATGAACAGTAACCAGGGAGGTAATCGTAAGCGGAAATCTCCGCAAGACGGCACTTTTTCGTACGCCGCTTACCTTGCGGTAACCGGGTCTTCCTTGGCCAGATCGAAGGCGATCTGCGACTGGTAGATGTCTTTGGCGTTTTCCCGCGTCCAGGTGAACAGCGGCATCATCGCTTCCTGCAGCCCGGCCCCGCGTTCCGACAGCGCATATTCGACGCGCGGTGGAATGGTCGGATAGACGGTGCGGATGACAAGCCCGTCGCGCTCGAGATTCCTCAGCGTCACGGTCAGCATGCGCTGGGAAATGCCGCCAACGGCGCGGTGCAGTTCCTTGAAACGGATCGCCTCGTTTCTCTCCAGAACACGCATCACCAGAATGGTCCACTTGTCGCCGATGCGCGACAGCAGGTTGCCGATCGGGCGGCAGTCTTCCGGCAGGTGATCAGGATGCATGGCAGGCGCTCCAGTTACGATAGGTGCGCAGGTTACCGGAACGGAAGACGGAATTCAAATTCCGCACCACTTGTTCGCTTGCGGGCAGTTCAGGTCGTCTCGGTCGAGCGCCGTCGAAACCCCGTCCAAAACAATCTCTTCCCAAGAGGGAGAGATGCCCCGGCAGGGGCAGGGAGGGGTGAAACCTCTCCGTAAGTTCAGAGCTTGCGGCCTATGCCCATTACCGCTCTCTGTCGCGTAGGCGACATCTCCCCCTCAAGGGGGGAGATTATCGGATGAAGCGCCCGCGTTCCAATTCAGAGTGATTGGACAGCCGTACCCTCAAAGGGTCGGCCCGTTCCTACCCTATGCCGCCTTTGCCTTGTTCTGCCGGTTCTCGATCAGGTCGTCAACCACGGCGGGGTCAGCGAGTGTCGAGGTGTCGCCGAGCGAGCCGAAATCGTCCTCGGCGATCTTGCGCAGGATGCGGCGCATGATCTTGCCGGAGCGGGTTTTCGGCAGGCCGGAGGCGAACTGGATCTTGTCGGGCGTGGCGATCGGGCCGATCTCGGCGCGCACCCACTTGATCAGCTCCTGGCGGAGCGCCTCGTCGCCCTCGTGCTCGCTCATCAGGCTGACATAGCAGTAGATGCCCTGTCCCTTCACCGGATGCGGATAGCCGACGACGGCGGCCTCCGAGACGAAGTGGTGGGAGACGAGCGCGCTTTCGATCTCCGCAGTGCCGAGACGGTGGCCGGAGACGTTCAGCACGTCGTCGACGCGGCCGGTGATCCAGTAATAGCCGTCCTCGTCGCGGCGGCAGCCGTCACCGGTGAAGTATTTCCCCTTGTAGGTGGAGAAATAGGTCTGGATGAAGCGGTTGTGGTCGCCATAGACGCTGCGTGCCTGGCCGGGCCAGCTGTCGGTGATGCACAGATTGCCATCGGCAACACCGTCCAGCACATGGCCCTCGTTGTCGACAAGCTGCGGCTTGACGCCGAAGAAGGGCTTCGTCGCCGAGCCCGGTTTCAGGTCGGTGACGCCCGGCAGCGGCGTGATCATGAAGCCGCCGGTCTCCGTCTGCCACCACGTGTCCATGATCGGGCAGCGTTCCTCGCCGACGACGCGGTAATACCACTCCCAGGCTTCCGGATTGATCGGCTCGCCGACCGAGCCGAGCAGGCGCAGGCTTTCACGCGATGACTTCTTCACCAGATCGTCGCCAGCGCCCATCAGCGCGCGGATGGCGGTCGGGGCGGTGTAGAGGATATTGACCTGGTGCTTGTCGACCACTTCCCAGAAGCGGCCGGCATCGGGGAAATTCGGCACGCCCTCGAACATCAGCGTCGTCGCGCAATTGGCGAGCGGGCCGTAGACGATGTAGGAATGTCCGGTGACCCAGCCGACATCGGCGGCGCACCAGTAGATGTCTCCCTCCTTATAGTCGAACACGTATTCGTGGGTCATCGAGGCCCAGACGAGATAGCCGCCGGTGGTGTGCAGCACGCCCTTGGGCTTGCCCGTCGAACCCGAGGTGTAAAGGATGAACAGCGGATCCTCCGCCTTCATCTTCACTGGCGGGCAATCGCCCTTCACCGTCTTGATTTCCTCGTGATGCCACAGATCACGCCCGCGCGCCCAGCCGACCTTGCCGCCGGTGCGGCGCACGCAGAGCACGTGGTTGACCAGAACATACTGCTTGGCGGCGATATCGATCGCGAGGTCGACATTTTCCTTCAGCTGGATCGGCTTGCCGCCGCGCACACCCTGGTCGCAGGTGATCACGAAGGTCGATTCGCAGTCGACGATGCGGCCGGCAAGCGCTTCGGGGGAGAAGCCGGCGAAGACGACGGAATGGATGGCGCCGATGCGCGCGCAGGCGAGCATCGCATAAGCTGCCTCCGGCACCATCGGCATGTAGATCGTCACCCGGTCGCCCTTCTTCACGCCGTGCTTCTTCAGCACGTTCGCCATGCGGCAGACCTGATCGTAGAGCTGGTTATAGGTGATCTTCTTGTCGATATAGGGGTTGTCGCCCTCCCAGATGATGGCGGTCTGTTCGCCATGCGTCTTCAGGTGACGGTCGATGCAGTTGTAGGAAACATTCGTCTGCCCATCCTCGAACCACTTGATCGACACGCGGCCGGTGAAGGACGTATTCTTGATCTTGGTGTAGGGCTTGAACCAGTCGATGCGCCGGCCGTGGCGATCCCAGAAGATCTCCGGCTCCTCGACGCTTTCCTGGTACCATTTTTCATATTTCGCGGCGTCGATCAAAGCGCGCGTTTTTGCCGGTTTGAGCACCGGATACAGCTTGTCCGACATCGAACTCCTCCTGCCGTTCCTCCATTGGTCCTCATTCATACAGTCTCAAAAGATGAACTCAATAAGACATTCGTCAATTCTTTCGAGTTCAATTGCATTTAGGTGACTTTGGCATTATATGGACGCCCATGTTTTCCCGGAAATTGTGGCAACAGACCCACGGACCGCGACACCGGCGCGGACGATAGAAGGATTATACCCATGGCACAGAAGCTGCTTATGCCGAAGGCGACAGCCGTATGGCTCGTGGACAACACGGCCCTGTCGTTCGATCAGATTGCCGAATTCTGCAAGCTTCACCCGCTCGAGGTGAAGGCGATCGCGGACGGTGAATCCGCCCAGGGCATCAAGGGCCTCGACCCGATCTCCACCGGCCAGCTCTCGCGCGACGAGATCGCCCGCGCCGAAGGCAATCCGAACCACAAGCTGAAGATTTCCGAACCGAAGGTGCGCGTGCCGGAATCCAAGCGCAAGGGCCCGCGCTACACGCCGGTTTCCAAGCGTCAGGACCGTCCGAACGCCATCCTCTGGCTGGTGCGCAACCATCCGGAACTGAAGGACGCGCAGGTCTCGCGCCTCGTCGGCACCACCAAGTCGACCATCGAGCAGATCCGCAACCGCACCCACTGGAACGCCGCCAACCTGACGCCGATGGATCCGGTCACGCTTGGTCTGTGCAGCCAGATCGACCTCGACCTCGAAGTCGAAAAGTCCGCCAAGGACCGTCCGCTGCCGTCCGCCGACGAGATGGACAACGCCACGCTCGCCGCGCCGGCCGACACCGGCTACCAGGACGAGCGCTCCGAGCGCGAAATGTCCGCCGACGAAGTCTTCTCCCGCTTCGCCTCGCTCGGCAACGCCGCCAAGGACGAGGATGGCGAGGACGACGAGGATAACCGCTAAGCCGGTTCTTTCTCGGTTACGACGACATTTTCGAGGGGGCGCAAGCCCCCTCTTGTTTTTTCGATGATATGCGCGAAGATGACTGCGTTTGGCAATCATAGCGGGTATATCGACCTTGCCGGAGAGCGTCAAAAAGGATCGCTATCTCAGGCTGATTGTCTGCTGGACGGTCGCCAATCTGCTTTTGCCCTACTTTCTCGGCGCATTTCACATCTTCACGACCCGTACACCTTTATACGCACTCGTTTTATGCTTTCTCGCGCTTCAGGCGATCAATCTCATCTATGTCCGGGCCCATCCGCGGGTCTCTTTAGCGACAATTGTGTTGAACGCGGCGAGTTTCGTGCTGCTTGGATATTTCTCGTTCGTTCTGGCGATCTATCCGGCGTGTCGTCTGCTTTTCGGCTGAGCGTGTTACGTTGAGCGCCCGTCGAAACGCTCGCGCGCCTCGTGAATGGTGGTGCGGTTCTCGGCGGTCCACTGGTGGAGTGCGCAGTAGAGCGACTTGGCCGACAGGCCAAGCTCCGTCAGTTCGTATTCGACGCCCACCGGCGAGGTGGCGAGCACGTGGCGCTCGACGAGGCCGTTGCGCTCCAGGCGCCTCAGCGTATCGGTCAGCGCCTTCTGGCTGATACCTTCTAAAGACCGCTTCAGCGCGTTGAAACGGCAGGGTCCATAGGCCAGCACGGTGAGCGCCATCACCGACCACTTCCCGGAAATCTCTTCCAGAATCTCGCGGCTCGAGCAGGCCTGAATCGGGGTCAATTGCTGGTCCATGGCGGTTTCCTCTCCTATACCTAGGAAATTGATAGTGCCTTATTGACACTAAGTCCACGATTTATACCTATACCATCAAACGATCCTCCCAGGTTTCGCAATAAGGAAAGAAGAATGTCCCAATCCGCAAACGCGGCGCTGTTCCGCCCGTTCACGTTCAAGAAGCTCGAACTGAAGAACCGCATCGTGATGGCGCCGATGACGCGCAGTTTCTCACCGGAAGGCGTGCCGGGCCAAAATGTCGCGGAGTACTACCGCCGCCGCGCCGAGGGCGATGTCGGCCTCATCCTTTCCGAAGGTACGGTGATCGACCGTCCGACGTCTAAGAACCATCCGGCGATCCCGAATTTCCATGGCGACAAGGCGCTTGCCGGCTGGAAGAACGTCATCGACACCGTCCATGCCGCCGGCGGCAAGATGGGTCCGCAGATCTGGCACGTGGCCAACACCATCAACGATCCCAACTATCCGGACCCGAACGAGACGGAAAGCCCGTCGGGCTTCGTCAAGCCGGGCGAGAAGCGCGGCCGGGCGATGAGCGAGGAGGATATCGCCGATACGATCGCCGCTTACGCCAAGGCGGCCGCCGATGCCGAGCGGCTCGGCTTCGACGTCGTCGAGATCCACGGCGCCCATGGCTACCTGATCGACCAGTTCTTCTGGTCGGCGCTCAACCTGCGCGAAGATCACTGGGGCGGACCGGCGATCGCCGAGCGCGCTCGCTTCGGCGCCGAAGTGGTGAAGGCGGTCCGCGAAGCGGTCTCCGACGACATGCCGGTCATCATCCGCCTCAGCCAGTGGAAGCAGCAGGACTACAACGCCAGGATCGCCACGACGCCGGACGAAATGGCCGAATGGCTGGAGCCGCTGGTCGATGCCGGCGCCGATATCCTGCATTGCTCGCAGCGTCGCTTCTGGGAGCCGGAATTCCCGGAAATCGATGGCCAGAAGGGCCTCAACTTCGCCGGTTGGGCGAAGAAGATCACCGGCGTTCCGACGATCTCGGTCGGTTCGGTCGGCCTGAAGGGCGTCGATTTCCTCGGCTCCTTCGGCGGCGGCGAGACCTCGGCCTCGGCCACGGAACTCGACGATCTGACCGGGCGCCTGGAGCGCGAGGAATTCGACCTCATCGCCGTCGGCCGCGCGCTCATCAGCGATCCCAACTGGGTCAGAAAGGTTGAAGCCGGAGAGGGCGACAAGCTCAAGTCGTTCTCACGTGAAGCGCTCGGCTCGCTGGTCTAGAAGGGGCAAAAGCGCCTGAGTTCGAGTATGTTACCACTAACGATCTCCCCCCTTGAGGGGGAGATGTCGCAAAAGCGACAGAGAGGGGTATCGGCATAAGCCGCAATCTGCGTGCTCTCGGAGAGGGTTCACCCCTCTCTGCCCCTGTCGGGGCATCTCTCCCTCAAGGGGAGAGATTGATGATCTGCAGGCCAAACGGGACTGCCGCCAACCCTATTCCGCGGCCTGCCGGCCGTTGCCGAAGCGGTTTTCGATATAGTCGGCAACCATCAGCTCGAAATCGGCGGCGATGTTGGGGCCGCGCAACGTCTTGGCCTTCTTTCCATCGATGAAGACCGGGGCGGCGGGGGTTTCGCCGGTGCCGGGCAGCGAGATGCCGATATCGGCGTGCTTGCTTTCGCCCGGGCCGTTGACGATGCAGCCCATCACCGCGACGTTCAGCGCTTCCACGCCCGGATACTTCTCGCGCCAGACCGGCATGTTCTTGCGGATGTCTGACTGGATCTTCGAGGCCAGTTCCTGGAACACGGTCGAGGTCGTGCGGCCGCAGCCGGGACATGCGGCGACCACCGGAACGAACTGGCGGAAACCCATCACCTGCAGCAGCTCCTGCGCCACCTGCACCTCGCGTGTGCGGTCGCCGCCGGGCTCCGGCGTCAGCGACACGCGGATCGTGTCGCCGATGCCGTGCTGCAGCACATAGCCCATCGAGGCTGACGATGCGACAATGCCCTTGGTGCCCATGCCGGCCTCGGTAAGGCCGAGATGCAGCGCATGATCGGAACGTTCTGAAAGCATCGAATAGACGGCGATCAGGTCCTGAACCTGAGAAACCTTGGCCGACAGGATGATGCGGTTCCTCGGAAGGCCGATCTCCTCGGCGAGTTCGGCGGAAAGCAGTGCTGACTGTACGATGGCTTCGCGGGTAACATCGCGGGCGGAAAGCGGCGAACCGGCCTCCGCATTCTCATCCATCAGCCGGGTCAAGAGTTCCTGGTCGAGCGAGCCCCAGTTGACGCCGATGCGCACGGGCTTGTCGTAGCGGATCGCCATTTCGACGATTTCGGCGAACTGCTTGTCCTTCTTGTCCTTGAAGCCGACATTGCCGGGATTGATGCGGTACTTCGCAAGCGCCTCGGCGCAGGCCGGGTGATCGGCCAGAAGCTTGTGCCCGATATAGTGAAAATCGCCGACAAGCGGCACATCCATGCCAAGCCGCAGAAGCCGCTCGCGGATTTTTGGCACGGCGGCGGCCGCCTCATCGCGGTCGACAGTGATGCGCACCAGTTCCGAGCCCGCCTTCGAAAGGGCGGCGACCTGGGCGACGGTCGCATCGATATCGGCCGTATCCGTATTGGTCATCGACTGCACGACGACCGGCGCGCCACCGCCGACAATCACGCCGCCGACATCCACGGCAACGGAGGCGCGGCGGGGCAGGGGATCGAAATTACGGGGCGCGGCGAGCGTCATGGTCTTCTCCGGCTTAATCAATGCCCTTCAGGTGGTACAACGCGCGCGGCTTGTCAACTGTCAGGCTGACGGTCGGCATAGCGGGCGAGCGGCGCAAGCAGGAAGACGATGACATGCAGAAGTGACAGGCCTGCGAAAATCGGCGCGAAACCGATATGTTCGGCCAGGAAACCGATGCCGGACGGTGCGATCAGGATACCGGAATAGCCGAGCGTCGTCGTCACCGACAGGCCGATGCCGGGCGCCATGCCGGGCAGGTTGCCGGCGGCGGAAAAGGCAATCGGGATCATGTTGGAAATGCCGATGCCGGCAATGGCGAAGCCGATGATGATCAGCGCGGTCTCGGACGAGAGGCCGGCAAGCAGCAGGCCGGCGACCGACATGGCGGCACAGAAGCGCAGCGTCCGGACCGCCCCGAAACGGTCGCGGATATGGTCGCCGGCAAACCGCATCGTCGTCATCGTCATCTGGAAGGCGGCAAAGCCGAAACCGGACCAGGCGATCGAAACCATCCGTTCGTCGCGCAGATAGAGCGCGCTCCAGTCCATGATGGCGCCTTCCGGAATCATCGAGAACAACGCCATGATGCCGATCAGCCAGGGCAGCGGCGTCAGCGGCAGGCGGATCTTCTCGCGCTTTTCATCCATGGCCGGCGCATCCGGCTGCAGGCGTGGAAACGAGAGCGCGAGCAGGACAGCGGCGATGACGGTGGCGACGACCGCATGGCCAAGCGTGCCGAGCGTTGCGATCAGGAATCCGCCGATCGAGGCGCCGATCAGCCCGCCAAGACTCCAGAAGGCGTGGCAGGACGACATGATGGCTCGGCCTTCCGCCTTCTCGACGGCAACCGTGTTGCCGTTCATCGAGACATCCATCATCGCCATCATCGCGCCGAAATAGAACATCACCAGCACCGCGAGCGGCACGACCGGCACGATCGAGATCAACAGCAGCGCCGGCAGAAACATCAGTGCGGCAACCTTGACCGTGCCGGTCGAACCGAAACGGGCGAGAAAGAAGCCGGTCGCCGGCATGGCGATGATCGAGCCGAGGCCGAAGGTCAGGATCATCAGGCCGAGCTGGCCTTCCGACAGCGACAGCCGCTCGGCAAATTCCGGAATCTTCGGCGCCCAGGAGCCGGTGAAGAAGCCATTCATCAGGAACAGCAGCGAGACCGCAAGACGCGGGCGCGACATGTAGCGGCGGCGTGAACGATCAGGAAGTGCGGTTTCGGTCATGGGAATAACTTTTCAAACAGTGATTTCAATCAGATTGCCGTCGGGGTCGGTGAGTACCGCCTCATAAAAGCCGTCGCCGGTGTGCCGCGGCGAACCGTGCAGGAAGCCCTGGCTTTGTGCCCTTGCGGACAGCGCGTCGACCGCCGCTTCGCTGCCGAGGCCGATCGCGATATGGGCATAGCCGACACGCGCGTCCGCGCCGAACCCGTCTTCCAGCCAGGGAGCCTGCATCAGCTCGATGGCGGTGCCGTCGGCAAAGGCAAGAAAACGGGAGAGGAAGCCCGGCCGGCGTGCGCTTTCATAGGGCGGGCCTGCCGCAAGGCCGAAGACACCGGTATAGAAGGCGCAAAGCCGTTCGATATCCCGCGTCCATAGCGCGATGTGGGCGATGCGGGCGGTGGTCATGGCATAACCTCGCCCTGGCGGGCAGCCAGGAACCTCACGCCGCTTGCGGCCAGCGCCTGACGGGCACCGGCGTCGAGCCTGTCGCTGACGGCGAGCGCATCGAGCATGGCGAGGTCGACGATGGCGCAGGGGGCGCGGGTCGAAAACTTCTCGGCCGTCATCGCGGCAACCACGCGCCTGGCCCGGGCGGCCGCCTTGCGCTTGAACAGCGCATCTTCGTAGTGAAAGCAGGTGAGCCCGGCCTCGATATCGACGGCGCAGGCGCCGAGCACGCAAAGGTCGAGGTGGAATTCCGAGAGTTCCTCCAGCGCCCGCGCGCCGATTGCGCCGCCGACATCGCGGTGGATGAGACCGCCGATCACGATCACCGAAACATCGTGACGGCCGTCGAGCGCTGCGGCAATCGCCGGGGAATTGGTGATCACGGTCGCATCGAGCCCTTGGGGCAGGGCTTGGGCGACGGCAATATTGGTGGAGGCGGCATCGAGGAAGACGCTTATGCCGGCGGCAATCTCGCCGGCAACGAGGCGGGCAAGGGCGCGCTTTTCATCGCCGATGGTCGCTGTCCGCGCCTTCAGGTCGCCGCTCCCCGGCGTCACCGAAAGCGCGCCGCCATAAACGCGCTCGCAAAGCCCGCGCGCCGCCATCGCGCGCAGGTCGCGGCGGATGGTATCTTCGGAGACCGCGAATTCGGTCGCGAGCTCGGCCGCCAGCACCCGGCCAGAGGCCTTGAGGCGCTTCAGGATAATGTCCTGCCGTTCGCGGATGAGATAGTCGTTCATGCGGGCTCTCGGAAAAACGTGCACAACTGTGCATAAAGCGCTTTAAACCGGCATGCAAGCCTGTAGTTTTGATGTTTACCTCAGCGCTTGAAGGCGTCATGGAAACAGGCGTCGTTTGCGCCATTTCAAGAAACAGACTTGACACTCTACCTATCGATAGGTAGATAGCGCTTATGGCAAACATGACCTCGACAGCAGATGACGTTCTGATCACCGCCCGCAAGCTCATTACCGAGGGCGGATATAACGGTTTCAGCTATGCCGATATCGCCAATGTGGTGGGTATCCGCAAGGCAAGCATCCATCACCATTTCCCGACCAAGGCCGAGCTGGTGCGCGTCCTCGTCGAGAAATATCGCGGCGAGACCATGGCGGGGCTGCAGGCGCTGGAAGTCGAGGTGACCTCGCCGGCCGGCCAGCTTCGCGCCTATCTGCGCTATTGGGAGCGGTGCATCGGCGATGCCAGCCAGCCATTCTGCGTCGCCGCCCTTCTCGGCTGCGAGCTTCCGGCATTGCCGAGTGAGGTCGCGCGCGAGGTCTCGGCCTATTTCCGCATGCTGTCTGGCTGGATCGCCGGCGTACTGGAACGCGGTGTCGGAGCGGGCGAACTGCGGCTGCAGGACACTGCAGCCGTCGAGGCCGAAGCCTTCATGGCAACAGTTCATGGCGCCATGCTGTCGGCCCGCGCCTATGGCGATGTCGCCATCTTCCACGCCATTGCCCGCACGCTGATGGTGCGTGTCGAGACGGGATGAAGCGGCCTGTCCCGTGATGGAGGGCTGCACCCTTAGTGCATGTCATATCACCGAATGCCGGGCGGCGTGTTCGCCTGGAAGAGCTCGCGCGGGCGGCAAGTTGCGCTCCCCGTGAGGTCAAGCGATGTCTTATCTTGCCCTGATAAACTACCTACTAGAAGGATGATAAAATGACCACAAACAACAATGAAGAGCGCTGGCTGCGCGGCTATTACGCGGTTCGTGCCGGATTTTCCGTGATCTGGGTGCTGCTGGCGCTGACGATCGGCGCGCATTCGATGCAGCTCGCCGTCGTGCTGCTGCTCGTCTATCCCGCATGGGATGGCATCGCCAACTATTTCGATGCCGCCCGTAGCGGCGGTCTTGGCAGGAACCGCACCCAGGCCATCAACGTCGCCGTCAGTGCCGTGACGACGCTCGCCGTCGCGATCGCGCTTGGCCGGAGCATGAATGCGGTGCTCGCCGTCTTCGGCGCCTGGGCCTTCTTCGCCGGCCTGCTGCAGCTTGCCACGGCCGTCCATCGCTGGAAGCGCTACGGCGCGCAGTGGGTGATGGTGCTGAGCGGCGGGCAGTCGGCGCTCGCCGGCGTGTTGTTCATCGTCATGGCGCAGAAACCCGAAATGCCGTCGATCGGCGATGTCGCGGGCTATGCCGGCGTCGGCGCGTTCTACTTCCTGGTCTCGGCCATCTGGCTGTCGGTCGCCATGGCCCGCCGCCAGCGCGCCGCCTGAAGCCGCCTTCTGCTCAAACAAAAAGGCGGGGTCGTTCGACCCCGCCTCAGAACGTTGACAAACCCTTGGAGGCGTATGGCGATCCCGCCGCCGGCCTCCCCACAAGCCCTTGCCACACTGCCTGGATCCTCGGGGCAAGCCCGAGGATGACGCCGAGTTTGGGGAAAGGTTTGTCAAAAAAAGAGGCGGGGCACTTCGACCCCGCCTTTGTCATTACCCATCGATGGCGGCTCAGCCCTCGTAGACCACCAGAAGGTCCTTGGCGTCGATCTGGTCGCCGGCCTTGACATGGACTTCCCTGATCACGCCATCGCGGTCGGCATGGAGCGCGGTTTCCATCTTCATCGCCTCGATGGAGACCAGCACGTCGCCGACGGAAACCTGCTGGCCTGCCGAGACGGCAACCGTGGAGATGACGCCCGGCATCGGGGCGCCGACCTGGTTCAGGTTGGTTGGATCGACCTTCTGGTTGACACCGGCGCCGGCCCCATGCGCCCGGTCCGGCACCTTGATGGTGCGCGGCGCGCCGTTCAGCTCGAAGAACACGGTGACCATGCCCTTCTCGTCGGCGCTGGTGATCGCCTGGTTCTGGATGACCAGCGTCTTGCCGCGCTCGATGTCGGCCATCAGCTCGTCGCCTTCGTCCAGCCCGTAGAAATAGGCGGGCGTCGGCAGGACGGAAACGGGACCGTAGGTCTCGTTGGCGATGGCATAGTCGATGAACACCTTCGGATACATCAGGTAGGAGGCGAGCTCGAAATCGTCGATCTCGCGGCCGAGCTTTTCCTCCGCTTCCTTGCGCAGCGCTTCGAGGTCGGCTTCTTCCAGCAGGGATCCGGGGCGCACGGTGTAGGGCTTCTCGCCCTTCAGCACCTTCTTCTGCAGACCTTCCGGCCATCCGGCCGGTGGCTGGCCGAGATCGCCCTTCAGCATGGAGACGACCGAATCCGGGAAGGACATGTCCTTGGCCGGGTTTTCGACGTCAGCGACCGTCAGGTCCTGGCTCACCATCATCAGCGCCATGTCGCCGACAACCTTGGAAGACGGCGTCACCTTGACGATATCGCCGAACATCTGGTTGGCATCGGCATAGGCCTGCGCCACCTGGTGCCAGCGCGTCTCCAGACCGAGCGAACGGGCCTGTTCCTTGAGGTTGGTGAACTGGCCGCCGGGCATTTCGTGAAGATAGACCTCCGAGGCGGGGCCCTTCAGGTCGCTCTCGAAGGCGGCATACTGGTGGCGCACGGCCTCCCAGTAGAACGAGATGCGGCGGATATAGCCGGTATCAAGACCCGGATCGCGGTCGTGGCCCTTCAGCGCCTCGACGATCGAGCCGAGGCAGGGCTGCGAGGTGTTGCCGGAGAAGGCGTCCATGGCCGCATCGACGGCATCGACGCCGGCATCAATGGACGACAGCACGGTCGCGGCTGCGATGCCGGACGTGTCGTGGGTATGGAAGTGGATCGGCAGTTCGGTCGCATCGCGCAGCGCCGTGAACAGCATCTTCGCCGCCGCCGGTTTCAGGAGGCCGGCCATATCCTTGACCGCGATGATGTGGGCGCCGGCCGCTTCCAGCTCCTTGGCAAGCTCGGTATAGTACTTCAGGTCATACTGCGGCCGCTTGGCGTTCATGATGTCGCCGGTGTAGCAGATCGTCGCCTCGCAGAGCTTGCCTTCCTCGAGCACGGCATCCATCGACACGCGCATGTTCTCCACCCAGTTCAGGCAGTCGAATACGCGGAACAGGTCGATGCCGCCCCTGGCCGCCTGGCGCACGAAGTACTTCACCACATTGTCGGGATAATTGGTGTAGCCGACGCCGTTTGCGCCGCGCAGCAGCATCTGCAGCAGCAGGTTCGGCACCGCCTCGCGCACCTTGGCAAGGCGCTCCCACGGATCTTCGGTGAGAAAGCGCATCGAGACGTCGAAGGTCGCGCCGCCCCAGCATTCGAGCGACAGCAGTTCGGGCAGCGCCCGGGCATAGGTGCCTGCGATCGACACGATGTCGTGGGTGCGCATGCGGGTCGCCAGCAGCGACTGGTGGCCGTCGCGCATGGTCGTGTCGGTCATCAGCACGCGCTTTTCATGGCGCATCCATTTGGCGAATTTTTCCGGACCCATCTCGTCGAGAAGCTGTTTGGTGCCCGGCATCGGGTCGCCCTCGATGAACGGGATCACCGGTGCGGCAATCTCGTCGGACGGTGCCGGACGGCCCTTCACTTCCGGATGGCCGTTGACGGTGACGTCTGCAAGATAGGTCAAAAGCTTGGTGGCGCGGTCGGCGCGTCTCACCTGGTCGAACAACTCCGGCGTCTCGTCGATGAAACGCGTGGTGTAGCTGTACTCCATGAACTTCGGATGGGTGATGATCGCCTCGAGGAAGGTGAGGTTGGTCGCGACACCACGGATGCGGAATTCGCGCAGCGCGCGGTCCATGCGGCGGGCGGCCTCCTGTGGCGAGGGCGCCCAGGCGGTGACCTTTTCCAGAAGCGGGTCGTAATAGCGGGTGATGACGGCGCCGGAATACGCGGTGCCGCCGTCAAGCCGGATGCCGAAACCGGTCGCGCCGCGATAGGCGGTGATGCGGCCGTAATCGGGAATGAAGTTGTGCTCCGGATCCTCGGTGGTGATCCGGCACTGCAGCGCATGGCCGCGCAGCCTGATCTCTTCCTGCGGCGGAACGCCGGATTCCTCGGTGCCGATGGCAAAGCCGTCGAGAATGTGGATCTGCGCCTTGACGATGTCGATGCCGGTGACGACTTCGGTCACCGTATGCTCGACCTGGATGCGCGGGTTCACCTCGATGAAGTAGAACTTCCCGGTGTCGGCATCCATCAGGTACTCGACGGTGCCGGCGCCGATGTAGTTGGTGGCCCGGCCGATCTTCAGCGAATATTCGGCGAGTTCCTGGCGCTGTTCCTCGGAAAGATAAGGCGCGGGCGCGCGCTCGACGACCTTCTGGTTGCGACGCTGGATCGAACAGTCGCGCTCGAACAGGTGCACGACATTGCCGTGGGTGTCGCCGAGGATCTGGCTTTCGACGTGGCGGGCACGCTCGACCAGCTTTTCGAGGTAGACCTCGTCCTTGCCGAAGGCGGCCTTGGCCTCGCGCTTGGCTTCGGTCACCTCGCGGGCGAGGTCTTCCTTGGCGCGGATAACGCGCATGCCGCGGCCGCCGCCGCCCCAGGAGGCCTTCAGCATCACCGGATAGCCGATCGCCTCGGCCATCTTCTCGACCTCGGCCATGTCTTCGGGCAGCGGATCGGTCGCGGGAACGACCGGCACGCCGACTTCCATGGCGAGGTTGCGGGCGGCGACCTTGTTGCCGAGCCGGCGCATGGTTTCGGCCTTGGGGCCGATGAAGGTGATGCCGGCGGCCTCGCAGGCATCGACGAATTCAGGACTTTCCGACAGCAGGCCGTAGCCGGGATGGATCGCATCGGCACCGGAAAGCTTGGCGACACGGATCACCTCCTCGATCGAAAGATAGCTTTCGATCGGGCCCATGTCGCGATCGAGGTGCGGACCGCGACCGACCTGGTAGCTCTCATCGGCCTTGAACCGGTGCAGCGCCAGCTTGTCTTCCTCCGCCCAGATCGCGACCGTCTTTATGTCGAGTTCGTTTGCAGCGCGAAACACGCGGATCGCAATTTCGGAGCGATTGGCGACAAGAATCTTCGAAATCGGCAAGGAACGCCTCCTCAGGAAATAGACGGGAAATAACGCAATGGTTTTTCATAGCCAAACTCGGGGATGAGCGCAAACCGGCTACGGCCACAAAAGAGTTTGCATCAATCAGGATACGAGTCCAAGCCGGAAAGCCAACGCTATCAGGTTTTGCCGATTTCTTGCCCGCAGCTTTTCCTGAAGACCGCTGACATACCAGTCGACAGTGTGGTTGGAGAGGCCGAGTGCCTTGCCGGCCTCGATCGAGGTCAATCCGTCAGCCAGGCTTTGCAGAATGGCAAATTCGCGGCTCGACAGTTCCGGCACGGGAAAACCTTCCTCCGGCGCGCCATTGCCGCGCTGCACCAGCGCCTGGCATCGCCGCAGCAGGTTTGCCGCAAGGGTCTCGAACATCGCCATTTCCAGGGGCGAGAGGTCGATCGGCCTGTCGCGGGCAACCGACAGCATGCCGGCAAGCCCGGTCCTGGCGAAGATCGGCACGGTGACGCCATGGCCGATGCCGTTTGCCTCGGCGCTGGAGATCATGCCCTGCAATTTACGAGAGATGACCGGATTTCCGTCGGCGGCGGCAAGCGCGTCCTCCCAGTGGAAGGGCTTGTGGGCGACGGCGAGCGAGGCCCAGCTATCGTCGAGCAGACCTCCGGCGACGGGGCCGGGCGGGGCTTCCTTTTTTGTGGGGTGACGCCGCAGCAGAGCATGCCAGTGAACATCGGCACCACCTTCGGCGATCTTGCGTTCGAAAAGACCGAAATAGAGAAAGCCATAGCGTTGCGCCACCTTCTCCATGGAGGAGCGGATGTCGGGAAGGGTTTCGAACTCGTGGATCATCACGAGCGATTCGAGCACCACATTGATCTTGTTCAAAGGAGCATCGTTTCCTGAAGCGGCGGCGGCGTTCGGGCAATGGCGGTGGCCTCGAAGGGAATGAGGGAGAAGCAAAACACTGCCGCATCAACGCTTGCGCTCCCGGCCCGAACGACCTCCAACTTGATAATGCCACAATATTGCGCGGAAAACGAGTAAAGGCAATATCAGGGTTAGCGCCTGTTTACATGTTTGCGATTCACCACTTTTCAGGTGGTCAGATCCGCGAGATCGCCAATCAGATAAAAGTGCAGTTCACGGGCAAACCGCAGCCCCGGCTTGACGGCGAAAAAGATCGAACCGACCAGAAAGCACCATGTTCCGGCATAGGTGAGGCTGTCAAAGAAGAACAGCGCCGAGCCGATGATGAACAGCACCGCCGCGGCGAGGTCGGCCGATGTGTGAAACAGCTCGTAAATGGCATAGATCCGGCGGTGGCGAGGGGACTGGTTGGCGCGTTCGGTACTGAAAAGCTTCATGTGATCTCCTGCTTGCTGCGCCCGAGCATAGGCGGCATGCGGGTGGCGTGGCCACCCGCAGCAGGAGAAAAGCCGCAATCAGCTGCGGAACACCCGGTAGATCGCCGGGATCACCAGCACCGTCAGCAGCGTCGAGGAGATCAGGCCGAAGAGCAGCGAGATCGCAAGCCCCTGGAAGATCGGATCGGCGAGGATGACGGCGGCACCGATGATTGCCGCCAGTGCCGTCAGCAAGATCGGCTTGAAGCGGATCGCACCGGCGGTCACCAGCGTTTCGGTCAGCGGGACGTTCGCACTTTGCGTGTGGCGGATGAAATCGACCAGCAGGATCGAGTTGCGCACGATGATGCCGGCAAGCGCGATGAAGCCGATCATCGAGGTCGCGGTGAACGGCGCGCCGAACAGCCAGTGGCCCGCCATGATGCCGATGAAGGTCAGCGGCACCGGCGTCAGGATGACGAGCGGCAGCTTGAACGAGCCGAACTGGGCGACAACCAGAATATAGATGCCGATCAGCGCGACCATGAAGGCGGCGCCCATGTCGCGGAAGGTCACCCAGGTCACCTCCCATTCGCCGTCCCACAGAAGCACCGGTGTCGCCTCGTCCTCCGGCTGGCCGTGCAGCTTGATCACGGGCTTCGGCAGATCGCCCCAGTCCATCGCATCGATCGCGTCCTGAACGGCGAGCATGCCATAGAGCGGCGCTTCGAAATCGCCGGCGAGCTCGGCCGTCACCATGTCGGCATAGTGGCCGTTATGGCGGAAGATCGTGTGCGAGGTCTCTTCCTCGGAGACGGTCACGACATCGCCGAGCTCGACGACCGATGACGTCGCATCGGCGGCGGCCACGGGCGTTGCCAGGAAGCGTTCGTCCAGCACTCGATCGTTGGCCGTGCGGCCGATCTCGATCGGAATCGGTGGCCGGCCGCCGCCGCGGTGGGAATAGCCGACCGTGGTGGTGCTGTTCAGGCCTTGAAGCGTGTCGAACACGTCATTCTCGTCGACGCCGTAGAATTCGAGATCGTCGCCGGCGATCGTCACCCGGAGCCGCTTCGCGGTTTCGCCATAACTGTCATCGACATCGACCACGAAGGGCACTGCGCGGAAGGCCTCCTTGACCTTCGCGGCGACTGCGCGGCGGGTCTCGGCATCCGGGCCGTAGATCTCGGCAAGCAGCGTCGCCATTACCGGCGGGCCGGGCGGCGGCTCGACCACCTTCAGCGAGGTACCCTCCGGCACCTCGACTGCCGCGAGGATCTTGTCCCGCAGATCAAGCGCGATTTCGTGGCTGGTTCGGTCGCGCTCGCCCTTCGGTGTGAGATTGATCTCGACATCGCCGAGCTCCGGCGACTGACGCATATAGTAGTGGCGAACCAGTCCGTTGAAGTTGAACGGGGCGGCGGTGCCGGCATGGGTCTGGACCGAGGTGACCTCCGGCGTCTTCAGCACAACGTCTGCGACGGCCTGCGTGACGGCGTCGGTCGCCTCGACGGATGAACCTTCCGGCAGATCGACAGTCACCATCAGTTCCGACTTGTTGTCGAAGGGCAGGAGCTTGACCGTCACATGCTTGGTGTAGAACAGGCTGAGCGAGCCGAAAGTGGCGATGACGACGATGGCGATGAAGGTCCAGGACCGCGCCTTGGTCTTCAGGATCGGCCGGGCAACGGCCGCATAGGCCCGACCGAGCCTGCCGCCCGAACCATGGTCGCCGTCGGCGTGCAGCTTTGCCTTGCCGGCGATCTTCACCATCAGCCACGGCGTCACCATCACCGCGACGAAGAAGGAAAAGATCATCGCGGCGGAGGCAACGGCGGGGATCGGGCTCATATACGGGCCCATCATGCCGGAGACGAACATCATCGGCAGCAGCGCCGCCACCACCGTCAGTGTTGCGACAATGGTCGGGTTGCCGACCTCGGCAACCGCTTCGATCGCCGCCTCAACGCGCGAGCGCTCGCCTGGCATCGCCCAGTGGCGGGCAATGTTCTCGATCACGACGATCGCGTCGTCGACCAGGATGCCGATCGAGAAGATCAGCGCGAACAGCGAAACGCGGTTCAGCGTATAGCCCATCAGATTGGCAGCGGCGAGCGTCATCAGGATGGTCACCGGAATGACGATGGCGACGACCAGCGCTTCCCGAAGACCGATGGCGATGCCGACAAGCACGATGATCGACACGGTTGCCAGGCCGAGATGGAACAGCAGTTCGTTGGCCTTCTCGTTTGCCGTCTCGCCATAATCGCGGGTGACGGAAACCGTCATCGAATCCGGTATGACCGTACCCTTCAGCGCCTCGGTGCGATGAAGGACGGCATCGGCCACAGTCACCGCATTGGCGCCGGCGCGCTTGGCGATGGCAAGGCTCACGGCCGGGACGCGGTTCATCGTGCCGTCGGCGCCAAGCGTGACGGCGGAGCTGACGGCTTCCGTGTCGTCGGGAATGAAGGCGATATCCGCAACATCGCGGACATAGACCGGCCGGCCATCCGCCGTTGTCAGCAGAAGATTGCCGATTTCGGCGGGTGTCGACAGCGTTTCACCGGCCATCACGCCGATCTGCAGTCCGCCGTCGCGCACGGTGCCGGTCGGGAAGGCTCGATTGGCGGCGGTCACCTTGCCGGTCAGCGCCTTCAGCGTCACGCCGTAAAGCGCCAGCCGCTCCGGATCGGGCTCGACGCGGATCGCCGAGCCGGTATCGCCGACGAGATAGGTGGTGCCGACATCGTCGATGCGGGTCAGTTCGGTCTGCATCTCGCGGGCAACCCGTGAAAGGTCGCTCGCCGTCAGCCCGGCCCCCTTTGCCGGGTCCGGCGTCAGCGTCAGGGCGACGATCGCGACATCATCGATGGTGCGGCCGACGATCAGCGGTTCGGGAATGCCGACGGGAATGGCGCTGATATTGGCCATGACCTTGTCGTGGACGCGCAGAACCGCGCTGTCCGCCGGCGTGCCGACCTTGAAGCGGGCCGTGACCATGACCTGGTTGTCGGATGTCTGCGAATAGACATGTTCGACGTCGTTAATGCCCTTGATGATCGTCTCGAGCGGTTCGGAGACGAGCTTGACGGCGTCTTCCGCCTTCAGTCCCGGCGCCTGAACGATGATATCGACCATCGGCACGGAAATCTGCGGTTCCTCCTCGCGCGGCAGCGTCCACAGCGCGACGAGGCCGAGCGCCAGCGCCGCCAGGAGGAAGAGTGGCGTCAGCGGCGAGGTGATGAAGGTTTTCGTCAGTCCGCCGGCAATGCCGAGAGGATGCTTTTTCATGGCACGACCACCGTTTCGCCGGGCTGAAGCCCGGTCAGCACCTCGATCATCGTGGTCCCGCCAAGGGTCTCCCGTGCGCCGGTAACCACGGTCTTTTCGCGGTTTTCACCGCCCGCAAGGGTCACGGTGATGAAGTCGAGGCCGTTTCGGGTGGTGACGGCGTCGGCCGGCAGCATCAGCGCCTGCCGCTCGCCGATCGGCACGCGCACGAGGTATCGCTCGCCGACATAGCGCGGTGTCAGCCCCTCGACGGCGACATCGGCGATGAGGCGGTTGTTTTCGAGTTCGGGATAGAGTTTGGCGATCCTGCCGGTTGCGCTGGTCTCCCCGTTGGCCTCAGGACGGCTGATGTCGATCTCGTCGCCCTCGTTCAGATAGGCAGCGTGGCGGGCGGGGATGGCGAGCCTGAGATAAAAGCCGCCGGAACCGACGGTCGCAACCGTCTCGCCCGGAAGGATGACGGAGCCTTCGACCACCGGCACGCTCAGCACCCGACCGGAAGCCGGCGCCAGAATATCGCCCTCGCGCATCTGCTGGCGCACGACCTCCATATTGGCGGTGGTTGCCGCGATATTGTTGACGACGACATCCACCTGCGTTTTCAGCGTGTCGAGCTGCTGATTGCTCATCACGCCGCGCTGATTGAGGCTTTCGCCACGCTCGAGCTCGGAGCGGGCATTTTCGAGCGAGGATTGCAGCCCCTTGAGTTCGGCCTCATAGGCCTTCACCTGGAAGTCGAGCTTGTCGTCGTGGATCGTGCCGATGACATCGCCTTCGCTGACGCTGTCGCCTTCGGCCACCGTCAGCGTTTCGAGTGTGCCGCCGATGCGTGCCCGCGCCGGCACGGTGTCGCGCGCCTCGACCTCGCCATAGACCGCCTTCCATTCGGGCACGGTGACGGGGGCGGCGGTCAGGCTCGCGGCCCGGCCCGTGCCGGTGAAGGCGAGCGCGGCAAGCAGCATCGCGCCGGTCTTCGTCAGAGCATGTCGCATCGGAAATCTCGCTTTCAGAAGGCGTTGCCGGGCTTGATCCCGAGCTTGCGGAACACGATGGCCGCCGGGCAGAAGCCGGTGAAGGCCGACTGCAGCAGGTTGAAGCCGATAAAGGCGGTCAGCCAGAGCCAGTAGATGCTGACGAAGACCGTCAGAAGCACCGAAACCAGAACCATCACTCCGGCAAAGGCCAGAACCATACGATCGAGAGACATGACGATTTCCTCGCTAAATATACGATACTGCGTATATATGTAGGTTATTCGCGCTTGGCAAGGCATGTTGCTACCGGCACATGGCAAAAACAGCGCGACAAACCGGCGCGGTACTGGAAGCAACGGGAATTAATTCCTATCTCCAAGGCAAATCATTCAACACATGTCAGCTTTCAGGACGACCATGGTTCAAGACCAAGTGAGAGACCCTTATGATGTCCTCGGCGTTTCGAAGACTGCTTCCGAAGCCGAGATCAAGAAGGCCTATCGCCAGCTTGCCAAAAAGCTGCATCCGGACCTGCATCCGGGCGACAAGGCCAAGGCCGATGAATTCAGCCGCGTGACCGCGGCCTACGACCTTCTCGGCGATCCGGAGAAGCGCAAGCGCTTCGATGCCGGCGAGATCGACGCCAACCAGCAGGAGCGGCCGCAGCGGCAATATTACCGCAGCCACGCCGAGGCCGACCCGTCGGAGCGCTATGGTTTCGACGGCAGCTTTGACGACCTTGGCGACTTCTTTTCGCAGGCCTTTGGCCATGCGCGCGGCGGCGGCTTCTCAGGCGGCGGTTTTGCGCGCGGAGGGCAGATGAAGATGCGCGGTCGCGACGTCCAGTTCCAGTTGACCGTCGGCTTTCGCGAGGCGCTGACCGGCGGCAAGAAGACGGTCGGCCTGCCCGACAGCGGCCGCATCGAACTCACCATTCCGGCCGGGATCACCGACGGCACGACGCTGAGGCTTGCCGGCAAGGGTGAGCCGGGCGTCAATGGCGGTCCGCCGGGCGATGCCCATGTGCGTGTCACCGTGGCCCCTGATCCGGTGTTCGCGCGCGACGGCGATGACCTGAAGATGGAGCTTCCGGTGTCGATTGATGAGGCCGTGCTCGGCGCGACCGTCGCGGTGCCGACCATCACCGGTCGGGTCAATCTGAAGGTTCCGCCGAACACAAGTTCCGGTCGGACGATGCGGCTGAAGGGCAAGGGCGCGCCGAAAAAGGGCGGTGGCGCCGGCGACCTGCTGGTCACGGTCAAGCTCGTCCTGCCGTCACAGCCCGACGAGGCGCTGGAAAAGGCCATCCGCGAATGGCGGTCGCAGCACGCCTATGATCCGCGGGCCGGCTGGAAAGGAAATCAGTGATGGTGACCCTGACAGAAACCGAAGTCCTGACGCGGGTGCGCCGGTTGAACGCCGAGCGCCTTTCCATCTGCGTGACCGAAGCCTGGGTAAAACCGCGCCGCAGCGAACGCGGCCCGGCCTTCGACGAAACCGACATTGCCCGCCTTTCGCTGATCGTCGAGCTGACCGAGGACATGGCTGTCAACGACGAGGCGGTGCCGGTGATCCTCGACCTTCTCGACGAGGTCAGCACCTTGCGCCGGCGCATGAAGGCGCTGGATTCGGCACTGAGCGGGCTTGAGCCGAAGCTTCGCGAAGCGGTTCTCGCGCGGATCCGGGAGGTGCGGTAGCAGGCTCTTGCTTCAGAACCGCTTCGCGATCCACGCCGCCAGCTTTTCCGCGACCTCGGCCTTGTCCATGTCGGGCCAGGCCTCCGCGCCATCCTTCGTCACCA
The DNA here is from genome assembly GCF_000960975.1 of Martelella endophytica. Taxonomy (NCBI): domain Bacteria; kingdom Pseudomonadati; phylum Pseudomonadota; class Alphaproteobacteria; order Hyphomicrobiales; family Aurantimonadaceae; genus Martelella; species Martelella endophytica. The sequence continues at coordinate 1,041,807 of NZ_CP010803.1, read as the reverse complement.
GCATCACCTGGTTGCGGACACCGCCCATGACGCCTTCCTTCGACACGTCGTTGGCGACGATCAGGTCGGCGCCCTTGCGGGCGAGCTTGTCAGCGGCATAGGCCGCGACATCGCGGGTCTCGGCGGCAAAACCGACGACGAGGCGAGGGCGGTTGGCGTGATGGCCGATGGTCTTCAGGATATCGGGGTTTTCGACAAGCTGCAGCGGCGGGGGGGCCTCGCCGGGCTTCTTCTTCATCTTCTGGTCGGCGCTATCGGCGGCACGCCAATCGGCAACGGCCGCGACCATGACGGCGATATCGGCGGGAAGTGCGGCTTCGACGGCAGAAAGCATCTCGCGGGCGCTTTCGACATGCACCACGTTGACGCCTGCCGGATCGGCAATCGTCACCGGGCCGGAAACCAGCGTCACCTCGGCACCGAGCCGGGCAAGCGCCGCAGCAATCGCATGCCCCTGCCGGCCCGAGGAGCGGTTGGCGATATAGCGTACCGGATCAATCGCTTCATGGGTCGGGCCGGAGGTGATCACGGCGCGCTTGCCGGCAAGCGGCTTTGGCGCTTCATCGAAAAAGGCCTCGACAGCGGTGACGATCTCCATCGGCTCGACCATCCTGCCGACACCGGCCTCGTCGCTTTCGGCCATCTCGCCGCGCGCGGGGCCGATGGTCATGACGCCGTCAGCGGCAAGTGTCTGCAGATTGCGTTGCGTCGGCGCGGCAGACCACATCTTCGGGTTCATGGCAGGCGCCAGCAAAACCGGGCAGTCGCGGGCAAGCAGCACGGCGCTTGCCAGATCGTCGGCAAGCCCCGCCGCCATCTTCGCCATCAGATTGGCGGTCGCCGGGGCGACCACGATCAGGTCGTTCTCACGGGAAAGCCGGATATGGCCGACATCGTGCTCGTCCGCACGGGAAAACAGATCGGTGAAAACCGTCCCGCCCGAAAGTGCGCCGACGGCAAGCGGCGTGACGAACTGCTGTGCGGCTGACGTCATCACCGGGGTAACGACGGCGCCGCGCTCCTTCAGCCTGCGGATCAGGTCGAGGCTCTTGTAGGCGGCGATGCCACCGGCAATGATCAGGAGAATGCGTTTGTCTTTCAGCGCCATCGCTCAGGCCCGCCTGTTTGGTTGTCACGGGTTTTAGCACGAAGCGGGCAAAGAAAAACCCCGCCGTTTGACGGGCGGGGTTTCGTAACCTCGTGACGAGCGACCTACTTCGAAAAATCGAGCGCCCGGTCGCCATCCTTGTCCTTCACCCGGGTCGGCAGGCCGATGTGGTTGAGGATGTGGAGGAAGGGCTTGGGGTTCAGCTCCTCGACATTGACCATGGTCTTCGCGTCCCATTCGCCCGAAGCCACCAGCATGGCGGCCGCGACCGGGGGGACGCCGGCGGTGTAGGAAATGCCCTGGCTGCCGACTTCGTTATAAGCGTCCTTGTGGTCGGAGACGTTGTAGATGAACACGTCCGCCGGTTCGCCGTTCTTCGTGCCCTTGACGAAATCGCCGATGCAGGTCTTGCCGGTATAGTTGGGGGCGAGCGAGGAGGGATCGGGCAGTACGGCCTTGACCACTTTCAGCGGCACGACTTCCTGGCCTTCCGCCAGTTTCACCGGCTGTTCGGACAGCAGGCCGAGGCTTTTGAGCACGGTGAAGACGTTGATGTAATGGTCGCCGAACCCCATCCAGAAGCGGACATTGGGCGAGCCCATGTTCTTGGCCAGAGAGTGAATCTCGTCATGGCCGGACATGTAGGCCTTCTGCTTGCCGACGACAGGTAGGTCGAATTCATGGCCGATCTCGAACATCTGGTTCGTCGTCCATTCATTGTTCTGCCAGGCATAGACGACGCCGGTGAACTCGCGGAAATTGATTTCCGGATCGAAATTGGTGGCGAAATACTTGCCGTGGCTGCCGGCATTGATGTCGACGATGTCGATATCGGTGATGTCGTCGACATAATCGTCCTTGGCAAGCCGCGCATAGGCGTTGACGACGCCCGGATCGAAACCGGCGCCGAGGATCGCGGTCACGCCCTTCTCGGCGCAGCGCTCCTTGCGCTTCCACTCGTAGTTTCCGTACCAGGGCGGCGTCTCGCAGATCTTGTTCGGCTCTTCGTGGATCGCGGTGTCGATATAAGCGGCACCCGTCTCGAGGCAGGCCTCCAGCACCGACATGTTGAGGAAGGCCGTGCCGACATTGATGACGATCTCGACGCCGGTTCTCTTGATGAGCGCGACGGTCGCTGGAATGTCGAGCGCGTCGAGCTGATGGGCCTCGAGCACGCCCGCCTGCTTCATCGCGTTCTTGTCGTTAACGCTGGCGATGATCGCATCGCATTTCGATTTCGTGCGCGAGGCGATGTGGATGTCGCCCAGCACATCGTTGTTCTGCGCGCATTTGTGGGCCACCACCTGGGCGACGCCGCCGGCGCCGATTATCAGGACATTCTTTTTCATCAGGACAACGCCTCCGGTTTTAGGCAGTTTCTGTCTCTGCCTGAAATCAAGGGTTGGAGCGGTGTCCCGCTCCGTGAGTGTTTAGCCCCTAGGAAAGGCTGGATTTATAGTCTTCATAGCCGAACTGGCGGATGGCGCGGATGGTTCCATCCTCCTCGCGATGCGCGATCGCCGGCATCTTCACGCCATTGAACCAGTTTTTCTTGACCATGGTATAACCGGCCGCGTTCTCGATCGACAGGCGGTCGCCGACCTTGACGGGCTCTTCGAAGGAGAATTCGCCGAAAATATCGCCAGCAAGGCAGGATTTTCCGCAGATCATCACCTTGTGCGGCCCGGTGTCGGGAGAAAGCTTCGCCCGTTCGCGATAGATCAGCAGGTCGAGCATGTGCGCCTCGATCGAGCTGTCGACGATGGCGAGGTCCTTGCCGTTGTTCAGCGTATCGAGCACGGTCACTTCCAGCGTCGCCGCGCCGGTGATGGCCGCCTCGCCGGGCTCGAGATAGACCTGCACGCCGTATTTTTCGGAAAAGGTCTTCAGCCGTGCTGCCAGCGTTTCCAGCGGATAGCCCTCGCCGGTGAAGTGGATACCGCCGCCAAGGCTGACCCAGTCAAGCCGCGACAGCAGATGGCCGAAACGCGTTTCGATGACGTCGAGCATCTCGTCGAACCGCTCGAAGCTCTCATTCTCGCAATTGTTGTGAAACATGAAACCGGAAACGCGGTCGAGCACGGTCTCGATTGCAGCCGGATCATGCTCGCCCAGGCGGGAGAAGGGCCGCGCCGGGTCGGCAAGGTCGAAATCGGAGCTCGAGACCTGCGGATTGACCCGGAGCCCGCGGATCTTGCCGGCCGATTGCGCTTCGAAGCGCGTCAGCTGGCCGATCGAATTGAAGATGATCTTGTCGCAATTGGCGAGGACCTCGTCGATCTCGTCCTCGGCATAGGCAACCGAATAGGCATGGGTCTCGCCGCCGAATTTTTCGTGGCCGAGTTTGACCTCATAAAGCGACGAGGAGGTCGTGCCGTCCATATACTCACTCATCAGGTCGAAGACCGACCAGGTGGCGAAGCATTTGAGCGCCAGCAGCGCCCTGGCGCCGGAGGCCTCGCGCAACCAGGCGATCTTCTCCATGTTCGCCTTCAGGCGCTTCTTGTCGATGAGGTAATAGGGGGTCTGCATCGGCGTGACCTTTTCCGGGCAAGCGCCAACGGCGCGTTTCGGGGTCTACATATTCGAGCGGGCGGCAAAATCAACCGATACGGCCGATTTTACTTGCCGGTCCGATATGGTAAGCGCGGTACGACCCGCCCGGAATCCTCGATGTCGTTCTTCGCAGAAGCCTTTGCCGCGCATTCGCCGGCGTCCCTTGCCCTCGTTGCCGCTTTCGCCTGCGTTGCGGGCATGGCGCGCGGCTTTTCCGGCTTTGGCGGGGCGATGATCTTCATGCCGCTTGCAAGCCTGGTCATCGGGCCGCGGGTCGCGGCACCTCTGCTGATGCTGGTCGATTTCATCGGCACGCTGCCCACCGTGCCCTCGGCCTTCAGGCTCGGCGAGAAACGCAAGGTGCTGCTGATGGTCGCCGGTGCCTCGATTTCCGTGCCGGCCGGCGCGGCGATGCTCGCCCGCCTCGATCCGCTCGTGGTGCGCTGGGCGATCTCGGTGATCGTTGTCCTGCTGCTGTTGCTTCTGGTTTCGGGCGCGCGCTACCGGGGACGGCTGACGGCGCCGCTTCTTGTCGGAACGGGAACCGTGGCAGGCTTCTTCGGCGGGCTGGCGCAGATCGCCGGGCCGCCGGTCGTCGCGCTCTGGCTCGGTTCCGACCGCGAACACCATATCGCCCGCGCCAATATCATGCTGTTCTTCACGCTGAGCGGTATCGTCTCGTTCCTGTCCTACACGGCCGGCGGCCTTCTCGATCTCTCGGTCCTGCCACTGGTGGCGATCGTCGAGCCCGCCTATCTTCTCGGCGTCATCATCGGCATGCGGCTTTTTCCGCTGGCGCGGCCGGAGGTCTTCCGCGTCGTCGCCTATCTGCTGATCGCGGTCGCAGCCATCACCGGCCTGCCGGCGACCGATGCGCTGTTCGGGCGGTGAGACGAATATGAAAGACGGCATGAAAAAAGGCGGCTCCGCGGGAGCCGCCCTTCAGATTGTCGAAGCTGCGCCGGTCTCAACCCGGAAGCACGATCACCTTGGTGCGCTTGTCGGGGTCGACGCGGGCATAAAGGTCGATGATATCCTGGTTGATCATGCGAATGCATCCGGAAGACACCGCCTGGCCGATCGAGGTCCAGTCCGGGTTGCCGTGGATGCGGAACATCGTGTCGTTGCCGTTCTTGTAGAGGTAGAGGGCGCGGGCGCCGAGCGGGTTCATGATGCCGGGCGGCATGCCGCCGGCGAATTCCTTCAGCTCCGGCTGGCGCTTGACCATGGCTGACGGCGGATACCAGGTCGGCCATTCGGCGCGGCGGCCGACATAGGCATCGCCCGACCAGCGGAAGCCGTCGCGGCCAACGCCGATGCCGTAGCGAACGGCCTTGCCGTCCTCCAGCACGTAGTAAAGCAGCCGGTCCTTGGTATCGACGATGATGGTACCGGGGGCCTCGTCGGTGGTGTAATTGATGATCTGGCGGCGGTACTTGTCATCGACCTGCGTGATCGGCACGCGTGGGAGGTCGAAACCGTCGTCGTTATAAGCCGCATAGGCCGAGATCGGCGCCATGGTGCTGGAAGAGGACATGTCGGTGGTCGTGCAGCCGGCGGCAGCCATCAGGCTGACCAGTGACATGGCAATCAGGGCGTTCTTAATGAGCATGGAGGATCTTTCGGCGGCGTTGCTGTCGATACAATTTATCTGGCATATATCATTTTATGTTTAACAATTGGTTGCGGGGCGGCAACAACCGGACATTTGATTGCCCCTTTGTCGCCGCGATCATGACATAATGCATTGCGAGCGAAGGAAGTTCCCATGGCGATAGTCGAACTGCACGGTCGGAACCCGACGGCGGACGGCCGTCAGTCGGAACGTGCCATGATGGTGCGGCGCGGCGTTCAGCACCTGCTTACCCATATGCGCCACGCCGCCATCAGCGAGATGACGCTCAGAAACGGCCGGCGGGCCGACCTCATCAGCATTTCGGAAAAGGGCGAAATCTGGGTCATCGAGATCAAGACCTCGATCGAGGATTTCCGGGTGGACCGGAAATGGCCGGAGTATCGCGATTTCTGCGACCGGCTGTTCTTTGCCACCCATCAGGGCGTGCCGCTCGACATCTTCCCGGAAGATTGCGGCCTGATCCTCGCCGATCGTTACCATGCCGAAGTCATCCGCGGAGCGCCGGAGCACAGGCTGCCGCCGGCACGCCGGAAGATGCTGACCCTCGCCTTCGCACGGCTCGCCGGCCAGCGCCTGACCGATGCGGAACTGGCGCTGGAGAAGTTCGAGAACGAGAGCTGAGCCTATTTCGGCGCGCGCTTGGCCAGGATGCGCTGAAGCGTGCGGCGGTGCATGTTGAGCCGGCGGGCGGTTTCGGAGACGTTGCGATCGCACATCTCGTAGACACGCTGGATATGCTCCCAGCGGACCCTGTCGGCGGACATCGGATTTTCGGGCAGGGATACCTTCTCGCCAGGCTGCTGCGTCAGCGCGTGCACGATATCGTCGGCATCGGCTGGCTTTGCCAGATAATCGAGCGCGCCGAGCTTCACGGCCGTCACGGCGGTGGCGATATTGCCATAGCCGGTGAGCACCACGATGCGCGTGTCGTCGCGCGCCTTGCGGATCGCGGCGATGACGTCGAGCCCGCTGCCATCCTCGAGCCGCAGGTCGATCACCGCATATTTCGGCGGCCGGGCGCCGGCGCGCTCGACGCCCTCGGCAACGGAGGCGGCGGTATCGACATCGAAGCCACGGCTTTCCATCGCCCGCGCCAGCCGGCGCAGCAACGGCGCATCGTCATCGACAATCAAAAGGCTGAGGTCGCCGGGCGGCAGACCCTCCGCTGTCACCTCGTGGTTTTCCTCCGCACCGGTCGTTTCCTGTGTGCTCATCATCCTGCTCTTTGCGGGTTTCGCCGCTTATTTGTTTTCGTCCGGACGTTTATGACTCCCCGCCGCCACCGGGTAAACCCTCTAGCCCCTTCGTAAATCGCAAGAAATCGCCCAAATCGCCTCGAAAGAACACAAGAAGGCGTGAGGGCTGCCGTTTCGGCGGCGCAGGACGGTCACAGGGGCTGCGGAACCCGCCCGCGGGCGCGCCTTGTCTGCTCTTGCCTCGGCGGCCGCAATCGGTCAACGTCATCGCCGCAACTTCGTGAATGCCAGGGGGAACAGATGACAGTCACGGCCAGCGAGCGCAACCGCGCGCTCTTTCTCGGCAGCATGGGCGGCGGGCTCGAATTCTATGATTTTGTGATCTATGCCTCGTTCGCCTCGCAGATCGGCAAGACCTTCTTTCCTTCCGAAGCCGCGGCAACCCGACTTCTTGCCGCCTTTGCCGTCTTTGCCGCCGGCTATCTCGTCCGCCCGATCGGTGGCATCCTGTTTTCCCATTTCGGCGATCGCTACGGCCGCAAGCTGATGCTGAGGGTGTCGATCGCCGGCATGGCGGGTGCCACCTTCCTCATCGCCTTCATGCCGGGCTATGCCAGCTGGGGCATTTCCGCCACCATCGCGCTCGTGGCGCTGCGCATGGTGCAGGGCCTCTGCCTCGGCGGCGAGATCCCCGGCGCGATGACGCTGATCACCGAGACGATGCCGAAACGCCGCGGCCTTGCCTGCGGCTTCCTGTTCATGATCATCAATGTCGGCATGCTCGCCGCCCAGGCGGTGCAATGGGCAATCGAGCTTTTGCTTTCCGATGCCGCGGTCCTGTCCTATGGCTGGCGCATCGGCTTCTTCATCGGCGGGCTGGTGGCGATTGCCGGTTTCGTCCTGCGTGCGCGCCTTTCCGAAAGCCCTGCCTTCGCCGAGCTGGAGGCCGCCACCCACAAGGTGCCGCTTGCGGCGCTTTTCCGTGACCATCGCCGCGCCGTGTGGATCGGCCTGTTCGTCACCGGGCTCGGCGCGGCCACCGTTCCGCTGCTCTATCTCTACATGAACTCCTACCTGACCGATTTCCTCAAATACGATCCGGATCAGGTCTCGACCGCGGTTCTCGTCGGCATCATCCTCTTCTCGCTGCCGATGCCGCTGGCCGGGCTGATCTCCGATTTCGTCGGCATCAAGGTGCCGGCCTTCATCGCCGCACTCGCCCTCGCGATCGCGGCCATCCCGGTCTATGTGTGGATCCACCAGGGGGTCGGCGAACTGATGCCGGCGATGATCGTGATCTCGCTCATCGGCGCCTTCGCCTGGGGGCTCGGGCCGGTGCTGCTGACCGCGATCTTCCCGACGGACGTGCGCTATTCGGGCGTCGCCTTCGTCTACAATATCGGCTTTGCGCTCGTCGGCGGGCTGACGCCGCTGGCTGCCACCTTCATCATCCAGCAGACCGGCTTCACCCTGGCGCCCGGTTTCCTGCTGGCGCTGTTTGCCGCGCTTGCCACGGTTGCGATCTTCCTGTCGCAAACCCTGCCGGCGGAGGATGCCTGAAGCAATTCCAACTGAAGTGGATAGCGGTTCACCGTCCGGAATTGCGAAAAAACAAAGAGATAAGGCGTTTTGCGTTTCCATGAAACGCGGAAATGCTTTGAAGCCTCAGGTCAACGTTTCAGCCTTCTGATCCGGTTTCCATCCGCCAGCGCGGCCAGGTGACGGTGATGCGGGCGCCGCCGGCATTCTCGAAGGTCAGCGTCGCGCCTGAGCGTTCGAGCAGTGTCTTGGCGATGAACAGGCCGAGGCCGAGGCCTCCGGCGCGGCTCTCGCCTTTCTGCCGGTGCGAGACGAAGGGATCGCCGATGCGCGGCAGGATTTCCGGCGTATAGCCGATACCGTCGTCGTCGATGGTAATCGTCACCTGCGTTTCGCTGTAGCGGGCGCTGACGGTGACGGTGCGGGCCGCATGTTCGACGGCGTTCTCGATGATATTGCCGAGCCCGTAGAGGATGCCGGGATTGCGCTGGCCGACCGGTTCGTCGCCTGGCTCGCCGGCAATATCGATCTTCATTTCAGCGACGAAAGGCCGGTGCGGGGCGGCAACCTCCTCGATCAGCGACGACAGCGGCAGGCGGCGCATATGCGCCTCGTCATCCTTGGAAAGCGAGGTGAGGCGGGCGAGGATATCGCGGCAGCGCTGGCTCTGGCTGACAAGGAGCTGCACATCCTCGCCATAATCGGAATCGCCGGCAAGGCTGCGTTCCATCTCCTTCGCCACCACCGCGATCGTCGCAAGCGGCGTGCCGAGCTCATGGGCGGCTGCTGCCGCTAGACCGTCGAGCTGCGAGAGATGCTGCTCGCGCTGCAGCACCAGCTCGGTGGCCGCAAGCGCATCGGATATCTGCTGCGCTTCCTGCGAGATGCGGCGGGCATAAAAGGCGGCAAAGGCCAGCATCGAGATGATCGCGATCCAGACGCCGAACTGCAGCACCGGTTCCAGCTCCACCGAAAGCCCCATATGCCAGGGCAGCGGAAACGGGCTGAGCGCCAGCGCCGAGACGCCGGAGACGGCCAGCGCCAGAAGCGCGATCGCGTGATGCAGCGGCAGCGCGGTGAACGAGATGATCACGGGAACGGAAATCAGCGGCGCAAACGGGTTCGCCAGCCCGCCGGTCAGGTAGAGCAGTGCGGTGAGCTGCATCAGGTCGAAGCAGAGAAGCGAGAAGGCGATGCGCGGGCCGACCCGCTGGGTCGCCGGAAACCGGATCGTGAGCACCAGATTGCCGAAGGCAAGTGCGGCGATCAGCGCGAAGACGGGGATGATCGGCATCGGAAAGCCGAGCCCGAAGGCGACATAAAGCGCCGTTGCCGTCTGGCCGGCGACGGCAAGCCATCTGAGCCGCACCAGCGTCTGCAGTCTGAGGCTGCGGCGGCGATCCTTCTCGACCATTTCGGCGACCGGTGGTTTCACGCTTTGCTCCCTGTTGGTGGCCGTTGAGCCCTATCACGTTCCGCGCGGTTTGGCGCGCCGCGTCGCCTCGGCATTGGCCGGGTCCTCCGGCCAGAGATGCTTGGGATAGCGCCCGCGCATGTCGGCGCGCACATCCTTCCACGAGCCGGCCCAGAAGCCGGTGAGGTCGCGTGTCGTCTGGATCGGCCGGCCGGCGGGTGAGGTGAGCTCCAGGAGCAGCGGCACGCCACCGGCAATCACCGGATGGCGCTTCAGCCCGTAGAGCATCTGCACCCGGATCGCCAGCACCGGCTCGTCGCCATCATAGCGGATCGGCAGGCGGTCGCCTGTGGGGGCGGTGAAATGCGTCGGCGCCAACCGATCGAGATCGGCGGCAAGCGGGTAGGGCAGAAGCGCCTGAATCCCGCTGACGAGGCTTTTCGCCGTAATCGCCGAAATCGCGGTCACGCCCGACTGGAACGGCGTGAACCAGCGGTCGAGGCTCAAAAGCAACCCCTCCGGGCTGACATTCGGCCAGGGTTCGCCAAGTTTGCGATGGAGAAAGCCGATGCGCTCGATGAGATGCGCCGCCTCCTTCGGCATGTCGATCAGCGACAGCCCGTGGGTGGCCAGACCCTCAGCGAGTGCGGTTGCCGCCCTTTCGCCCTTCGGCCGGACGCCTGCCTGTTCGGCGAGCACCAGGGCGCCGAGCCGTGTGACCGTGCGGGCGCGCACCGAAAGGCTTGCCCGATCGAAGACGCATTCTTCGACGGTTTCGATCTGATCGCCGCGTTCGGCCTCGATGGTTCCACGTGAAACGGGCGCGGCGGCGAGCACGCGCCCGCGCGCCGCCTGGCCGGTGAGATCGGCGATCACCAGAAAGGGCTCGCCCGCCAGCGGGTCGTCTTCCGGCACCTCCGCCCCCCGCCCGTTTGCCATCAGGAACCGTCCGCGCCCGCCGCGCGCCATGGCGATCCGGTCGGGAAAGGCATGGATGAGCAGCGCGCCGGCATCCGTGGCCGTGTTCGAACGACCCGCTTCGCCGGCGGCCTTGGCGATGCGGTCGGCAAGTCCGCGCGCGGCGTCCGCCCGGGGCGAGCGCTCGTGGCGGAAGCGCCGCAGCCGCTCGGAAAGATCGGCGCCGTTGCCGCCAAGCCCCTGTTCGGAAAGCAGCACGGCGAGCATTGCGGCATCACGCGCCGTCCCGGCTGCGGCGGCATGGATGACCATGGCGGCGAGCCGCGGCGGCAGCGAAAGCCCGCGCATACGCTCGCCCGTCGGCGTCAGCCGGCCATCGTCGTCGAGTGCACCAAGCGCGCCGACCAGCCGTTTCGCTTCGGCCAGCGCGGGGCCGGGCGGGGGATCGAGGAAGGCAAGCTGGCCGGGGTCGGCGACGCCCCAATGCGCGAGATCGAGAACCAGGCCCGAAAGATCGCTTGCCAGGATTTCGGGCCGGGTGAAGGCTGCAAGCGCCGCCGTCTGCCCCTCGTGCCAGAGCCGAAGCGCAATCCCCGGCGCCGTTCGCCCGGCGCGGCCGGCTCGCTGGTCGGCGGAGGCGCGCGACACCTTTACCGTCTCAAGCCGGGTAATGCCGGTCGCGGGCTCGAACACCGGCAGCCGCTGCAGCCCGCTGTCGATGACGATGGTGACACCGTCGATGGTGATCGAGGTTTCCGCAATCGCGGTCGAGAGCACGACCTTTCGGCGTCCGGGCTGGGTCGGCGCGATCGCCGCGTCCTGCTCGGCGCGGGTCAGGTTGCCGTAAAGGGGCGCGAGCGTCACATCCGAGCCGATGCGGTGCTCGAGCCGCTCCGCCGTGCGGCGGATCTCGGCCTGCCCCGGCAGGAAGGCAAGGATCGAGCCGGCTTCCACCTTCAGCATGTCGAGGATGGCGGCGACGACATCGTCCTCGATCCGGCCCTGCGGGGTGCGCGGCCGGTGGCGGATGTCGACCGGATAGGCGCGGCCGGCGCTCTCGATCACCGGCGCATCGCCCAGAAGGCTGGCGATCCGTCCGACATCGAGTGTTGCCGACATCACCAGCAGTTTCAGGTCTTCGCGCAGGCCGGAGCGAATGTCGAGCGCCAGCGCCAGCCCGAAATCGGCATCGAGCGAGCGCTCGTGGAACTCGTCGAAGATGACCGTCGATACGCCGGCAAGCTCCGGGTCGTCGAGCGCCATGCGCGCGAACACGCCTTCGGTCACCACCTCGATACGGGTTCTTGCCGAGACCCTCGTGTCGAGCCGCATGCGATAGCCGACCGTGCCGCCGGGTTCCTCGCCGAGAAGCGATGCCATCCGGAAGGCTGCGGCGCTCGCGGCAAGCCGGCGCGGTTCAAGCAGGATGATCCTGCCATT